>DMDA01000025.1:66556-67100 GCA_003451595.1 Chloroflexota bacterium | reverse complement strand
CCGCAATTGGCAGGGCTTCGGTCGTTGGCTGGCTGCAGCTATCAGTGCGTTGCTGCTCTTTCTCCCCTGGCTGCCGCGCGTGTTAGGCATCTTCAGCTTTGGCGGCTGGCGCGAACCCGGCGATCCTGCGGAAATCCCCTGGCGCTATCTGGCTGCGTTCACTGCAAGCGACGCAATGCCCACTCCCTNNCAAGCGTGGCGTTGCTCTATCGTCTTGGCGTTGATCTTGGCTACTGGCCTGCGGGCATGACGGCGGCATTGCTGCTGGCGACAAGCGGCTTCCAACTCTGGTATGCGCAAGAGGCGCGCATGTACTCCTGGCTGCTTGCCACCTCCCTGCTGGCGACGATCGCTCTTTGGCGGCTGCTGGAGTTGGACGGCCAGACACGCAGTCGTAACGCACGGTGGCGGTGGGGCATCACCTATGCGCTAACCACAGCGGCAACTGTCTATCTGCATTTGTTCGGCGCGTTGGTTCCCATAGCGCAGGCGGTCTTCGTGAGCGCTTGGTTGGTGATCAGCCGCAATTGGCAGGGCTTCGGTC
>DMDA01000025.1:64699-66262 GCA_003451595.1 Chloroflexota bacterium | reverse complement strand
AAGCGACGCAATGCCCACTCCCTGGCGCACACCCCTGGTCTGGCTCTATGCACTGCTAGCGCTGGCCGGATTGGGCTTTTGGTGGCGCACACGGCGCGCCGCCGCGTTGCTGCTGGCCACAAGTGTGTTGTTGCCGCTAGCGGCCGTGATTGCACTGGCGCTGCGCAACCCCGACTATCACGAACGCTACGTCATAGCGATGACTGCGCCGCTGCTCCTGTTGGCGGCAGGCGGCGTGAGCTGGCTGGATTGGTGCATATGGCGCCGGTCGCCCACATCTTCAGCACGCACGGCGTCAGTTGCGACGGCGCTACCGCTGCTCACTGCGCTTGTGCTGGCAGGCGCCAATCTGCTCGCCGTGCAACGCCTTTACGCCGACACGACCCTGCATAAGCCAGACTTCCGTAGCGCGGCGCAGACGATCATGGCTGGTTTGCAGCCGGGCGATGTGGTGCTGGTGGATGGACCTGACCCCAGCAAAGTCTTTCTACACTACTACACCGGCGCCGCCCCTGTCTTCGCCGTCGCCGACCTGGAAGACGCGCCGCTGGCAGAGGCTGATGTCCGTCTGCGCCAATTGACAGCAGGCGCGCCGCACGTCTGGGAACTACTCTATTTTCACGCGCCCGCCACCGTACAGGTCTGGCTGGCGACGCAGGGTTGGGCCACAGACCCGACCTATCACAATGGCATCCGCGTCACGCGCTACGGACTGGCGACCACAGCGCCGATCACCCTGTCGCTGGGCATCGACTTCGGTGACGCGTTGCAACTGGAGCAGGTTGCGCTCGATACGCTGACGCCGCAGCCTGGCGATCTGCTGCGCGTGACCACGGATTGGTTTACGCGCGCCGCTGCGTCGGCATACAAGTTCAGCCTGCGCCTCCACGATCCCGCTGGCAATATCGTGCAGAGCGTAGACTATACGCCGCAGAACTGGTTTGCACCGACCAACGTCTGGGTCGTAGGGCAACCGGCGCGCGACCAACGCGGTCTGCTCCTGCCCCGCGACCTGCCGCCCGGCGCCTATCGTCTGACACTGCGCCTGTACGATCCAGACACCGGCGCAGCGGTGATGACAACGGCAGGCGAGGATGTCGAACTGGCTGTGTTGAATATAGGGGCGAGGGGCGAGGGGCAAGGGGCGACCGAAGCAACGGTTGCGAACCGCAGTCTCCCATCCACCTTACCACCGGCGGCTGCGAGCTGCCGCGCCGCACTCTACGCCGGTGTGCGGCAAGAGGTTGAACAATGAGGATTTCCTCCATCCGGTCACTGCGCCACACGGCAAAGGAGAGGAGCTTGCTGCTTGTCCTGACGTTGCTGGCCTACGCGCGCGGCGTCGTCTGGCTCGACCACAAGCCGCTGTGGTGGGACGAGAGTCTAAGCGTGCAACGCGTCGAGCAGCCACTGGCTGATCTGCTGCGTGGCGTGCTGTGGATCAGTGACCGCATGAGCAGTGTGCTGACCATCGACCAGCACCCATTTTTCTACTTCCTGGTGCAGGGCGCCATCATGGCAGGCGTTGGCAGCCGAGAGTTTGCCGTGCGCTATGCGTCGGTG
>DMDA01000025.1:62640-64431 GCA_003451595.1 Chloroflexota bacterium | reverse complement strand
CAGGAAGCGCGCCCTTACGCCCTGTGGGCAACGTTGACAGCGATCGGCACATACCTGCTGCTGCGCGCCACCGAAACACCACAACTGCAGCGCCCGGCTGCGATTGGCTTCGTGCTCGTCACTCTGCTGACACTGGCGACGCATTACTTCGCTGTCTTTTTGTTGCCCTTCCAGGTATTGGTGATCATGGTGTGGGCGTGGCGCGGGCGACGCTTCTGGGCGATGGGTGCGGCGCTGTTGTTGCTGGGCGCAGGCGCGCTGGTCGCCCTCTATGCAGCGTGGCTCCTGATCGGACAAGGCGGCGGGGGCAATTTCTCAGAGATCACGCTGGCAATCTTGATCCCCGACCTGGTCAACGCCTTCAGTTTGGGGCTGAGCGTTGACTACGGCGTGGTCTGGTGGATCGACCTGGTCTTCGGGGCGTTGGCGCTGCTTGGGCTGGCCTGGGGGCTGCTGGATCGACGCCGACTGGCGACTGGCGGTTGGCTGTTACCAACCTTCTTCATTCTGGCGCTGGCGCTGCTGCTGGCGATCAACCTCTACCGCCCACTCTACATGACGGCGCGCCATCTCAGCCAGTTGCTCAGCGGCTTTCTGCTGGCAGTCGCCATCGGGTTGAGCGTGATCTGGACACGTCAGCGCTTTGCCGCAGCGATGCTCACACTCTTTCTGCTGGCAGCGGTCGGGTATAGCACCTTCAACTATTTCACCGACGAGCGCTATGCGAAAGACGACTACCGACGTCTAGGCGAGTACATGGCGGTGCGCATGATGCCCGGCGACCTGATCCTCTACGACGAACCAGCCACAAAACGCATCTTCGAGTACTACGCGCCGCTCGACCGTGTCTACGCCGCCATCGAAGAAGGCGCCCCGCTGGCGGTCTACGGCGTACCATTGCTCGACCGCAGCGTGGACGATACAATCCGTTGGCTGGAGGAACAGGCGCCCCACTATCAACGCATCTGGTTGCTGCGTTCGGGCAATCACATCACCCTTGATCCAGAGGGAAGGATGGAACGCTGGATGGATGAACACTTCATCCTGATGCGCGATGTAAAGTTCTTCAGCCAGTCATCGCTACACGTCAAGCTCTACCTGCCGACGCTCCCCGTCTTTACCGACGCGCCGCCGCCTATCGCACAGCCGGTGCTGGCGCAATTTGGCGAACAGATACGGCTGGTGGGATACGCCGCCGACCCGCCGCTAGCAAACGATCTGCCCTCACAAACGCGGCTGTATTGGGAGGTCACATCCAAACCAGACCGCCGCTATCGCTACATCTGGCGCCGGCTGGTGCAAGGTGCGGATGGCGCCTTCCAGACACTGGGCGCAGTCGAGCGCGAACCCTATGAGGGTGACGCCCCTACGCTCTACTGGGACCCGGACAGAATCATCATGGAGTATGTCGAGATGCCGCCACTCCCCGCCGCACCGATGACAGGTCAGCATTTCTACGCGCTGGAAGTCTACGACGCCGAAACGCAGGAAAAGCTGCCGATCACAGCCATCGAGGGCGGTGAGATCGCCGCCGACGGCGTCACGGCGCTCTTCCCAGTGGAGACGCCATGAAATCATTGCGCGCCATCACCCACCCCGTCATCACGCCGGAGACAGGCCAGACGCCACCCTGGGCGTGGCTGATCATTGGCCTCTTTCTGTTGGGCGGCCTCGCCTACAGCCTGATCGTCCCGCCCTTCGAGACGCCCGACGAACCCTTTCACTACGGCTTTGCGCGTCATATCGCCCAGGGCAATGGCCTGCCCGTGCAAGACCCAGCTAATCCTGGTC
>DMDA01000025.1:61515-62391 GCA_003451595.1 Chloroflexota bacterium | reverse complement strand
ATCAATCAGGACGACTTTCCGAGCCTAGCCGTGCGCAACCCACGCGCCAACATCGGCGACCCACTTTATCCCGGCAACAAAAATTTTATGCTCTACGCCGGACGCTGGCAGCCCTTGCGCGGCAGCAATCTGGCGCTCCACCTCGGACGCTGGCTCTCGCTGTTGCTGGGTGCAGTGACACTGTGGGCGACCTGGCGACTGGCTCAATACGCCTTTCCACAACGGCTAACGTTGCCGTTGCTAGCAATGGCGCTGGTGGCGGCGATCCCGCAATTTCTATTTCTCAGCGCCTCCTTCTCCAACGATAACGCCATTATCGCAGCCAGCAGCCTCACGCTCGTCTGGCTGGCGCGCCTGCTGGCAAAAGCCGACGCCGACGCCACCCGCTGGTGGGAGTGGAGCGTGCTCGGCGTGGCATTAGGCGCCGCCGCACTGAGCAAACTCCAAGGACTGGGGCTGATCCCGCTGAGCGGACTGGTTGTGCTCTGGCTGGCGTGGCGACGCCGCTCCTGGCGCATCCTCCTGAACGCTGCGTTGTTCGCTGGCATCCCGGCCATCCTTATTGCTGGCTGGTGGTATTGGCGCAACATTGTTCTCTACGGCGACTGGAGCGGTCTCGCGCACCTGATGGAGATCAACGGACGGCGCGAGGGCGGCATTGACTGGCGCGACTTCTGGCCAGAGTTTGCCGGATTGCGCTACTCGGCGTGGGGCGTCTTCGGCTGGTTCAACCTCCTCCTGCCGGAGTGGTTTTACCATGTCATGGACGCCGTGACCCTGATCGGGCTGGTCGGCGCCGGGCTGGCAACGATCAGCGCCCTCACGCGTCATGCATCACCTCACGCTCGCCACGCACTCCCCGCCCCGCGTATCGCC
>DMDA01000025.1:60055-61274 GCA_003451595.1 Chloroflexota bacterium | reverse complement strand
TTCTGGTTGCGCTGGCTACCCCAGCTGGCGCGCAGGGCGGTATGGCTAGGGTTGCTGGCGCTGCTTGTGGGAATGTCGCTCTACACACTTACCTGGCTGTTGCCCAATGCATACGCAGCGCCGGCGCCCGTGACAGCGATTCCCGCCAGCGCGCAACCCGTTGATCTGCGCTATGGCGACGGGCAGATCATCCGTCTAGTGGCGATGGAGATGGCGCAGGAACGCGTGCAGGCGGGCGCCATATTACCGATCACGCTCTATTTCCAGGCGTCTGCGCCCCTCGATCATGACTATCAACTCTTCGTGCAGCTACTTGATGAAAATGGCATTGAAATTGCCAATCTCACCACCCACCCTGGTTGGGGACGCAACCCAACCACTTTCTGGGCAGCGGGCGCAACCTATGCCGACCACTATCTACTGCCGGTGACGGGCGCTGTGGCCAATTGGTCGCCGCTGGCGGCGCGGCTTTACGTTGGCTTCATCGACCCGGCTACAGAGGGCGCGCCTGGACAACGCGGCGAATTCCTGCCCTTGCCTGCCTATGACGCCACCGGCGCTATAGTTACGCCCTTCGCCGGGACAGTGGTGGTGACGCCGCATGATCCGCCCACGCTCGACGCACCCGACGCGATCACAGCAAACAGCGAGTTCGGCGGCGTCATCCGCCTGACGCAGGCGGCAGTCAGCGCCGGGCGGCAGGGATTGCAGGCCCGGCTGCTGTGGGAGGCGTTGGGGACGCCAGCGACCGACTACACGGCGTTCGTGCACATTGTGGATGCGGCAGGACGGCAGGTGGCCGGCTTTGACCAGGCGCCAGCCAGGGAGCGCTTCCCCACGCGGCTTTGGCGCGCTGGCGACCGCGTCTTGAGCGAGTTCGAGATTGCGTTGGAGCAGCCGTTGCCCGCCGGGACGTATGACTTTTGGGTGGGGCTGTACGAATCCGCCAGTGCTGGCGCGCTGCGGCTGCCAGTGACGACCCCGGGTGCACTGCTCAGTGGTGACGGTCAGGTGCGGGTCGGGCAGGTTGAGATTGCGGGCGGCGACTAATGACACATCTCAGAGGCTCCGTTGCCCGGTTGCTTTACTTGGACCCAGCTGAACGAACAAGAAACGCATTGTCAGGTTGACTGAGTGTTGCTATACTTGAGCGCACCAGGCGCATCTTGGGGTGTAAATACGACGATTGCACCGGTCAAGTTGCTGTTCAAATTTCAAT
>DMDA01000025.1:59337-59768 GCA_003451595.1 Chloroflexota bacterium | reverse complement strand
CCGGACAGCCATTGGCAGAGGCCTTCGGTTACCTGGTCACCGATCAAACGGATACGGCGCAACGGTATCGTTCTCTTCGTCTCTGTCCCTTCAACAACAAGGTGCCGAATTGCACAAAGGACAAGGCAAAGAATCCCCTTGGCGTGTGCAGCATCTATCATGAGAGCGCGCCTGTCATTACTTGCCCCATCCGATTTCGCCAGGACTGGATTATTGCTGACCATGCTGCGGCTTTCTTTTTTNNAAGTTGCTGTTCAAATTTCAATAATACGCCTCTACTCCACCGACTTCATCCCATACGGATTATGCGGCGGCCAGGTTTGGAAAGGGCAAAGGTTTCGCTCTTCCTGCGCCGCATAATCATATTTCGTTAGAACGTCAGATAGGAAAGGATTGACATGAGTCATGCCGGACAGCCATTGGCAGAGGCC
>DMDA01000025.1:57641-59174 GCA_003451595.1 Chloroflexota bacterium | reverse complement strand
ACATCGATGTGGTTCTCGTCGCCTATGATGATATGGGGAGGGCTATTGATTTCGGTGCTCTTGAGATTCAGGCTGTTTATATCTCCGGCAATGTCCGTGAACCATTCGAGTATTACATGGGCGATCCGCAAAACAAGACTTGCATGGATTGGTCCGGCGAGCCAAACTACCCTCGTCCTGATTATCTCTCATCATCTCGTAAAAGACTCGTTCCACAACTCGTTTATAAGGGTGGAATCTTGCATAGCTGGAAAAAGAAAATCGCTGTGGCACTGAACAAGAGCTTCTTTGCTACTCTACCCACGCTCAAACAAGTCTCAAAGGATAAGGCAGATATTGCCTGGCTTATCTACGATCTGAAACTGCATGAAGGGCGATACTATCTGACGAAGGTGGATGAAGTTTTTACTGAATTTGAACCCGCGCTGCTTTCGATTACGACACCATTGCCTGGAAGAGTAGAAGATTTCATCAAACTGCTTCAGGAAAAGCTTGACGAGCAACTGGAAACTCCTCCGACAAACCAAACCATCGAGAGGCCATTTTGACTATGGCGACACAGAGACAGCTCTCGTTATTTTCTGAGGAAATGGCTTTACCACGCCCAGTGAATGTCGCATCAGTTCCGCAGAGAAGCCCTTTCCGCTACCCTGGTGGAAAGACATGGTTTGTGCCGACATTCCGACGTTGGGTAGATAGTCTGAAAAGCAAGCCTCTAATTCTCATTGAACCGTTCGCCGGTGGGGGGATCATCAGCCTTACCGCCCTCTTTGAGGACTTGGTCGAAAAGGCGGTCATGGTCGAATTGGATGATGAAGTGGTAGCCGTGTGGGAAACCATCATAACCGGTGATGCGGTGTGGCTTGCCAATCGAATCTTGACCTTCACGATGACGAGAGAAGCCGTTGAAGAGGAGCTTCAGAAAACTCCAACGACCAAGCGGGAGAAAGCGTTTCAGACAATTCTGAAAAACCGAACGCTTCATGGAGGAATACTCGCTGAAGGCTCTCGCTTCATTAAGTATGGAGAAAACGGAAAGGGAATCGGTTCTCGATGGTATCCGAAGACGCTTGCTCGGAGACTCATCAGCCTGAATAATGTTGTGCATCGGATTGATTTCCGGTGCGATGATGGCTTGAAAGTGATGATGGAGTTTGCCCACCGCGAGGATGCCATCTATTTTATTGATCCTCCCTATACTGCCGGTGGCAAGAAGGCGGGCAAACGGCTTTATAAACATCATCAGATTGATCACGAACATCTATTTACAGTTTGTGAGTCACTAGCGGGCGATTTTCTAATGACATATGATGAGGCAGAAGAAGTGAAGGAAATGGCCCGAAGGCACAGGTTTCAGATGCGTTTGATTCCGATGAAAAATACTCATCACGCTACAATGAGAGAATTAGTCATTGGAAGAGATTTATCGTGGTTGGACGAGTTGCCCGCTATCCATGAATCAAGGTGATATTGCCCCGTTTCGATGGAAAGAGAGTTATACACCTGTTGCCTTCGGGGTGCCGACAAGCAGAT
>DMDA01000025.1:40414-57403 GCA_003451595.1 Chloroflexota bacterium | reverse complement strand
GCGACGGCGGCGGCGCAGTGTCTCAACAAAATGCACCAACAGATAGTGCGACTTCAGCGGCAGATCGTGAGCATGCACGTAGCGAATTTCGCGCCCGCCAAAGCCGCGTTTGAAGACTGAGAATCCTGCCCAGGGATGGTCAGGCGCGCCAGCCGGTGCGATGCCCCATAGATCGTACTGCCTGCAACCGCGTGCTTGCGCTGTCTCGATGATCCGCCACTGCACAAGGTGAGGTGCAAAGGTGCGCGGCGCCACCCGTGATGAGGCGCCGAAGTGTGCGTAAGCCGTGTGCCCATAGAAAATCACCAACACGGCGGCTAGCGCCACGCCGTTGCGCCAGCCACAAACGACGGCGCAGTCCCCGCTGCGCGCAAAAGCGCGCGCTTCAGCTTCGATATATTGCCGGGCAATCGGCTCGAAGCGCTGATCCGCCGCCGTTTGTGCATAGAGATCGAGCAACAGGGGCAAGTCGCGCAATGACGTGTCTACTGTCACCTCGACGCCAGCACGCACTGCATCGCGGATTGCATTGCGCGTCGTGCGTCGCATCTGCCTGAGCAACACTTGCGGCGATGGCGTTAAATCGATGATCCAGGTGTTCTCGACATACAGTTGAATCGGCGCCGGTGTGCAGCCATGCGCTTGAAAGACAGTCTCCAGCCCAGCAAGCGGCGGGTTGAGTCGAACATAAGCGACCTTTTGAGTGCGCCCTGCTGCAGCAATGGCGTCAAACATTGCATCGACGTAGCCGGTTTGTGTCCAGTCATGCAGCAGCGGACCATGCGGGCAATGGAGGAATGACCCCGGCTTGAGGTGAAACCGTACAAGCTGCGCAGCGCCGACCAGTTCAGCTCCATCAAAAAGCCCGATTCGTAGCACAATATGTCCAACTTCCTGCAAGGACTCTCCATAACGCCACGCCTGCAAGAAGGTGTGCTGCGGTGACTGCAACACAAACGAATCCCACTGCTCTGGATCGGTGACCGGCGCAACGCAGATGTTCACAAATGACAGCTTTCTAACAGGATACAAATACACGCATCTATCAGTATAATAATTTGTAAGGAAAACTGTTGTCTCTGCTCAGAAATACAGCGTCAAGCAATTTAACGAAGCGGGAGTTGCCATCCAATGAAACAGGCCATCAATCACTACTATTGGAAACTTTACACACAATATCGTCAGGAAGAAGGACAGGACCTGATCGAGTATGCGCTTTTAGCCGGACTGCTGGCACTGGCGATAGTCGCCGGCTTGATGTCGGCAGGCAGCGCTATTCAGGATTTATTTTGGCGCGCCGCCACCTGCATTGGCTCCGGCGGTGGTAAGTGCTAACGCAGCGCGTCATTGGTCACGCGTCACAAATCAGCCTTCACCGGTTTGACGCCCGACTCGTGACGCGTGACTTCACCGCCGCAGTCGATCAAAGTATTGCTTGCGGAACTTGGCGACCTTGGGCGCAATCACCACCTGGCAGTAGGGCTGCATCGGGTTGCGCGCAAAGTAATTCTGGTGATACTCCTCCGCCGGATAGAATACATCGAGCGGCGCCAGCTCCGTCACCAGCGGGTTCTGCCAGATACGCTGCGCAGTGACCTCCTGCATTACCTCGATCGCGGTCTGCTTCTGCGCCTCGTCGTGATAGAGGATGATCGACCGATACTGCGTGCCCACGTCCGCGCCCTGGCGGTTGAGCGTCGTCGGATCATGGATGGTGAAGAAGACGCGCAGAATGTCGGCATAGCTGATCACCGCCGGGTCGAAGGTCACCTGCACCACCTCGGCGTGGCCGGTCGAGCCACTGCACACCTCGCGATAGGTCGGGTTCTTCACGTGCCCACCCGCGTAACCCGATACCACCTTCTCCACCCCGCGCAGTTCAACGTACACTGCTTCCAGACACCAGAAACAGCCGCCGCCCAAAGTGGCGACTTCTAGCGAATTTTGATTGTTGCTCATAGGTTCTCCTTGTATCGAGATTGGAGATTGGAGATTGGGGGATTGTGCGATTGGGAGATTGTGCAGTCAGGAGCGAATATGTCATACTGACGAAGTCTCCTAATCTCCAATCTCCTAATCTCCTATTCTCTTTCCTTCCACGCCATCTTCAGCGCCAGCAACGCTGCGCCGACCGCTGCATCAAGATACGGCGTAACGATCTCGGCGTGCGGTGCAACTTCTTCCAATCGGATCGTGAGCAGGCGGCGCAGCAGCTCCCCGCGCGTCAGGTTGCCGCCAGCGAGCACAAGCGGGAAGCGCTGGTTTTCCAGCCCCAGCCCGCGAATCACGGCCTCGGCGCGCTGCGCCAGGTTGTCCGCCGCCCAGGCCAGGATGCGAAAAGCCACCTCGTCGCTCTCCGCCGCGCAAGTTTCTGCCAGATGCGCCAGCCCGGCGACGTGCGCCCAGCCGCTCTGTCCGTAGGTCCACGCAATCAGGTCCTGCACTTCGCGTAACCCCAGGTGATTGAGCACACGCGCGGTGAGCGTCGTCACCGGGCCGCAGCCATCGGTCGCCGCCGTGATCGACTGCAGGATCGCTGCGCCGATGCTGAAGCCGCCGCCCGGGTCGCCCAGGATTGCGCCCCAGCCGCCTGCGCGCCGCCGCCGTCCGTCGGCGTCGACGCCAAAGACGATCATCCCCGTGCCGCTGATGATCACCACGCCGTAGAGATCGCCGCCGGTGCCGCTTGCCAGCGCTGCCACCGCGTCATTGTCGACGTAGGCGTAGGCGCGCGGCAGCATCTCCGCCATCCAGCGCCGCACGAGCTGCACATCCGCCGGTCGCCCGACGCCCGACATGCCCAACCCGACGGCGATGACATCAGCCGGTTCTGCGCTGGCTTGCGACAGCACCGTCACCACCGCCTCCGCCAGCCGTTCGCGCACGACGCCGTGCTCGATGGCGTTGATGTTGGTGCTGCCGACCGTCGTCGTCGCCAGGATGTCGCCTTCTTCGTTGACGGCCACGCAGCGCGTCTTTGTGCCGCCGCCGTCGATGCCGAGTGTGATCATAGGTGTGAGGGTTGGGAGATTGAGAGATTGAGAGATTGGGAGATTGAGAGATTGGGAGATTAAGAGATTAGAGATTGGAGACTAGGCTCAGCTCGTTGACCGGTTGCTCCATCACCCAATCACCCCATCACCCAATCACTCAATCACCCAATCACCTAATCACTCAATCACGCACTCATCCCAATCTCCAATCTCTAATCTCCAATCTCTCATAATTCTTCCCTGGAGCAATGACGCCCAAAACGATTTCTTCCTTTGCGCCCGTGCAGGCTGGCACGTTGCCGGGCAAGCCGTGCGCGCAGAGATAGGCAAGCAGGGCGAAGGTGAGCGCCTCTTTGGCGTCGGCGTCGATGCCCAGGGCTTCGTGGGTGACGACCTCGACCGCCTGTCCCAGGCGCACCGCTAATCGGATGCGCAGCTCCGCCAGCAGCACAGGATTGTGCGCGCCGCCGCCCGCAATCACGACCTGCGCCAGCGGCCCCGGCGCAAAGCGGGCGTATGCGTCGGCGATGGTGGCGGCGGTCAGTGCGGTGACGGTGGCGACGAAGTCCACGTCACTGGCGCCGGTTGCCTGGGCTTCGGCGCGCATTGCTGCCGCCAACTCAGCCGTGTACAGCTCGCGACCGGTGGTCTTTGGCGGCGGCTGTTGATAGTAGGGATGCTCCAGCCAGCGCGTGACCAGCGCCTCGTGCACCTGCCCCTGCCGCGCCAGCACGCCGCCGTCGTCGTAGGTCAGCGCGCCGTTGCTGGCAAAACGCGCCGCCCAGTCGATCAGCACGTTGCCAGGCCCGGTATCGAACGCCAGCGGCGCGGCGTCGCAATCGACCGGCGGCAGAAAAGTCACGTTGCCGATGCCGCCGATGTTCTGCGCCGCACGCCAACCGCCAATCACACTGTTGAGGGCAGGTGGCGGTCGCAGCAGCAGCCAGTCGAAAATGCTCACCAGCGGTGCACCTTGCCCGCCTGCCGCCACATCCGCCACGCGAAAGTTGCCGACCGTCGTCACACCCGTGCGCGCCGCGATCACGGCCGGCTCGCCGATCTGCAGCGTGCTGGTGACGCGCCCGTCGGCGGTCACATCGTGCCAGATTGTCTGACCGTGGCTGCCGATCAGGTCGAGGCTTGCCAGCGCAATGCCGGCGGCGGCGGCGACCTGCTGCACGGCGGCGGCGAAAATCTCCCCCAGGCGGAAATTGGCGCGGCAGAGGTCGGCCGGCGTCCCTTGTCCGGCGAAGAGGTCGAAGATCAGCGCCCGCTCTGCTGCGGGCCAGGGCACGGTGGCGAACGCCTGCTGTACGATCTGCACACCGTCGCCATCGGGTTTCGGCAGCCCGGTGATTTCGGCAATCGCGACATCGATGCCGTCAGCGGAGGTGCCGCTCATCAGTCCTGCGATCAGCATGGTGAACCTTGCCTGCACTCAAAAGCACATATCGCAGTCATCGCTGTGAAACCGCGTGTCTTACCTGACCACTGCAAGCGGGTTCATTGTTATGCCTGCGATACATGCGCAGTAAGTCATGCGATTGTCAAACTGTAGCATGATACATGTGAATCGAAATCCCCAAGAAACGGCTGATCTCTGGCATGTCACTCTCTGTTAAACCAACGCCTTCGCCAATTGCTCCGCTCGCGCCCGATACTCCGCCATGTTGATGACCTGCCCGCTCAGCCGCGCATCCTCGGCGGCGAAGGCGAGCAGATGGCTCTCCAGCGAGACGCGCGCCGTGGTCAGTGGCGCGATCTCGCCGCGCAGCACGCGCACAAAGTCGTGCATGATGCCCTCATCGCCACCGCCGTGCCCGGTCGTGGGGCGCTCGATGGCGATGCGTTCCGACTTGCCGCCGTGCACATGCACTTCGATCTCGTCCGGCTCGACGCGCGCGCGCAGTGTGCCCTTCGTGCCATCATAGCGCATCGAACGGTGTTCCTCGTTGGAATGCCCGTGCATGACCAGCGTCACCGACGCGCCGCTGGCCAGCTCCATCAGCACCGTCTGATGATCGACCACGTCGTTGTCGCAGTGGTAGACGCAGCGCCCGTATGGTCCGGTCTCGATGGCGCGCTGGCGTCCGGCGCGGCTCACGTCGGGCGTGATGGCGGCGAAGGGCCAGACATTGGGCGCCTCCGGATCCATGCCCGCTGCCAGCATCCGTTGCCGCGCGTCGGGGAAGGTGCGTTCATAGTCGAGATAGATGCCGATCGCCGAGAAGGGACAGGTCGCCTCGATCGGACAGCCGTCGGTGCAGCGCTGCGGAATCTCCGGGCCGACGCTCTCGCGGCGATAGTGCATCAGCGAGCCGACCGACGATAGCCGCGTCACCGGCTGCTTGAGGTTCCACACCAGGATGTCGAGGTCGTGACAGCACTTTGCCAGGATCATCGGGCTGGAGAGCGCCTTGTTGCGCCAGTGCCCGCGCACGAAGCTATGCGCCATGTGCCAGTAGGCGACATTCTCGCGATGCTCGACGGTGACAATCTCGCCGATCACGCCCGACTCCAGCACTTCGTGCAGCTTGCGCCAGAAGGGGGCGTAGCGCAGCACATGACAGATTTGCAGCACGCGCCCGGTGCGTTCGGACGCCTGCACCAGCTGGACGCAGCCTTCGAGCGTGTGCGCCATCGGCTTCTCAAGCAGCACTTCGTAGCCGGCTTCCATCGCCGCAATCGCCGGCCCCACGTGCATCTGATCTTGCGTGGCGACGATGGCGCCATCCGCCAGCTGCCCGGCGGCGACCAAATCTTCCCACGTCGTGAAGCAGCGGCTATCGTCGATGTCGTGCGCCTCCGCCAACCGTTCACGGCGAATTGGGTCCGGCTCGGCGACGCCGACAATGCGCACTTCATCGGGATGGCGCAGGGCGTAGGATGCGTAAGCCGTCGCGCCGCGCCCACCCGCGCCGATGACGACCAGTTCAACAGGTTTAGACATAGAATACCTCGCAAGAGAATGCTAACAATCTCCAATCTCAAACTGGAGATTGGAGATTAGAGATTGGAGAGTTTGACCGGCTGACCCGTTTTGGCGGATGCATAGGCGGCGAGGGCGACCTGCATGGCGCGCAGACCATCCTCACCCGTGATCGACGGGGCGCGGCCCGTGCGCACCATGTCGACAAAATCCGCCATCAGTCCGCGATCCATGTCGCTGCCGTAGCCCGCCCAGCGCGTCTTGCCGGCGGCGTTGGAGGCAACGGTGATGTACTGGTGCAGCGTGTCGCCGTAGACCACGCCGTGTTCGCCCAGGATTTCGAGTTTGACGTCGCCCCAGATCGGATAGCTCGGCGGGCGCGACCAGCTTGTGTCGAGCGTGCCATAGACGCCGTTGCTCAGTGTGAAGGAGAGTAGCCCGACGTCGTCGATGCCCAGATCGGGGTGCAGCAGGCTGTCGCCTACCTCGGCGTAGACCTCCGTCACCTCGGCGCCCCAGAACCAGCGCAGCACATCGATCACATGCACGGTGTGGTCGAGCACTGCGCCGCCGCCTGCCAGTTCCGGGTCAATGAACCAGCCGCCGGGCATCGAGCCGTGATTGGTGCAGTTGACCGTGTAGATTTCGCCCAACAGCCCGGCGTCGAGCTGGCGCTTGAGTTCGATCACCGATGGCGCAAAGCGCACCGGGAAAGCGATCTGCAGCTTCGCACCGGTGTCGGCGCAGCGGTCGATCATCGCCTGCGCGTCAGCGACCGTGGTGGCGATGGGCTTCTCGCACAGGATCGCCTGCACACGTCCCGCAGCTTGCTCGACTAGCGGTCGATGATACGCGTTCTCGCTGCACACCACGACCGCGTCCAGCCCGGCGGCGAGCAGTGCATCGGCGCTGGCAAAGCGCGCGACGCCCAGCCGTTGAGACCATTCGGCAGCAAGCGCGTCGGTGCGATCCCACATGCCGACGACTTCGACGCCGGACATGGCGAGCAGGTTGTGGGCATAGCTGACCGAATGCATGTGGGCGATGCCCAAAAAGCCGATACGAACAGATGGATTGCTCATGGCCTCACCCCACAAACTCGTTCATGGCGATCACCTTGCCGGTGCGCATCGATTCGATGGCGGCAAGCGCCACGCGCACCGCCTCCAGCCCGTCGCGCGCCGTCACGATCGGTTGGGCGCGCCCTTCCAACACGTCGATAAAGTGCGCCAGCTCGGCGTAGTATGGCTCGTCCTCGTCGGCGGTCGGGCTGCTGCCGATGCGCCGGAAGCCGTGCTCATCGTCGTAGAGTTCGTAGACCAGCGGGGGGCGGTCGATGGAATCCCACTCGATCAAGCCACCGTCGCCCGCCACCTCGACGCGCGTGCGGAAGTTGCCGCGCGGATGCGCCCAACTCACCTCGATATGACCGACCGCACCCGACGCAAAGCGCAGCGTGATCAGCGCGTGGTCGCGATATTCCTTGCCCGCAAAGGTCAGCCCACGTGCAAAGACCCGCTCGACCTCGCCGCAGCACCAGCGCGCAAAGTCGATGTCATGCACCGCCACATCGAGCACCACACCGCCGCTCAGGTTGAAATCGGCATAGTGTGGCGCCGAAAAGTCGCGCCCGGGGCGCGGGAAACTACCGTTGCGCGCACTGCGATAGACGCCCGGCTTGCCGATGGCGCCGGCATCGATCTGCGCCTTGACCTGACTATACATCGGGAAGAAGCGCACCACCTGCGCCGGAAAGAGCGGCACGCCCGCGCGTTCGCACGCTGCGACCATCTCCACCGCGTCCGAAAGATGGCGCGCCAACGGCTTTTCGCAGATGATCGCCTTGCCCGCCGCGGTGGCGGCCAGCACGTTCTCCTTGTGCGCCACGCCCGGCGTGCAGATATCGACCACATCGACGGCAGCGAACAGGTCGTCCAGCGTGGCAAACACCCGACCGCCATAGCGCTGCGCCGCGCGTTCGGCGGCTTCTGACCTCACATCGTAATATCCGACAAGTTGGACCCCTGGCATCCGCCGCCAGCCATCGAGGTGAATGGCGGCGATCGCCCCTGTCCCGATCACTCCGATTCGTTGCATGGTTCCTGGCTTTCCTCTATGAAGTTGTAGATAACACTACTCTCTCGGTATCGTCGCACACGAAGGCTGACTATGCAAAAGGCAGGATATGCTCTCACGAAGCTGGCTGTTCCCGCACCGGCATGACGCCCTGGCGCCGCAGCAGCAAAAAGCAGAGCGCGCTGCACAGGGCCAGCCCCGCGCAGACGAGAAACAATGTTCTGAACCCCGCTGCCTGCACCAGCATCCCACCCAACAGACTGCCCGCCAGTTGACCGGCGCTGCCTGCTGTGTTGAACAGCCCGCTGTTGCCGCCGCGCTGCGCCTTGCCGCCCACCTCAGAAGCAAAGGTCATCGACGCCGCAGTGTAGCTCCCAAAGCCAAAGCCGCGCACCATCTGCACCCCCAGCAGCGCCGGCAGGCTCGCCACCAGCAGCAAGTAGCCGATCTGTACAGTGGCGACCAAGACGCCGCCCGCCGCCAGCACCACTGCGCGCCCGGTGATGTCCGACAGCGCGCCGCCAAGCCACATCGCTGGCATCTCAATCAGCGCGGCGAGCGACCAGAGGCTGCTGATCGTCGTCTTGCTGTAGCCGTTCGCCTCCATGTAATTGGGCCACATCGAGGTCGAGGCGACGTGCGCGGCCGTCCACAACACGACGCCTGCCAGGAAGAGCGCCGGCAGCCCCAACGGGCGCGGCGACGGCGCCACCGGCGGTGCGGCGACGGCAACAGCAACCGGCGTCGGTTTGACTTCGTGCAGCAGCAAGGCGACCAGCGCCGCCGCCGCTAGAAAGCCGCCGCAGACCCCAAAAACCGACGAGATTCCGAAGGCGTCTGCCAGGCGTCCACCCATGAAGGCGCCCGCCGCAAACGCCAGCGACGCCAGCCCGCGCGTCAGACCCATGCTGCGCCCGCGACGCTGTGACGCGTCAAGCGTATCGCCCATCAGCGTCAAGCCGAGCGTGGAGACGCCCGCCATGCTCAGCGCGTCGAGCAGGCGTGCCGGCCACGCCGTTGCCACGTTGTCGGCGGCGCTCAGCCAGAAGTAGCCCAACGCCGCACCGGCCAGTCCCACAATATAGAGTGGCTTGCGCCGTCCCAGCCGATCCGCCAGCCAGCCCCACGCCGGATTACTGACCAGCATCACCAGGATCGTGCTCGTGAGAATGACAGAAATGAAGGCGAAATCGGCGCCCAGCCCCTGCAAGTAGAGCGTCAGCAGCGGCGAGTTGATGCCGATCGCAATGAACGCCAGAAAATTGACCAGTGTCAGAACGCGATAGTTGTGCATAGGCATAATTGAAGCCGGTGCGCGGGCTGCACACCGGCTTCGTCTCCAACAGGTTCTTCAATCTCGAATCTCCAATCTCCAATCTCAGAGATTAGAGATTAGAGATTCGAGATTACTTGGGCTGCAACTGCCCGGTCAGCATCAGCACGATCACGAACGGGTCGTTGTAGGTGCCGTTCTGGTAGACCGGGTCGCCATCCGGCGGCCAACCCGTGACGCGGATGTCCGGCGCCGGGTTGTTGCCGTAGCGCTCCCACAGCGGAATCTGCGGCAGCAGCTCGTTGTACGCCAGCGCCAGGTCGCCAACGATGGCCTTCTGCGCTTCGATGTCGGAACCCAGCGTGGAATTGGCAATCATAGCCGCCAGATCCACCTCGCCGAGTACGTCAGTCTGCTGCGTCATCGGGAAGGACATGCCCTTCTTGCTGGGATCACCCACACCCGACATCATTTGGTTGTAGGGCGTGCGCATGTCCGAGTTGAAGGCGTACTGCGGATATGGATTGCCAGCGCCCCACGCGCGGATCGCCATCTGGAAGTTGCCATCCTGAACATCGATGTCATGCTGCGTGAAGGTGACGCCGCGGAATGCCGTCTTGATGCCGAAGTCGGTCAACTGTTGCGCCAGGTTCTCGGCGGCGGCGGACCAGTCGGCGAACTCGGCCGGGGCCGTCAGCTCAAACTCCATGCGCTTGCCGGTCTCGTCCATCCAGACGCCGTCGCTGTCGCGTGTCCAGCCCAGCCCGGTCAGGATTTCTTCGGCCTTGGCGCGGTCGAATTCGTACTTGTTGAGCTTGGCGACGACATCGTCGGAGAGCCAGTTGGCAGCCAGGTTATCGGAGAAGCCAGCCATGTTGATGACGGCTTTACCGGAGTCACCCAGCGAAACCACGCCGTTCTCGTTGCGGTCGATGGCGTAAGCCAGCGCCTGACGCACTTCCTTCTTGTCCAGTGGCGCTACTGCGTGATTCACGTACAGGGCGGGGCCATTGTAATTCGGCGCACGGATGATGCGATAGCCAAGGTTGATGTATTCCTTCTCTGTCGCTGGCGGGAAGCCGTGCGTGGCGTAGTCGATGTCGCCAGCCAACACCAACGGCGTGACCACAGGGGTCTCACCATTGTAATTAACCAGGCGGTCAAACTTGACTTTGTCTGCCAGGAAGGAGGTCGGCACCTTATTGATGATCATCTGCGATTCGGTGATGCTGGCCGGGTCGATCTTATACGGACCAAGCACGACCATATCTTCGGGGCGGAACTCATTAAACTGCGCAAGCAGGTCCTTCCATTCCTGATCGTCAATGGTCTTGCCGGCAGCGACCAGGTCATTGACCTTCTGCGCCCATTCGCCATAGACCGACGAGGCGTGAATGTAGCTGTCGCGTAGCAAGCGGCGTGGCGCCACCGTTGATGGATCGCGCAGCACAAAATCAACTGTGGTGTCATCCACCGCCTTGACCTCAGCCAGATGATCTTTCCAAGCCGCCGTGTTCAGCAGACGATAGATGGCGAAGGTGTCGACGACATCTTTCGCCGTGTACGCGCTGCCATCGCTCCAGACGGCGCCGGCGGGCAACTTGACGCGCAGGGTCACGTCATCCACCCACTCCCACGACTCGCCGGCGATCGGCATCCAGCTGGCATCCGCCCACATGTAGTAGAACAGCGGCGGTTCCATCAACGATAAATAGGGGCTGCCGTTGAAGATGCCATTCGCCACAAAGGTGTTCCAGTGACCCTTAGGCGCGACATCATACGGCCAGGCGATGTGGAACTCGCCACCACCGGCAGCAGCCGGCGCGGCAGCTTCTCCCCCAGCGGCCGGGGCAGCGCCGGGCGCAGCGGCTGGCGCTGCGCAGGCGGAAATCACCAGCGCCAGCACCATGAGGAGGGCAAACCACTTCATGTGTTTCATGCGTTGTCTCCTTGACTTGATCTTACAGGACGAAAATAGAACCAAAATGGAGTGTAACTATCCCAATCGGGTTGTTACCAGGTGTGAACAAGTAAATGTCTCGAATCTGCGTCAATTCTTCTCCTTTCCAGCCTCAGCGCTGGCTCAGGCGCACGACAATGCCGAGCGCTACCAGAAAAACTACGCCGAACAAAACCGTGAAGAGCGTGATCGCGTGCTCGCCGGTGCCTGGCTCCACAACGAAGAGCAGCGGGACGCCACCCACCAGCAGGAAAGCGCCGATCAAGATGCCGGCACGCGCAATCTCACTGTTCATCGGCTAGACCAACAACGATACACGTTCCTGCCGGCGCACCGGACAGGCCACACGCCCACCCACGTCCAACGCTTCCAGCGCCGGCACTGCGGCGTCACACCGGCCCGGTACGAAGTAAGGACAGCGAGGGTGAAAGGTGCAGCCCGGCGGCAGCGCCAACAGGCTGGGAATCTCGGCGCCGCGCAGCTCGATCTGCCGCTTGTGCTGCGCCAGCTCCGGGTCGGCTTCCGGCACGGCGGAAAGCAGCGCCTGCGTGTACGGATGGCGCGGGTCGTTGATCAGCCGCTGCGTAGGCCCGTCCTCGACGATGCGCCCCAAGTACATCACCGTGATGCGCCCCTCCCACGCAAAGTACTTCGCCAGCGCCAGGTCGTGCGTGATAAATAGGAAGGTGACGTCGAACTCCTTTTTGAGCCGCGCCAGCATCGTCAAGATGCTCACACGGATCGAGACATCGACCATCGACACCGCCTCGTCAGCGACGATGAACTTGGGATCGACGGTGAGCGCGCGCGCCACAGCCACACGCTGGCGCTGTCCGCCGCTGAGCTGGTGTGGATATTTGGCGATCACGTCGCGTGCTGGCGTCAGATCGACCACTTCGAGAATTTCGAGCGCGCGCGCTTCGGCGGCAACGCGGTTCTTGACCTTGTTGTGGCGCAGCAGCGGCGCGGTGAGAATCTGGCTGATCGTCTGCGTCGGGTTGAGTGACGAATACGGGTCTTGATGGATGATTTGCACCGTCTGGCGGTAGCGGCGAAAGGCGGCGCTGTCGAGCTGCTTGATGTTCTTGCCCTCGAACAGCACCTCGCCGGAGGTGGCTTCCAGCAGACCGGCGACCATGCGTCCGGTCGTGCTCTTGCCGCAGCCGCTTTCGCCCACCAGACAGACCGTTTCGCCCGGCTCGATGGCAAACGAAACGGAATCAACGGCCGTGACCCGCTCTTTGCCCTTGCCAAATTGCTTGGTCAGATTGCGCACTTCGATGATCGGCGCCATCACGCCACCTCCACATCAACGGCGATGACATCGGTCAGGTTGAGCGCGCCGCGGTGCAACGGGTTGCGACGCAGCTCCGCCTCGACTTCATGCCAGTGCCAGCACGCCGCCGTGTGTCCAGGCCCCACTTCCTCCAACTCCGGCTCCTCCTGCTTGCAGCGCTCGGTGGCAAAGGCGCAGCGCGGATGAAATTTGCAGCCCTTAGGCAGGTCAACCAGATCGGGCGGCGAACCGGGGATCGAGAACAACTGCTCGAAGCCGCCTGTCACCGTCGGCACGGCGCGGATCAGCCCCAGCGTGTAGGGATGGCGCGGGCGATAGAAGATGTCGTCTGAGGCGCCTAGCTCAACGACGCGCCCGGCGTACATCGTCGCCACGCGGTCGGCCAGCTCGGCGGCAATCGCCAGGTCGTGCGAGATGAAGATCATCGTGAAGCCTTGATCTTCCTTCAACTCGCGCAACAGCTTGATGATCGTGCGCTGTGTGATAATGTCGAGCGCTGTCGTCGGTTCATCGAGAATCAGAATCTGCGGATTGAGCAGCAGCGACAGGGCGATCAGCACACGCTGGCGCATCCCGCCGCTCAACTCATGCGGATAAGCGTCGATCACGCGCTTGGGATCGAGTTGGACGAACTCGAGCAACTCCACCAGCCGGCGCCGGACAGCGTCCTTGTCGTGCCAGCCGTGCGCCTTGGCCGTGTCGAGCGCCTGCGCCCACACTTTGAGCACCGGGTTGAAGGCGTTGAGCGCGGCCTGAAAGACCATCGCACACTCGCTCCAGCGAAACTCGCGCAGCTCGCCCGGCTTGAGCTGCAGCACATCCACCTCGCGCCCGTTGCGACGGTAGGTGATCACACCGGGCGCCGTCTCCGCCGTGTCGGGCAACAGCCGCACGATCGCCAGCCCTAAGGTCGACTTGCCGGAGCCGCTCTCACCAATCAGCGCCAGGCTCTCGCCGGCGTGCAAATCGAGCGTCACCCCGCGAATCGCACGCACCTTGCCCCGCCGCGTGTTGTAGGCAACGTGGACATTCTCCAGTGAAAGTGGCGCCCGCCCATCGTTGGCGTCGCCAGTCTGCCAGTCGAGCTTGTTCTTCGCCATTCAGTCAACGATCCTTACTGAGTGTTGCGCGGTGCGTGTTGCGTATTGCGTATTGCGTGGTGCGTATTGCATGGAGTGTGATCGCGGTTTGCACGCAACACGAACCACGCAACACGTAACATACCCCTACACCATCGTGCGCAAGCGTGGATTGAAAGCCAGTTCGAGCGAACGCGTCATCGTGATCACCGAAAGCTGGAAGAGCGCAATCGCCAGGATCGGCATCATGATGCGCCACATCGCGTCGCGGAAGAAGATGGCGCCCTGTGTCCATGCCAGGCTGATCATCACACCCCAGTTGCTGCTCGACACCGGCACCAGCCCCAACAACACCAGACCAACCTGCGTGTAGACGGCGGCGGTCAGCGCCAGCGTGAAACTGATGACGATGTAGGTCATCATGTTGGGCACCAGCTCGCGAAAGACGATGTGCCCCGTACCCAGGTCGAGCGCCCGCGCCGCCTCGACAAAATCGCGTTCTTTGAGCGAGAGCGCCTGCGAGCGCACGGCGCGCAGCAGCGCGGGCCAGCTCAGCGCGCCCAGAAACAGACCGAGATAGGTGATATTGTCAAAAGTGATAAACGCCGCCAGCACCGCCAGCAGCGGGAACTGTGGAATCGTCAGAATAATATCAGTGACGCCCATGATCCCGCTGTCGACCTTGCCGCCAGCAAAGGCGGCGAGCGTGCCAAAGGTCACGGCGATGAAGGTGGAGAGGAAAGCCGCAATGGCCGCGACATAGATCACGTCCTTGCCGCCATGTACGATCTGCGAGAAGATGTCGCGCCCCTGGTGGTCGGTGCCAAACCAATGCTCAGCGGACGGCGGCTGATAAATCTGGTCGAGCTTGGTCTTGGTGTCGAGCGGGATGAAAAACGGCCCGATCAGACAGATTATCAAAATCGCACATGTCGCCAGAAAACCGATGAAACCAGCCTTATTATAGGTCATCAGTTTGAGGGTCGTTGTCAACCAGTGCCAGATGCCCTGAATCACACCCATCATTTGCTCCCTCTGGATAGACTATCTGGATAGACTATCTGGACAGACTATGCCGCACACTGAACCATCAATCGACTGGAGACTGCAACCGCCTTTTACCCAACCTTGATGCGCGGGTCGAGCCAGCCGTACAGGAAGTCAGCCAGCAAGTTCGCCAGGATCACCGACACCGTGATCACCAGGAACACGCCCTGCATCACCGGATAGTCGCGCTGGGCAATCGCGCCGCTCAGCACATAGCCGATGCCCTGGTATTGAAAGAGCGTCTCGATCAGAAACGAGCCGCCGACGACAAAGCCAATCGCAATCGTCAATTGCGTAAAAAGCGGCAGCGCCGCGTTGCGCCCGACATACGCGGTCGTGATGCGCCAGTCCTTGAGACCGCGCGCCCGCGCCACCGTCACAAAATCCTCGCCGAGGGTGCCGACCGTGCTGCCCTTCATGCTCAGCATCCACGTGCCCATCGTCGTAAGCACATAGGTCGTGATCGGCAGAAAGGCGTGGAAGAGTGCATCTTGCAGGAAAGCCAGCGAGAACGACGGCGTCACACCGGGCGACATCGTGCCGCGCATTTGCGCGATCGGCAGCACCTTCCACTGCACGCCCAACCACACCACCAGGAGAATACCGATCAGATAATTGGGGATCGAGCTGACCACCGAGGCGAAGATTGTCAGCGTGTGGTCAAGAACACCCTCGCGGCGGTACGCCATCATTAGCCCCAGGAGGATTCCAACGGTGAAGCTGAGAATCAAGCCAATGCCGACGCTGAAGAGCGTCCATGGCAGGAAACGGGCGATGATCGAAGCAACCGACGTGCCGGGGGAGGTCAATGAAACGCCCAGGTTGCCCTGCAGCAAATTCACGAGATAATCGAAATACTGCTTCCATAGCGGCGCATCCAGGTCAATAGCAAAGAGCGCCGCCGCCTGTGACCGCGCGTTTTCGTAGTCCATGCCCTGGGTCTCGATCAAGCGCGCAATGTACTGCTCGACCGGGTTGCCCGGCAGCAGACGAATCAGGAAGAAAATGATCGTGATGACGATCCAGATCGTGAAGAGTGCCTTGGCGATGCGCCGTACGTAGAAATTCTGCGTGATGCGCCGGAGGGGGGTGGGCGTACTGGCAGCCTGTGCACTGCTGAAGGGTTCCGACGTCGTGGCAGTTGTCGTCATAATCGTCTTTCACCGATCACATCACACCGATTGCATAAACAGCTCGACCGATCGCCAGAACTATACCGGTACAGACCAGCATAGCCCACAAAACACAATCTATGGGCAAAATGCCGATAAAACAGTCGCCGTCTACACAAAAAGTTTGGACTTGATTATGCTTGCAGATGAATGCAAGCGTAACATAGACGTTCAATCCGTGTCAATTTGCTTTTCAGCCATTGAATCCGCTTCACATGCCGTGAGGAACCCCAGCAAGCCCGCAGCAACGTTGATTTGACAAAGTGCTGTCCTGATGATAAAAAACAGCTTCGACACTTTGAAGTAGGTTAAAACTACCAGTCGAGCAGCTTAACAGTTGAATTCGTACAACCGAGTCGTCACTGCCGGCAGACGCCGGCAGAGGAACTTCCCGACTCCCATCTGGGCGAGGCAACTTGACCGGAGCGATTGCCCCACGAAACAGCAAGTGGGGGCGTCCTGCCAGCAATGGTAGGATGACTACAACCGCAACAGAGAGCAGACCCGCCGGTGCGCCGGTGAGGGGTGAAAGGGTAGGGTAAGCGCCTACCAGCGGCGTCAGCGATGGCGTCGGCTAGGCGAGCGTGCAATCGGGAGCAAGGCAGGTGGGTTCGGCCCGCGTCATAGCGGCTGAATCCTGTCGCAGCGGTGAGGGCGAAGTCAGGCAACACCTGGCAAACCACAAACTGCCACATAGATTGCTATGTGAGACAGATGACGACGCAGCGCCATGGTCGAAGCGATTCGGCCACAGCGTGAACAGAATCGGGGGTACAAAGTTGTCACGAATTTGCATATATGCTGAGGGCAGTGTATACTATCAACAGTTCTGCGGCAGGTACGCCGACGTGGCGGAATGGCAGACGCGATAGACTTAGGATCTATTGCCGAAAGGTGTGGAGGTTCGAGTCCTCTCGTCGGCACCACGATGTGGCCGGTTCAGGGGCCCGTGGCCTAGCGGGAAGGCGTCTCCTTTGCAAGGAGAAGATCGTCGGTTCGAATCCGACCGGGTCCACCTTCCACANNAGCGTGCAATCGGGAGCAAGGCAAGTGGGTTCGGCCCGCCACACGGCGGCTGAATCTTGTCGCAGCGGTGCGGGTGACGTTGGGCAACACCCGGCAGGCCACAAACCGCCACACGACAACGTGTGAGATAGATGACG
>DMDA01000025.1:12785-40171 GCA_003451595.1 Chloroflexota bacterium | reverse complement strand
TGCGCCGAGGTAGCTCAGTCGGTAGAGCACAGCACTGAAAATGCTGGTGTCCCCAGTTCAAGTCTGGGCCTCGGCACCTGACCAAAGCCCCAATGGGGGATCGTCCAACGGCAGGACTACGGACTTTGGATCCGTCAATCGGGGTTCGAATCCCTGTCCCCCAGCCAAAACACGGGGCAGGGTAACCTGTCCCGCTTTTTTTGCCGACTTGCCGGTTATCGTGGCGGCCATAGTTCAGCGGTAGAACACCAGATTGTGGCTCTGGGTGTCGTGGGTTCAATCCCCACTGGTCGCCCCAAAGCAAAAAGGTTCGATTGCCACACTTGCAAAGAAACAGCCCTGACCAGTGGTCAGGGCTGTTTCTTTGGTGTCCGGTAGCACCTTAGAGAGTATATCCCTGAGGTGATGCTACCGGACACAGACTAAAACGAGTACCGTCCATGTACACCACCTCCTTATTTTGGGATAGCGGAGTCAGGCTGGGCGTCAGCAGTGCTGCTCACCTAGCTGGCGCAGAGTATCCCACATCGCGCAGGCTTTGTCAAATGCACTTTTTCTCAATCCAAATACTGCAAGAAATATGTCGCCAGCCCCAAGAACAGCAGGAAGCCAAAGACGTCGGTAAAGGTCGTCACAAAAATGCTGGAAGCCAGCGCCGGATCGACGCGCACGAGTTTGAGCATCATGGGGACAAAGACGCCAGCCAGTGCAGCGATGATGAGATTGCCGAGCATCGCCAGGCCGATCACAAGCCCCAAATAGGGATTGCCCTGCCACACTCCCGCAATCAACGCCACGAGAATGCCGACCGAGACGCCGTTGATGATGCCGACACGCGCCTCATGCCACAGCGCCCAGAAGGTGTCGCGCGGGGCGATCTCCTTCAGCGCCAGTGAACGCACGATGATCGTCATCGTTTGTGTGCCGGCGTTGCCACCCTGCCCGGCCACAATTGGCATGAAGGCGGCCAGCACCGCTGCCTGCGCAATCGTGCCCTCGAAGAGCGTCACAACACTCGATGCCAGAAAGGCGGTGGCGAGATTCACCACGAGCCAGGGTAGGCGGTTGCGCACAGATTCCGGGATCGGGCTGTAAATTTCCGAATCTGGACTCATCTGCGCCAGCCTGTAAATATCTTCGGTCGCCTCCTCTTCGATCACGTCCACCACGTCATCGATCATAACGATGCCGATGAGCCGCTCCTCATCATCCACTACAGGCAGCGACACCAAGTCATAGCGCTGCAAGAGTTGCGCCACCTCCTCTTGATCAGCAGTGGCGCGCACCGAGATCACATTGCGATCCATGATCTCCTCAATAGTTTGCTCGGGTTCCGCCAGGATCAGTGCTTTGAGATCGACCAGCCCGATCAGCCGCGCATGGCGATCCAGCACATAGAGAGTGAAGAAATCTTCTTCTTCAGCGTAGTGGGTGCGCAGAAAACAGATCGACTCGGCGACGGTCCAGAAACGCCGCAAGGAGGGAGGCGCTGCCGTCATGATGCCGCCAGCCGTGTCGGGCGCATAGGTCATGAGCGCGGCGACATCGGCTGGCTCCTCCATCTGCTCCAATACTTCGGCGGCCTGCTCCGGCTCCAGTTCGCCCAGCAGGTCGGCGGCCATGTCCGGCTCCATCTCGTCGAGTACGTCGGCCAGCATCTCTACGTCAAGATGCTGCGCAACGTCAGCCATGTCCTCCTCGTCGAGTTGCTCGAAGACCTCGGCCAGTTCGGGAGCCTGCAACCGGTCGATCACAGCGGCTTGCTGTTCCGGCTCCAGTTCGGCAATCAGCTCGGCGCTATCAGCGGGGTGCAATGTGCGCAGATAGGCCACTGCGCCCTCCAGGTCAGCGCCCTCTAGAAAGGCGTGCAGCCGTTCCAGAGCGTCATTCAGTTCAATTGGATCGACCATTCTCCACCTCCTTACGCGCTTCCATGTGCACGGCTGCGCCGTTTCGCACGCAGGTGGTGGTGACCAGCTTGAGGGAATCGTGAGCGGGAAAAAGTAACCGCCTGACACCAATTCCGGGCAGGCGGTTCGCAGACAACAGACGAAGTCATCGATCACAGACGAGGCAAGCCCCGTCTCCGTCGATCAGGGTGCATGCCACCAGTCGTGATCATCGTGACCGCGTAGGCTGTCGGCGACTTCGACCCACTCGCCATCCACCGGACGCGCAAAACGACGATCGGTATGCGTTTGTTGGCGCCGCTCAGCGCGGCCACCGATGGTTTTGACAGCAACATGGCCCGGCGATGTCTGGTTCAGGCTACGCTGACCAGGCTCGGCATCGGGCTGGCTACTGTCCGGGTCCGACTGCGCTGGCAGCGGCCCCATCGAACGTTGTTCAGGATTCATTGTCTTTCCAAAAAACCGACGTCATCCGCGATCCGCAGGAATATCCTGACTGAGAATATCCTGACTGAGATCGGTGGCAACACAAGGACTACGCCGGGACGATACGATCCGCAACAGAATAGCACTGACGGCGCGCGGTGTCAAAACCTGACGGACTTTCGCCCGGAAGTGACGTCACTCGCCATGTTCCAGCCAGGCTACTTCTTCGGCGGAAAGCGTTACAGCGAAGGCGGCGGCATTGGCAGCGTACTCGGCGCCGTTGGCGCACCCCACCAGCGGGAAAACCAGGAACGGCTGCGCTAACACATAGGCCATCGCGATCTGCGCCAGCGTCACGCCGCGCTGCTCGGCAAGTTGACGCGTCCGCTCCAGTCGAGCAAAGTTCTCCGGGTAACAGTAGCTCTCCACGCACAGCCGATCCAGATAGGCGGTGAACGTGTCGAGGTTGTCCGGGCGAAAACGCCCGCTGAAGAAACCGCCCGCCAGACTCGACCATGTCAGCAATGGGATGTTGTGCTGCGCATAGTAGGCGCGCGCGTCGGCATTCGCGTCGCCAGTGAGTGTGACGCAATTAGCCCACGGCTCTTTGAACTGGATCGCCAGGCTGAAATGGGGGCTGGAGACGGCAAAAGGCGTCAATCCATGCGCAGCTGCGTACTCATTGGCTTCGGCGATGCGGTGGTGACTCCAGTTCGAGCCGCCAAAGGCATGAATGCGTCCAGCCGCCAGGTGTTCGTTGAGCACCTCTACGATTGGCCCCACGGGTTGAGAAGGGTCGTCGCGGTGGAGTAGATAGAGATCGATGTAGTCTGTGCGCAGCCGCGCCAGCGAGTCGTGCAGATCGGCGGTGATGTCGAAGGGCGTCACGCGCTGACGATCCTGGTTATGATGCGCGCCCTTGGTAATGATCACGACCTGGTCGCGCACCCCGCGTGCGGCGATCCAGCGTCCCAACGTGCGCTCGTTATCGCCGTTGCCATAGACATGCGCGGCGTCGAAGGTGTTGCCGCCAAGCGCCAGGATGTCGTCCAGCAGGCTGAAGCTGTAATCCAGTTTGTCAGAGCCAATCATAACCGTTCCCTGAATGAGACGGGCGACTGGTTTGGTGACGCCAGGGATGTGACCGTAGTGCATAGCTTTGACCTCACAGTAAAATGATGGCAGGTTAGGCATTGATCATATCATGTGGGCGCGGAACATCTACATTTCCTGATGCGTCAATCCAATAGCAGGTTGATCTGCACCCCACTGTGGCGAGTCGCTCAGGAGGCGTTATGAAGGTTGGGATGTTCATAGCACTATGCATGGCGTTTGTGCTGGTTGCCTGTGCGCCGGTGTCGCGACCAGCTGCACAACCACCATCGCCAACGCTCACCGTTGTCGACGATGGCTCGCTCGTGCAGGAAGAAAATATTGTGGTCGCAAAACCCACAGAGAGGAGTCAGCCGATGTTGCCACCAGTAAGCGCAGCCATAACCGACCTGGCCGGACGCCTGGGTGTGGCGCCAGCAGAAATCGAGGTGGTTAGCGTCGAGGCGGTCGTCTGGCCGGATGGCAGTTTGGGCTGCCCACAGCCAGGTATGCTCTACCCGCAGGTGCTCCAGGAGGGGATGCGCATCCGTCTCAGCGCGGCGGGCGTCCTCTACCAGTATCACAGCGGCGAGCGGCGGGCGCCTTTCTTGTGTGAAAATCCCACCGAGCCGGCGCCACCTGGAACTAGTCTGGGCGGGAATTAACCCTCGGTGCGACGCCCAAACCCATAAGAAGCACAGAGGCCGGAGAGAATTCCTCCGGCCTCTGTGCTTCTTGTCCTCTACATTTCCCACGAAGCGCCGTTGCTTCCTGGGAAATCATGCATCACGCGCTTAGCGCCCCTTCACTTCACCAACGACACAGGCGATATTGTCACCCTGGAAGACGTTGGGAGCGCACATGATGCCACAGTTGCTCCATACACCTTTGCGCACACCGGTTGCCTGATAGGTGATCACGCGCGTTTCACCCGGCGCCCCCGCCACGGAGGTGACGCGCAGCTCAGTCCCGCTGACGGGCAGGACGCCTGCGCCATCGGCATAGTAGTTCTGGCCGCGATTGCCGAATTTATTCTCGGCGCCTACGGTCAGGAAGCCACCATCTCCATTGAAGACATTGCCATAGGTGAAGGTGATGTCCTCAACACCGTTCAACCCGATCCAGATTTGGAACGAATTTTCGCGACCGGAGCCATATTCTCGCACGCGTTCCCAATCCAGAACCAACCAATCATTGACGCCATCAGTCAAGACACCAATACGCAGCGCACCACCAGCCGCAGGGTTGAGATCCGTCCAGTACGGCGCCAGTACATTGTTGGGCTGCAGGGCATCCGGCAGAATCTGATTGATGAAGTCTACATCGGCGCCGGTGCCGCCACCGACGACGGCGTAGCCGTTGCTGACGACGCCGATGCGCGTCCAGGTCTCACCGGCAAAGGTGAAAGCCGGCACGGTGAAGTTGACAATCGTCTCATCGCCGACGCCACTGATCGGTGCAATACCGAACGTAGACAGCGGCAAATAGCCTGTCGGGGAGTCATTCGTGGCGGCAATGGCTACGTCGGGTGGTTCGGCGCCCGCCAGCATGCCTTTGTAGACCACGCTGTTGCCCCAAACGTCGGCATTGACAACGCTTGCCGGTTCGAGGCGTAGCTGATTCGGCAACTGATCGAAGAAGTCAACCTCGACATCATCGAATGAGGTGTTCTTCAGCGTCACGGTGCAGGTGGTCTTGGCGCCGCGCGGGAAGACGGTGGGATCGCAACTCTTGGCGATATTGACGTCCGGCTCGCCGCGCACCAGCGTGACTGGGAAGCGCAACGTCCTGTCGCCCTGCTTGAACTCGATCGTGGCAAAGCGCACCTGGCCGATCGGCACGTAGCGCGCATCGACGGTGATGTCGAAGGTCACTGCTTCGCCTGGGTTGAGGCGAATCTGCTTGGGCACAGAGATATTCACATCCATCGGCGCCGAGACGCTGACTTTCCAATTGCGCGGCCGATCGTCGACGCTGCGCACCGTGCGCTGCACCGTGATCTTGCCGGGCATGTCGGGCAGGTAGAGACTCGGGTAGTTGGCATTCCACAGCGCATTTTGCAACGCTACGTAATTGGCCGCCGTCTCGTCAAAGGTCAGGCCCGGATTGATCGCCGCTGCGACATCGACGCGCCCCGAACCAGTGTCGAATGCGTTGGCCGGTGTCACGCCATCTTCCTTGACGACGCCAGCAATTCTAGCCGTCGTCATGAGTGCAGATTTGATCTGACCGGGCGTCCAGTCTGGGTGGAGCGCCTTCATCAGCGCGCCGACGCCGGCAATGTGCGGGCTGGACATCGACGTGCCGCTGAGGAAGTTGAAGATCGGCGTCGCCACGCCATATTCCAGGCCGGTGTAGCCAGCCAGGATGTTGACGCCAGGCGCCGTAATGTCCGGCTTGCTGATACCGAGTGTCTGGCCAGGGCCGCCGCGTGAGCTGAAACCTGCCATCACATCGCCCTGGGTGATGCCCGGCGCACCGTCCGTGAAGCTGGCCGTCGCACCCGGATTGTTGGCGAGGAAGTCGAGCAACTGCGCACCTTCGCCAGATTCAAGATGGACCGTGGGGATCGAGTGCAAGTCGGTATTGGTGCCCTGCGGGGTCGCATTATAGAGCAACATGCCCACAGCGCCCCCTGCCGCCACATTTGCACTCTTCTCGACGCGCGCATTCACGCCACGCCGACACACTACGATCTGACCGGCAAATGACCCCGGCGCTGCTGGCATCTGACAGAGTGGGTCAGCCGTATTGATGACAACTGGCGCCGAGGTGGCGATGCCCTTCGTCAGGCTGGCGCCAACCAGCGACAGTGTAGCGCCGCCGGCGCCATACAATGTCACCGTGCTCTGGAAGCCGCGATCCGAAGTGCTGGCTGCCACCGTTGCCGTCCACGGCTCACGGTGCGCCACTGTATCGGCGCCGGGACCGCTATTGCCCGCCGAGGCTGCCACAAAGATGCCATTTGCATACGCGTTCAAGAAAGCCAGCGAGACGACATCGCCATAGGGGTTGGCGCCGCCACTGATCGAGAAATTCAACACATCGACGCCGTCCAGGATCGCCTGTTCGATGGCGGCGGCGGAGTCACTCGAGAAGCAGCCCTGCTCACCACAAACCTTGTAGGCAATAATCTGTGCGCGTGGCGCCATGCCGGAGATCAGTCCCAGGTCATTGCCCAGGAGCGTGACAGGCACCTGACCATTGCCAGCCACTGTCGATGCGGTGTGCGTGCCATGACCGTCATCATCGCGCGCTGATTCGAACTCGTAGGGCTGACGTCCAAGCACGGCGCGATAGGTGGCCAAGAAGCGATACGCGCCGATCAGCTTATTGTTGCACGTGAAAGGAGCGTCATTGGGGTTCGCCGCTGTGTTGCCAAAATCACAGGGGTATGGCCCACCGGCGGGCGGCGCAAACGGTTTGCCTGCAGGATCAGGGTCGGAGAAGGCGGGACTTTCAGGCCAGATGCCACTGTCCAAAATACCCACTACAACACCTTCACCGGCGCTGCCTTGACCACCCAGTGCGCTCCACGCCGCTGTAGCGCCAATAAATTCGGGGGTGCGGTTGGTGTCAATCTGGTGGAGTTCGTCCAGATAGACAGCCTTGACGCCTGCTGCGCCGGCCACATCATCGAGATTGGCTTGTGGCACCAACATGGACACGCCATTGAAAATCTTGGTGTAGCGATGGACGACCTGCCCGCCGCCGGCAGCCACGGCTGCGCCGGGGTCTGCGCCATCTTCCAGCACGACGATCACGCTCTCGACCCGGAATTGGTCGGGCGAGCCTTGCGCGCTGGGCGCAACTTCGGCCTTGGCGGCGCTCTCACTCGAATCGGGCGCCAGCGCCTCGCCTGCTGTCAGCGAACCCGGTGCAGGGCGCTGCGGCTGTGGGGTCTGAACAACGTCGGTGGCGGAGGCGCCGCCAGACTGGATTGCGGGCAAATAGACGCGCGTCGTTGTGGCATCCGGGGAGACGGGGGCAGGTTCTTGTGCAAAAGCGGGTGTGATGGAGGTCAATAACAGCGAAAAGATCAACAGAAGGGCGAATAGACTTCGCCGATTGGCTGACATGCAGGGTTCTCCTTTTTCAAAGAATACGACGGATGGATACGGTTCAGAATGCGCTGCAATCGAGAAGTTGTGTAACCGAGTTGAATCACACTGATGACGAACGATTATATCCGTTGACGACGATCAATTCAATCGGGGAAAGCTGACAATTTTCCGGTCTCGCTTTACGGCGGGCTGAAGATTGGCAGCCGCCACCGTCACAACCCCAACACGCCGTCGAGCAATGTCACCGGAGTCGCGCACCGAAAACGGTGCTGACGCGCGCAATGGCAGAGTGCTTACACCCCGTTTGCCTCATCATCATTACACTGTGGGACATTGTCAAGCATCGAAGTGGGAACCGTAATCATAAAGGAAGTGACATAGAACGATGAAGCTGCTGGAGAACGTCAAACAACTATTTGCAAAACCAACGCCGGCGCAGCGTCCCATCGCACCTTTGACGCCCGAACCGGAGCCGGATGCCATTCATGTCCCGGAGATGACGCCAGCCGCCGTACGCGCGGCGCTGCAGAGCGAGCAACCGCCGCTACTGCTCGATGTGCGCGAACCCTACGAGTGGCGGCAGGTGCGCATTCCCGATGCCCGCCATATTCCCATGAACAGCGTCCCTCACCACCTGGCTGACCTGCCGAAGACGCAGCAGATTGTCGTGTTCTGCGCGCATGGCAGCCGCTCCTTTGGCGTGGCCTACTATCTGCGCGAGCAAGGCTTCGATGCCTACAACCTGAGCGGCGGCATCACCCAGTGGCACATCCAGGGCGGCGAGGTGGAAGTGGCGACGCGGTGAAGGGCGCGAAGCCGCTCATGATCCTGTTCCAATACGTTCAGGAATGACAATTCACAAGTTACGCTCTGGCGCTCAGCCGTCACGCAACGCGGCCAGTTGGTCGCGAAACTGCGTCTCATAGAGCGTGGCGTAGAGGCCGCCGTTGGCGAGCAGATCGCGATGCGTCCCCTGCTCTACGATGCGCCCCTGATCTACAACCAGAATCTTGTCGGCGGCCAGGATCGTTGAGAGGCGATGTGCGATGACGACGCTGGTGCGCCCACGCATGAGCGTCTCCAGTGCGGTTTGGATCAGCACCTCGCTTTGTGAGTCGAGGTGTGAGGTGGCTTCATCAAGCACCAGGATGCGCGGGTCTTTCAGGATCACGCGGGCAATAGCAAGGCGCTGTTTCTCGCCGCCGCTGAGCCGGTAGCCGCGCTCACCCACCAGCGTGTCGTAGCCTTCCGGCAGCGCTGCGATCATGTCGTGGATGTTCGCCGCCCGACACGCCGCCTCCAGAGCAGCCTGGCTGGCATCGGCTTTGGCATAGAGCAGATTGGCGCGGATCGTGTCGTGAAAGAGATAGGCCTCCTGGCTGACGATGCCAAACTGCTGCGCCAGCGAGTCTAACGCAATGTCGCGCAGGTCGATGCCATCCAGCGTGATGCGACCAGCGGTCGGGTCGTAGAGACGTGGCAGCAGATAGGTGATCGTCGTCTTGCCGGCGCCGCTTGGTCCCACCAGCGCGGTCAAGGCGCCCGGCTCAATCTCAAAATTGAGCGCCTGTAACGCAGGACGTGCAGGCGGCGCGGCTTCGTCACCATTGGCGCCACCCGCATGCGTGGTCGGCGCGTCATCAACGCGCGGCCCCTGATAGCGAAACCACACATCCTCGAAGCGAATGCGCCCTTCGACCGTATCCAACCGCACCGCACCGGGTTTGTCCTGAATTTCAATCGGCAGATCGAGATACTCGAAGACGCGTTCGAAGCTGACCAGCGCCGTCACAAATTCGACCTGCACATTGGTCAACGCCGAGATCGGGCCATAGAGTCGCGTCAGGTACGCTGTAAACGCCACAATGGTGCCGACTGTCAACGCATCACTGAGCACCATCCACCCGCCGACCCAATAGACCAGCGCGCTGCCCACAGCACCCACCAGTCCCAATCCCATAAAGAAGAGTTGGGAAACTTCGGCGCGGCGCACGCCAATGTCACGCACATTGGCGCTTACACGCTTGAAGCGCGCTTCCTCTGCCGGCAGCCGGTTGAAGCTCTTCATCAGCAGCGCGCCGTTGACGGTCAGCGTTTCGGTGATCTGCGTGCTCATCTCAGCGTTGTAGTCGAGCGCCTGACGGCGAATCTTGCGCAATGTCAGCCCGACGCGACGCGCTGGCAGCAAAAACAGCGGCAGCACCAACACCGAGAGCAGCGCCAGCCGCCACTCGATGCTGATCATGACCACCAGCGTCGACGCCAGCGTGACGATATTGGTCAGAATCTCCGGGATCGTGCCCGTGATCGCACTCTGTGCGCCGACGACATCGTTGTTGAAACGTGAGACAATCTCACCCGATTTGGTGTTGGTGAAGAAACGCATCGACATGCGCCCCAGGTGGTCAAACATCTGGTTGCGCAGGTCGTAGATGATGCCCTCGCCAGCGCGGGCGCTGTAACGACGCTGCAACACGCCCAGCAACCCTGATAGCAACGGCACGGCAAACAGCCCGATCGCCAGCAGGTTGAGCAGTCGTATATCACCGCTAGGCAGCACTACGTCGATCAACTCGCGATAAATCAACGGCGGCAGCAGCCCGAGCAGCGAAGTCAGCGTAATCGTCACCAACACGATGGCAATGGCGCCCAGATAGGGACGTGCATACTGAAAGACGCGTCGCAACAACGCCCGGTCAAAGACTGCCTTCTGCTTGTTGGACTCCTCAAATGTGATGTATCGCCACCAGTTGCCGCTGTGCATAAAAAAACTCGCTGGAGATTGGAGATTGGAGATTGGAGACTGGAGATTGGAGACTGGAGATTGGAGATTAAGCGATTGAGGGATTGGGCGGTTCAGAAACTTGCCAACCTATCTGGTCAACTTCCAATCTCTCAATCTCTCAATCTCCTAATCTTTTTTCTGCACGCGCCGCTGCACGACTTCCGTCAGCGCACCGCCGATGGTGCAGAACGCGCCGGCATAGAGCGCCGGCTGCCAGGCGCCCTGAAAGATAAAGAAGGTCAACGGCAGGATGCTCAACATGCCGCCCAGAAAGGCGTGCATTCCGCCGCGCTGCTGCACGTAAAGCGCTGTGAGGATGCCGGCCAGTAATGGCCCCAACAGCGTCGCCAGCGTCTCAAACTCGATCGGCAGAGTCATCGTCTGCACCAGGCCGGTGAGGACGGTGACCAGCAGCATGTTGGTAGCAAAGGCAAACAAGGCGCCCTGCCAGGAGAGCGGCGGTTTTGTAATCGGCGCCGCAGTTGCACGACGCGTCCGTTTTGACATTAATTTCTCCTCCGGTTGTCTGCTTTGCCACCCTATCTAGGCCGCCCTATCTGGTTTCTTTGCGGCTAAACGCGGACAGGTTGCCACAACACATTTACTGATTTCTAACAGAGTTTTCATGTTTTCAGTGTTGCATGTTGCGTGCCGCGTGTCGGAATCCTTCACGCAACACGTCATACGCAACACGTCATACGCAACACTGCGCTCATAAAATATCAACCTAGAGATTAGTAGTATACCCTCCAGAGTGCAACTTGCCGGAATCATGCTTCCGTTGTCGCAGCGTAGGCGACCCTCAGCTCGCAGCAGCGCCCGCTGCACCAGCGACGATAAGCCGCACAACAAACTTCACCCCAACCACGCAGGAGAGGCCCGGTGCGATCCGTCGCTTGCATCAGCCCATCACCCTGCGTACAATGACGCCAGGCTCCCCAGCCACACCAACAGTCAACAAGGATGACGCCTATGCTTGCCACTCATCACACCTTTACGACCACCACACGCGGTCTCGACCGCACGACGCCGCCGATGCGTCTCTTCGAGAAGGCGAAACGCTACGGCGTCTGGAACCCCAGCGATATCGACTTTCGTCAGGACGCCGCCGACTGGCAACGCCTCTCCCCGCTGGAGCAGGAAGTGCTGCTGCACCTGACCTCGCTCTTCCAGGCCGGCGAAGAGGCAGTGACCGCCGACATCCTGCCGCTGCTGCTGACGGTGGCGGCGGAAGGCCGACTCGAGGAGGAGTTGTATCTCACAACCTTTTTGTTCGAGGAAGCCAAGCACACCGACTTCTTCCGCCGCTTTCTGGATGAAGTCGCCGGCGTGCAGATCGACCTCTCGCACTTTCACTCGCCCAGCTATCGCACGATCGTGTACGACGCGCTGCCAGCTGCCATGCAGGCGCTGCTTACCGACCGCTCGCCCGCCGCACAAGTACGCGCGTCCGTCACCTACAACATGATCGTCGAGGGCGTGCTGGCGGAGACTGGCTATCATGCCTACCTCTCGGCTCTGGAGCGCAACGGCCTGATGCCGGGCCAGTGCCAGGGCATCCGCCTCCTCAAACAGGACGAATCGCGTCACATTGCCTACGGCATCTACCTGATCTCGCGGCTGGTGGCGGAGGACGATAGCCTGTGGACGGTGGCTGAAGACACGATGAACGCGTTGCTCGGCCCGGCGCTGGGCGTCGTCGCCGACACCTTTGCGCGCTACCCGGTCATGCCCTTTGGGCTGGAAGAAGGTGAATTTGCCAACTACGCCCTCGGTCAGTTCCAAAAGCGCATCGAACGGCTGGAACGCGCACGTGGTGCGTCCCTCCAGGACATCTATCAGGTTACAGCTCACGCCATCGACCATGATGATGCGTGAGCCGATGAATTGCTTCACCGGACGAAAATCGCTGCGCTGCGAAAGCGAAATACAACGTTGAAATACGCCTACCCTCCAGGTGCGTTTTTCCTCGCTCCCGGCCTGTGATACAATCGCCGGTTGTGACTACAGCACTGTCGGTATTCTTCTCACCTATCGGGCCAGCGTTGATCTTGCTGGCGGGAGCGACCATCGAACTGGGATTGGGACGCTGGTTTCGGCGTTCACAATGGCTGATCTGGCTGGCGCTGACCTTTCTGGGGCTTGCGGCCTTGCTCTACATCGGCCTGCAATTCACCGGCGTAGTGCCGACTTTTGGCCGCCCCTGGCGCCCTCTGTTACAGGGCGCCGCCAATCTCTACTGGATCGCCGATGGCTGGAACTACTATCTCGGCGCGCTGATCTTGCTGATCGGCGGGCTAGGGATTCTACTCAATCCAGCGCGCACAGCTGACGGCAAGCCGCTGCCGCGCCTGCACAGCATCCTTGCCACCGATCTGACCGTGATCGCCGCCAGCCTGCTCTTTGTCAACAGCGGCAACCTGCTCACCGTCCTGCTAACCTGGGTCTTTCTCGACATCACCGTGATCTTGCGACTGGCTGCCGAACCGCTCAGCGCAGCCATGCCCCACCGCGCCCGTTCGAGCGAGGCGCAGGTCTTCAGTCTGGTCGGCGCCGTCTTTCTGTATGTCGCCCTGCTGCCGGCAGGACCCAATGGCCTGGCGCAGGAATTGGCGACGGGCGCGCTCCCCACAGAGACGCTGGCGCTGCTACTGCTTGCCGCCACCATCCGCGCCGGGCTTTACCCGTTTCACCTCTGGCTGCTGCCGCGCGTCGCCCATCGACTCAACCTCTCTGAACGGCTGCTTGACCACCTGGCGCCCGTACTCACTGGCCTGTGGTTGTGGGGACGGGCGCTGCAACTGGGTGGCAGCGAGTTGCTCCTGACGCCCCCAATGTTGGCTGTCATCACGCTGGCCATTCTGGCGGCAGCGCTGGCTGCCTTTAGTGCACAAGATCACATCCATTATGTAGCTTTCGCTTTGATTACTTCGGCGGGGACAGCAGCGCTGGCCGGGCTGCTGGGCGAAGTCCCCGGTCCGGCGACGCTGGTGTGGCCACTGACGGCCTTTGCGCTGGGGGGCGCGCTCTGGCTGGTGGGTGACCAGGTCTGGCGGGCGTGGGGTTGGCAGATTCCTGTAAGCGTCGGCGCGTTGGCGCTGGCGGGCGTGCCATTTACCCCAGGCTTCATGGCGCAACCGGCGCTGGCGCGTCTACTGACCACAGGGCCGGCTTTCTGGCCGGCGTTCCTGTTCTATGTGCTGGCGCAAGGGCTGTTGATTGCCTCCGTACTGCGCAGTTGGAACATCGAACACAAGGCGTCCACTGATCTGCCCGATAGTTATCTGCTCAGACTGCTGGCGGCGTGCCTGTTGCTTGGGTTGCCGCTGGCGGTGGCCGGTTTTCTGCCGCGTTTTGCCGAGACGCTAGTGGCGATCCCCAACACCATTGCGCGCACGCTCGGCAACCCACCCAACGTGGTGGCAGGCGCTGAGGTCTGGATCACGCTGGCGCTGCCGCTGCTGCTAGGCTTTGGCCTGGTTTGGCTCTATCCGCGTGTGGGACCACAACTTGGTAGGCTTCCGCATCAGATCAGCCGCGTCAGCCAGCTCGAATGGCTTTTCAACTTGATGGTGTGGAGCATCGATCGCGGCGCACAGATCGGCAATCACGGCCTGCGCGTGGTCGAAGGCGCCGGTTATATTGGTTGGGCGCTGGCAATGATCCTGCTCGGATGGCTGTTGGTGCGCTGATGACTCTGACGCCTTTTTCTGCGCCCGGCTTACTGCTGGCGACTGGCCCGGGCATTCTGCTGCTGGCGCTGCTGGCGACCAGTCTTGTGTTGATCTGGGATTGGCGTTGGGCCTTGCCGGGCGCCATGCTCGTCTCACTGGGTCTGAGCAGCATTCAAGCGACGCTGCACGGACCGGCGCCACTTGTGACCCTCAGTCAGTGGCTGGCTGTGATTGTGGCCAGTGTGTTGCTTGGATTAGCCGGGCGTTTTCATCCTGCCGCCGCCCGCCTGCACACCAACAGCAACTGGCTGACGCGGCTGATCGCCCTGCTCTTTGTACTTGGCGCCTGGTGGGTGATCGATCCTGGCGTCAGTCTGCCGCTGTTCACACAGGTGGAGACCGACCTGATCTTGTGGACGGGCCTGTGCGGTTTGCTGTTGATCAGCCTGTCGGCGGCGCCGCTGCACACCGGCATTGGCCTGTTGTTGCTGATCACACCGCTGCAGGCGATTGCCGCCATCTTGCTGCCCGGCGCCGGGTTGACGGTCGTCGCCGGCATCGCGCAAATCCTGGTCGGGCTTGGCTGCGCCTATCTTACCCTGACGCAACAGATTCCGCAGCGAACCCAACGCCTGGTGGCGCCATTGCCCACAGTCACGACGCAGGCGCCATCGCCCACTGCACAGTCGCCATCGCGCGTCAGGCGCGGGCTGCTCCGCCTGCGTCGCCAAACGCCTGCCGGGTCCATGCTCGCCAGCGCAGACGACAGCGGGCAAGAAGCGCATACTCCGGTGGAGAAAAACGCATGAGTCAGGCCGCTGGTCTACCCTATCTTGTAGTGCTTTTTGGCTTCTATACGATCAGCGCCGTGGCAAGCTATTGGCTGCGTGCACGCGGTCGCTGGGTGGCATTGGGCGGCGCCGGTGCGGCGCTACTGGCAGCATTGTGGGTCTGGTCACTTGACCTGAGCCGACCGCTGTGGGTGTTGCCAACCGGTTGGACAGTCGACCTGGAGGCGCCGATTACATTTGCTGGCTACACGCTTCAGTTGCAGGCGCACAATGCACCCGTCATCGCCATCTATTTGCTGATTGCGGCGCTGACCTTGCTCATCTATACCCAACGCCACGCCGACGCAGCATTCCCTGCCCTGGTATGGCTGATCGTTGGCGGATACACGGCGCCAACGCTGCTGACGGACGCGCCCGTCAACCCGATCATCGTGACGCCGTTGCTCTTGCTCATGTTGACAGCGCTCGGCGTCTATGTGCTACATAGCAAACACTCCACCGGCTTTACTGGCCCGCTGCGAACGCTGCTGCCGCCCGTGTTGGCGGCGCCGCTCTTTTTACTGGCGGGCTGGTGGGTTGATCAAATTCCGCTAAGTCCGCAAGATCTCACGATCACGCAAAATGCAGGCGCGCTGCTGACGTTGGGTGCACTTCTGTTGCTGGCGCCCTTTCCGTTGCACGCTGCATGGCCTGCCGCGAGCGAGGAATCGCCGCCGGTGGCCGTACTGTTTTTGAGCCTGCTCTATCAACTGAGCGTGCTCTATCTAACTGCCCAGCTCGTCAACGCCTTCCCCTTTGTCTATCGGCAGAGCGACTGGTCATTATGGCTGAGTTCGTTGGGTTTGGTGACGGCAGTGTGGGGCGGGATAGCCGCAGTGGGAGCCATCCACGCTGGTCGCCTGTGGGGATACGCAGCCGTGCATGATTGGGGGCTGATCGTGCTGGCGTTAGCGACGCCAGGTGTGCGCAGTTGGAGACTGGTGCTTTTTCTGTTTGCGCTGCGCACGGTCAGCATGACAACTGCAGCCGTTGGGCTGAGCGCGCTGCTGCGTCAGACCGATACACTCGACATGAATGGGCTGCGCGGCGTCGGGTTGCGCATGCCCTGGAGCAGCGCAGCAGTGCTGCTTGGCGGGCTGGGGCTGGTCGGTTTTCCGCTGACAGCTGGCTTTGCCGGGCACTGGGCGGCGCTGCAAGCATTGGCAGTGGTGGATTGGCGTCCAGCCATGACCATCTCTGTCGCGTCAGTCGGGGCCATGCTGGGCTATGTGCGGCTGGCGCGGCTGATGTTTGGTGCGCACGACAGCCGCGTCCTGACGCAAGAAAGCGCCCTGAGCGCTGGCGTCGCCGTCGGCGCTTTGATCATCACGCTGGTCATCGCCACAACGCCGCAGCTGCTCAGCGACCTGATCACGCGCGCGCTTGCCGCATTTAGTTAAGATGGCAGGGGAACGCATGTGCGTCAGGCGCTGCTTGCCAGAAGCAGTCAACGACGCTGACGCATACCTGTCCTCAAGATCGAGTACACTACAGACATGACCTCATCACAACACACTTCACACTCACAACACACTTCCCGTTTGAGCGGCTTCTACCAAAAGAGTGTGGCGGAACGCACCGCGATCATTGCACGCTTTGCCAGCCTGACCCCTGATGAGATCGCTGCGCTGCACTGTGGGCTGACCATGACACAAGCCGACAAGATGATCGAAAATGTGATAGGCTGTTATGGCCTGCCCCTGGGGATCGGCGCCAACTTCGTCGTCAACGGGCGCGAGGTGCTGGTGCCGATGGTGGTCGAAGAGCCGTCAGTGGTGGCGGCTGTCAGCTTTGCCGCCAAGCTGGCGCGCGCCGGCGGCGGCTTCCGCACCGGCAGCACGCGGGCGATCATGATCGCCCAGGTGCAGTTGCTGGGCGTGACCGATTTTGCCACCGCGCAGGAACGCATCCTGGCCGCCAAACCGGAGCTGCTGGCGGCTGCCAACACCAGTGCCACGATCGCCGCGCGCGGCGGTGGCCCGGTCGATATCGAGGTGCGCTGGCTTCCGGTCACCCCCACAGCGCCAATGCTGATCGTACATCTGCTCTTCGATGTGCTCGATGCGATGGGCGCCAACGCCGTCAACACGGCGGCGGAAGCGATTGCACCCCATTTGGAGCAGCTGAGCGGTGGGCGCGCCCTGCTGCGCATCCTCAGCAATCTGACCGACCAGCGCCGCGCCTGGGCGGAAGTGACGATTCCTGCCAGCGCATTTAGCTCGATCGAGGCAGCCGGCGAGGAGGTGATTGCCGGCATCGCCCACGCCAACGCCTTTGCGGTCGCCGATCCCTACCGCGCCGCAACGCACAACAAAGGCATCCTCAACGGCATCGACGCCGTGGCCATCGCCACCGGCAATGACTGGCGCGCCATCGAAGCGGGCGCCCATGCCTACGCCGCCCGCGATGGCCAATACCGCGCGTTGACGGAGTGGAGAGTCATTACTGACAACGCGGCTACAATTGATCAGACTGAAGTAAAGGTAGAAGCTGGCGCCGCACTCTTTGGTCGCCTGGAAATGCCACTGGCGGTTGGCATCGTCGGCGGAGCGACGCGTACTCACCCGACGGCGCAGGTGGCGCTGAAGATTCTCGGCGTGCAAAGTGCGCGTGAATTGAGCGAGATCATGGCCGCAGTAGGATTGGCGCAGAACCTGGCGGCGATCCGGGCGCTAGCCACTGAAGGCATCCAGCGCGGTCATATGGCGTTGCACGCCCGACAGGTTGCGATTGCCGCAGGCGCACAGGGTGACGTCGTCGATCGCATTGCGGCGCAATTGGTGGCAGAAGGACAGATTCGCGTCGAACGGGCGCGGCAATTAGTGGAGAAGAAGTGATGATGTTGCAACAACCTATGCGACCAGTCGGCATCGTTGGCTACGGCGCGTATGTCCCGCGCTACCGTCTGCCTGGCAGTGAAATTAGCCGCGTATGGACAAACGGCAACTCGAAAAGCCCGGTGCGCGAGAAAGCTGTCCCTGGCCTGGATGAGGACACCGCCACAATGAGCGTCGAGGCTGCCCGCAATGCGCTCGCGCGCGCTGGCATCGACCCGCAACGGATCGCTGCGGTGTGGGTGGGCAGCGAGAGCCATCCTTACGCAGTCAAACCGACCGGCACAATTGTGGCGGAAGCCATTGGCGCCACGCCAGCGACGTTGGCTGCCGACTGGCAGTTTGCCTGCAAGGCGGGCAGTGAAGCATTTCAGGCCGGCATCGGGCTGGTCGGTAGCGGCATGGCGGACTATGCACTGGCCATCGGCATGGACACCGCACAAGGTCGTCCTGGCGATGCGCTGGAGTACACAGCGGGGGCGGGCGGCGCCGCCTACATTGTTGGCCCCGCCGAGGAGGCACTGGCTGTCATCCAGCGCACGCTCAGCTACGTCTCCGACACCACCGATTTCTGGCGTCGCCCCACCACGCATTATCCCAGTCACGCCGAACGCTTCAGCGGCGATCCCGGCTACTTTGGACATGTCATGCCTGCCGCTGAGCAAATGATGCAACTCATGGAGACCACGCCGGAGGACTATGACTATGTGGTCATCCATCAGCCCAACCCGAAATTCCCAACCCGCGCGCTGGAGGACTTGGGCTTCAAGCCCGCCCAGTGGAAGACGGGGCTGCTCGTGCCAGAGATCGGCAACACCTATGCCGGCTCGGCGCTGATCGGCCTGACCGCCGTGCTCGACGAAGCGCAGCCCGGCCAGCGTATCCTGATGGTCAGCTATGGCAGCGGCGCCGGCTCCGACGCCTTCGACCTGCGCGTGACAGATCGCATCGCTGCGGCGCAACACCGGGCGCCCACCACGCGCGCTTACATTCGCCGCCGCGTCCAGATTGACTATGCACAATATGTACGGATGCGAAAAAAGCTGGCGCAGCATTGAGCGCAGTGCAGCACGGGTGCAGGCAGCACGGGCGTTGAGTATCGCACATTTATCCCACAACTATCCCACATTTATCCCACAAATCTGCGTGGGATATGCGCGCCGTTTGCTAAAAACACTGCCACCACGCACCATGCCCCCTCATCCCACCGCCATGATCTCCAGCGTCCGCGCCAACGCCTGTCGCCACTGCCCCGCTGCGTCGATCGGCAGGTAGATGGCGCGGCGTCCGACGCGCGCGGCGTCTTCAGGAATAAAGCTGGCGTCATCCTCAGAGATACGCCCCAAGCCGATGCGCAGGCGACGCTCCAGTGTGCGGCGATCCATATTCTCCAGTGCGTCGCTGTGCAGCACCAGATTGTCCATGTCGCGACCAATGCGGTCGACGCCAGCGCGCGCTGCCAGGCTCTTGATGTGAATCTGGAAGAAGAGGTTGTCGACTTCTTCGGGCACGGAGCCGGTTTCGGCGTCCTTGCCAAAGCGGTCGATCAGTTCGCGACGCATTTCATCGAGCATCTCTGGATGGGTAATGCCAGCGATGCGACGGTAGAGCTGCAGCCGTAGCTCCTCGTCCTCAATGTAGGTCGCCGGGATGCGCGCATCAAGCGGCAGGTCGAGCTGTACTGGCGGCTGCAGCGGGTCAGCGAGGTCGAAGGGGAGTTCTTCGGTTGGGGAGACTGGGAGACTGGGAGATTGAGGGATTGGAGATTGGAGATTGGAGATTGGCCGCGCTGCGGCTTGGGTTTCTTCACCATCCAAAGACCCTACGACCCCAGCGCCCGAATCCTCCACCGCGCTATTCCCGGCCTGCATCGCCTTCTCGAAGCGTTCCTTTTTGCGCCGCGCCTCGTTGATCGCTTGCGCCAGCAGCCGCGTGTAGAGATCGAAGCCAACGCTGTCGATATGACCGCTCTGCCGTGCGCCGAGGATGTCACCAGCGCCGCGAATTTCCAGGTCGCGCATGGCAATGCGGAAGCCAGCGCCTAGCTCCTCGCTGCTTTCGATGATCGCCTCCAGCCGCCGCCGCGCATCGTAGCTGAGCGGATTGTGTTTTTCATAGAGCAGATAACAATGCCCGCGCTGCGCACTCCGCCCAACACGTCCACGCAATTGATACAGCTGCGCCAGCCCAAAGTGATCGGCGCGATTGATAATGATCGTGTTGGCGTTGGGGATATCCAACCCATTCTCGATGATCGTGGTGGCAACCAGCACGTCGATGTCGCCATCGGCAAAGCGCATCATCACCTCTTCCAGCTCGCGTTCGGCCATCTGCCCATGCCCCACGCCAACGGTGGCCTCCGGCGCCAGCCGCTGAATACGTTCAGCCAACAGGTAGATATCGCGCACGCGGTCGTTGACGACGAAGACCTGCCCCTTTCGGTTCAACTCACGCTGGATTGCCTGTTTGATCAACACATCGTCCGCTTCAGCCAGCACGGTGTGAATCGGTTGGCGCTCCTTGGGCGGGGTGTTGATCGTGCTCATGTCGCGAATGCCGCTGAGGCTCATGTGCAGCGTGCGCGGGATCGGCGTGGCGCTTAGCGTCAGCACATCCACCTTCATCCGCAGTTGCTTGAGTTGTTCCTTCTGCGCAACGCCAAAGCGTTGCTCTTCGTCGATGATCAGCAGCCCGAGATCCTTGAACTCAACATCCTGGCTAAGCAATCGATGCGTGCCCACCACCAGATCGACCGCTCCGGTGCGCAAGCCGTCGATCACCTTTTGCTGCTGGGCAGGGGTGCGGAAACGGCTGAGCACCTCGACGCGCACCGGGAAGCGCGCCAGCCGGTTGCTCATCGTGCGGTAGTGTTGTTGGGCGAGCACAGTGGTCGGCACTAACACCGCAACCTGTTTGCCATCGTTGATCGCCTTAAAGGCCGCGCGCACCGCTACTTCGGTCTTGCCATAGCCGACGTCTCCGCAAATCAGGCGATCCATCGGTCTGTCGGACTCCATGTCGCGTTTAACGGCTGCCACGGCGACAAGCTGATCGTCGGTCTCCTGATAAGGAAAGGCCGCCTCCATCTCCTCCTGCCATGGGCTGTCCGGGCTGTAGGTGTGGCCGGCAATCAACTCGCGCTCGGCGTAGAGTTTGAGCAGGTCATCAGCGATCTCGGCGACGGCGCGTTTGGCGCGCTCCTTGACGAGTTGCCAATCCGCCGTACCCAGCCGGGTGACCGCCGGCGTGATGTCGCCCGAGCCGACGTAGCGGCTGAGGCGATCCGCCTGATGCACCGGGACGTAGAGTTTGTCTTCGCGCGCGTAACTCACCAACAAATATTCGCGCTCGATGCCCCCCAACGCCATGCGCGTCAACCCCTCGAACTTGCCAATGCCGTGCTCGATGTGCACCACGAAATCACCGGGCTTGACATCAGCAAAGAATAGCTCTGGCGCGACCTTGCTGTGTGCCTTCGGCCGCGCGCGTGCCTGTGGCTTGCTCCAGCCGAACAGCTCGGCGTCGGTCAGGATGTGGAGGTTAATCGACTGGGAGATTGGAGATTGGAGATTGGAAATTGGCGCGTCTGCATGCCCCCCTTCTCCCCCTCTCCCGATCTCTGCCTCTCCCTCTCTCATTGAGCGGCCAGCAATCGGCGTCGATGTTGAGGCCCCTTCTCCCCCTCTCCCGATCTCTGCCTCTCCCTCTCTCCCCCTCTCCCTCTCTTGCACTGCCTCGATCCCTTTGACAATAAACCCCTCGCTCAGGATGCCCTGCACCAACGTGACGCTGGCGGGCGCGGGCGCGACCTTGATCTCGCTCTGGACGTGAGCGCCAAGATGCACCTCTTGCAACAGCTCGCGCAGGCGGGCAGCCTGCCGTGTCGCAAGGACGACGGCGTGTCCAGCGTTGTGCACCTTGACAAGGTCGGCGGCAATCTCCTTGACCTTACCGCCAAAGCGCGGGCCGGGGGCAAAACAACGCGCTAGAGGTGTATTGGCGCTGGTGGTCTTGCCATACAGATCGCCGTAGCCCAGCAGCGCTGGGCGTCGCTCCAGCAGCTTCGCTTTGAGTTCGTCGGCGGTGAAGTTGCTGCGTTCGAAGCCGCGCGGCAGTTCGCCTGTGTGCTCCAACTCAGCGCGCAAACTCTCCACCTGCAGGTCGAGTTCGCGTAAGGTGGCGAAGAGGTCGAGCGCGTCGTCGACGATCAGCGCGGCGTCGCTAGGGAGATGCTCCAGCAGTGATACTGGTGGGCTGTAGAAGTAGGGCAGGTACCACTCGATGCCGTGAAAGCTCTGGCTGGCGGCCAGGTGATCGACTTCGACGCGGATCTCTTCGCGGATCGCCAGCAACAGACCGGAGTCGAGCAACGGGCTGTGCTCTGCACCCGGTGCGACGTTCTCCGCCGCGCGCAGGTCGCCGCCGTGCACGCCCAGCCGCTCCAGCACGGTCGGCCCGTATTTGCTCAGCGCCTCGCTGCCCGGCCCGATCTCTACAGCGTCTACGGTGCGGATGGTGCGCTGGCTGGTCGGGTCGAAGAGGCGCAGACTGTCCACCTCATCGCCAAACAAGTCGATGCGCACCGGCGTAGTCAGGTTAGGCGGCCAGATGTCCACAATGCCGCCGCGCCGCGCAAAGGTTCCTGGCTCTTCCACCACATCGACAGGGGCATAGCCGGTCTGCGCCCATAGCGTCGTCATCTGGTCGAGGCGCACAATGCCGCCCACTTTGATCACGCGGAGCGCCAACCGCAGTTCACGTGCAGGCAGCGTCTTTTGCATCAACGCGCGTGCGCTGGCCACGATGATTGGCGGCGCGGCGCTGCGGTTCTGGAGCGCTGCCAGCGCTGTCAGCCGCTTCTGCCGTGTGGCGCTGCTCCAGGCGATGCGCTCATAGGGCAGTGCGTCTGGCTCAGCAAAAAGGTAGACCGGTGGGCGGCCCTCCTCCTGCGGGGGCAACCATAGTTCCAGTTGCTCGCAAAGTTGTTGCGCCATCTCGCTGCGCGCCGTGATCAGCACGATAGGGGCAATGCGTTGCCGCCGCACGCCCGCGACGACGCAGGGGCGCGCCGCCGCCAACAGTGCCTGTGGCGTCGGCTCAGCAGGCGGAGCATCCAATGTCGCCAGCCAGTCGCGAAAGGCAGGCAGCCGGGACAACAGATCGAGTAAGCCGGAAAGATGCATGATGTGCCTCCGAATTGAGTGACGGCTTGAGTGACGGCTTGAGTGACGGCGGGTGCGTGAGGCGCAATGCCAGCTTGCGTTGCGTCAGCTTCGTCACTGTCTGCGCACCACGCACCACGCAACACGGACCACGCCTGACGCGTCACCCATTGAACCGATTCATCGCGACTTCGATGCCCTCAAAGAGCCAACAGAGCACGGCCTCGACAACGCGTGCACGCAGCGGGGTGAAGATTGCCTCTTCGTCGGCGCTAAAGTTTTGCAACACGTAGTCCGCTGGCTGCATGCGTCCCGGCGGACGGCCGATGCCGACCCTGGCGCGAGCAAACTCCTGTGACCCCAGGTGGTCGATGATCGAGCGAACGCCGTTCTGACCGCCGGATGACCCGTTGGGGCGCAGCCGGAGCTTGCCCGCCGCCAGGTCGAGATCATCGTGGATCACCAGAATCGAACCGGGGTCGATGCGAAAGAAGCGCGCCAGAGGCGCCACCGCCTCACCGCTAGCATTCATGTAGGTCAGTGGCTTGACCAATAAAACTTTCTGACGGGCGCCGCCCTGTGTGATGAAGCCGCTGCCGGTCAGCGCGCGCTGCTGCATTCGATCCAGCGCGATTCCTTGCTTCTGCGCCAGGAGTTCGAGGCACTGAAAGCCGATATTGTGCCGATTGCGGCTGTATTGGGGGCCGGGATTGCCAAGCCCGACGATCATTTTGAGTTCAGACATGCGCTCTTCATCCTGGCCTTCCGGTCGTGAGACGCGAACAAACGGTGCATCCAGCCTGTCGCCGCCGCACGCCGTTTTGTCTCCAGCGCTGCATTTAACCATCAAATGACACTCGACGCTAATCAAAAGCGCCAATGAAACAGGTAGAGCGAGTTGACAACTCGCTCTACCTGGGCGCCTATCAGTTTCGTGACTGTTGCTATTGGCAGCTTGCGCTCTTTGGAGCCTGCGCTCCTCCAGCCCACCTTTCCGAGGCGTCAGCTATAGCGACGCCATACCCATTCGAAGACGCGCTTCCCCAGCACAATCGCGGTGATCCCGATGAAGAGAGTAGCGGCGATCCGCATGCCGTTGAAAAATTGCTCACTAAGTCGCTGAAAAGAGAGCGCCTCCCCCAATTGCCGCGTGACAGCGCCGCCGCTCCCTGTCGTTGTCCCTTGTGCAGCCGCAAGGCTGGCGGGCGTCGGCGTGGGCAGGAGAGCGCCGAGCACCGGTGTTGTTCCTGGTGCGACGACTGCAACCTGGGCAGGGGTTGGCGTTGGTTCATCACCCTCCACTTGTGGCTGAGTCACCTGCCCCAACACTGGTGTTGGTTGTGGCGCCGGCGTGAAAGTTGGCGTAGGCGTAGGCGTCTCTGTAGGCGTTGCCTCGGATGCGGGGGCGGCAACCGGGCCTTGATTCACTGACAGATTGGGGATGAAGGTCTCGGCGTAGTTGCCATCCGCCTTGACAACGCGCAGGCGCAAGGTGTAAGTGCCAGGCGGCAAACCGCCCGCCTGCCACACGCCAAGCTGACCGCCAATGACAGGCGAAGTGCCGCCCGCAAAGTAGATGAAGGCATCATCGCCGCTGGGGTCCTGTTTGAAGTGCAGCTCATATTTCTGAAATGGCTCGATCGTAGCCGTGCCAAAAATGGGGACGTCGCCCGTGATCACCGAACCCGGTGCGGGCGAGGTGATCCCCGATTCAGCTTGTGCGTGGGCAGGTGTGGCGCCCCAGATCAGCCACGTCGCCACCATCAGGATGCTGACGATCACCAGATCGCCAACCCACGTGTGTTTGGATGCAATGCTGGTCGAACCCATGACTACCCTGACTTGCCGCCTCATTCCTTATTCGGCGCGCGGAGATACGTAATGATCGCAAGGATGTCTTCGTCGCTCAAATCTGGCCTGCCGCCGCTTGGTGGCATCACCAGACCGGTCGTGTTGGCCGGGTCGGTCAATTCACGCCCCTTCCGGATCACAGCCAACAACTGTGCATCCGTGTTGGCGGCGAAGAAGTCGGAGCCTCGTAGCTGGTTGCCCAGATTGGCGACGCCCAACCCATCGAGTCCGTGACACGCCGCACACGACTGCAGATACAGTTGTTCGCCTCGACCTAACGTCGTCGGATCACTGATGGTTCCATCGACGTGCACCTGAGCGCCAGGCGTCACGGCCAATGTCGCAAAGGGCGATTGTTGCGCTGCGGCGACCTGCGGGTCTTGTGTACCAGCAATGAAGAGCGCCGTAAAGACGGCCAGCACAACTACGATCACGCCGCTGACCGGCAGCCACGGCATCCGCAATGGATCGCCGTCTTCATCCACCGCTTCTGGCTGTCCATTGAGCATGGCAATGGCGCTCATGATGGTGATGATGAGGAAGGCCGTCAGCGCCAGAAAGGGGATCGTGACAAATCCGAACCAGTTGATCCACTGCGTCGTGCAGGAAACGCCCTGCGCACAGAAAGATGAACCGGCGAAGAGGTCGGTCTTTTCCAACAGGTAGTGATAGGTGGAAACGCCCAGGCCCAACAGCGAGAAGGGCAACACGTAATAAGGTAGATTTCCATCGCGGCGCAGCAAGCCGATGGCGATGATGCCTGCCAGCGGGTACATCAAGATGCGCTGGTACCAGCACAGCACGCACGGCACATAACCGCGCACCTCGCTGAAATAGAGGCTGCCGCACATGGCAATCCATGCGGCCAACAACGCGATGTAGAGACTATTCCGATTCAGCCAAACCGAGATTCGCTCCATTACCATCCGCATTCCTGATTACTGACCCTTGGCCGCCAGCGCCGCATCGATCTTCGCCTTGACATTGGCGAAGCTCGAATCCTCCAGAAGCGTGCCATCCACGATCACCGAGGGGGTAAAGCGCAACCCCAACTGCCCAGCCTGCGTCAACGATTCGTTGAGCGTTGGCTGATGTTGCTGACTATTCAGACATGCCTGGAATTTTGCCACGTCTAACCCGGCAGTGCTGGCAAATTCGGAGAGTTTTTCGTAGGTGGCGCCCCCCTGCTGTTCGACAGAGATCACCTGGAACGCCTTATCGTGATAAGGCCAGAAGAGGTTCTGATCGGCCGCACATTCGGCGGCCAGCGCCGCCATGAACGAACCGGGCGCATGTTGCTGCAGTGGGAAGTGATGGAACTCCAGACGCACCTTGCCGCTCTTCACATACGCCTCGACAATCTGTGGCTTGACGGTGCGGCTGAACGCCTGACACGACGGGCACAGGAAATCCTCCCAAAGCTGGACAACAACAGGAGCATCGGGGCTGCCCAGGGTGGTGCGATTGATCCATTCGGCAGGCACGTCGGGCTGCGCCACCGGCGCCGACGCGGTGCGCTGCTCGTTGAAGACGATGATCCCTACGACCAGCGCCACGATGGCGACGCTGGCGCCGATCAGCCAGAGACCGATTTTGGAGTCACTGCGCCGGGTGCTTTTCTTCTTCACTGTAGTGGTCATTGCGGTTTTCCCTATCTTACATTCCTTGTCTCGCAAACGGATCGCAATACATCAACCAGGCTGCATGTAGGCGGTCACACCAGATCGTTCCACATCAATTGATTTTACATCGATGTATCGCCCAGAATTCTAGCAGGCAACGATGCAGTATACAAGGCGCCAGAGGCTTCGGCAAGAAGGCGCGATGCTCACCAATAGCTGGCGCCAAAGACGCGTTTCAGAATGCTGGCGCGCTCTTGCGCAGTTGTCCAGCGCGGCTGGCCGTAATCATACAGCAGCGTCGTGAGAATCTGGGTGCTGATATGGCGCCCATTGTAGAAGGTGTGCTTGACAACCATGCCCTCTCGCGTCGCCTGCGCCCACATCTGGTCGAAGTAGAGATTACCCAGCCCATAAAGCACCAGCCTGCCATCGGTGAATTCCATCCCCTGCGGCACGTGACTCTGCACGCCGGTGACGATGTCGGCGCCCGCTCGCACCAGCGCGTTGAAATCCAGACGCTGATCGGCCAGTGGCTGCGGATCATAGCTTTCCTGATATTGCAGCTCCACCAACACGACGTCGGCCAGGTCTTTCTCCTTGATCGAGCGGATCGTGGCCGAAAGTATATTCAGGTCAAAGGGCGCAGCGCCTGGCAAGGCGTCGGTGGCCCATGCCATCTGTGGCCCGTAGCTGTTGGCGCCCAGGAAAGCCAGCCGATTGCCGTTGTGCTCGACGATGAGCGGCTTGAACGCGTCCTCCAGCGTCTTGCCGCCACCGTAATAGGGTAGCCCCCAAGCATCGTACATGGTGAGCGACGCCAATGCATTTTCACGGCCAAAGTCGTTTTGGTGATTGCCTGTCATGCCGATGATGTCTGCGCCCGAAGCTCTCAACGTCTCGACATATTCAGGCTTGCTGCAAAAGTTGAAGTTCTCCGGGTCGGTGTTGGCGACGCAACCTTCTACAAAGGGCACTTCGTTGCTGATGTGCGTGATGTCGGCGCTTGCCAGCTCTGGACCAACGACTTCAGCGGGCCACGCCGGGCCAAAGCGATCCATCTGCGCCGCGGTCATGCGGCACATTGCTGTGACGCCGGTCATCGTCACCACAGTCAAGCGATCCGGGTTGCGATTGCC
>DMDA01000025.1:11364-12547 GCA_003451595.1 Chloroflexota bacterium | reverse complement strand
AGCGGCAAGGTGTCGCTCAGCACGACAACGCGTGTAAACGGCGCAGCAACGACGGTGGTGGTCGCCTCAGTCGTTGCCGTCAACGTGCGCCCGCTCCAGAGCGCTTGGAGCGCGTCCCGAGCCAGTGTTGTGTCAATCGTATCGAAGCGGGTGGCGGCGGCAAAGGTGACAGCATACACTGGCTCGCCGTCGCTCCCGGCATTGGCGTCGAAATGCACCGCTGCTGGGGTCGTAGTGGTGACGAGTGTGGCCTCTTCTAGCCTAAGCTCGCTCAAGGCCTGACGAAAACCATCGGGAATGCCTGCGCCCAGTGCGACGGCAAGTTGCGGGAGCGCGGTTGGCGTCAGCACAGCCGTCGGCGACGCGGGTGCAACCACAGCAGCCCCATCTGCCTGGGCGTGAGCAGACTGCGAGGCGACGTCATTTGAGGGAGCGGCATCGTTGGGGGGAGCGCTGTCCTGCGCAGTGACCGACGCAGGCGCGGCTGGCCCGATCGCCGCCAAAGCGGGCAGATCGGGCCAGCCGGCGATCGAGAAGATGATGAGCAGCAGCCCCAGGGTCATCAACCCGGCCGCGCCAAGTGCAAGCATTTTCGTGGGAATCTGGTTCATCAACAGGCTCAGTGACTTTATGTCTCAGACAGGGTAGCAAGCAGCAACTGCCGGCAAAGGAGTATACCGCACAGGATTCTTGGCCTGCAATGTTATCCGTTACAGAAACTCCTGTCGCGCCGTGCAGCCCTTTTCGAGTCACAACGGCTCCAGTTGTATAATCGACTGTCCAGCTTGGGTGTGCGCGATAGGTCGCCACCGCAGGTGGATCAATGATTGAAGATCGTACGGGCTGCGTGTCAGCACGCGCCTATCAGTGAAAGGGATGCGGAACTCTTCATGACTGTTCAAACATCAGAACGCCCGACGTCACCCGACGCCTGGGAAATGGATGATGAGATCGATCTGCGCAAGTATCTCGACATTCTCATCAAACGTTGGCGCGAAATCATCGTCATTACAATCGCTGTCGTTGTAGTAGCGGCGGCAACCGTGCTCATACTGCGCTTTGTGCAGGCCCCCACCTACGAAGCCGACGCCAATGTCGCCATCGTGCGCACGCAAACACAAGTCAATCTCGACGAACGCTTCACCACATCCTCCGGCGAGGTCACCAATGCCGACGTCAACTC
>DMDA01000025.1:8773-11127 GCA_003451595.1 Chloroflexota bacterium | reverse complement strand
TCGCCGAGTTGGGCAACCAGCTCGACAAGCAAGAACAGGAGCCAGCAACATTATTGCGACGCATCGACGCCACACTAAGCTCGCCTGGCAACCGCGCAACGCAAAGTGACCTGATCGCCATCACGGCGCGCTCCGATTCACCGGAGAAAGCTGCTGCGATTGCCAATGCCTGGGCGCGCCACTACGTGCAAGAAGTCAATCGCATTTACGGTCAAGTGCCAGACGAAATGATCGCGTCGGTGCAGAGCGAGCTTGATCAAGCCAAGACGAATTACGAAGCTGCACAACGCAACCTGGAACAGTTTCTTGCCACCTCTCCGGTCAATTCGCTACGCCGTCAGGCGCAAGAGACACAAGAGGCGATCTCCGCGCTGCAGCGCGCCAACACGGAGGCGCTCTCCAGTTATGTGCAAGAAATTTTGGCTTCTTACAAGCGGATCGTCAACGCTTATCTCACTGCCCAGACCGACAGTCAGGTATTGGGCTTTCAGCGCGAGCAACAGACCCAACGCCAGTTGCTGGATGCCTATTTTCGCGCCTATGGCAACGCAATGGTTGACACCTTCGACACCCAACGCGAACGCGACACCCGCCTGATCCGGCTGTATTACGATCAATGGCTACGCACGACCGCGGCGCTCTCGACCGCGCGCACACTCCAGGCCGGGTTGGAACAAGGCGGCGAGGGCGCCGTCTCCAGCACAGCGACTGCCTTGCAGGTGCTCAAACTGCAACTGGTGTCGACCTTGACGGGGGACATCTCCACGCAACAGCAGGCGTCCGGCAACGTGTTGCCAAACCAGGATATCGGGACGTTGGCCACTCAAGGCAGCGCAAATGAGACGAATACACCGCCTATTCAGAATATTCAAACCATTCAACCGAGCGCTGGCGACAACAGGCCGCAGCAACTGGCCCTCCAGATCAACCTGACGCCTGCCACCGACGCCACGCTTGCCAGCTTGACAGCTGATCTGACGGGCCTGATCCAGGGGCTGGAGACGCAACTGACCGTGTTGGAGCAAACCATTGCCGACTTCAATACGGCGTGGCTCAGCGGTGAACGGTATCAAAACCTGGGCGCTTCGATCCCTGACGAAAGCACGCTGGTCAACGCCATCCGGGCACAATACCCGGAACTCTTCTCGCGCGGGCTGTTTGCAAAGCTAGCGGAGGACGCCGCACAAAGCAGCACCTTGGCCAGCGACGGCCAGGCGCAGGCCTCTGAACTGCTCAAACTGGCCGGCGCCGAGACTATGCTTCTGTCCAGCCAACCACAGGCGCCCATGATGGAAAGCATCGTCCAGCTTGAGGAGCGCCTCAAGACGTTGCAGTCGCAATTGGAGGAGCAAAGCGCCATCAGCCAACAGGTGACGCAGCTGCGCGACCTGGCGTGGGAATCCTACACCGCGTTGAGCAACAAGCGCGCTGAGCTGGTGCTGGAGCGCGCCGCTGCCAATAGTGAAGTGCGTCTGGGCACCGCAGCCATCCCGCCCGATGAACCGGTGGAGAGGATCAGCCTGAGCTTAAGTGTGCTCCTGGCGGGCGTCGTTGGACTCTTGCTGGCAGTCTTTGTCGCGTTCTTGCTAGAGTACTTGGGCAAACCGCCTCTTTTTACGCGCACATCGGTCAAGGCATAGCTGCGGAACACGCCAGCACATCGAGTGTGCGCCATGCAGTTGAACGATCAGGCGTCATGCGTCGAAAATGGCAGAGCACCCACGCTCGACCTTGTTGAACGCGTGACGCCTGACGCATTGACGATTGACGCCTGATACAACCATGCCTCAATCCGAGCTTCCCAGTTTTGTAGAAACCTTGCGTCTTGCGCTGCGCCTCGATTCAACCGTCTATGTCCAACTCCAACACAATGCATTGGGGTTGCTCTACGCTACGCTGATCGTCCTGTTGGCTGGCGTCTCCGAGTCATTGGGGCAAAGCATCGTGCTTTTTCTCAATCGCGTCCGCCCGCGTCGCTTCGTCCTGGCGCTCTCGATCACAACCGCCAGCCACATCGTTGGCTACTTCTTATGGACGTTGACGATCTGGTCGATTGGCGGTTTGCTCACCCAGCGCACTCAGCCCTGGCATGCGGTTGCCGTCGTCGTCGGTCTGGCTTACGCCCCACAGGTCTTCGCCTTCTTTGAGCTGACGCCCTATCTCGGCAACCTGATCTGGGGCGTACTCTCGCTGTGGAGCATGATCGCCATCGTCGTGGCTCTGCACTTTGGGCTGGGCCTGGCAACCTGGCAGGCGCTGCTGGTCTCGTCGCTAGGATGGGTAGTCATGCAGGCGCTGCGCCGTACAGTGGGCGGGCCGATCCTACAACTACGCGCACTCTTGCAGCGCCGCGC
>DMDA01000025.1:0-8483 GCA_003451595.1 Chloroflexota bacterium | reverse complement strand
TCATCATCTTTCTCTTCTGGGCCGCATTGACGCCCTTCGAGACGTTGGGCTGGTGGGCGGGTTGGTTTGGCGACACCATCTACCACGACGCCACGGAAAGTTCCTCGACATCGCGCCCGACGCCAGAAGCACCGCCGGGAACGCCCCCGGCGAGCGCCTACGTCCTCTTCCTCAGCGGCATCGGGCGCGTCTCCGGCCAGACGCTCAGCTATCGCGAACAAGGCTTTATCGACCGGCTCCGCCACCGTCTGCCCGACGCCGTCGTCATCGACAACATCTTTCCTTACTCCGTGAACAACCTGGCGCTGACAGGCCAGCCGATCTTTGCGCGGCTTTGGCAATGGGCGCTCCGCCGCAAATTGGAAGGCCCGGCGCTGGCTGGCTATCTGATCAACACACGCAACATGTTACAAGTCGCCATCGCCGCCGACAAACGCTACGGCCCCATCTACAACCAGGCGATGGCAGAAGTGATGCTGGACACGATCATGCGCTACCAATTCGACCCGGAGCGCCCGGTGCCCATCGTTCTCATCGGCTATAGCGGCGCCGGCCAGATGGCGATTGGCGCAGTCACCTACCTACGCGAGTGGACAAATTCACCTATCTACGTGATCTCGCTCGGCGGCATCTTTAGCAGCGACCCAGGCCTCCTAGTGGCCGACCATGTCTATCACCTGTGGGGCACAAGGGACAAAGCTCAAATCTGGCGCTTTCTGATGCCGGGGCGCTGGTCGTGGCTGGCGACCTCTGAGTGGAATCGCGCACTTCGGCAGGGGCGCGCCACGATCATCCGCCTGGAAGGCATGGGGCACACCGGGCGCGGCGGCTATCTCGGTCGTCATCCTGCCCCTGACGGCGGCCCCTCCAACATCGAACGCACGGTGGATACCGTCAGCGCCATCATCGAACGAGCCGTGGCAGACAACGCCCCCCAGGCGCCAGCACAGACCGGCGAACTTGACGCATGGCGCCAATCTCACTATAGTGAAGGGCAATCGAATATCTGCGTACCTTCGGGGCAGGGTGCGAGAGCAATCTCAATTCCCGACCGGCGGTGATCCAATTGGGCGACAAGCCAGATTGGTAAGCCCGCGAGCAAGACATCAGCCGCATGATTGACATACGGCGTTGTCAGGCACGAGTGCGGTGACCAGGACCATCCTGGGATTCCGCCGCCGACGGTATAGTCCGGATGGGAGAAGGCGCCAGCAGTCAGCCGGTCGATGGCCAGGCTCTGTTTGCTGCAAGTAAGTCCCGGAGTCACTTATTTGATTCCGGGATTTTTTGTTGCAGCCACATCGCCTGCTTCGATGGTCGCGCCTGCGCTGCTCCGTACACGTCCCAAGGTATGCAATCCTGGGACGTTTTTTTCAGCGGCATTCCGGCAGCTTTGCTCGGCACGCGCCGCATAGGAGCAAACACAACATGTTCGAGACACAGAAAGCCAATCTCAGCCTCCGGTGCGAACCGCCGTCTGCCTGGTCATGGCGCAGCCGCCTGGTGCGACACCAGACGCGGCTGGCGGCGCCACTCGTCCTGTTGGCCGTGCTGGCGCTTTGGGCGCTGTTGGTCGCCTGGCAGGACTACCCGCCCTTCATCCTGCCCTCGCCGGCACTCGTCTGGCAGAAATTCTTGCTCATGGCAGCGACCGGCTCACTGTTACTGCACATCGGCGTCACCCTGCTCGAAATTGCGTTAGGGCTGCTCATTGGCCTGAGCGCCGCCTTTGCCCTCGGCTATCTATTGGGTAAGCATCGCACACTGGAACATCTTGCCTCTCCCTACATTGTCGCCAGCCAGAGCATCCCGATCGTCGCAATCGCACCGCTCGTGGTCATCTGGATGGGCAGTGGCCTCGCCAGCAAAGTGGCCGTCACTGCGCTGATCACCTTCTTTCCGGCGCTGATCGCCACTATCGTTGGCATCCGCAGTGTTGACCCCGATCTGCACGATTTGATGCACAGCCTGCGCGCATCACGCAGCCAGCTTTTCTGGAAGCTCGAACTGCCGGCTGCGCTGCCGATCATCTTTGGCGGGCTAAAACTCAGCGCCACCCTGGCCGTCGTCGGCGCCGTCGTCGGCGAATTCATGGGCGCCAATGCCGGGCTAGGCTACTTGGTCAACCTCGGTCGCGGCCTGCTCGACACACCGATGATGTTTGTCGCCATTCTGCTGCTCGTCGTCATTGCGCAGGCGCTCCACTTCGCCGTCGCCGCGTTAGAAGCGCGGCTCCTGCGCTGGCAGAGAGTGTGAACAAGCGCTGCGCCTGCCGCCATCACGTGTCTAATCAATTTTTATTTCATGATACAGCCCAGAGGCACATCAAGATGAATGTCAAGACAATTCTCCGCTCCATCCTCCCCCTGCTCGTGGTGATCCTGAGTGCGGCGGCGTGCGCCCCCCTGCCTGCGACGCCTGCAACCGGCAATGTCGGGGCAACGCCTGGCGTCGAACAGGTCAAACTAGGACTAGGTTTCATTCCCAATGTCCAGTTTGCCCCCTATTATGTTGGTATTGAGAAGGGTTTCTACCGTGACGCCGGCATCGACCTGGAACTGAGCTACGGCTTCGAGAACGACTATCTCAAGCTAGTGGGCGTCGGCGAGTATCCGTTCATGGTGGGCAGCGGTGATCAGGTGGTGTTGGGGCGCGCACAGGGGCTGCCGGTCCGGTACGTGCTGAATTGGTACAGCCGCTATCCCGTCGTCGTCTTTGCCAAAGCCGAGCGCGGCATCACGACCCCCGCCGACCTGGCGGGCAAGACAATCGGCATTCCCGGCGCGTTCGGCGCCAGCTACGTCGCCCTGCGCGGCATTCTAGAAGCGGCAGGGCTGAGTGAACAAGCGATCAAGCTAGAAAGCATCGGCTTCACCCAGGCAGCGGCGATCAGCGAAGACAAAGTGGACGCCGCCGTCGATTATGCAGTCAACGGGCCGGTCGTGCTGGCGCTGGCTGGCGTGCCCACCACGCAGATATCACTCGACGACTATCTCGTGATTCCAGCCAATGGCCTTGTCACCAGCGAAAAAATGATTGCCGAACGTCCGGAATTGGTGCAGGCCATGGTGCGCGCCACGCAGCAGGCGATCGAATACACTCTGGCGAACCCGGACGAGGCCTTTGCCATCGCCCTGAAGACTGTGCCCGAAGCTGGCGGCGAAAACGAAGCCGCCAGCCGCGCCGTCTTCGACGCATCACTGGCCTATTGGACGCCGCGCCCAGGCCAGACGCCGGGCGCAACCAACCTCTCTGACTGGCAGGCCGCCGCCGAGTTTATGCAGCGCATCGGCTTGGTTGACACTGTCGTCGATGCCGAGACGCTCTTCACCAACCAGTTCATCGCCGGTAAATAACGCATGGACGCTGCCACGCCAACGCCGATCTTCGTCGTCGACGGCGTTGCCAAAGGCTTCACCGACGGCCACCGCCCGATTCAGGCGCTCCGCCCGATCAGCTTCCAGCTGCACGCCGGCGAGATCGTCTGCCTGGTCGGGCCGAGTGGCAGTGGCAAGAGCACGCTGCTGCGCATCATGGGCGGCCTCATTCCACCTGACGTCGGCGCCATGTGGTTCGAGGGCCAGCCACACCGCGCACCCAACACGGCCATCGGGTTCGTCTTCCAAAAGACGAACCTGATGCCATGGCGCACAATTCTGCAAAACGTCCTGCTTCCTATCGAGATTCAGCAAGGCAAAGTGTCGCCAGCGCAACGAGAACGCGCCGAGACGATGCTTGCCACGATGGGGCTGAAGGACTTCGAGCACGCCTACCCACGTCAACTCTCCGGCGGGATGAACCAACGCGTCGTGCTGGCGCGCACGCTACTGCAACAGCCGCGCCTGCTGTTGATGGATGAACCCTTCGGCCAGCTCGACGCGCTGACGCGCGAGCGCCTGAACCTGGAGTTGCTACGCTTGCAAGCGGCGGAAGGCATCACCATCTTGATGGTAACGCACAGCATTAGCGAGGCAGTGCTGCTGTCCGATCGCGTCTTTGTCCTCAGCGAACGGCCTGGACGGTTGATTGCGCAGGTGGAGGTGCCGCTGCCTCGCCCGCGCACACTGGCGCTCATGAGCACCCCCACCTTTGGCGCCATCGCCATGCAAGTGCGCAGCCTGATCGGCGAAACCGGTTAGCCATCACCCCCGAAACAGACCACACAAAGCTGTATTTTTGACACTTATCCAGCCGCGTGCTATTGATACAGGATATGCGCACTGCCGGCGCGCCTGTAGGCGTAACCGTGTGCAGCGCATAGGCGATATTTCCGCAGCAATTCTTGGTGATGAGAGCGATATGTCTGACATTGAAAGCGCCGACAAGCAGCCCCCACGACGGGAAAACCTGGATTTTATCCGCGAGATAGTGCAACGCGACCTGGAAAGCGGTCGCTATCATGGACGCGTCGTCACGCGCTTTCCGCCTGAACCGAATGGCTATTTGCATATCGGGCACGCCAAGTCGATTGCGCTGAATTTCGGCATCGCCGAGGAATTTGGCGGCGTCTGTCATTTGCGTTTCGACGACACGAACCCGGAAACGGAGGACATGGAATATGTCGAAGCGATCATGCGCGACGTGCGCTGGCTTGGCTACGACTGGGGCGACAAACTCTTTTTTGCTTCGGATTACTACGCACAATTATACGAATTTGCCGAGCGCCTGATCCTGGAAGGCAAGGCGTATGTCGACAGCCTCGACGAAGAAGGCATCCGCCAATATCGCGGCACGGTGACGGAGCCAGGACGCCCCAGCCCCTACCGCAACCGCTCGGTAGAGGAGAATCTCGACCTCTTCCGGCGGATGCGCGCTGGCGAATTTCCCGATGGCGCACATGTGCTACGTGCCAAGGGCGATCTAGCTGCGCCCAACATGAAGATGCGCGACCCATTACTCTATCGCATTCGCCATGCGACCCACTATCGCACAGGCAACGCGTGGTGCATCTATCCAATGTATGACTACGCGCACCCAATCTCGGATGCTATCGAAGGGATCACGCACTCGATCTGCACCCTGGAATTCGAGAACAACCGCGCCATCTATGACTGGACGCTCGACGCCCTCTATGAGGAGCCGCGTCCCCATCAATATGAGTTTGCGCGACTGAATCTTGACTACACCGTGATGAGCAAGCGCAAGCTGCTGCAACTGGTGGAAGAAAAATATGTCAGCGGCTGGGACGACCCACGCATGCCGACGATTGCCGGGCTGCGACGGCGCGGCTACACACCAGAGGGCATCCGTCTTTTCTGCCAACGCATTGGCGTCGACAAGACCAACAGCCGTGTACGCTTCGAGGTGCTGGAAGATGCGATCCGCGATGACCTCAACGCACGCGCACCGCGCGTGATGGCAGTGTTACGCCCGCTCAAGGTGACACTCACGAACTACCCACCCGAACAGGTCGAATGGCTCGACGCTCCCTACTGGCCACGCGATATCGATAAAACAGGGTCGCGCCGGACGCCATTGACGCGCGAGATTTACATCGAACGCACCGACTTCAGCCTGAAGCCACCACCGGATTGGACGCGTCTCTCGCCCGGCGGCGAGGTGCGGTTGCGACACGCCTATTTCATTCGCTGCGACGAAGTCATCACCGATCCGGCCAGCGGCGAGATTGTGGAGTTGCGTTGCACCTATGATCCGGATTCGCTGGGACGCCCCGCTTCGGCGGCGCGCAAGCGTAGCACCGCCATTCAATGGGTGTCGGCGGCGCACGCACTGCCCGTAGAGGTGCGCCTGTACAGCAAGCTCTTTGCCGTCGAGAATCCTGATATCACCGAAGAAGGCAAGAGTTTCAAGGATTACCTGAACCCCAACTCCATCGAAGTGCTTGCCAACGCCCTGGTCGAACCAGCACTGGCTGATGTCGCCGTCGGCGAGCGCTTCCAGTTTGTACGACACGGCTATTTCATCGTTGATCCCGATGCGCAGCCAACCCGGTTGGTCTTCAACCGCATCGTCGAACTGCCCGACGCCTACAATGCCAGACAGGTCAACCCCAGCCCAAAACCTGATTCTGAGCCAGCCGTTCCTGCGCCAGGCGAGGCATCCGTAGGTTCACTCTCAGAAGAACGAGCGCGGCTGCGCGCCGCTGACAGTTGGCTGGCAGAGCGCTACACATATTACATCAACACGTTGGGGCTTAGCGCCGAACAGGCCGACCCATTGACGGGCAGTCGCGCGGTGGCGACCTTCTTCGAAGCAGCGTTGGCAACCGGCGCCACCGCGCGCACAGTAGCCAACTGGGTCAACAACGAAGTCCTGCGCCAGCTCAAGGAAAAAGGCATCGATGGACTCGCCTTCAACGGCGCGGACCTGGGCGAACTGGCAAAGCTGATCGACAGCGGAGCGATCACGACAGCAGCCGCCAAGACAATCTACACCGAGATGGCGGCAGGCGCGGGTGCGCCGCGTGAGATCATGCAGCGCCTGGGGCTTAACCAGAGCCTGAGCCAGGAGGAGTTGCAAGCCATTGTGGCGCAAGTGCTGGCCGGGCTGCCGGAAAAGGTGGCGGAATATCGGGGCGGCAAGGCAAGCCTGCTCGGTATGTTCACCGGTCAGGTGATACGGGCAGCGGGAAACAAGGCTGATCCCAAGCAGGTGCAGGCAGTGCTCAAACAGCAACTTGAGGCATAGCGGAATTCTGACGCGATAGTGACCCGCAGATTGTGCAGATTTCGCACTGGCAGAGCACACTGCGAAATCTACATGATCTGCGGTTTTCTGTTAGGAAAGCGAGACCAATCATGACGGCGCCATCCACTTCCCCGGCGCGGGTGCGCTTTGCACCCAGTCCAACAGGCTTTTTGCATCTCGGCGGTCTGCGCACAGCGCTCTTCGACTGGCTCTATGCGCGACACACCGGCGGGCAATTCATCCTGCGCATTGAGGACACTGACCAGAAACGTTACAACCCGGAGAGCCTGACCGACCTGATGCGCAGTCTACGTTGGCTGGGGTTGGAATGGGACGAAGGCCCCGACGTCGGTGGGCCGCATGCCCCTTATATCCAGAGCGAACGCCGCGCCCTCTATCGAGAGTACGCCGAGTGGCTGGTGGCGCAAGGCAAAGCCTATCGCTGCTACACGACGGAAGCCGAACTGGAGGAGTTGCGCGCCAGAGGACTGCCCTATGACCGCCGCCATCGCAACTTGACGCCAGCCGAACGCGCCGCCTTTGAGGCGGAAGGGCGCAGCGCTGTCATCCGCTTTGCTGCGCCGCTGAGCGGAACGACCACCGTTCACGATGCAATCCGTGGCAACATCAGCGTCGAGAACGCTACCATCGCCGACCCGGTGCTGCTCAAGAGCGATGGGCTGCCCACCTATCACCTGGCAGTCGTGGTGGATGACCATCTTATGGAGATTACCCATGTCTTGCGCGGCGAAGAGTGGATTCCATCGGCGCCACTGCATCAACTATTGTTCGAAGCGTTTGCGTGGCCTGCGCCCATTTTTGTCCACCTGCCCGTTATTCTCGACCCCAGTGGCAAGGGCAAGATGAGCAAACGCAAGACGGTCGTCGATGGCCGCGAATTCTCACCTTATGTGCGCGACTACATGGCGGGCGGTTACTTGCCCGACGCCGTGTTCAATTTTCTCGCCAATATGGGCTGGAGTTTCGACGCCGAACGCGAGATATTTACGCGTGAGGAAGCAGTCGCCCGCTTCGATGTCGCCGACATCTCGCCTAAGGCCACGGCGCTGCCCTTTACCAAGCTGGAGTGGATGAATGGCGTCTACATTCGCCAGATGGCAACGGCGCAACTCGTCGATGCGCTGGCGCCCTACGTCGCCGCCGATCTGGGTCTGGACGCGGAGGCGCTGCGCCACGACCGCCGGCTGATCGAGCTGACGCCCCTGGTTCAGGAGCGCATCAAGTTGCTGACTGAGGCGACAGCACTGATCGATTGGGCCTTCGTCCCCGCGACGCAGATCACCTATCCCGACCCGACGCAGCTCATCGGCAAAAAGCTGACCGCCACCGAGAGCCTTGACGTACTGGAAGCCGGCGCGCGCATTATTGAACGCATTGAACCGTTTACACCGCCGGCATTGGAAGCGGCTTTTCGCACACTTTCCGAGACGATGCAGATCAAGGTCGGCAGCCTGTTGACCCCCTTCCGCGTCGCCATCACGGGCAAGACGGTGGCGCCGCCACTCTTCGAGAGTATGCACGTCCTGGGGCGAGAAGAAACACTCACCCGCATTGGCAATGCCGCCGCGGCATTACGCACACTGGCAGCGACCACAGTGTAAACGTGCAGGAATCTCCCTGGAATTTGGCTGTTTCCAGACAGTGCGGTATACTTTTTGACACTGAGTCAGGCCGGTGGGGGATAGTTTAATCGGCAGAACACCTGACTCTGGATCAGGCAGTTGGGGTTCGAATCCCTGTCCCCCAGCCAGCAAGAGTCATGACAGCGTGACACACCAAACGGGCGACCTGCTCAAGGTCGCCCGTTTGGTTAT
>DMDA01000084.1:2501-4649 GCA_003451595.1 Chloroflexota bacterium | reverse complement strand
CCAATCAAGATACACTACCCGCAGTCAGGATGTCCTTCATGCTGGCGACAGAGACGTTGCCACAGGTCATCGCCTCCGGCATGACGGGGCGCAATGTCACGCCGGAGGCGATGACCTGCGATGGTTGCCTCCAACCTGGTTTTGCTGCTCTTTTCGGCCGGAAGTATACTGGCTTGAGCTTACGCAGATTCTAGTGTGTCACCTTCCTGGAAGCTGAGAGCTTCCAGGAAGGTTGCTGAGCTGAATGCGTAAGTCCTACTGGCTTGACCTTGACTTACTTGCTAACCGGGCGCAAGGCGCCATCACCTGTTTCACTATATAAAAGGATTGCATGAGCGACGGCTATTATCGATTCCCCACCATTCACCAGGATACGATTGTTTTTGTTTCCGAAGATGACCTCTGGAGCGTAGCGCGACAGGGCGGCGTGGCGCGCCGCTTGACCAGCAATCTGGGCGAGATTAACTATCCGGCGCTCTCGCCCGACGGCGCGTGGCTGGCATTCGTGGGGCGAGACGAAGGCGCGCCCGAAGTCTACCTGATGCCGGCGGCGGGCGGCAGCGCGCGGCGCATGACTTACCTCAATCACACCTGTCAGGTGCTTGGCTGGACGCCAGATGGTCAGCGCATCCTCTTCTCCACCAGCTATGGGCATTTTCATCCTCAGGAGTTCACCATCTATACGGTCGCCATCGATGCCGCCGCCGGGCAGGTGACGCCGGCGCCGGTGGGGCCAGCGCGCACCATCGCCTACGGGCCGGACGGCGGCGTCGTGATCGGGCGCAACACCGGCGACCCGGCGCGCTGGAAGCGCTATCGCGGCGGCACAGCCGGTCATCTCTGGATCGACCGCAACGGGGATGGGGCGTTTGTGCGCTTTTTGCCCGATCTGCGCGGCAATCTGGCGTCGCCGATGTGGCTGCCCGGCGACAATGGGGGGCGCATTTACTTTATCAGCGATCACGAAGGCATCGGCAACCTCTACAGTGTAACGCCTGCTGGTGACGATCTGCGTCGCCACACCGACCACGCCGATTTCTACGCGCGCAACCCTGGCTCCGACGGTGTGCGCATCGTCTACCACGCCGGCGCCGATCTCTACGTCTACGACCCAGCGCTCGATCGCGTGGAGAAAGTGGCTGTCGACTATCGCAGCCCGCGTGTGCAGCGCAATCGGAAGTTCTCACCCGCCATTGCCTATCTTGATAGCGCGCGCCTCAACCCGACCGGCGAGGCATTAGCCGTCACCACGCGCGGTAAGGCATTCACCTTCTTCAACCACGAAGGCCCGGTCATGCAGATCGGCCAGCGCGACGGCGTGCGCTATCGCCTGCCCGACTTCCTGAATGACGACCAGTATCTCGTCATGGTGGATGATGCCAACGGCGAAGAAGAGCTGGTCATCTTCTCGGCGGATGTGGCCGAAGCGCCGCGTCGCTTGACAGGGTTGGACATCGGGCGGCCCGTAGCGCTCAAAGTGTCGCCCACCGAGGACAGGGTCGCCCTGAGCAATCATCGCCAGGAGTTGTTGATCATCGACCTGAAGAGCAGCGAGGTGACGCGCGTCGACCGCAGCGAATGGCGCCCCATTGCTGGCATGGACTGGTCGCCGGACGGACGCTGGCTGGCTTACGGCTTTGGCGTTGGGCTGAACGCCACGGAAATCCGACTCTATCGTTTGCCCGAACCGCCAGCGGCGGCGGCGTCAACAGCCGACGCCGCCAAAACCGTTGACGCTGAACACGTCACTGCGCCAGCGGCTGCCCTCCCCCCGCCGCAGTCGCATCCCAACCCGATCGCGGTGACGCGCCCAATCCTGCATGACGTGGCGCCTTCATTCGATCCGGGCGGCAGGTACCTTTATTTTCTCAGCTATCGCGAGTTCAACCCGGTCTACGACAACCTGCACTTCGACCTCAGCTTTCCATGGGGGATGCGCCCCTATCTGCTGTTGTTGCGCGCTGATTTGCCCAACCCATTCTTGCCGCGCCCGGATGGGGGCGAGGCGGAGGAGGATGAGCACGACCACGATCATGCGGACGAAGAAGAGGACGATGACGCCGACGACGCGCACGACGCCGACGACCAGGACGAGGAGGAAGATAACGCGGATGACGATGACGAAGCCGGCGACGATGCAGACGACGA
>DMDA01000084.1:0-2312 GCA_003451595.1 Chloroflexota bacterium | reverse complement strand
GCGTTGGATGGCGCGGAAAGTTGGGATGACGGCGAAGAGGAGGAGGGCGGCTCGCTGCGCGCCTGGGTCTTCAAGGATTACAAGAGCGAAACCATCGCCGAGAATGTTGCCAGCTTCGAGTTGTCGCGCAACCGCAAGAAGCTGCTTTACTTCAGCGGGAAGCGCCTGCGCGTCATCGCCGCCACCGAGAAGGCGCCTGGCGACAGCGGCCCCGGAAGGCGCAGCGGCTGGATCGACCTGTTCCGGCTAAAGGTGTCGATCTCGCCGCCCAGCGAGTGGGAGCAGATGTACCGCGAGGCGTGGCGTCTGCAGCGCGACCACTTCTGGACGGAAGACATGGCGGAAGTCGACTGGCGCGCCGTCTACGCGCGTTACTATCCCTTGCTAGAGCGCGTCAGCTCGCGCAGCGAGTTCAGCGACCTGGTCTGGGAAATGCAGGGTGAATTGGGCACCAGCCATGCCTATGAGTTCGGCGGCGACTACCGGCCAGCGCCGCACTACAGCCAGGGCGTTCTCGGCGCCGAGTTTGTGTGGGATGAGAATGCTGGCGGCTATCGCATCGAAAACATCATTGAGGGCGATCCGTGGCGCGCCGAGGCGACTTCACCCCTGGCGGCCCCCGGCGTCGATGTGCGCGCCGGCGACATCTTGCTGGCGATCAACGGTCAGCGGCTCGACGCGACCACTTCGCCAGCGCAACTGCTGGTCAACCAGGCCGGGCAAGAGGTGCTGCTGACGCTGGCGCCACGCCCAGGCGAAAGCGGCGTCGCCGCAGAGGCAGCGCCTGACGCCAGCGCCGCAGAGGGCGCGGCGCCACCCAAACCGGAGCTGCGCGCCGTGATTGTCAAGACCATTCATAGCGACGAAGCGGCGCGCTACCGCGCCTGGGTGGAGGCAAAGCGCCGCCAGGTGCATGAGGCCACCGCCGGGCGCATCGGCTACGTGCATATCCCGGACATGGGAACGCACGGTTACGCCGAGTTTCATCGCGGCTTTCTGGCTGAAGTGATGCGCGACGGGTTGATCGTGGACGTGCGCTACAACAGCGGCGGCCATGTCAGCCAGTTGTTGCTGGAGAAGCTGGCGCGGCGGCGCATTGGCTACGACGCTGCACGCTGGGGCGGCGTGGCGCCCTATCCGAGCGAGTCGGTGGCCGGTCCGCGCGTCGCCATCACGAACGAACTGGCGGGCAGTGACGGCGACATCTTCTGCCACAGTTTCAAGCTGTTGGGGCTGGGGCCGCTGATCGGCAAACGCACCTGGGGCGGCGTCATTGGCATTGCGCCACACCATCCGCTGGTGGACGGCACCATCACGACACAGCCAGAGTACAGCTTCTGGTTCCAGGATGTGGGCTGGATGGTCGAGAACTACGGCGCCGAGCCGGACATCGAAGTGGAGATGACGCCGCAAGATTACGTCGCCGGGCGCGACCCGCAGTTGGAGCGCGCCATTCAGGAGGCGTTGCGTCTCCTGGCCGAACAGCCGATCGTCCGCCCCGACCGCAGCACGCGTCCCAGCCGGGCGCTGCCACGGCTGCCGGCCAGGGCGTGACGCCGTGGCGATTGGGAAGCCAATCCAGGGTTGGGGGTCTTGCGCAGTTCGCCCGTCTTCCCGGAAGGTGGGCGCCGCCGTCGGGAAAAGCCCCCTTCCGGCCAGTTTGCGAAGGTTGCAAATAGTCTCTATAATGTTCTTGCATCTTTTCAGTCGTCTGTTCAATTGTGCTACTGTGCGAAAGTCGTTCATGCGCCATTCCAGCACCCGAGATGTGTGGTGACCAAACCAGACTCCCAGCCGTATGCAATTCCTGGCAGGCCAGGATTCGCAGAATAAACAACTTGGTTCCGTTTTAAGCAACATCAGTACTATCAAAAGGAGAATTGTATGCGCAACAAGCGATTGCTCTTGTTGTCCGTGCTCGTGATCGGCGCGCTGGCCCTGGCAGCGTGCGGCGGCGGACAGCCGACGGAAGCCCCGGCCGCACCGGCGGCAGAAGCCACTGTCGCCCCCACTGAAGCGCCTGCTGCGGAGACGCCGACCGAAGCGCCCGCCGCCGAAGCGCCAACTGAAGCGCCAACTGAGGCGCCCGCCGCCGAAGCGGCTGCCAGCACCGACTGCGCCGCCACCCTGACCATCTGGGCGGATGAGCAGCGTGCACCCGTGTTGCTGCCGTTGGGCGACAAGCTCAAGGCCGACACTGGCGTCTGCCTCAACCTGGTGCAGAAGCAATTCGGTCAGATTCGCGACGACCTCAAGGTTGCAGGCCCGGCTGGTGAGGGTCCCGACATCCTGATCGGCGCGCACGACTGGAT
>DMDA01000001.1:42111-50383 GCA_003451595.1 Chloroflexota bacterium | reverse complement strand
ACCATCGGGATGCGCCAGGAATGAAGTCGCCCATCAAGATGGGGTCTGCTTCACCTTTGGGGCAAATTGCGCCGCACCGGTGAATCAATTCACCGGCTGATAGCTCAAGTCTACTCATGAGGATTTACAAAATGATCCGGCAATCGATGTTGCTGCCTTCCATGCACGGAGCGTCCTCTCCCGTAGGTCATCGCCTCCGGCGTGACAGTGTGGCAGACGAGAAACGTCCGGCTGGAAGCCGAACCTATGGTTACCGAATCTGTTTGCTAAATTTCATGAGCCGACTTTCGCTTTCAGCCTCGATTTCAATCGAAGGCGGCGCGCCCCGTATCTGAAGTGCACCCCTGTTCGCGTTGACATACCATTGCGGGTCGTGCGAGAATGCGGAACATCATTGGACGCTCTCCACAAGAGCTTTGCTCGCGCAATCAGCAGACAGGTTATATCATGCGCATCGAACGAATTGAACTTCGTAAAATTTTGCTTCCTTATGTCGCCGTTTTTGAGACCAGCGGCTGGCGAGAATCTGGCAGCCACGCCATCATCGTCCGTATGGAGGCGGAAGGCATCGTCGCCTGGGGCGAGGCGCCCACCGGTCAAAGCCCCTTCTACAATGAAGAAAACCAGAAGACCGGCTGGGTGATCATGCAAGACTATCTGGCGCCCATGCTGATGCAGACTGATCTGGCCAGCCCCTGGGATGCAACGCCGGCCATGGCGCGCGTGCGCGGCAACCGCATTGCCAAAGCCGGGCTGGAGTTCACGGTCTGGGATCTCTTTGCGCGGCGCGAGGGATGCAGCCTCTCCAGCCTGCTCGGCGGCGCCCGCGACCGCGTCGAGGTCGGCGTCAGCGTCGGCATCCAAAAGGACATCCCCACGCTGCTCCAGGTCGTCGGCGGTTATCTGGCTGAAGGCTACACGCGTATCAAACTCAAGATCAAGCCGGGGTGGGACATCGAGCCGACGCGCGCCGTGCGCGAGACGTGGCCCAATCTGCGCCTGCAGGTGGACGCTAACAGCATCTATCGACTGGAGGATGCTGCACATCTGGCCGAACTCGATCCTTTCAACTTGCTGCTGATCGAACAGCCGTTGGCGCATGATGACATCTTCGATCATGCCAAGCTCAAAAAGTCGCTCAAGACGCCCCTCTGCCTGGACGAAAGCATCGTCTCGCCCGAACATGCACGTTGGGCCATCGAGTTGAACGCCTGCGACATCATCAACATCAAGCCGAGTCGCATCGGTGGTTTGGGCGACGCCAAGCGCATCCATGATATGGCGCAGGCGGCGGGCATACCGGTCTGGCACGGCGGCATGTTGGAGACGGGCATTGGGCGCGCCATCAACGTGGCGCTGGCGAGTCTGCCCAACTTCACGCTCCCCGGTGATATCAGCGCCAACGATCGCTACTTCACACGCGATATCGTCAAGAATCCTTTTGTCCTCAACGCCGACAGCACGCTCACTGTACCGACCGGCGCCGGACACGGCGCCATCGTCGATGAGGATTTTCTGGATGACGTCACGGTTGAACAATGGGAGATTCAAGCGTCATAGGGTACAACGCCAAGCCATGAGTACGCCTACCTACGAGTACGCTGTTGTTTTTGAGCAGGTGACCCGCGCCTTTGGCGAAGTCAAGGCCGTGGATGCCGTCGATCTGAAGATACGCGATGGCGAGTTCTTCACGATGCTGGGGCCGTCTGGCTCTGGCAAGACGACCTGTCTGCGCATGATCGCTGGCTTCGACCGCCCGACCGCAGGCGTGGTCTATCTGCACGGCGCCAATGTCACCCATTTGCCGCCCTACGAGCGCGATGTCAACACTGTCTTCCAGGATTATGCGCTCTTCCCACACATGACTGTTGGCGACAATATCGCCTACGGACTCAAGATTCGCAAGGTGAATAAGGCTGAGCGTCAGCGCCGCGTGGAAGAGATGCTCGAGCTGGTGCAATTACCGGGCTATGCGGCGCGCAAGCCATCGCAACTTTCGGGCGGGCAGCGACAGCGTGTGGCCCTGGCGCGTGCGTTGATCAATCAGCCGCGTGTGCTGCTCCTCGACGAACCGCTCGGCGCGCTCGACCTTAAGTTGCGCCAGCAGATGCAGGTCGAGTTGAAAAGTCTGCAACAACGGCTCGGCATCACCTTCATCTTTGTGACGCATGACCAGGAAGAGGCGCTGAGCATGAGCGACCGCATCGCCGTCTTCAACCAGGGACGGGTCGAGCAGATCGGGTCGCCCGCCGAAATCTATGAGCAACCGCAGACCGCCTTCGTCGCCACGTTTGTCGGCACCTCGAACATGATCACCGGGGCGCTGGCGCAACAACTCATCGGCGCCGATCGCGTCTGCGCGTTGCGTCCAGAAAAGATTCATCTCAGCGAAGTCGGCGCCCCGCCGCCCCCCGGTGCATTGGCTGTAGATGGCGTCGTCTTCGATGTTGACTATTTGGGGCTGTTCACACGCTACCGCGTGCGGCTGGACGATGGCGCAGAAATGATGGTCGTCCAACAGAACTTGCTCAAGAGCGCCACCGATGTCGCCGCGCGCGACGGTGAGCGCGTGCGGCTGCACTGGCAGCGCGAGCACATGCTGGAGTTGCGAGGGTAGCTATATGACAACGCTCGCCGCGCCCACGCAACCCCGTTCGTTCCTGTCGCGCATCTCGACGGCGCTCTACACGCGCCCCTGGCTACTGACTGGGCTGCTCTTTCTGCTGCCCGTGCTCTACATGGGCGTCATTTATCTCGGCTCGCTGGTGGCGCTGATGATCAACAGCTTCTATCAGCTTGACGACTTCAGCGGCAAGATTGTGCGCGACCTCTCGTTCAAGAACTATGTTGCGCTCCTGCAGCCCGCTAACCTGTCGATCATCCTGCGCACTGTCAGCATGGCGGCGGCGGTGACAGTGATGTGTGCGCTACTGGCCTTTCCGCTGGCGTATTACATGGCGCGCTATGCGTCGCCGCGTATGAAAGGGCTGCTCTATCTGGGCGTGCTGCTGCCGCTCTGGTCGAGCTACATCGTGCGTGTCTACGCCTGGAAGCTGATTCTGGCGCGCGAAGGGATTGTGGCCTGGGCTGCCAGCCAGATCGGCGTGCAGTGGTTGCTTGACGGTGTGCTGGCGACGCCGGTGATTGGCGGGCCGTCGCTCTCGGTGTCGATGTTGGGTATGTTTATTGCCTTTGTCTATGTCTGGCTGCCCTATATGGTGTTGCCGATCCAGGCGGCGCTGGAAAAGGTGCCGAAGTCCTATCTGGAAGCATCGGCCGATCTGGGCGCCAGACCCGGTGTGACTTTTCGCAGCGTCATCCTGCCGCTGAGCTTCCCCGGTGTGGTGGCGGGGTCGATCTTCACCTTCTCGCTAACCCTGGGTGACTTCATCGTGCCACAGGTGTTGGGCAACTCGGCTTTCTTTATCGGGCAGGCGGTGTTGGCCTATCAGGGAACGGCGGGCAATCTGCCGCTGGCGGCGGCGATGACCGTCGTGCCGATGGTGATCATGGTGGTCTATCTACTGGTGGCGCGCAAGCTGGGCGCATTCGAGGCATTGTAATCTATGACGGTCAAATCAACGAGTATGGAGCGGGCGCCCTGGGGGGTGAGCCTCTCCGCCCTGTTGGTGCTGCTTTTTCTACACGTTCCAATTCTGATTATTTTTCTCTATGCGTTCACCACTGACGAAGGTGGATTTACCTTTCCGCTGCCCGGCTTGACGCTCAAATGGTTTGGCGCTGCGCTGCAACGTACAGATTTCTGGGAGGCGTTGTGGTTGTCGGTGCGCGTGGCGGCATTAGCGACCGGGGCGGCATTGGTATTGGGGACGCTGGCGGCGGCGGCTGTACATCGGAGTCGCTTCTTTGGCCGTGAAGTGATCTCGCTGGCGTTGCTGTTGCCGATTGCACTGCCAGGCATCGTCACCGGCATTGCGCTGCGTGCGACGATGGGAATGTTCGAGATACCTTTTTCGTACTGGACGATCGTGATCGGTCACGCCACCTTCTGCGTGGTGACTGTCTACAACAACGTGCTGGCGCGTTTCCGACGCACTGCCTGGTCGCAGGTGGAGGCGTCAATGGATTTGGGCGCCAATGGCTTCCAGACCTTTCGTTACATCTTGCTGCCTTATCTCGGCACAGCAATGCTGGCGGGCGGCGTGCTGGCCTTTGCCCTCTCCTTCGATGAGATTATCGTAACGACCTTCACTGCCGGTCAGCAACAGACGCTGCCGATCTGGATTTTCAGTCAGCTCTTCCGCCCACGCGAGCGTCCGGTGACCAATGTCGTGGCGATTCTGGTGGTGCTGGTGATGGCGTTGCCCATCCTCTACGCGCACCGCCTGACGCAGCGTGCAGATGACACGATGGGGCAGAACAATTAGGGCGTCGTCGCGGCGCAGGCGCCCTTAGCGGCCGACCAGTTCTTTCACGCTGCGATGCAGCTCCTCGGCAGTCGGTTCAGTCGCTTCGGCCAATGCCAGCTCGCGGCGTGGGAAGATGATGGACGCGGCAACCGAGGCGCCAAGCACGACGGCAATCACCAGCAGCGACCACTGGATCGGGACATGCAGTGGATGCGGCATTGTGTAGTCGCTGATGGTCTCCACCACCATCTTGGCGCCGACAAAACTCAGCACCAACGACAACCCCAGCTTGAGGTAGTGGAACTTGTCAACGACGCCCGCCAGTAAGAAGTAGAGCGAACGCAAGCCCAAAATGGCAAAGACGTTGGATGTATAGACGATGAAAGGGTCGGTTGTGATCCCAAAGACGGCAGGGATCGAATCTACCGCGAAGATCACATCGCTCGTCTCCACCACCAGCAACACGACAAGCAGTGGCGTGATCATGCGTTTGCCCTGCTCAATCACGGTGAAGTGAGCGCCGCGATAGTCGTCGGTCACGGGCAAGAAGCGCTGCACCAGTCGCACCACAAGATTGTTGCTCAGGTCGCCACTTTCCTCGCCGCTGCGGAACATGCGGATGGCAGTGACGATGAGCAGTACGCCGAAGCCGGCGATCAGAAAGTCGAAGCGAGAGATCAACGCCGCGCCAGTAAGAATCATTGCGCCGCGCAACACCAGCGCAGTGAGGATGCCCCAGTAGAGGACGCGGTGCTGATACTCGGCGGGCGTAGAAAAATAGGTGAAGATCATCACGAAGACAAAGATGTTGTCGACGCTGAGCGATTTTTCCAGCAAATAGCCGCCCAGAAACTGCATCGCAATCTCTGGTCCCTCAAAAAAGTAGAGGCCCATGTTAAAGAGCAGCGCCAGGCTGATCCAGACGATGCTCCAAATTGTCGCCTCCTTGACGCCGATGCGATGCGCTTTCCGGTTGAAGATGCCAAGATCGATCACCAGCATCGCGATCACAAACAGGTTGAACAGAATCCAAAACCAGGGAGACGTTGCCATGTCCGCCGCTCCTTTATCGACTAAGTGGCGCAAGGGACGCGCCGCCAACACGCGCCCATTCGCCCTCCTCACAATCTTCCAAAACAGGGCGATTGTAGCCCTGAGGCTTCACCTATTGTAACGAAGCCGGAAGTCGAGGCCTCCTCACAATCTTCCAAAACAGTGCGATTATAGCCCTGGCGTCGCAAAGCGGGTAATCAGCGCACCATCAATGTGGACTTGCCTCTGGTCAGGCAGAGCCATGCTGCTCCCATTGCGATAGGGCGGCGTTCGTCACCGCTGCCGTCATATCGCCTGTGATCGGCGTGATGGAGACCACCCGATCCAGGATCACCGCACGCACATCGCTGTCTGGCTCCAACTCGACGGGATCGGCGCGCAGGACGAAACCCATTGGCGCGGGGTCGTGCTCGTTGGTGCGCTGCGGCGGCACAGGGATGAAGTAGCGGCGCCGGCTCTGACGCGTCCAGCGGTGGGGCGTGGCGGTGGTGGCGGTGTCGGGCACGTCGATCTTGAGTACATCGACGCCGGTAGGCAGCCCATGCGCCAGGACATGTCGCGCCCAGTGACGTAGAAAGTGCGCGGCAACGCTGAAATCCAGCTCAGCGCGGTGGTCCAGAAAGTGAGACGGATCAGTCTGGCGCGAGACAGCCAGCGCTGGAATGCCGAACGAGGCGCCCTCGATGGCCGCGCCCAACGTGCCAGAGACCGCCAGTCCCTCGCCCACATTTTCCCCGTAGTTAATGCCAGAGACGACGAGATTGACGGCGCGCGGCGCCAACTCGAAGAGGGCGTGCTCGACCGCCTGCGCTGGTGATGCATCGACGCCATACGCCGGGATCACCTTGTCGTGCACATGAATTTCGACGCGCGCCAGCCTGCCGCTGCTGTGCGGCGGCTTTGAGCGCCCGGCGGCCGTCTGTTGCGTCATCGGCGCCACGACCAGCAGGTCGCCTAGTGGCTCGCACGCGGCCACTGCCGCATGCAGACCGAAGGAATGGATACCGTCGTCGTTAGTCAATAGAATCAGTGGTGCAGGCGATGTTGGAGTTATGAATTTCATGAGACTGTTCTGAACATAGCCTTTCATCCACCTGCCTGGAGTCGCTGCAAGGCGTCATGGCGCTTTGCTTCGGCGCGCACTGCCAGCGCGCGTTGTGATGCCAATTGTTGGGCGTCGGCATCCCATCCCGCCTGGAGCACATCGAGCACAGCCGTTGTGGCGCTGGGCGCAACCCCGCCCTCGCCTGTCCGCACCGCAATGAAATGGGCTGGCTCCAGCGCCTGTTGGAACTGCGCCGCATCGATAGGAAGTTCATGTCCCAGCACCTGCCGCGCCGCAGTTTGCAGCTGATCACACGCCAATTGCGAACTGGGGATGCCAGCCTGTACTGCTGTCTGCACCATGTTCGCCACGACCTTGTGCGCCAGACGGAAGGGCAGCCCTGTTGCGCGCACCAGCGTGTCAGCCAGCTCGGTGGCGGTGGTGAAGCCCTCGCCAGCCTGGCGACGGAGATGCTCCACATTGAGGGACAGCGTTTCGAACACGGCGGTGTAGAGCTGCAGACACTCCTCGATAGCATCTAGCGCACTGAAGATCGGCGGCAAAATCTCATCTTCGATGTCCTGTGTGTCGCCGTAGGGGATGTTGTGACACTGCATCACGACAGTCTGGGCGTAGCCGAGGGCGCGGCTGAGGCGGGCGCGCAGATGCTCCAACACCACCGGGTTGCGCTTCTGCGGCATGATCGAGCTGATCTGGATGAAGCTATCGTCAATGCGCAGCGCGTTGGCTTCTTGCGTGGCGCGCACCAGCAGATCATGCGTCATGCGGCTGAGGTCAATCGCCAGCGCCTGCACAGCGAAGGCCACATCAGTCAGATACTCGCCGCCGCCAATAGCGTGCTGCGTGCTAAGGACAATGTCATCGAAGCCAAGCAGCGCAGCCACACGCCGGCGATCGATGGGAAAACCAGTGCCCGTCAGCGCCGCTGCGCCGAGCGGCGAGCGATTGATCGTGGCATAGGCGGCGGCGAATTTTGCCTGGTCGTGCGCCAGAAAGGTGAGTACGCCGGCCAGGTAATGGGCAAAAGTGACAGGCTGCGCCGGCTGCGTATGAGTGTAGCCAGGCATGAGCGTCGTGAGATGTTGCTGCGCCTGCGTCATGACCGCCGTGCGCAGGCGCAGCAACGCCTCTTGCACGGCGAGCACGCGCGTGCGCAGCGCCATGCGCGCCAGCGCGTGCCCGAGATCGTTGCGGCTGCGCGCCAGTTGCAGGTTGCCGCCGTCGTCCGCGCCCGCCAGCTCAATGATGCGCCCCTCGATACGGAAGAAGAGGTCTTCGATGCCTGGGTGATAGGTGTAGGCGGCGACGCCCTCGCTCCGGATCGCAGCGACCGCTCTCACCAGCGCCGCTGCATTTGCCTGCGTGATGATTCCGCACTCCGCCAACATCACGGCGTGCGCTTCATGCGCCGCCAGCATTGGCTCAAACAGATAGGTCTGCGCGTCGGCGTAGGCTGGCTGCAGAACGTGCTGGCTGTAGATTGGGTGTGGAAAGTTCAGCGACAAGGCATTCTCCCTGTTTGTGTGGTGGGTGAGCCGTCCGTGGCAACTCGCCCCTGTCCTCATCCCTTTAGCCCGGTCAGCGCAATTCCCTTGATGATCTGGCGTTGGAAGAGGATGAAGACGATTAGCAGTGGAACTGTCGCCAGGCTGGCGCCGGTCATGATCTTCTCCCATTGCGTGGTGGATTCGCCGCGAAAGAAGCTCAGCCCCACCGGCAGCGTGTAGAACTCGCGGCTGCTGGCGATGATCAGGGGCCACAGATACGCGTTCCAGTTGCCGAT
>DMDA01000001.1:40088-41886 GCA_003451595.1 Chloroflexota bacterium | reverse complement strand
AAAGATGCCAAACTCGTTCATGCCGTCGATACGCGCCGCGTCCAACAGTTCGTTGGGCACGCTGTCAAAGAATTGCCGCATGAGAAAGATGCCGACGGCCGTGATCACGCCCGGAAAGACGATGCCCCAATATTGCATGTTGCCTTGATGCCAGCCAAGCTGCACGCTCATGTTGTACCAGGGAATAATGAGCATCTCGGTCGGGATCATCAGCGTGGCGAGGATGCCAAGAAAGATCAGCGTCTTGCCGGGAAATTCGTATTTGTTGAAGGTGTAGCCGACCAATGAGTCGAAAAAGGCGACGCTCAATGTGCTGACGGTGGCGATGAAAAGGCTGTTGAGATACCAGCGACCGAAACTGCTGGTCGTCAACACCAGGCGATAGTTGTCTAGTGTCGGGTTTTTGGGCAGGAACGCAAAATCGATCAACTCCACGCCGGGTTTGAAGCTGGTCAGGATCATCCATACAAAAGGCACGATCATCACCACTGCGCCCAGGCTGAGCAGCAAATAGATGAGCACGGTCAGCCAGGAAAAACGTCGGCGACGGTGCGCCGGTCTGGCTGCCACTTGCTCAGAGATGCGCAACAGGCGTTCGGCGTTGCTTTCGGCGGATGTGGTCATCGGCTAGTACTCCACACGGCGTTGCAGGACGCGCAATTGGAAGATCGTGATGAGCAGGATCACAAAAAACAGAAGAACGGTCAGTGCGGCGGCGTAGCCCATGTTGTAGCTGCCAAAGCCCTCTTTATAGACCTCTAGCACCACAGTCGTCGTACTGTTGAGCGGGCCACCCTGGCCCTGATCGCTCATGTTGCGCACCAAATCGAACATGCGCAGGAAGCCGATCGTCTGCAATACAGAGAGGTAGACGATCACCGGGTTCAGCAGCGGCAGCGTGATGCGCCAAAAGATGTGCCAGCGCCCGGCGCCGTCGATCTGCGCCGCCTCGTAGTAAACGTCGGGAATCTGTTGCAAGCCAGCCAGAAAGATGATGACTGTGAAACCCAGGCTGGCCCAGATCGCCACCGCCGTGATCGAGTAGAGCGCTTGTTGTGGGCTTTTGGTGAAACCCTGCATTGGCAGCCCCAGCGCCAGCAATATCTGGTTGATCAGACCGGTCTGCGGCGCGTAAAGCCAGTTCCACACAAACGCCACCGCCACCAGCGACGTGACATAGGGAATGAAATACGCAGCGCGGAAAAAACCTGCTGCGCGCCCGATGCTGTTCAACAGCATGGCGATCATCAGACCCAACGTCAACTGGATCGGCACGCCGATGATGACGTAGCGCAGTGTGTTGAAGAAGGCGGCGCGCACGGCGCTGCGCTGTTTGAATAAGTCAGTCCAGATGTCCTGATAATTTTGTAGCCCAACCCAGGGGCCGCTGTTCTGGAAGACGCTCCAGTCGCGAAAGCTGATGTTGAAGGCGAGAAGCGTCGGATACCAACGGATTACGACAAAGAAGACCAGGCTGACCGACAGAAATGCGTAAGCCCACAAGATTTGGCGACGTCGCAGCGTTAGTTTCATGAGGATCGGCGATTACAAAAGGGACAGTCGCCAGGGCTGATGCCAGCCCTGGCGACTATTCATACAGAAATGCTGAGCGTATCCGTTACTGGTTTGCCCAGTATTCGTCAAGCAATGCCTGCACCGTCTCCACGGCAAAGTCAAGCTCGGCGGCAGGGTCGGCGCCGTTGAGCACCACCGCGTTGTAGGCGTCGATCAGCGCCTGGCGATCCTTGCTCTCGTCGACGAAGAAGGTGGAGCGCGCATAAGGCAAGCCGGCCGCAAA
>DMDA01000001.1:21526-39885 GCA_003451595.1 Chloroflexota bacterium | reverse complement strand
ATGAATTGCAGGAATTTCACCGCAGCCGCCATGCGCGCCGGGTCTGCCGCAGCCTTCTGCGTGATGCCATGCGTCCAGTAGCTGCCGAAGGTGCTCTTGACGCCGTTGTATTCGGGCAACTCGACCACGCCGAAGTTCAGATCGGGCGCGTTGTTGGCGATTGTGCCGAGACGGAAGGAGCCGTCGATGTGGAAGCACGCCTTGCCATTCAGGAAGAAGTTGGGATCGCCATCGAAGAGCGTGGCGTCGCCGGTCTTGAGTTCGGTCTGGAACTTCAGCAGCTCGTTCCAGGCGTCGTAGCCACCCGGGCTGGCGTTCCACAGCACCTGGGTGTAATCGTCACTGTAGGGCTGCTGACCGAACTGGCGCAGCAGTACTTCGCGGAACCAGTGGTGCGCCTGTCCGGTCATGGAGACCGGGAAGCCCATGATCTCGTAGTTGCCCTGTGCATCCAGCTTGGTGCACTGCACCGCCTGCTGCTCCAGCTCTTCCAACGTTGTTGGCGGTTTCTCCGGGTCAAGACCGGCCTGCGCCATCAGGTCCTTATTGTAGAAAAGCGCCAGCGTGCGCACTGCAGTGGGCAGCGTGTAGAGTTTGCCATCCTGGAAGCTGGCTTGCACCATCGGGCTGAACTCGGCGCTGATCTGGTCGGGTGGGAAGGCGTCTTCAGGCAGCGGCACGATGTAGCCCTCGCTGACCCACACCGGCTGCCAGCCATAGAAGAGCGTGGCAACGTCGGGTCCGACGCCTGCCGGGACGCTGGCGGCGATCTTGTCGCGATAGTTGTCGTAGGGCACTTCGGAGTTGTGGATCACCTTGATGCCAGGGTTCTGCTCCTCAAACAGCGCGATCAGTTGATCCATCGCTTTAACGCGCGCCTCAAAGTTGTACTGCCAGTATTCGATCTCGACAACGTCGCCTGGCGCTGCTTCGGCGGCGGCTTCGGTGGACGTCGCTTCACCCGCGGCTGGCGCCTGCGAGGCGGGAATCGCCGCCGGTGCACACGCCGACAATAACAGCGTTAGCAGCGCCAGCAAGCTGATGAAAAGCGTATACTTGCGATGTTGCATGGGTTCCTCCTGAGTTTGACCATCAATTAGGTAGACGACTGCCTGGTTTGGCAGTTGCTCACAGTTTAATCTTGAGTAGCCGCGCCGCATTGCCGGCAAAGATCAATTGGATGTGCTCCTCTGGCATATTGAGATCGAGGCAGTCGCGCACCTGATCCTGCAGATAGCGGAAGGCAAAACCGCGCGGGAACCAACTCGAGTCGCTGCCGAAGATGATACGCTCCGGCCCAATGGTTTCATAGTATTTGCGGAACAAGTATTTGACCGTCACCTCGCCTGGCACCCAGCGAATCCATTGATTGCTGCCACTCGTGTCCACGTGTACATTGGGGCACGCCCAACACAACTGCAATGTCTCGCGCTCCCAGGCACAACCAAAATGCGGAATTACAAAGGGCACTTCGGGGAACGACTTGGCGACGTTGTGCAGTTTGAGCGGATTGATATTCTCATGCCAGGCGATGCCGCCTGCGCCCCCTTGAATGCCAAAATGGATGAGCACCGGAATGCCCAGTTCGGCGCATTTTTCCCACACTGGATAGGCAGCCGGGTCTTCGATCGGCTCCTCGATATTGGGCGCCAGCAGTTTGTAGGCGCGCAGGCCAAGTTCCTTCACCGCCCGTTCCAGCCGCGCCGCCGCGTCGGGCAGAAAGGGGGTGTGATGGGCAAAGCCGATGAAGCGATCCGGATGCCAGCTACAAATTTCCGCCAGATGCTCGTTGCCGCCGCCGGTCACAAAGCCGATCGCCCGGATGCCGTACTTATCCAGCTCTTCCACCCAACGCCGCGCCTGTTCGCGATCGCCGGGATGTTCCTCTTTGCCTTCCGCTTTGGGGAAGTTCCACATGCGCCGCCAATGCTCTTGATAGGGCTGACTCTGCTGCTGAATGAGCTTGCGGCGTTCGGCGCTCACCTGGGCGGCATAGCGCTCCATCGTTTCGCCCATGTCCGGGAACCAGGGACGGTCGGTCGGAAAATGGGCGTGAAAGTCAATAACCTCGAGTCCTTCGTACATTGCGTGCAGCTTTCTGCCAGTGAGTCAAGGTGAATGGTAGGTGTGGATCGATTGAACGTGAACTGCCCGTAAGGAATACCACAAGGTTGGGTGACGACGCAAATCGACGCCAAACATGCAGGGCGCATCGCTTGCAGCTTTCCATTTACCCGACGTATGTTTACAATCCAGGACTACCTGAACGATCGCTATGTTCTCTGTTGGCGCTTATTCACAGGATACAATGTCCACTGATTTCAGCACTGTGCCCAACCATTCATCTGAATATCGCAAACTTCCATCGGTCGATGCGCTGTTGCGCACCCCCGAACTCGCGTTGCTCGTAGCAGAGCTGGGCGAGCCGCCTGTGACAGCAGCGGTGCGCGCAGTGTTGGCAGCGGCGCGCACTGCAATTGGCGCCGGCGGCAGCGCACCAGCGTTCACTGCCTGGCCAGCGCTGGTGATGCGACATCTGGAGGCGGTTATGACACCCTCGTTGCGCCCTGTCATCAACGCTACCGGCGTCATCATCCACACCAACCTGGGACGCGCGCCTTTGTCGGCAGCTGCGCTAGCCGCCGTGCAACGTGTGGCAGCCGGTTATAGCACGCTCGAATACGACTTAACTGCTGGCGCACGCGGCAGCCGCCACGATCACGCCCGGCGTCTGCTCTGTGACCTCACCGGCGCTGAGGACGCGCTGGTGGTCAACAACAACGCGGCAGCGGTCTATCTGGCTTTGAGCGCGCTCTGTCAGGGACGCGAGGTGCTGATCAGCCGCAGTCAACTGGTCGAGATCGGCGGTGGTTTTCGCATCCCAGATGTGCTACGCCAAAGTGGGGCGCGGCTTGTTGAGGTCGGTACAACCAATCGCACCCACTTGCGTGACTTCATCCATGCCGTGACCGCCGAGAGCGCCGCAATCCTGCGCGTCCACAGCAGCAACTTCAGACAGATCGGCTTCGTCACAATGCCTGCTCTGGACGAACTAAGCGACGCTGCCCACGCGCGCGGTTTGTTGCTAATTGACGATCTAGGCAGTGGCGCCCTGATCGACACGACAGCCTACGGGCTGGCGCCAGAGCCAACGGTGCAACAGAGCGTGGCCGCTGACGCCGATCTCATCACCTTCAGCGGTGACAAGCTCCTGGGCGGGCCGCAGGCGGGAATCATTGTCGGGCGGGCGGAACTTGTCGAACGGCTGCGGCGTCATCCGATGGCGCGCGCGTTGCGAGTGGACAAGCTGACGCTGGCGGCACTCGAAGCAACGCTGTACAGCTATCGGCGCGGGCGTGCGTTGACCGAACTTCCTGTCTGGCGCATGATCGCCGCGCCTGTAGTCGAAATCCAGTCGCGGGCAGCGGGTTGGCAGGCGCACCTAGCCTCGCATGGCATCGCCGCCACAGTGACGCCCGGAGAAAGCGCTGTCGGCGGCGGCAGCCTGCCCGGCGAAACATTGCCCACCGCATTGCTGGCGATCACGCATCCAGCGCCCGACGCTGCGGCGGCGATGCTGCGGCGGCAATCAACGCCTGTTATCGGTCGCATCCAGCAAGAGCGCTTGCTCTTCGATCCGCGCACCGTCCTGCCCGAACAGGAAGAGACCCTGCTGAAAGTTTTGGCAACTGTGCTACAGTAGGGAGATGGTGGGTCATAGGTGTGTGACTGACTGTATGGGTGCGACTGTACGGGTGCGACTGTAGGAGTGCAACGAAACCAAATGCTTGTCTTCTTGAAATTGGGCGGCTCACTCATCACCGATAAGCGCGCAGCGGAGACGCCGCGCCTGGCTGTCATCGAGCGGCTGGCGCAGGAGATTGCGGCGGCGCAGCAGGCTGATCCAGCGTTGCAGCTTGTCATTGGGCATGGCTCGGGCAGCTTCGGGCATGTCTACGGACGCCGATACGGCACACGTGACGGTGTGTACGATGCGGCTGGCTGGTATGGCTACGCCGCCGTCGGCGATGCTGCGGCGCGACTCAATCGACTCGTAACCGCTGCGCTGTTGCGTGCGGGCATCCCCGCCTGGAGCATCCAGCCGGGCGCCCTACTCCGCTGCGCAGATGGCCGCGTAGTGCAGGGGATGGAAGCAACGGTGACGGCGGCATTGGCGCGCGGGCTGACGCCGGTCGTCTTTGGCGATGTGGCGCTCGACGCCGTGCGCGGCGGCACGATCGTCAGCACGGAAGAGATTTTCGAGGGGCTGGTGGATGCGTTGACGCCAACGCGCATCGTGCTGGCCGGAGAGGTGGATGGCATCTTCACTGCCGATCCACAGCTTGACCCCAATGCCCAACCCATCACAGTCATCACGCCGGCGACGCTCTCCGCTGTTGTCGAGGGATTGGGGAGCAGCCACGGCGTCGATGTAACGGGGGGGATGCGCGCCAAAGTCCAGCAATCGCTGGCGATGGTGGAACGACAGCCAGGGCTGGAAATTATCGTGTGCAGTGGGCTGGAGGCGGGCCATGTGCAGGCGGCGCTGGCTGGCGCGCCGGTCGGCACGCGTATCGTTGCGCAGGCTATCCCGAGCGCAGTTTCGGGCTGAGCAGTTTCGGGCTGAATCGGGCTGCGGCTATAATGGGGCTTCAATTGGTCGCAGCATGGTGGCGGCGGCCAGAGGATGGAAACACATGTTCGACTTTCTCTTGAATGCGATTTCGTTTGTGCTGGTGTTGGGCGTGCTCGTCTTCTTTCACGAGTTGGGCCATTATTGGGTGGCGCGCCGCAACGGTATTGTTGTCGAGGAATTTGGTCTTGGCTACCCACCGCGTGCGGCCAAACTCTTCCGCTACGACGGCACCGACTTCACGCTGAATTGGCTGCCCCTGGGCGGTTTTGCGCGTATGAAGGGCGAAGATGCCAGCGACATGTCGCCAGGCTCCTTCAACGCGGCCAGTCGCGCCGGTCGCGCGGCGACGCTGATCGCCGGACCGCTGATGAACTTCATCCTGGCGGTCATCTTCTTTGCCGCCACTGCGATGTTGGGGACGCCCGCCTCAGCCGGTTCGCCACTCTTTGCGACAGTCAGCCCGGCTGCTGCGTCGCTCGGTCTGCAAGCAGGCGACATCTTGCTGGCGGTGGACGGCGCCTTGTGGCAAGTGCCGGTGGTCGCCGATGCCAGCCTCACCATGCCAGCGGAACCCGCGCCAAACAGCACCCCTGGTCTGACGATTATTCGGGATGGTGCACTGATCACACTGCCCAGCGCCGACGCGGCTGCGGTCAGTGCCGCGCTTGACTCTAGCACGATCACGCCAGCGCTGATGACGCAGGTGCAGGGCGTCGCCGAAGGCAGCCCGGCGCAACTCGCTGGTCTGGCGCCGGGCGATATTGTCTATGCAGTCGATGGCGTCGTCGTCACGCCGGAAACGACGCTCAACATGCTGGTGGACGAGCGGCGCGGCCAGCCACTCACGATGACCGTATTGCGCAATGGTGAATTGACGTCGATCGTGGCGACGCCGCGCGCAGAACCGCCGCCAGGGCAAGGTGCGCTCGGTGTGAACATCGGTTCGATCAACCGCATGGCGAACATGAGCCTGGCGCCTGCACTTTGGTACGGCGTCACCAGCACCGGCGACTACGCCTTGACGGTGCTGAGCCTGCCGGTGCTGCTCCTCCAGGGTCAGGTCTCACCGGACGAGGCGCAACTTAGCGGGCCAATCGGCATTGCCCAGATGGTGGGCGGCGCCATGTCGGCTTCGTTGAGCGGCGGCATTCTATTCCCGATTCTCTATCTATCAGCCGTGCTGAGCGCATCGTTAGCGATCATGAACCTGCTGCCTTTGCCAGCACTGGATGGCGGGCGCCTGCTCTTTATCTTGATCGAAACAATCCGCGGTCAGCGCGTTAGCCCAGAGCGTGAAGGCATGATCCACATGATCGGTTTCATGCTGCTGCTGGGCTTGATGCTGCTCATCACTGTGCGCGATCTCAGTTCGGCGCCCCAGGTTATTGACTGGGCCAGATTGACTGGACAATAACCAGAAGTTTGTCCGGCATGAGTGGTGCATCGATGCGCATGACAGCCATCCGTGCGCACGAAGTGCGTCTCACCAGGCAGTGGCGGTTGACAGACCACGACGATGCGCGGTAAGTTTATCCAGGTGCGGGCGCCCCATCCGGTCATTGCTGGACATAGCGCCCGCACTATTTGTCTGGCTATCCTGCTTTTTCTGGCTATCCCGCACCGATTGGCAAAACTGAAGTGAGCCTTATGACACAATCATCATCGCCGCTAGAGCCACGCGTGCCGGTCGGCAGCCCCCAGACCGGCGACCTGCACCTGACGACAACGCGTCCTTGCCCCAATTGCCATACTCCGGTCAGCATCAACGCCTCGCTTTGCCCGGCATGTGGCGAAACGTTGCCGTCATACAAAAAACAGATTCGGTGCCGGCGCTGCGGTGGTCGCGCCTCAGCGGCGCTGGTGGTCTGTCCTCACTGTGGGCGCGAGTTGCAGGCGGCCCCTCCGCGTCTGCTCACCTGGGGTGCACCGCTGCTATTGATCCTGCTGTTTGCGGCTGTCTTGCTGACACAGCTTGGCGGCGATAGCCCTGCAGGTTGGACACAGCGTCAGATTGCGCGCGCGGTGGCATTGGTCGATAGCCTGGGGGCGCGTCTGCAACCCGACATTACGATCACGACCATCCCCGTTGCGAACGCCGATGCGGATGAACTGGTAAGTCAGGCCGCGCCCACACCCGCGCAAGTCGCTGCCAATGCTGAAACATCGGCTAGTGAGGAATCGACCGGCGGGGAGCCGGCTGGTGGGGAGCCAGTCAGTGAGGAGCCGGCCACTGGCGCCGCATCGACGAACATCCAGCCCACCAACGTCGCTGCCATGCCGACAGCGACGCCGTTACCCTCGCCAACGCCGTTGCCTTCGCCCACCGCAGCACCGCCAACGCCGACGTTGCTGCCCACCGCCACCGCAACGGCCGCTGCTACGGCGACTACACTCGCCACTAGCGCACCGGTTGGGACTGCGACGCTTGCCATCCCGCTAAGCGGGCAGATTGTCGCCGCCAGCGCCATCACGGCCACGGCGCCGCCGACGAACGTGGCGAGCGTTGCGCTGACGTTGCCGACGCCGACGCCCGTTGAGCTGACGCCCACCGCCACGCCTAATCTATACCGCATCCGCCCCGGCGACACCCTCTTCGAACTGGCGCTGAGCAATGACATTTCGTTGGAGGCGTTGTTGGCAGCCAACGGCCTGACCGAAGATGACGTGTACACAATTCAACCGGGTGACGAAATTATCATCCCCGATCCGAACGCGCCAGCCGCCACCGCCACACCAACGCCTACCCTGGCGCCGGAAGGCTTCACGTACACAGTGCGCGCAGGCGATACATTGATGGCGATCGGGCTGCGCTACGGGGTCAATGTTCAGCGTATCCTGGACGCCAATGGCATGACCCTGGCCGATGCGCGCACATTGCGCCCAGGTCAGGAGTTGCTCATCCCTGGCACGGCGGTCGCAACGCCGACGCCGACCAGTGCACCGGCGACCGCCACTGCGACTGTCGCCGCCACCGCCGCCACCGCCGCCACCGCTGCCGCCACCGCTGCCGCCAGTACGGTGCGGCTGGACGCACCCACCTTGCGCGCACCGGAAAATGGCGTCGCCGTTCAGTGCGGCTCAGCGCAACAACTGGTTTGGAATCCCGTCCCGTTCATTCAGCCCACCGATGTCTATGTGGTGCATCTCGGTTACGTCAATGGTCGCGACGCCAGTGGCGCCGAACAGGTAGTGTGGGTGCTGGCGCAGCCACGGCTTGCGAACGTCACGCTTTGGCAGCTTGATGACAGCCTGTGTGGTCTGGCGCCTCTGGAGTATGGTCGGCAGTGGCGTTGGTATGTGGATGTTGCAGAAAAAGCGGCTGGTGATACACTGAATCCCGTCAGTCCACCCAGCCCAACGTGGGGCTTTGTCTGGCAGTGAGGAAGCGCCGGTGCAGCGCTGAATGTGAGTGAATAGTATGACAGCCAAAAAACGTTCAGTTGACTACGATGACTTCGAAGACGGCTTCGATCCGGAGCTGGGTTCAGACGAGGTCGATGACGAAGCCTATTTTGACGCGTGGCGCGAAGATAACGAAGACGAGGAAGAGAGCACCAGCATCTTCACCACTTCGGCGGCCAGCCACCGGCGTGACTTTTACACGCGCCGTCTGGCGGATCTCGATGAGGCGGCGCTAGAGGATGATGCAACCGGCGCCGACCATCGCCCAACCTGGTCGCCTGAAACCCTGCTGGAGCGACTTGCCACCGCACCAGAGACAGTGCCCCACAATGAATACTTTGCACTCTCCGATCTGACGCGCAACGGGGTCGATGTCGTGCGTCGGCTGTGGCCAGGGCTTGCCGTCGAGAGTCGCCGTCGCGTCCTGGAGGTCTTGCTGGCTGGCGCTGACGCCTATCTGGATGTCGATCTGGATCGTTTTCTGGCAGCCATTCTGGATGACCCCGAAGCCGACCTGCGCCAGATAGCGCTGGAGACATTGGCGGAAAGCGAACCTGCGCCAGAGGCGCTGGGGCCAATTATTCAACGTTTGCAGCGCGATGAAGACGACGCCGTACGCGCTGCCGCCGCTGCTGCCCTGGGCTACTACGTGCTGGCAGGTGAGCTGGACGAGCTGGACGCCGCACTGGCGATGCGCGCCGAAGAAGTGCTGCTCACGGTGTTGACTGACCCCGCCGAACCGATCATTGTCCAACGCCGCGCGTTGGAAAGCATCGCTTACTCCGGCGAAATAGGAGTGCGCCAGTTTATCGAAGACGCCTACTATTCGCCCTACGAGGAATTGCGGCTTGGGGCGCTCGTGGCGATGGGGCGCAGCGCCGACATCCGTTGGCGCAGGCTGGCGCGCGCTGAACTGGGCAACCCTTCACCAGCAATGCGCGCCGAGGCTGCAGTCGCCTGCGGCGAACTCGAAGCCAGATCGGCGCTTTCCGACCTGCTCGCTTTGTTGGAAGACGATGAACAGATAGTACGGCTAGCTGCCATCTTTGCGCTTGGGCGGCTGGGGGGCAAACCTGCGCACCGCGCCTTGACCAGCATTGCGGCCAGCGACACCGAGGAGGCGGAAGCCGCTGAGTTGGCGCTGGAAGAAATGCTCTTCTACGCGGGCGAAACTGCCGATGCTTATCCGCTCTTCGAAGAGGCTGACGCAGAAGAAGAGGGCGACGACCTTGATCCTTGGGACGATTGGTCGGATGAAGACGATGACGACCTGGGTGAATACGAATAGCCGTCAGCCGTGAATCTCAAACTCAAGCGCCTGGTGCGCACTCATTCCTCGGAGGAATACGCGCTCTTCGACCTTGACCAGGTCACGCCTGACGGCGCGCCAATGACGATCGGCAAACTCGACCTGCACTACACGGGGGAAGGCGTCTATGGCACCATCCTGCTCTGGGATGACGCCTCGCGCCAGTTGACGCCCGCCCAACGTTCAGCCTTCATCCATGCCTTGCTCAACGAGATTGTGCAACCAATGGGCATCCCCAACGAATATGTTGTTGAGTTTTTTGCACCCACGCTGCAACATTATCAGGTTTTTCACAATGTCGGCGGCGAAGATGATGCTGACGCCGACCCTTCCGCTGCGCCGCCGCGTTCCAACCGCACCATCGGCGCATCCGCCTAGAAATCCAGGGTGACATGTTCTTCGAACTTGTGCAGGTGTTTGTCAACACCGTGCTGCCAGTGTTTCTCGTGGCGGGCGCTGGCTACGTGCTGGCGCGCCTGACTGCGCTGGATGGGCGCACATTAGGGCGCGTGATCTTCAACCTGGGGTCGCCTTCGCTGGTCTTTCGCAGTCTCTACACGATGGACATCAGTACGACCGTGCTGCAGCAGTTTCTGTTCCTGGTGCTGGCCGTCTATGTCATCACCGGGCTGGCTGGCTGGCTGGCTGGCGGCGATCAGCCGCGCCCGCGCCGTGCTGCGCTCACCATTGCCAGCGCTGTCAGCAATAACGGCAACATGGGGCTGCCGATTTCACTCTTTGCCCTGGGCGAAGCTGGACTGGTGATGGCGACCGTCTATTACGCCGTCAGCGCCTTGCTTACCAACACGCTGGGCGTCTTCGTCGCCTCGTCGGGTTCGGCGCCGGTAGGCAAAGCGCTGGGGCAGAGCTTGCGCACGCCGGTGCTTTACGCCACGATCCTGGGCATCACGCTGAATCGGCTGGCTGTACCCGTGCCCGACCCGCTCTACCGCGCTGTCGATCTGCTGGCTGGCGCTGCCGTGCCGATGATGTTGGTGTTGCTGGGGATTCAACTGAGCGTGACGCCTTTCAACCGTGAACAGACTGTGGTGTGGCGCACGCTTGCAATCCGGCTGGGCGTGTCGCCGCTCGCGGCGGTGGCGCTCTGCCAGTGGCTGGGGATCAGCGGCGTCGAGCGACAGGTGATGATCTTGCAGGCGTCGATGCCGACGGCGGTCGTCGCCACCGTGCTCGCCACCGAATTTGCTGCTGCGCCGCGTTTGGTGGCGGCTGCAGTGTTAGTCAGCACACTGGTCAGCATGGTGACGATCTCGGTGGTGTTGGTGCTCCTGGGGTGAGTGACTGCGCTTGGCTGCAGTCAAGCGTATAGCGTCTGTGCATGAAATTGCCCGATTTGCCCGCGCATGAGTAGAATGATCTGATAGTCTGCGTGTTCAGCCGCTTGCCAGCGATGATCTCATAGATAGCACAGATGGACTTTGCTCATCTTCCCGGAAGCTCTGCGCTTCCGGGAAGATAAGGAATGTGCAACTTTTGACTGCGTTGTCGCTCAGACGACGCATCGCCATGCCAGCGGGAACAGATCGCATTGTTGGTGCGTTGTGCAGGGTGGTGAATTGGCTGGTGAGCGCCGGTGTATGAGGCTGTGGGCGCGGCCAGCCGGAGGCAAGCAGGGGAGTAGATAAACGTTAGGTTATGGAGCGACAATCGGAAGAATTCAACCGGGCGTTGGCGGAAGGCGCTTGGTTGTTGCGCACGAATCAACCGGCGGCGGCGGTGGACAAACTGTTGCCACTGTACGAACAGGCGCCGTCAAATCCCGACGTCGCCATCAACTTGGGTGGTGCGTACATTCTGCTGGCAAAGTGGAATAAGGCTGTGCGCGTGCTGAGCAAGGCGGTGGAGCTGCATCCCGACAACGCCATGCTCTGGTCGAACCTGGGCGCGGCGTATCTGGGGCGGTTGGAACTAGCCGGCCCCCAGCAACAACAGCGAGCAATCCACGCCTATACCCGTGCGCTGGAGGTTGATCCGGCAGCGCGCAACGTCAACTATCACTTGGGGCTGATTCACAAGTCACGCGGCGACCTGGCGGAGGCCATCGTTTGCTTTGAACGTGAGTTGGCGCTCAACCCGGCGGACAAAGACGCGCAATTCTGGATCAACCGACTTACCGCACAAATCACATCACCGCCATCGCCACACAGCGCAGCGCCTGGGGAGGAGGCGGCATGAGTTCCGAACTGACAGGCGCCTCGACGCCGGACGCGGTATGGCGCGGACAAACGCGACATCGCGTGCGCGAGAATCCAGAACGGCTGGCATGGATTGTGCTGCTGACCAGCTTCGCCATTTTCATCGCGTTGGCGATCACGGTGCCGCTTTCGATCCGCTATGTGATCGAGGTGGCCACCGTCAAACAAACGGCGGTGCTCAATCCGACGCAGGGAACGGTGCTGCTCTATACGCCCGGCGCCGTAGAACCGATCGCCATCACCGATCTGCGTGATGAGGTGACCGAAGGCAGTGTAGTCGAGGCCGGCGACAGCCCAACCCAGGCGACGGTGCGGCTGATTACAGAAGGCGACAGCGACGAAGCGCTGGGCAGCGTACAAATCTATTCTGGCACGCGGCTGCGTATTGATCGGCTGCGCAGCCCGACCTTCGATGTGAGCAGCGAGCCTTATCAAGCGCAACTGACGCTCGACAAAGGCCAGACGCGCGTCTTCACCAACAGCGGGCATCAGCGGCCGCTGGCTGTGCGCATCGTCACGCCGCACGGTGAAATCGATCTCGACGCTGGCAGCTATCAGATCACAGTGGGCGCCGAGCAGACTGACATCACGGTGAGCGCCGGCGAAGCCACCCTCCACAAGGATGATCAGCCGCCGCTGGTTGTGGCAGCCGGGTTACGCGCCTGGTTGACAGCTGACGCCCTGGCCGACCAACCTGTGGCGGCGGCGCAGAATCTACTGCGCAACGGCAACTTCACCGAGTCGATGAAAGACACCTGGGAGAGTTACGTTATCGCCCAAAGTGTGACGCCAGGCAAGGTCAGTATCATGGAACGCGACGGGCGCCGTGTGGCCTATTTCGTGCGTCAGGGTGAGGACAACGTCCCCACCGAAGTGGGCATCCGCCAGCATATCGGTAAGGATGTCAATGTCTACGACAAATTGGTGCTTCAGCTCGACGTAAAGCTGCTCTTCCAGAGTCTCTCCGGCGCAGGCTATCTCAGTTCAGAGTATCCACTGCGCGCTGAAATCACCTACACCGATATCTATGGCAAACAACTGACGTGGGGACACGGCTTCTACTATCGCGACCCGGAAAACGAAAACTGGACGATCGTTAACGGTGAGAAGATTCCGCCTTTTAACTGGTTCACCTATCGCTCGCCCAACCTGATGGAGGTGTTGGCGGAGACGCGTCCGGCGCACATCGACTCGGTGCGCATCTACGCCAGCGGCTGGAATTACCAGAGCATGGTGAGCGAGGTGTTCCTCGTCGCCGAATGAACAAGCCAGTTGCAGGCATACCGCCGTCACCATGAAACTACGTCGCCTTTGGCTGGTTGCCGCCCTGTTGCTCTACTTGGCATTGACATGTTATCAGCTCGGACTGCCCGGCCTGCACTACGATGAAGCGCGGGAAGCCGGCGTCAACGCCATGGAGATTCTGACCGGCGCGCCGATTTCGGCATTTCGCGGCGTAGGCATTACGTTGGGCGAGCGCACCTTTCCTCTCATGGTGCAGGATTACATCGGTGCGCTCAACGTCTATCTGGCGCTGCCTGCGCTGGCCGTGACCGGAATCGGCGTGCCCAATCTGCGCAGCTTGCCTATTCTGGTTGGGCTGCTTGTCCTGCTCTGTGTAGAACGCAGCGTCTCCGAATGGATTGCCTGGCGACGTACAGCGGCCAGGCCGGTTGAGCATGGTGCACCAACCGCGACGCCAATCTCACTCTCTGGGCTGCTGGCGGTGTCATTGCTGGCGGCATCGCCCACGTTTGTCTTTTGGAGCCGACAGGGCATCTTTGTCACCAATCTCACACAACTCTTTGTCTTCCTGTGCATCTGGCAGACCGTGCGCTGGCTACGCACAGGGCAGCCGCGCGCATTGATCGTGGCGGCGCTGGCAGCCGGGCTGGCGCTCTACGCCAAGCTGCTGGCGATCTGGGTGCTGGCGCCGCTGGCGCTGCTGGCGGGAGGCGCATGGTTGGTGATGCGGCGTCGCGGCCGTGTCAACGGGCCTACCCTGCCTACACTGGTTGGCGCGGCGATCGCCTGTCTGGCGCCGTTGCTGCCGCTGCTGATCTTCAACGTGCAGAGCGGCGGCACCATCGCCAGCATCGGCGGCAACCTGGGGCGGAGCTACTATGGCGTCGACAACCTGGCAATTGGCGTCAACCTGGCCACGCGGTTGGAACAGTTGGTGCAGGTGTTGCGCGGCGACCAATTCTGGTATCTTGGCGCTGTGTTTGCCAACCAACTGGCGCCATGGCTGGCGGTCAGTGTGGTTGTAATAGGGGCTGCGCGGGCGCCAGGGACAGTAGCGCCACCGCTGTTTTTGCTTGGCGGCGCCGTGCTGGCGAGCGTGTTCACTGTCAGCGACCTCTTCGTCACACACTACGCCCTCTTGCAGCCACTGGCGCTGGCGGTCACCGGTGTGGCGATGGGGGCGGTCTTCCAGGAATCCACAGGCGAGGGAGGGCGTGCGCCGCGCGGGCAGCGCACCAGGCCGCCGACAGGCGTCTCTCATCTGTTGGTGAGCGCCTTCTTTCTCGCCTGGCTTACTATCGATCTGACGCACACGGCTGCCTATCATCGAGCGTTGGCGCAAAGCGGCGGTTTGGGCGACCACAGCGACGCCAGCTATCATCTGGCCTACTATTTACGGTACAACGGGATGGGGGCGCCGTTGGCGCTCGACTGGGGTTTGGACGCGCCAGTGCGCTACCTGAGCGAGGGTGCCGTGACGCCCATCGAAATTTTTGGGTACGCATCCCCGGAGGCGCCCGATGCCGATTTTGCTGCACGGCTGGCGCCATTTCTGGCCAATCCCGACAACGTCTATGTGCTGCACAGCCCGGGCGCTACGGTCTTTCAGGGGCGCGCGGCGGTGTTCTTTGCCAGCGTGGCGGCGCAACATCTGACAGCCGTGCGCGAGCAAGTGTTCACGCAGCGCGATGGCACGCCGCTTTATGAAATCTGGAAAGTCCAGCGGTAGCAGGCTGACAGACTGCACAAACTTTGAAAAGTATCTTGACCCGCACAGGTCAAGATGTTAGGATGATGTGGTATAGGTTGAAGATGCTATTACTGATTTCTAGTTGATATTTTATGAGCGCAGTGTTGCGTATTACGTGTTGCGTGAGGGATTCCGATACGTAGCACGCAACACTGAAAACTTGAAAACTCTGCTAGAAATCAGTAGGAGCGATAGTGCATAATTTGTGAGGGCCACATCATACTGCCGCCAGACGAACAAGCGGCAAGATCGACTGCGAGTGACCCATGACGAATCCAACTAACGGGCAGGCAACTGAATCATCGCCATCGCTGTGGCAACGATGGCAACAGACGCGCGAACGCGGGTGGGGAGAGAGCCTGCTCGGGGCAGTGTTACGCGCCCTGCGTCCCGATCTGGTCCTGGCGCTGACCCTGCCCACGCTGGTGGGCGCGTCCATTGGCGGCTGGTGGGTGGGCGCGTTCGACTGGGTGCGTTTTCTCTTTGGCGTCGGCGGCGTACTGATGGCAGCCATCGCCTTCCAGGTATTGAGCGCCTATCAGGATTTTGAGCAGAGCCTGCGCGTGGATGCGCGTCCTGCGTCGGACACACCGGAGAGCACCTTTACGCTTCAGCAGCGAGGCATCCTACCGCCAGCCATGCTGCTCAATCTGGGCGCATTGCTCTACACTGCCAGCGTGCTGTGCGGCCTCTGGCTGGCATTACTGGCGGGCTGGCCGCTCCTCTTTTTTGGGGGGCTGGCGCTATTGCTACAACTGGGAGCGCTCCTCGCCCCTGTACGTTTCGCCTATCGCGGCTATGGCTTGGGTGAAGGTGGTGTGTTGTTGGCCTTTGGCGTGTTGCCTCTGTTGAGTTCTTTCTATGCGCAGACGCAGCAATTGAGCTGGCTACCCGTCTGGGGTGGTCTACCTATTGCACTGTTGGCGTTGCTGGTGATCATGAGTCAGAACCTCGTCACTCTACGCCGCGACTGGCTGATCGGCAAGCGCACGCTGGCGGTAATCTTAGGCGATGCACGCGCCATTGACCTGCACGCGTTTGTGACGATGTTGGCCTACACCTGCATCCTGGTGGTGACGGTGCTCACGCCGCTGCCATTGTGGTGCCTGGCCGGGTTGGCTACGTTGCCGCTGGCGATGGGGGCTTTTGCTCAGCTTGACCGCAACCGGGTGACGCCAGAAGTCGCCAGCAATCTGCGCAGTGTTGCCACCAAAGCCGTATTTTGGACGGCGGTGCTGGTCATCGCTGCATTGTTCATCAGTCGCCCGGGGTGAACCAACTGCGCCGGACGCTCCGTCGCCCACACTCGCCCACTCCACTCCGTTTTGACCGCAAGGCGTTCTACGACCTGGCAGCAGCGTGTCGCGCGTATGCTGCCGAGCTTGCCAACTTCGATCAAGATCGCGTCAATCTCAAGGAATGCTATCGCTTCAACGCATGGCTGGCGCATCTACGCCGGTATGATCGGCTGGCGCCGCGCATCGCCGCCATCTCGATGGCGCGTCCGGTGGCGCGCTGGCAGATCGTGACTTTGCTGGTCGTGGTCTGGGTGATCCTGGCATTGGCGTTGCCGGGCATCGTGAATCGACAATGGTACATGGTGCTGCTTGGCGGTTGGCTGTTCACCATCGTCGCCGCCTTTTTCATTCCAGAGTCGCTCTACGGCACGACGACTGAGCTGTTGGAGGCCAAAGTTTTACGCGTTGTGGATGTCCTGCTGGAGATGCTCGACAGCGGCACGCTGGAATTCAGCGAAGCCGCCTTCTTTAAAGCTAGGGAGAATCTGCTGGCCGCCAAAGCTGAGCTGCGCCAGCAAATCGACCTGGCGCATCGGCCCCACAACGGCCCGGTGTTGTGAGCTTCGCCCCTACCCTGCTTCCACTTGTGCGAAGATGTCACGATAAGCCTGCGATTGGCGGATGAGGTCAGCGTGCGCCCCCTGTGCTGCCACGCGTCCTTGCCGCAACACGACGATTTTGTCCGCCCAGCGAATCTGTGACAGGCGGTGGGTGATGAGGATCGTCGTGCGCCCCTCGCTGGCGCGCTCGATGGCCTGTTGAATCTGATCCTCGGTAGCGCTGTCGATCGCGCTGGTCGAGTCGTCCAGGATCAGGATCGCAGGGTTGGTAAGAAAAGCGCGCGCCAGGGCGATGCGTTGGCGCTGCCCGCCGGAGAGCATCATGCCGCGTTCGCCGACGACCGTAGCATACCCATCGGGGAAACTCATGATGAAATCGTGCGCCTGCGCGGCGCGCGCCGCCGCTTCGATCTCGGCCTGGGTGGCGTCGGGCTTGCCAAAGGCGATGTTCTCCGCAATGGAACGGCTGAAGAGAAAGATGTCCTGTTCGATGATCGAAATCTGTTGACGCAGCACCTCCAGATTCCAGTCGCGCACATCGACGCCATCGATGGTGATGGCGCCTTGATCGACGTCATAAATGCGGTTGATGAGTTTGGCGACCGTGCTTTTGCCTGCTCCTGTCTGCCCGACCAAGGCCAGCGTCTGCCCCGGCGCCAGCGTGAAGGAAACATCTTCCAGTGCACGTTGCGTTGCCGCTGTTTTCTCGCCGCCGGGTGCGTATTGAAAGCTCACGTGATCGAAGTGTACTGCGCCTTGCATTGACGCAGCGTGACCGGCGCGGTTCTGATCGACAACTGCTTGCGCGCGAATCAATTCCAAAATACGTCGCGCACTCGACAACCCGGATGCCACCTGCGAGTAGGCAAAGAGTGACGTAAAGACGGGAAAATCGAAGAGCGAAATCAACCCGACGTAGGCTGCGACAGCGCCGATGGTGATCACGCCAGCGTTGTACAGATAGAGCGCCTGGCCGAAGGCGACGCCCGTCGCCAACGCCAGCAGCAACAACGGCAGGAAGCGCGCTTCGACGTGCGCCTGCGCCACGATGGCATCTCGTACACGCGTGGCGTTGCGCTCAAAAAGGGCGACCTCGCGTTCCTCCTGTGCCGCGCCCTTGACCGTCTCGATGCCTTCGACCGCTTCCGTCAGGCGTGCGTTCATCTCGCCAAAGACGCGGCGCACTGTAGCTGTCACCGGTTGCAAGGTGCGTAGATAATGCCACATCGCCAACAGATAGCCGAGCGCAAAGAGCACCGGCACAATGACTAGCGTCGGGTGGTAGCGCGGCGCCACCAGGATCGGCATCACCAGGAAGATCGCCGAACCGATCACTAGGTTCAGTCCCGGCGCCATCATCAACGCCAGCTCGCGCACGTCGTTGGTCGCGCGCGCCATCACGTCGCCGGTGGCGTGCAGATCATGAAACCCCATGCTTTTGCCAAGCAGCTCGCCATAGAGTTCGCGACGCGCATCGCGCTCCAGTCGTTGGCCGAGCACTTCACTGCCAAAGTTACGCCCCAGTTGCAGGCCAGAGCGCACAGCCTGGCTTACCACCAGCAAGACGCACGCCAGCGCCAATGCCCGCAGATCGGGCGACGCGCCGGTGATGGCGTCGAACGCCGCGCCGGTAAAGATAGGGATCGCTGCGGCCAGCCCGGCATTGCCGATGGCGCCCGCCAGGATCACAGCAATGATTGCCCAGTTGCGTCGCACGTGTGTGAAGACCCAGCGCGGCGCGCTGCGCGTGTTGGAACGCCAGGGTTGGGTGACGGAAAATTCGCTGCTAGTCATGGCGTGATCGTAACCTCCAACGGCGTCGCCAGCAACTTTGCCTCCGGCCCGGCGTACATACCGACCAACATGCGCACGGGCGCGGCATCTGACGGCAACGTGATCGTGTGTCGATCGATGAGGGTTTCGCCAACTTTCCACAGCGAGGT
>DMDA01000001.1:17943-21301 GCA_003451595.1 Chloroflexota bacterium | reverse complement strand
CTTAGCGGCGCATCCACCTGCCAGCTCAACGTCACCTCGACGCCCTCGGCGGTGGGCGTCCACGTGTAGCCGCGCAGCGTCAGCGGTCCATATTGCGTTGCGATCGGAATAGATGGCGCGGCTTCTTCCACGCCGCCGAGCACTTCGACTAGCGGTGGGGTGCGCTCCGCCAACACAAAGCGCGCCTCTATCCCTGCCATCGGTTTGATCAGGTATACGGGCTGCGCTCCGCCTGCGTCAAGCGCCGTTTGCAGCGTAGCGCCGATGTCGGTGAAACGTGCGTCCGGTGCAATCAGTGGAAACAGACCGGTCATGCCTGCACCGCGCCCTTCGACGGTCTGCAGGTAGAACAGGGGCACGATCTCGTTGCGATCGTTGCTGACAAGAATGGCATTGGCAGGTGGCGCAGCAGCCAGGATCGCCTCCCACTGCTGGCGGACAGCGGCGCTCTCCACCTTGAGTTGCGCAAAGAGCGGCGTGTAAGTTGCCCAAAGTTGCACCGGCAGGACCATGAGTAACGCAAGCAGCGGCGCGCCCCAACGTGAAGCGGAGGGCGCTGGCTGCCCGGCGTCTTCACCGACTGCAAGGGAGCGGGGCGCGCCAAAGCGGAAACCGCTGCCGATGCCGACGCCGGCAAAGCCGATCCAGAGGCAGGCGATCAGATAGAGCGGAATGTAGTAGACAAAGATGTCGCCGATGGCGTAGAAGAGGTTGAATATCTGTTGCGTCACAAACCACACGCTGGTCAAAGCCAGCAACGGCCAGGCGCGCAGGCGAATCAGCACATAGACGCCGACAACCATGAGCAGCAGCCCCGTCCACTCGAAATGGCGCAGCCAGAGTACAAACGCAGTGGGCGCTCCGGCTATGGCGGTGGCGGGAGCGTGGAAGCCCACCGAGATCGAACGTCCGGTGACAAAATCGAGCAGGGCGGGCAGGCTGTTGTCGAAGAGGGTGAGCACACCGTCACCCAGCCGTTGATGGTGCCAGGGTGAAGCGTCCGGCCCACTACGCAACGGAATGTAGAGATAGAGCAGCAACGGCGGCAGTGCAGCAAGCAGCGCCCAACCCCAGGCGCGACCATGGCGCCACCAATCGCGCCGCCATGCAAAGAGGCAGGCAAGCAGCGCCGGCGCCAGCAGCAGCGTAGTGGCATGATGCGTCAAGCCCAGGCTGAAGCAGAAGGCGAGCAGGGCAAATCGACGGGCAAAGGCAGCCGGCGCGGCGGTGGGTGTCGTCACGTTGAGCGCCGCCCAGAGAATGGCGATCAACAGTGCAGCTTGGAGCGTGTAGACCTCTGCCTGAAGCGCCTGACTGCGCAGGGTTGGGTTGGCGACAAAGTAGGCAGTCGCCAGCAGCGCAGCCAACCGACGCACGCTGGCTTCCCCCGGTAGCCACCGCACCAGGAGCAGATAGAGACCGGCCGCCGCCAGCGCTGCGAACAGGGCGCTGAGAAGATTCAGCGATGCCGCTGGCGACAGCCCGGCCCACGCCCAGAGATGTTGCCAGACGCCGCCGAGCAGCAGGTAGAGCGGATAGCCCGTGGCATGCGCCAGTCCGAAGTTCCAGGCCGCAAATTGGAACTCGCCGGCATCGCCCGGCAGCAGATCGAGCGGTGTGCTGCGGATCAGCAGGCCAACGACTACGGCTGCCAATATGAAAGATATCTGTCTGTCAAGGCGAGTCAAGGCGGTGGATTTGACCATGCTTGGTGATTGACCGATAATGTCAAAGTTTATGATGTGTTGACGAAAGCAACCTGGCTATGATTGTGTCCTGGCATGGGCGGGCGCTGATGATTGTGCCCACCTACAATGAAAGCGAAAACTTAGCGCGCCTGGTGGGACGTTTGCGGGCGCTGCCCGGCGACGTTGACCTCCTCATCGTTGATGATGCTTCACCCGATGGCACCGGCGCCATCGCCGATGCCATCGCCGCCTGTGACCCGCATGTCCATGTGCTGCACCGCAGCGGCAAGTTGGGGCTAGGCACTGCGTACCGCGCCGGCTTTCATTACGGCATCGAGCACGGCTACGACTACATCTGCACGATGGACGCTGACTTCAGCCACAGCCCTGAAAGCCTGCCGACATTGCTTGATCTAGCGGCTTCTGGCTACGACCTGGTGATTGGCAGTCGCTATGTGCCTGGTGGCGCCGTCGTTGGCTCGCCATCACTGCGCAAGTTTATTAGCTATGCGGCCAACGCGCTGGCGCACCTGCTCCTGGGCGTGACTGCGCGTGATTGCACGGCGGGCTTTCGCTGCTATCGGCGCCAGGTGCTGGAGACGATCGACCTGGATGCCATCTTCAGCAGCGGCTACAGCTTCCTCATCGAGATGGCCTTTCTGGTTGAGCGCGCTGGCTTTCGCATCGGCGAAGTCCCGATCACCTTCGTCAACCGCACCGAGGGCGCCAGCAAAATCAACAAGCGCGAAATCTACAAGGCAATGTACACCATCCTCCGGCTGCGTACAGGCTACCTGCCCTGGGAGCGCATCATGGCTGTCTATTACGATCGCCGCGCTGCGCCCTGACGCACATCAGCGCGCAATTTGCACCCAATCCACCGCTGCTGCCAGTGGCCGCCGATCACGGTTCAGGCTGACGCGCAAGAAGGCCTCATTGGCGTCGACAACCTGCGCGGCCGTTCCCGACGCGGCGCCCTTGACGCCGGCAAGCGCAAAGTGCTTGCCGCGTACATCCTCTGCCGTCAGCGCTGCGCCCAATGTGTTCAACGCCGCCAATGCATCCTCGCTCAAGTAGGTGGTGGCGTCGCCATATGTCACGCCCAACACAGGCGCACCCGCTGCAATGCCGTTCACGAATTCGACCAGCCGTTCGCTCTCGGCGGCGGAAGCGGTCGTGTCGAAACCAACTTTTTCCAACACTTTGCCCGTGCGCGCGTCGAGCACGGTGAGGTTGACGCCACGCCGTCCGGCGGAACCGTCACTCTGCACACCCTCTTCATCGAAGAGAGCGATAAAGCCACCGTCGGCAAAGGCTTTGAGATCGGCGTCGATTGGGAGTTGCACACCTGTCGTGCCGATGGCGCGGTCGCCGGGGATCACCTGGCGTGGCGCAGCGTTGTAGGCCCAGCCCAGTTCCAGGCGGTTCAGTCCATTGCGGAGCAGCGCGCCAGGCGCTTCCCAAGTCAACGTTTGCCAGCCGTCGGGGAGTGGCTGTGCACCGAGTGCAACGCCATTGACCTTCAACCGCACCTGCTGCATGGCGCTGCCCGGGTAGACAAACGGATGCGCCCGTAGCTGCACGCGGTAGGTGGCATCAGGGTCGACCTGGCGCAGCGGGAGAAAGAGCCGACTGGCGGCGTCGGTCGCCCAGGTTGCGCTCGCTTCGTA
>DMDA01000001.1:17240-17736 GCA_003451595.1 Chloroflexota bacterium | reverse complement strand
GGCTGGAGCACCCGGTACGCTTCGATGCCATCCTGCGCCCAGAATGGCTTCGCTTCCAATGGCAGCGTGCGCTTGACAAAATCCCAGGCATCCTGCCAGGTGTCGGTGTAGGGTGGGCGGCCGGGAATAGGTGGATAGAGGATCACATAGCGTGTATCGTAGAGGTACGTCAGGTCGCTGGCCTGCAGCGCGGCGGCCTCAATCACCTCCGGCGCAACGGGGCGACCAAACTGAATCTCAGTCAGCGCTTGGAAGAAGGGAATGCGCTGGAAATACTCCATCTTGAAGGCAGGGGCGCGACTGATGTTGCCGCCCAGCATTGGCTTGCCGTGCGCCGACTGGTAATACTGCAGGAGGGTCTTCTCTGGCCCAAAGACGCCGAAGCTATTCCGCCAACCCAGCGGCAGTTGCAGGATGCTGAAATCGCCCGGCTCAGCGGCGATCTGGTCGTACACAGCCGGGATGCGTGCGTCGGAAAGCGGGAAGGGCAGCGCCA
>DMDA01000001.1:15155-17012 GCA_003451595.1 Chloroflexota bacterium | reverse complement strand
CGGTTGCGCCGTAGCCAGCTCAGCAGCCAATAGACGCCATAGCCGGCCAGCACCGCCACCGCCAACATCAACAGGACGCTGTTGCGATTAGGCGCCCGGTTTGCCTTGATGATCGGGATAAAGTGTAGCAGCGCAAACGGTAAGGGGACAGTTGTTTCCAGGCCATCCAGATCGAAGCGGTAACGCCCGTTGATCTGGAGCAGCGGGCCAAGCGTCAGCACGCCGAAGATCAGTCCTGTCCAGACCCAAACCCGCACCTTGCGCCAGTACGCCACACTGCCAACGATTGCCAACGCCAGCGTCGCCCAACCGAGAAAGACAGTGTTGATGTCGCGGAAGCCGGGCAGTTCTGGGTTGACAGCGCGTTGTTGCACCAGGCGCATTTCCGCCACCACGTCGCCGCCAAAGAGTGGGTGAAAGACGGTAGCTGTGAACCAGCCCAGCAGGTCGGTGCTAAGCATCAACGCATCACCCCACCCCTGCAGGTCATAGTCGGCGGTGAAGAAGGTGCGCACGATGGGGATCAACGCCGGTGACCAGACTAGAAAGGCCGTGAGGGCAAGGAGGAGGAGATTGGCAAGTGGAGATTGTGTGATGGAGCGATGGTGCGATTGGAGGGCTGGCATGTGAGAGGACGTTTGCGCTGAATCGCCCAAGCGCATGCCCTTCCCATCGCCTGTTCTCCAATCTCCCAGTCGCACCATCAGCGCAATCACTGTGAACATCGCCAAAAAGAGGGCGCTGATCATCTCCGCCAGTCCGGTGAGAGCAAAGAAGAGGCCGCCCAACATCGCCCAACGGCGCTGACGCGCTGGCGATAGCTGGGGGTCAAAGATGCGCAGCAACGCCAGCGCGTAGAAGGGGATCCACTGCGTCGTCACCATGTCATAGTGACCGAGCGCTGCATAGACCGCCCGGTTGGAGGCAAAGGCGTAGACTGCACCAGCGGCAAAGGCAGACCAGAAAATTGGAGATTGGAGATTAGAGATTGGAGATTGAGGCGCTGAGTGAGCGGGCGACTGGGTGATTGGCGCGCCAGGGTGATCCGAAGGCGAATCTCCTAATCTCTCAATCTCCCAATCGCCCAATCGCATCAGCAGATAACCCACCAGCAGCCACGTTCCATACCCGCTCAATACGGTGCTGGCGAGCAGGGTCACATTGCTGGCCAAGGGCAGGTTGACGGCCAGCGCCAACGGCATCGCCGCCAGCACGTGATAGAAGTTGTAGGTGTACAGAACCAGGTCGATGCCGAGCGGGAACCAGATCAACTCACTGTGCAACGGCGACTGGAGGTTGTCGATGAGCGCGTGCTTGAATTGCCAGATGTTCCAGATGAAGGTTGATTCGTCGAACGCCCACTGCGGCACGCCAGGAACGTGCGTGGTGATGTGCAGGATCAATGGCCAGGTCAGCAATACTGTCAGCAGGCTGTAGAGACCAAGCACCACCAGATGACGCCGTGCGCCGGAAAACCAGGACATGATCGACGCAGCCTTTACTTCCGGGCCGTGCAGAGGATGCTAACCCCAAACGGGAAGGCGATCCGCTCTAGAATCTCCGCCTCCAGCCAGTAGATGCCGTGGAGGATCGTATTCACCGGCTCTGGGATCGGCTCCATATCCACCTGGTAGACTTCGGCGTCGTCGTTCAAATGTGGACTTTTCAACCCCGGGTTGTATGGGCGTAGAAAACGAATTCCCGCCACCGCCGGAAAGAGAAAGAAGTTGTTATAGCTGATGCGGCTCACGCGTAGCCCGCTCAGTTCCAGCTTCAGCCGCAATTCGTCGGCAGTATAACGGCGCTGATGGGCGTTGATTTCGTCATTGTAGCTCCACAGCCACATGTAGGCCGGCG
>DMDA01000001.1:11352-14895 GCA_003451595.1 Chloroflexota bacterium | reverse complement strand
GCGTCGCCCGATCCCTGGGCAGTTGTCACACCACGTTGCTGGGCAATGGGGATGGGGCGCGGGTTGTACTCGATATTCGTGACCTTGCCGTAGTGGGCAAGATGGTGCGCCATATTGCCCGCGCCGCCGCCGACGTCGAGCACCTGGCGTGTATCGGCGCGGCCGTTGGCGCCCAATTCGGCGTCAAGATATTTCAGAATCGCCCGCGTACGCCCGGCAAACCAGGCGTGTTTGTCCTCCTCCAGTATCGTCAAAACCGGCGTCGTCATAGATGCTCACTCACTATCTTTCTATTCGCTTCGTTATCAGGCGCTCGCCGCCAGTAATATCCAGGATGCGAACGGCTATCGTTGTCGGCAGGGCGGGCGCTTTCACGATATAACGCCCGGCAATTGTGGCGCGTTTCTTCAACGGCGCATCCGCCACCGTCACCCGCAAGAGCCTGCCATCGTAATCCGGATCGATGACGACGCTATCTACCAGCGCCAACCACGACGCAGCCGCGCCTGATGGATTGGCGCCTGTCGACAACGCCGGCACGCGCACGGCGTGCAGCGCAACCTCGATTGTAGCCGACGCGTTGTCGATCCGGGTAATTGAGAGGTCTACGTCCGGCGCTGCGACCTGGGGGAGCGGCGCTGCTGCATAGACAGTGAACGGCGCAGATTGTGCTTGCAAACGGCGAATGGTGGTCTGGATGGCGCCGTAGTTGGCGTCGCAGCCAATCCAGCGGCGACCAAGCTGTGCAGCGACGGCGGGCAGTGTGCCGGAGCCACAGAAGGGATCGAGCACCAGGTCGCCAGGGTCGCTGCCAGTTGTCAGGATGCGTGTGAGCAACGCCACGGTCTTCTGCGTCGGGTAGCCCAGGTCTTCGCCGGGCGTTGTGCCCAGACCGGGAATGTCGTCCCACACGTTGTCTACAGCGCGCTCCACCTGATAGCGATCAGGTCCGAGCCTGGTGAGATAGTACTTGACGCCGAGGTTGCCGCCATTGGAGGGGAAGACGCGCTGTGTGCTCTCATCGATCACGACGTGACCGCCATGAGGAGCATAGAGCCGACCCTCAGCATAGAGCGCTTTCAGGCGGGCAAACGAGTATGTGCCTGGATCCGAAGTGCGAAAGTAACCGAGTTCGTCGCGCATGAATTGTGCGGCGGCTTCGGCTTCCGTCAACACGATGCGCTTGCGCGGCGGGCGCCACCTGGTAGGCGCCGCGCGCTTGCGTGCATAGATCAGGATCGTGTGCGCGCTGTTGGGGAAATAGTGTGCGTTGACCTTCGCCCCGCGCGCAGTCTGAGAGCGCCAGGTGATCGTATTGAGATAGTTTTCGGCGCCAAAGACTTCGTCGAGCAAGCAGCGCAAGTGATGGGCGCGTCGATGGTCACAGTGCAGCCATAGGGCGCCATCCTCAGCCAACAGGTCGCGCAGCTGCGGCAGCCGGTCATAGATAAATTGCAGATAGGCGCCTTCTGGCCAGGCATCGGCGTACTGCGGCTGTTCCAGCACGATTGGATCGGCGCCGTTTTGTCGCGACTGGCGCAGCCGCACCTTGCGCGTCCACGTCACACCGCTGTCGTAGGGCGGGTCTGCATAGATCAGCCGCACCTGACCGGCCAGGCCGTTGTCGAGCAGGTGCGCCAGGATGGGCAGGTTGTCGCCGTAGTATAAGGCGTTGGTGAAGGACGCCTGCGGGGTGGAGAGGGCGCTAAAACGCTGTGGCTCGAAGCGTTCAATCGGCGTTGGTTGGGCGGCGGCCACAATGCCCGCCGCGCGTTTGCCCGGCCAGGAGAGCACAACGGACATAGCGGCGTCAGCGACGTTCAAAATAGTAGACCCACACCGGTTTGCTGTGGCGGAGACACCATTGCTCGCGATGTGTGGGGGCAAATATCCCAATGCGGTGCGCCAGGTCAGGATTGTGGGGGGTGAAGGCCGCGTGGCGCTCGACCAGGTAACGCACCAACTCGCCGTACTCGTGCACGTCGCTCTTGAAGTGAAGTAGACCGCCCGAACGCAACTTCGCTGCCAACAGATCGACGAAGGGCGGCGAGAAGAGGCGGCGCACCTTGTGTTCATTCTTCCACCAGGGATCAGGAAAGAGAATGTGCACGGCGTCGGCGCGACCATCGGCAATCACGCGCGGCAGGCTGAAACGCGCATCGTCATCGCTGAGCCAGAGATTGGCGGTGGCAAGTTGCGAGGGGTGAGGGGTGAGGAGTCTTGCCCTATGTTCAAGCGTCATCGGCTCGGTGGCGACCGGTGACGCAGTTGCACTCGCCCGTTCGATGCGCGCCAGCATCAGCCGCGTCGCCTTGATCTTAGTCTCGTAGCCGATGAAGAGACGTTCTGGGTGACGCAGTGCGCGATCGAGCAGAAAGTCGCCGCGTCCGAAGCCGATCTCGATCTCCAGCGGACGCTCCGATGCCAGCAGGCTATGGAGGACGGCGCCGTTGCCGCTGCGCTCATCATCCAGCGCCAGCGCCCGGAAAAAGGGGCGGTCAAGTCCCCACGCTGGCAGCAGGTGCGCACCGGGCCGCTTGTGTGGGTCACCGCCAATCAGCCCTTTGCCAGCCTCCCAATCGGCATAGGCCTGAGCGCGATCACGATCGGTCAGTTCTTCCCAGGTGAAGTCCATGCGGCCCTGGGAGAATGTGGTTGGGGTGTAGCCAATTGTTGACATCTTTGAGGGCGCTCAACGATTACTCAAGTGTGAGGACGAACTGGTCTCTGGCAACTGGATCATAATTGCAGCTTGCGCGCAATCGCCTCTTTCACCACCTTGACATCCGCCGGCAGATAGACGGGTGGATTCGCCAGTTCGCTCTCAACCTCGTCCAGCTTGCCCTCGTGATACCCGACCTTGAAACTGGTGAACTTCAACCCATGCGCCGTCGAGATGACAACCACGCGATCGCTGGCTTTGACTTCGCCACGCGCCACCAGCTTGAAGAGCGCCGCCAGCGCTACGCCGGTGTGGGGGCAGGTGTACATGCCGGTGAGATCGGCGCGCGCGGCGGCGTTCGCCAGCTCATGTTCGGTGACGGCTTCAACCAGTCCATTGGTCTCAACCACCGCTTGCACCGCCTTTTCATAGCTCACCGGGTCGCCGATCTGAATGGCCGAGGCGAGCGTCTTGTCGGCGTGGATCGCTACTTTCTCCGCAAAGCCGTTGAGAAAACTGCGGTAGAAGGGGTTGGCTTTGTTCGCTTGCGCCGCCACCAGGCGCGGCATCTTGTTGATCAATCCCAGATCGCGCATCAGCTTCAGCCCTTTGTAGAGCGCGCTGATGTTGCCGAGGTTGCCAACCGGAATGACGATCCAATCTGGGACTTCCCAGTCGAACTGGCGCACGATCTCGATGCCGACAGTCTTTTGCCCTTCGATGCGAATGCTGTTCATCGAGTTCGCCAGATAGATGCTGTTATCCTGTGTCACCTCCTTGACGATGCGCATACAGCCATCGAAGTCGGTGTCGAGCGCCAGCACATGCGCGCCGTTCGCGACCGGCTGGATCAATTGCGCCGTGCTCACCTTGCCGGAGGG
>DMDA01000001.1:0-11111 GCA_003451595.1 Chloroflexota bacterium | reverse complement strand
GGACCGGGCTGCCGCCATTTGCCATCATCTGCTTGACAACGCTGACCAGCACGGTCATGCCCAAATCCTTGAAACTGCCGGTGTGACTGTTGCCACAGAGCTTGATCCACAAGTCGGGCAGGCCAATCTCGCGCCCTAACCGTTCCGCCCAGAAGAGATTGGTGTTGCCTTCGTACATGCTGACAACATTCTCGTCGCGCAGATCGGGCATCACCCACTCGCGCATTCCCCATACGCCGCTGCCAAAGGGCCAGATCGACGTACCCGCGCGACGCTCGAAGAGTTGCTTCCAGTCCTCGGCGCTCCGGTCGCGCAGTGCGTCGACGTCGTGGTGCACCTCCAGCAACCCACCGCATGTCGGGCAGGTGTACATCACATCATAGACAGAGTATTCGCCCGGACAGCCACGAAAACAACGGAAATGAGCGTTATAGGTTTGAACAGAGGCTGGCGCAACTTCGGCTAACATTCAGATCGATCCTCTTCAGTTGATGGACGCGTTTCATCTGCTGTAAAATCTACTGACTGATTGTACCATACCGTAGAGTTGCTTCCCACTCATTCAACCCCAAAAAAGATAGGAAAGAGGCACGGAAAGGAGTGTCAAGATGTTTCCCAACGACTTCCATATCAACCTTGCTGACCTGGCATTTGTTGGGACAGAACTTGCCCGTCCCGAAAGCGTGTTAGCTGAACCCGATGGCACCCTATGGTGTTCGGATGCACGCGGCGCCGTGATGCAAATCGCCCCCGACGGCAAACAGACGTTGTTGGGCGCCCAAGGGCACGAACCCAATGGGCTGGCGATGAGCGCGGATCGACGTACACTTTATATCGCCAATATTGGCGACGGGCGCGTCTATCGTATGGATCGCGAGGGCAACGAACAGCTGTTACTGGAAGGCGTAGATGGCTTGTCATTGCTCGGCGCCGCCAACTTCGTCTACGTTGATAGTTGCGACCGTCTCTGGCTCTCGGTTTCATCGCGCGAACTGCCGTGGTGGCCAGCGGTGCAGCAGCCGCGTCCCGACGGTTACCTTGTGCGCATCGATGATCGCGGCGCCAAGATCGTCGCTGATCAACTCTACTTTCCTAACGAAGTGCGCATGAACCACGACGAGACCTATCTGTACGTGGCGGAGACAATGATGCGCCGCATCGTGCGGTATCCAGTGCTGGGAGATGGCGCGCTGGGTGTGCAGGAGGTCGTTGCGCCCGGTGATTTAGGACATGGCGCATACGTAGATGGCTTTGCCTTTGATGGGGAAGGAAATCTGTGGGTGACGTTGATCTTGCGGAATGAAATTGTGGTCATCACACCGGAGGGCGATGTCCACACCGTTTTGTCGGATGTCAACCAGGCGGCGGTCGATCATGCTGTGGCGAAACTGGCGGAGGGATCGCTGGCGCCGATGGATATGCTCGCATGCGCTGGGGCAACTTTGCAGTTGCCCGCCAGCATTGCCTTTGGAGGCGCTGACTTGCGCACGGTTTACATCGGTTCGTTGGGGATGCAACGGCTGCCGACGTTCCGTGCGCCCATTCCCGGTTTACCCATGCGCCACTGGGGTTGAGACGACTCGTTGTCTTTTCGGCGCTCCATGGACTTTCGACGTTGAAGACCGGATTTCCAGGCACAGGAAACCCGGTCTTCCGTCTCACATCCTGTTACGCAATGTCGTCGAAATACTCCATCTCTTCCATGCTCCAGCGTTCAGGTGAGCGCCAGAGACCGGAGAGCAGCAACTCGCGGAGGAAGGTCATCTCTTTGGGCAGTCGGTCGTAGAGCTTGAAGAAGAGGTCGTCATGAGAGGCGATCTCCTTTGTCCATTCGTCGCGATCGATCGTCATGATGGCGTCGAAGTCGTGGCGAGAGAAGTTCTCTAGCCCACGCCAATCCAGGTGCTCGTAGCGAGGCACCCAACCCAACGGGCACTCGACGCCCAGGCTTTTCCCACGCACGCGCTCGACGATCCACTTGAGGACGCGCATGTTGTCGCCAAAGCCTGGCCACAGGAAGTTGCCGTTGACGTCGCGGCGGAACCAGTTGACATTGAAGATGCGCGGCGGATTCGGAATATGGCGGCCAAAGTCCAACCAGTGGTTGATATAGTCGCCCATGTGGTAACCACAGAAGGGCAGCATGGCGAAGGGGTCGCGGCGCACCTCGCCCATCTTGCCAAACGCGGCGGCGGTCATCTCCGACCCCATCGTAGCCGCGCCATAGACGCCAAACGCCCAGTTGAAGGACTGATAGACGAGCGGCACCACGCTGCTGCGGCGGCCCCCAAAAATGAAGGCCGAAATCGGCACACCCTGTGGATCGTCGTAGGCCGGGTCGACCGAAGGACATTGGCTGATCGGCGCCGTGAAGCGGGCGTTGGGATGCGCCGCCTTGCGCCCACTGTCCGGCGTCCAATCCTGCCCCTGCCAGTCGATCAGATGGGCGGGCGGCTCATCGGTCATACCTTCCCACCAGACGTCGCCATCGTCCGTCAGGGCGACGTTGGTGAAGATGGTGTTGGCGCGGATCGAATCCATGGCGTTGGGATTGCTCTTGTAGTTGGTGCCGGGCGCCACGCCAAAGAGACCGGCCTCCGGGTTGATGGCGTAGATGCGGCCATCGCTGTTGGGTTTGATCCAGGCGATGTCGTCACCAATAGTCTTCACTTCCCAGCCTTCATCCTGGAAGGGTTTGGGCGGGATGAGCATAGCGAAGTTGGTCTTGCCGCAGGCGCTGGGGAAAGCTGCCGCAACATAGGTCTTGCGACCATCTGGACTCTTGACGCCCAGGATCAGCATGTGCTCTGCCAGCCAACCTTGCTCACGCGCCAGCACGGACGCGATGCGCAGCGCAAAGCATTTCTTGCCCAATAGCGCATTGCCGCCGTAGCCAGAGCCATAGCTCCAGATGGTGCGCTCTTCTGGGAAATGTACGATGTATTTCTGCGCCGGGTCAGGGTTGCAGGGCCAGGGAACATCCTTTTGACCTGGTTCCAGCGGCATTCCCACCGAATGCAGGCAGTATACAAACTCGCCGTCGCCCAATGCATCGAGCACGGCGCGCCCCATACGCGTCATGATACGCATATTCACAACAACGTAGGGCGAGTCAGTCAACTGGATGCCAATGTGCGAGATCGGCGAGCCAATCGGTCCCATGCTGAAGGGGATCACATACATCGTGCGACCACGCATTGAGCCGTCGAAACGCGGGCGCAGCTCTTCCTTCATCTTGCGGGGATGCACCCAGTTGTTGGTAGGGCCAGCGTCGCCGCGGCTCAAGGAGCAGATGAAGGTGCGGTCTTCCACACGGGCAACATCGCTGGGATGTGAGCGCGCCAGAAAACTATGCGGCCGTTTCTCTGGATTCAGCCGGATGAATGTGCCGCTGGCAACCATTTCCTCACAGAGGCGATCGTACTCTTCCTGCGAGCCGTCGCACCAATGCACCGCATCCGGCTTGCACAGTTGGATCTTCAGTTCTACCCACCGGCGAAGCTCTTCGTTTTTTACATAATCTGGTATTGCGTAATTCATAGGTTCCTGTCTTTCATCGTTTACGGAATGCCCGTGCTGCCTTGTACGCATCAAGATCTGCCACGAACGCAACTATACCGTACTTTGCTTAGGTGTCCAAGTGACACTTAACCTGCAGAATGTCGGGACGATTGCCCCAAACTGAACGTCAATGTGTTATCCTGGAAAAAGGTATCGTTGGCGGAGTGACAGCAACATGCAGGCGTGAATGTCACTGCTGGAGGTCGATACATGTCCGAGGAGCGTCAGGCAACACTCATTTATAACCCACATGCCGGCTTTGATGACTGGCAATCACATGTTGCGGCGACCGCTGAGTACTGGCAAGCGCATGGTTGGGCGGTCACGCTGCGGCAGACCGAGTATCCCGCCCATGCGACCGAGCTAGCCGCCGCCGCTGTGCGTGCCGGTCATCGTCTGGTGTTGGCGGCTGGCGGCGATGGCACGCTGCATGAGGTGGCAAATGGGCTGCTCGGTTCGCCGACAGTCTTGGCGCCGTTGCCTGCCGGCACCACCAATTGCCTGACGCGCGATCTGGGATTGCCATCGCCAGGCGCGGGCAACCCGCATTGGCTCCTCGACGCCTCAGAACGTCTGTTAGCTGGCGCTGTGCAAGCAATGGATGTCGGTGAGTGTAGCAATGGGCGCTCTTTTTTGTTGTGGGCGGCGGTGGGGCTGGACAGTCGTATCGTGGAGCGTGTGGAGCCGCGTTCGCGTCTCCTCAAACGTTTTGGCATCGCTGGATATTTTGCCAAGGCGGCATTGCCTTTTCTGCTCTACCAGGGTGGGCGCACACGCGTCAGCGTCGACAATGAGACGGTGGAGGGTGACATGCTGGCGGTGATCGTGAGCAACACGCGCCTCTACGCTGGGGGGCTGTTCAACCTTAGCCCCCAAAGCGTTTTTGACGACGGCAGGCTGGACATCTGGATTCTGCGTGGCCGCTTCTCACCGCGTATGCTGGTGCACAGCGCATTCATCATGACCGGGCGTCACGCCTATCGCCCCGACATCATCCACTTGGCCGGGCGTCATGTGATCATCGAAACGGAGACGGCGCAACCCTATCATCTCGACGGAGAATTGAACCGCAGTACGCCAATCACGTGTACGGTGGAGCCGGGCTTTCTACGGATTTTGGCGCCGGAAGGTGCGCCGTACAGTGTGTTTGAACAGGCGGGCGTGACATTGGGGCAATATATCGAAAAGCTCAATGCGTCACTCGCCACCAATGACCAGTGACGCATTGACGAGCAACGTCGTGCTTACCTGTTCTTCTTGAAGTAGACATCAGCATAGACGGCAAGGACGAGCACGCCACCCTTGACCAGATACTGCCACGCCGGCGCCACATTGAGCATCTGCAAGCCGGTGGTCAGGCTCGACATGATCAGCGAACCGATCAGGGCGCCAAAGACGGTGCCGACGCCGCCTAATGTCGAGGTGCCGCCGAGGATGGCGCTGGCGATGGCGTCAAGCTCATAGCCTTGCCCAGCGGCGGTAGTGCCATACCCGACGTAAGAAGCCAGCACGATGCCAGCAATACCGGAGAGCAAGCCCATCAGCACGAAGATCAGGAAGATGCTGCGCCGGATGTTGATGCCAGAGAGGCGCGCCGCCTCACGATTGCCACCGATGGCGTAGGCATAGCGACCAAAGCGCGTGTTGTTCGACACATACGCCATGATCATTGCAGTGATGGCCAGGAGCAGGACAGGCGTCTGCACCCCACGATACTGATTGACCCAGTAGACATAGCCTACGACGAGCAACGAAAAGAAGATTGTCACCGTCAATTCCAGACCGAGATTGGGGAGTTCAAACCCGTGGCGCGCGCGACTCTGCCGGCTGCGAAACATGTTCCAAAAGAGGAACACGACCACGATCGCTGCAATGACCCACCCGGCAATCGGCGGTAGATAGCCCTGTGCAATCTCCGAGAAGTAGGGCTGATTGGCGGGGATGGTCTTACCTTGTGTCACTAGCAAGATCAGACCGTTGAGAACGAACATGCCGCCCAACGTCACGATGAAGGCAGGCACATTGAGAAAAGCAATAATATAACCTTGCAACACGCCAAACAGCACACCCACGCCGACGCCGATGATGACCGACAACGTCGCTGCAATCAGTGGTTGATCCGGCATCATCTGGTACCAAACATTCGCCTGGAAGTAGGCGGCCACTACGGACACAAAGCCTGCCAGCTTCCCCACCGAAAGGTCGATGTTGCCGGTGACGATCACGAAGACCATACCAATCGCCAGGAAGGAGGTGACGGTCATCTGGCGGAAGAGATTCGACACATTTTGCGCCGTGAAGAAGGCGCCGTTGGTCAGCACGGCAAAGAGAATCCAGATTGCCACGAGCGCCAGAATGATGGTGTAGGTCTGGATATTGCTACGAAAGCGTTTGCCTAATTCGGCGCCAAGCCCTGCGCTGGGTTTAGGGGTGTTGACATTCGTGGACACAGCCATACAATTTGCTCCTCAGTCTCGGTTTAAGCAGCCACAAGTTCATCGGCAATGCCGGTCGCCAACGCCATGATCCGTTCCTGCGAGGCTTCGGCAATCTCCAGTGTGCGTGTTGAGCGCCCTTCGTGCATGACCATGATGCGGTCGCTCATGCCCAGCACTTCTTCCAACTCACTCGAAATCATGATGATCGACACACCGCGTTCGGCCAGGTCGTTCATTAGTTTATAGATTTCGTACTTGGCGCCTACGTCGATGCCGCGCGTTGGATCATCCATGATGAGAATTTTGGGGTTGGACAGCAGCCACTTGGCAATGACAACCTTTTGTTGGTTGCCGCCGGAAAGCGAATCGACGCGCACCTGAAGGTTGGGGGCTTTGACGGCCAACGCCTTCGCCTGCTGCGTCGCAGCCGCCAGTTCGGCGTCGCCATCGATGCGCATGAAACCAGAAAATTGATCCAGGTTTGCCAGTGAGATGTTTTTGAGAATCGATTGCATCAACACCAGCCCCTGTCCCTTGCGATCTTCCGGCACCAGGCTAATGCCTTTGTGCATGGCGTCACGTGCATCGCTGACGCGAATCTCTTGCCCTTCCAGCTTGATGCTGCCGCCCGTGATCTTGCCGTATTCGCCAAAGATCGTCGTGACAAGTTCGGTGCGTCCTGACCCCATCAACCCTGCAATGCCCAGGATTTCGCCGCGTCGCAGATTGAAGGTGACGCCATTGAGCACTTTACGGCTAGTCTCGTTCGGATCGACGGCGTGCAGATCGGTCACCTCGAATATGACTTCGCCAGGTTGACGGTGGCCGCGCGGGAAGCGCTCTTTCATCTCGCGACCGACCATGTAGCTCACCAGCTTTTCTTGCGTCAGCTCCCTGGTGGGCAGAGTCGCCACCGTCTTGCCGTCGCGTAAAATTGTGACCGAATCCGTGATCCGGAAGAATTCTTCGAGTTTGTGGGTAATGTAAATGCAGGTGACGCCGTGGCTGCGCAGATTCTCCAGAATCTCCATCAGCTTGTCGATCTCGCTCTCGGTCAGCGCACTGGTTGGCTCATCGAGGATCAAAATTTTGGCGTTTTCGGACAGGGCTTTGGCGATCTCCACCATCTGCATTTTGCCGACGCCCAGGTATTTGACAACGGACTGCGGCGATACATCCAGGCGATATTTCGCTAGAATGTCGCGCGTGTCGGCGTAGAGCTTATTCCAGTCAATCGAACCCCGCTCGACTGGCTCCTTGCCCAAAAAGACGTTCTCACCCACCGTCATGTTGGGGACAAGGGTCAGCTCCTGGTAAACGATGGCGATCCCTTCTTCACGCGCCTGACGAATGGCGCCGACGCCGAGGTTGAGTTCTTTGCCGTCGTAGATAATCGTTCCTTCGTAGTCGCCGTGCGGATAGACGCCCGACAAAATCTTCATCAAAGTCGATTTGCCGGCGCCGTTCTCACCGCACAGCCCATGAATTTCACCGCGCCGAATCTGGATCGACACGTTGTCCAGCGCGGTGACGCCGGGGAAACGCTTGGTGACATTACGAATATCAAGAATGATGTCGTCGCTCACTGCTTGCTCCTGTTGGCCAGGTCACTTTGCCTGCGGGACAGGCGCCCGAAAGGTGTGCTTCCAGGTGTCGCATAGAGAAACCCGGCGCCCTGTTCTGAGCAGGACGCCGGGCTTGGGTCTCGACTATCTACCGATCAGGGCTTGGGCGGGCGCTGATCTTCAGGAATGTCGCGGTAGACGTCGTCATACGATTGGAAGCCGTTGGCGACGCACAGTTCGTGGACATTGTCCTTGTTGACCTGCTCAACCGGCAGGAAGAGCGCCTTGACATTGCCCTGCAACGCATCGTTGAGGGTCAACTCCGCCAGGGTGTATTCCTGCAGTCCCTCCACAGGCTGACCCTTGAGCAATGCATCGACCATGTCGACCGCGATCGGGGCCAGGTTGCGAATGTCTTTGAGGATCGAGACGGTCAGTTGCCCCTTGACGATGCTGTTGCAGCCGTCGGCGGTGGCGTCCTGGCCTGAAATCGGAACTTTGCCTGCCAGACCCTGTGCATTGAGCGCTTGCAGCGCACCGAGCGCCGTGCCGTCATTGGAGGCCACCACCGCATCGATGTCGTTATTGACGCTGGTCAGGATGTTCTCCATCAGCTTCAAGGCATTGGCCGGGTCCCAGTTTTCCACCCACTGGTCAGCCACAATTTCGACCTTGCCGGCTTCAACCAGCGGATCGACGATCAAGTCCTGCCCCTGGCGGAAGAGAATGGCGTTGTTGTCGGTCGGGCTGCCACCCAGCTTGACAACGCGCGCCGGCCCATTGGCGGCCACGTCCCAGTTCTCGATGTCAAGCGCCTTCATGACGCCATCGGCCTGTTGACGACCGACCTCGACGTTGTTGAAGGAGATGTACCCGGCGATATTCGGGGACTTGATCAGGCGGTCATAGGCGACCACGACGACGCCTGCCTCAGCGGCCTTGTCTACTGCCGTCACGGCGGCGTCACCATCTTCAGCAACGATGATCAACGCCTTAGCGCCCTGGCTGACCATGTTGTCGATCTGGTCGTTTTGCAGCTTGACGTCGTGGTTGGCTTCCTGGCTTAGGACTTCATAGCCTTTGGCCTCGAGCAGTCCGCGTAGGATCACTTCCTCGTTCTTCCAGCGTTCGGTGGCAAAGTCAGAGAAGGAGAGACCGACCTTGATCTTCTCGCCCGCTGGCGCCGCCGCCTCACCACCACTCGCTGGCGCCGCCGCCTCACCGCCACCCGCTGGCGCCGCAGCTGGCGCAGTACACGCCATCACGATGCTGGCGATCATGGCAAGCACAATCAACAGCGATACTTTTCTGTGCATACAAAGCCTCCATTGTCTAGATGAGATTGATTGACAGACTTCACAAAGTTGTAGAACGAAGCAAGCTCTGGACATCATGGGGTGCTGCCCGGCGCTCCCTTCGCAAGACACAGTTATGGTAGGATTGCAGTGCTGGCGCTGCTGAGAAAACTGGTGGAGAAACTGTCAGCGAACCGAAATGCGGAATCGGTGCGCATCTGTTACAATCGACGCAAGCCTGTTGCGCAGGAGATGTTTGGATCGCGCTCAAGTTTGATAGTGTTCGAGAGCAGCACACATTGGATGCAGTACACACTGGACGAGGAAGGCAAATCATGAAAGTTCTTGTTACCGGCGGCGCCGGTTATATCGGCAGCATTACTGTCGAGCAGTTGATCAAAGGCGGCGATGAAGTCGTCGTCTTCGACAACCTTTATCAGGGTCACCGCGACGCCGTCCATCCTGACGCCGTCTTTGTGTTGGGCGATCTCCAAGATCGCAGCGCCATTGACGCTGCACTGGCAACGCACCAACCGGACGCGATCATGCACTTCGCCTCCTACACGCTGGTTGGGGAGTCGATGCAGCATCCCTTCATGTACATCGGCGACAACGTCACCAACGGCCTCAACTTGCTGCAGAGCGCGCTGGCGCACGGCGTCAAGAAGTTCATCCTGTCGTCCACCGCCAATCTGTTTGACAAGCCGGAGCGAATGCCGATCGATGAGAACGAGCGTATCATCCCCGGCAGTCCTTATGGCGAATCCAAAAACATCCTGGAGCGCATCCTGTACTGGCTGGATCGCACGCAGGGAATGCGCTATGCCTGCCTGCGCTACTTCAACGCGTGTGGCGCCTCCGCAGAACGCGGCGAACACCACGACCCGGAGACGCACATCATCCCGTTGATCCTGCAGGTCGCGCTCGGTCAGCGTCCCGATTTCGCAATCTTTGGCGACGACTACCCCACTCCTGACGGCACCTGTGTGCGCGACTATGTGCATGTCGTCGATTTGGCGCAGGCGCATATCCTGGCGCTGCGCGCACTCGATGCGGGCAGTCGCACCTACAATCTGGGCAATGGGCGAGGCTTTAGCGTCAAGGAGGTGATCGAAACCGCGCGCGCTATTACTGGCCACCCTATCCCTACGCGCGTGGTGGCGCGGCGCCCTGGCGACCCGGCGGTGCTGGTCGCCAGTAGTGAGAAGATTCGCCGTGAGCTAGGTTGGTCGCCGCAGTATCCGGACCTGCGCACGATCATGGAAATGGCGTGGAACTGGCATGTGACGCATCCGCACGGCTATGCAAAGTAGGGGTGCGTCAAGTTGGGCGAGAGGGGAATAGGAGCTTCCCTGAGCGTGGATTCACTCACCGGAGCGCCATAGAAAAGCGGGCGGCATGTCGCCGCCTGCTTTTCTATGGCGCTAGCCGCATCGATCAGGCAGCAACCTTCTCTGGCTCGGCTACTTCCACCAACTCCATTTCGATGTCGATTTGGATATCCTTACCGACCAACCAGCCGCCTGTTTCCAGCGCCGCATTCCAGGTTAGCCCCCAATCTTCACGATTGATCTTGGTGCTGGCGCTAAAACCGTGGCTCACCGTGCCCCATGGGCTTTTGGCGTTGCCCTGGTATTCCACTGCCAGCACAACCGGCTTGCTAACGCCTGCGATTGTCAGGTCACCGTGCAACTTCGCTGTATTGTCGCCACCCAATTCAACCTTGGTGCTCTTGAAGGTGATTGCGGGATATTGCACAACGTTCAAGAAATCGGGCGAACGCAGATGACCATCGCGTTGTTCGTCCTTGGTATTGATGCTTGCTGCATCGATGGTAATGTCGACCGTCGTGTTGGCCGGGTTGGCCAGATCGAGCGCCACGACGCCACCCCATTTTTCGAAGACGCCGCGCACCTTCGAAACCATCATGTGCCGAACTGAGAATTGAATTTCCGAATGCTTGTTGTCGATCTGAAATGGCATGATTGCGTCTCCTTCACATCCTTTATGGTGCTGGTGTTTATCTGTTCTGCTAGTTGAGCTTGTGAGTCAGTCGTCCTGTTACTCACTACAAAATATAGTTTAATATCAAAATATTTTATGTGGAAATTTATACATTCCCCAAATGTGTTTTTTCGAATTGATCTGGCTTCCTCACCGTGATACGCCTTTGCTCACGTATGGGGGCGCACAGAAGTCGCTCTGAGCATTGCAGCGCACCAAGACTAAGTGCCTATCCGAATAACTGATGA
>DMDA01000039.1:9837-11312 GCA_003451595.1 Chloroflexota bacterium | reverse complement strand
GTCAGATGTGTATAAGAGACAGGCCTGGAACGACGGCAAGGCAGGCGCACCAGCGGCGGCGGTGGCAGCGGCGGCGGCGGTGGCAGCGGCGCCGCTGGAGAAGAAAAACTGGTCCTCCCCGCGTGCGGCTTTCAAGAAGCGTTCTCGCTCCGCGCCAGGAAAATTCAACGCCTGAAAGAGCAATTCAGCGATCTGCCGCGAGGGGCGGCGCACACCGCTTTCGATCTTGCGGATGGCGGAAAGCGAGCAGCCTGTGCTCTGCGCCAGCTCTGCTTGCGTCAGATCAAGCGTCTTGCGACGGCGTGCAACCATTTCGCCGAAGGTGTCCATGCCACGATTGTACCGTAGGCAATCGGAAGCGGAAAGCCAGCGGGCAGGGGATGTACTTCACGATGGGGCGGATTCGTGCGGCGCTTCCGCCCGGTGAATCAATTCACCGGCTGATAGCTCAAGTCCACTCAAGTAGACTGACGCCGCCGCGCCGAGTCGGCTTATGGAGTTTAACCAATGGATGCGGTAACCGTAGGTTCGGCTTCCAGCCGGACGTTTCTCGTCTGCCACACTGTCACGCCGGAGGCGATGACCTACGGGAGAGGACGCTCCGTGCATGGAAGGCAGCAATGTCGATTGCCGGATCATTTTGTAAATCCTCATGAGCCGACTTTCGCTTTCAGCCTCGATTTCAATCGAAGGCGGCGCTTGTGTCACTGGTTGGTGTTCCTCTCTTGTGTCACTTTTTGTGTCAGCCAGTGACACCTCAACGCCGGCAGAATCGGCTATGCTGCAAGCATACTGAACGACTATGGTGAGTTGCGAAAGGAGCACACATGAACACCAAGCTACAACCTCAACTGCTGCACCCAAACGCCGGTCCGACACTGACGCTGATGGGCGTGGAGCTTTGCTTCAAAGCAGTTAGCGCCGACACAGCCGGGGCGTGGGCATTGCTGGAATACAATGCGCCGCCGCACTTCAAAGGCCCTGCTTTGCACTGGCACAAGGTGACGCACGAAGCCTTCTATGTACTGAGCGGTGTTGTGACCTTCTCGTTGGGCGAGCGCGTCTTTCGCGGCGAGGCGGGGTCGTTTGTCCACATCCCGGCTGGGGTGTTGCACACTTTCTCGAATCCTGATCATGCACCGGCGCGTTTCTTGACTTTTGTATTTCCCGGCGGTTTCGAGGAATACTTCAAGGAACTGGCGGCGCTGGCGCAAAGTGAGCCGACCTGGCCCCCGCAGGATATGGGCAAGGTGCTGGCGCTGTACGACAAGTATGACACCTTTCTGCCGGAAGCCAGATAGGGCAGGCTGACCGGGCCTGCGCAGCCCGCCCCGGTATGCTGAATTGGAGACGTTATGACCCAAGCTGCAAAAGCGCGCACCCTGCTCGACCTGCATCAGCCGCCCCGACTGCTGATACTGCCGAATGTGTGGAATCCGATCGGCGCGCGGCTGCTGGCGGCAAAAGGCTTCCCG
>DMDA01000039.1:8553-9647 GCA_003451595.1 Chloroflexota bacterium | reverse complement strand
CACAATTGCTGGATGCAGGCGCGGCAGGCATCAACATCGAAGACAGTTGGCAGGATGGCGCGCGCCTGCGGCCGTTGGCGGAACAGGCGCGGCGCATTGAAACCATCCGCAACCTTGCCGAACAGCGCGGCATCCCGCTGGTCATCAACGCCCGCGTCGATAGTTTCCTGGCGGATGGCTTCGCCACGCAACCGGCGCGCATCGAAGACGCCGTGCGCCGCGCCAACGCCTATCTGCAAGCAGGCGCTGCGTGCATCTACCCCATCGGCTGTGCGGACAGGGAGACGCTGGTCATCTTACGCCAGCGCATTCCAGCGCCCCTCAACGTGCTGGTCACGGCCGCCGCGCCGCCCCTCAGCATGCTGCAGGAAATCGGCGTCAACCGCGTCAGTTTTGGTCCGTACATCTTCCGCACACTGCTGGCGAAAATGTCCGCCCTGTTCGACGCAATTCAACAGGGCGACAGCGCAACGCTCATGGCTGATATGTGGCGCGGCGCCGATGTCCAGCCGTATTTGCAGGTGGGAAAGGAACCGGAATTGGCTGGGGGGCATCCGCATGGCGCGCAGTGATGACCTGTACACCCTGCCTGCAGACCTGCCCGTCCCCACGGATGACGGCGCCTGCCGCCATCTGCCAGGTTTGCCGTTGCCGTCGCTGGCGCTGCCAGCCACCAGTGGCCGCATGGTCAACCTGGCGGACGTGCCTGGCTGGGTGGTGATCTATATCTATCCGCGCACGGGGCAGCCGCATCAAGACCCGCCGGCTGGCTGGAACGCCATCCCCGGTGCGCGCGGCTGTACACCGCAGGCTTGCGCCTTTCGCGACCACTATCAGTCGTTGCGTCGGCTTGGAGCGCAGGTCTTTGGTCTCAGTGCCCAAACGCCAGATTATCAGCGTGAAGCTGTGGGAAGGTTGCATCTGCCCTATGAGCTGTTGAGCGATCCCGCGCTGGCGTTTGCCGCCCGCCTGCACCTGCCGACCTTTCAGATCGCCGGCATGACGCTGTATCAGCGCGTCACGCTGATCGCACGCGCTGGATACATCGAAACGGTCTTCTATCCCGTCTTTCCGCCTGACAAAAACGCTGAAGC
>DMDA01000039.1:7518-8338 GCA_003451595.1 Chloroflexota bacterium | reverse complement strand
AACAAGCTCTTACTCGAAGAAGGATTGTGATGGAGCCTCAAGATATCTACAGCAAACTCATTGCCCTGCTGGACGCAGCGGGCGCCCGCTACCGCGTCGTGGAGCATATCCCTGCCGGGCAGACTGAACTCGTCAGCCAAATACGCGGCAACCTGCTGGCGCAGGCTGTCAAATCGCTGGTTGTGCTGGTCAAGATCAGCAAGAAGGAGCGCCGCTATGTGCTGGTCAACCTCCCTGGCGACCGCCGCGTGGACTTGCACGCCGTCAAGGCGCTGTGCGGCGGTGAGCACGCCCTGTTCGCGCCCGCCGAAAAAGCCCGTGACCTGACCGGCTGTGAAATGGGCGCAGTGCCGCCGTTTTCGTTCGACCCCGCTCTGCTGGTGCTGCTCGACCCTGCCTTGTTGGAACACGAAGAACTCGTCTTCAACGCGGGCCGGCTCGACCGTTCAGTGTTTATCCACACGCAGGACTACCTCGCCGTGGCGCGACCCACAGTGGCGGTCGTGACTATGCCACCACAGGAGAACCCAGCATGACGCGCATCACCGATACGAATCCGGTGACCGTGCCAACCACGGCTGACATGGCGCCTGCTCGCACCGCTGACAACCTGCAACGATCATGGCCGCGCGCGCAGGTGATTGCCGCTGGCGCGAAGCTGCAATCTCCCCAATGGCGGGTTGTCATCTACCTGATCCTGCTCTTCTTCACCACCCTGGCGGCAAGCTTCCTGGGCGACTGGCTGACAAATGCGCCGATGGCCGCCCTGCTGATCATGATCAGCCCTGCGCTGGCGGCGCTGTTGGCAAGCCTGCTCACC
>DMDA01000039.1:6914-7293 GCA_003451595.1 Chloroflexota bacterium | reverse complement strand
GGGCTGGGCGGCGTTCCGAATCCGACGTTTCTGGAACGCGCCCGCTTCACCCTCAATATGCCGGATGCTGGCAATGCACTGTTGATCGGGGCCGCCTTTTTCTACATCACGGTCGTCAACCTGCTCCCGGCGCTGGTGCTGAGCATGGGCGAAGAAATCGGCTGGCGCGGCTTTCTTGTCCCGGAATTGGCCAGGTGGCGCGGCGTGCGCACGGCCGCCTGGCTGAGCAGTGTGATCTGGGCAGGCTGGCATCTGCCGGCCATCCTGCGCGGGGAGTATGGCGCGGCGGCGACGCCTCTGGCTTACCGGCTGTTCTGCTTCGCGGTGATGGTGATTGCCAGCGGCATCGTGATGGCCTGGCTGCGCCTGCGGTCGGGCA
>DMDA01000039.1:5361-6699 GCA_003451595.1 Chloroflexota bacterium | reverse complement strand
GACGCTCCCCGCCGCCGAATATGTACGCCTGCGCCAGGCCGCGCTTGCGCCGCTGGTCACGCATCATCTGCTGGGCAATCTCGAAATCGCGTTGCCTGCTCCCGGGCACGCGGTCTGCCGCGCCTCCATGCTCATCTGGCGGGTGCAGGCCGTTGCGTCGGGGGCGACGCTAGGGGAGAAGGCGGACGAATTTCACACCCACTGCCTGTACACCTTCGAACTTGTACGCCAGGGTGCGACGTGGAAGATCGGCGGCATCACCCAAAAGGTGTTGTGGAACACAGGCAAGCCGCAGTTACACGCGGGAGTGCAGACGTAAACCGCCTGTAGCGGCGTCCGACGACCTGAGTGTGCGTGTCGCAGGGCATGGTTGCCGCCGATGGCCTGCAAAGGAAACGCTGCTCTCAACACGCAGTAGACCCGGACAACAAACCGGGTGTACTTCAAGTTTGGGGCGCCTATCGTAGGTCATCGCCTCCGGCGTGACGGGTTGCCATGTCACGCCGGAGGCGATGACCTACGCAGTGAAATCTTGCCCCAAATGTGAAGTAGTCCTCAACAAACCGCTACGGTAGCGCAAAAGCGTCCTTCAGGGTAGAATAGCATGGCGTAACGTCTGGCGTCCCGATGGTTTCAACAGATTCGAGCCATTTTCTGGCTGCACTGTTTTCTGTGATTCACCATCTTTCACACCCAAGGTCTGGTCATGTACACGTTCTACCATTCACCGCACACCCTGGAAGAAGCTCTCTATCTGAAAGCCAAGTATGGCAACGATGCGCGGGCGATCGCCGGCGCCACCGACCTGCTGCTGGAGATCGAGCGCGGGGTGCGCAAGCGCCGCGACGGCCGCAGTCCCGGCGTGATCGACCTGACGCGCATTCCTGGGTTGGCGACCATCGAGGCGCGCGACGGCTGGATTCACCTCGGACCGCTCGTCACGCACAATCAGTGCGTCGCCAGCGCGCTGATCGTCGCAAAGGCGTTTCCGCTGGCGCGCGCCTGTTGGGAAGTCGGCGCGCCGCAGATTCGCAACCGCGCCACCGTCGTCGGCAATGTCATCACCGCCAGCCCGGCGAACGACACCATTGCGCCACTGCTGGCGCTCGACGCGCACGTGACGGTGCGCAGCCTGGAACGCGGGGAACGCACGCTGCCGCTCGACGCCTTCATCACCGGCTTTCGCAGCGTCGATCTGGCGCCCGATGAGCTGGTCACGGGATTGTCATTTCCTGCGCTCAACGAACGCAGTGACGGCATCTTCATCAAGCTGGGGCTGCGCCGCGCTCAGGCGATCAGCCTGGTCAACGTAGCGGTGGTGGTGGAGCGCGGGGGCGC
>DMDA01000039.1:0-5082 GCA_003451595.1 Chloroflexota bacterium | reverse complement strand
GCAAATAATGCCGCGCACACAGGCTGGCCGGAGCGTCCAGTCATGCTCTGGGGTGGAACCGATGGTGTGTGGCCGGTGAAGGGCAAAGGCCAGAGCAGCGGCGCCACCGAGCCTGACAACGCGTGCGTCAATGGACGCAGCGTGAACTTGCCGGGCGGCATGACGCTGCTTGATAGCCTGCGGGCTGCAGGTCTGGTAGGCGTCAAGGAGGGCTGCGCCGAGGGCGAATGTGGCGCGTGTACAGTGACGCTGGACGGTATGGCGGTGATGGCGTGCATGGTTCCCGCTGAGCGCGCCTGGGGCAGCGAGGTGGTGACTGTGGAGGGATTGGGGGCGCCGGAATATCTTCATCCGGTGCAGCAAGCATTTGTGCAGGCGGGTGGCGTGCAATGTGGTTACTGCACGCCTGGCTTCATCGTGAGCGCCGCCACATTGCTAGAGGAGCATCCCCAGCCTACAACTGCCGAAGCCGCCGAAGCGCTCACCGGCAACTTCTGCCGCTGCACCGGTTATCACAAGATTCTCGACGCAGTGGTGCTGGCCGGGCAATTGCGCGCATCCACCGATGGCGCATCAGAAGCGCCTGCGGCGATGTCGGTTCATTGCAGATAGCCCAGCCAACGCTGTTGCACGCGCAGCATCATCTCCAGCGTCTGCTCAGCAGCGCTCACGCTGTGTACAACCGGGTCGACGAGCAACGCCTGCAATGCCGCCGCCTTCGACCTGGTGAGCACCGCTTCGGCGGTCAGGTCATGTACAGCGATCTGATTGCGCAGCAAGCCAGCGATCCCGCGCGGGAAACGGCCCAACGCCACACCGTGCACCCCGTTGCCATCGACCAACGCTGGCGTCTCGACAGCGATGTCGGCGGGCAGGTCGTCGATCAAGCCCCGGTTGGGCAGATTGAGCGCCAACACCTCAGTCGGACGGTTGGCGGCGATGCTCTCCAGCACTTGCGACGTCACCCAGTCATCGCCCGAACCTTTGAGCAGCGTTGCTTCCGAAACCTTCTGCGCCACCCAAATCTTATAGGTGCGATAAAAATCGAGGATGCCTTGACTGTCAGCCACCTCCCACGCCCACTGGATGTACTCGCCAAAGTGCGAATCGACTGTGATCGGCAGGTAGCCGAAGCGCTCCAGGATCACCTTGAACAGCCCACGTTCCGCCCAGGGGCGATAGCCGACCGTGGCGACGTGCTCTGGCGGCATGCTCGGCAGCGCCCAGCCTAGCACATTGGTGATTTGCTCGAAGTAGGCTGGCGCCTTAGCGCGCACATCGGGATAAGCATCGGCGCCGGTGTCCTGATAATGGATGTTGAGCAGCACGCTGAAATGATTCAGTCCGCCCGCCTGGAAACGTAGATTGGTCAGCGGTGTTCCCAGGATGTTGGGCAAATGCGCAGGCAACGACGCCACCTCGTGACAGATGCCGATAAGCTTGAGATCAGGGAAGCGGCGCTGCACCGTCGTGCAGATGCGACTCATCGGGTTGCTGAAGTTGAGCACCCACGCATCCGGGCAGATCGCCATGATGTCGCCGCAGATGTCGAGGATGGGTGGGATGATGCGCAGCGCGTGGAAGAGGCCGCCTGGCCCACCGTTCTCGCCGTAGACTTGGCGGATGCCGAACTGTTGGGCGATGCGCCAATCCTGCTCCCACAGTTCGAAGCGGTTGCCGACTTCGATAGAGATGATGCAGAAATCAGCGCCTTGCAGCGCTGCCCGACGGTCGGTGGTTGCTTCGAGCGTGAAGGGCAGGTTGTGTGCTTCGATATGATGGTGGCCAAAGGCTTCGGTACGCGCCAGCGCCTCCGCATTGATGTCGTGTAGACAGATCGTGCTGCCGGCAAAGACCTGGCTCTTGAGCAGGTCGCCCATGACGCCCAGGCCAAAATTAGCGCTGCCCGCGCCGATCAGAACGATTTTGTGGGACACAGGAGTCTCCTTTCAGGGGATACCTCCATCTCATCATCTCCTAATCTCTGGCGATGCGAGATGATGAGATAGAGGGAGTGGTTCAGTTGTACCTCGGCAGCCAATCCCCGTGCGCCTCGATCAGGTCATCGACCAGATGCCAGATTTGATCCAGGCTCAATTCGGCGGCGGTGTGCGGGTCGAGCATGGCGGCGTAGTAGATGTACTCGCGCTTGCCGGTCAACGCAGCTTCGACGACCATCTCCTGCACGTTGATATTGGTGCGCATCATGGCGGCGAGATGTGGCGGCAGCGCCCCGATCTTGGTCGGCTGCAGACCGTTCTTGTCCACCAACACCGGCACCTCCACGCAGCAGCCTTGGGGCAGATTGTCGATCAGGCTGTGGTTGGGCACATTGCCGTAGATGACGCGCGGCTGGCCGGTGACGATGCTATGCACAATCAGTGAGCCGTACTCATGGCTGCGCTTGACTTCGTTGATGCGCTCGAATTCTTCGAGCACCCATGGCATGTGCGCCTCTGGCACGCCAGCCTTGCGCATGGCGACCTCAAACTCGGCCTTTAGCTCGACCGTTGGGTTCTCCAGTTTGCGGCGCATGAACTCCCAGCCCGTGATCTGCACTTCACAACGGCGGATATATTCGTCCAGTGGGATGTTGAATTCCTCGATCAGGTCGGGGCGGTCGCGCTTGATGAACCAGGGTACATATTCGCTAAAGTGCTCGCTCGACTCGGTGACGAAGTACCCGACGCGGTTGAAGACCTCGTAGCGCACCCGATTCCAATCCGGCACGCGCCCCTCATCGAAGACCTTGCGAATCAGCGGATAGAGATTCTCGCCGTTGCGCTCGAACTTGAGATAGAAGGCCATGTGGTTGATGCCTGCGCAGACGTAGTTGATCTCCTCGATGGGCACGCCGATGTCCTCGGCGAGCTGCTCCGCCGTACCCTGCACGCTGTGACAGAGGCCGACTGTCTTGATGCCGGTGGCGCGGCTGAGCGCCCAGCAGTTCATTGCCATCGGGTTGACGTATTGGAGGAAGGTCACGTCCGGGCAGAGCTCCTCCATGTCGCGCGCAATGTCAAGAAAGACCGGGATCGTGCGCAGCCCGCGCATGATCCCACCAATGCCTAACGTGTCGGCAATGGTCTGACGCAAGCCGTACTTCTTGGGAATCTCGAAGTCGGTGACCGTCGCCGGTTTGTAGCCGCCGATTTGAAACATGCTAATCGCAAAGTCGGCGCCCTGCAGTGACTGACGGCGATCCAACGTCGCCTCGATCTTCGGTGATATGCCGAAGAACTCGGCGATCTTGTGGGCGACGATCTCCGAAGTGCGCAGTCGCGCCGGGTCGATGTCGAAGAGGCTGATGGTGGCATCCTGCAACTCCGGGTAGCTGAGGATGTCGCCCATCAAGTTTTTGGCAAAGACAGTGCTGCCAGCGCCGAGAAAGCTGATTTTGGTCATAAGGAATTCCTTTTCAATTTCAATATAGTTCAATCACTGTGTCAATCGGATCGCGCAGCTCTGGCGGAATGTAGATCGTCGTGCGGTCATTGGCGTTGGACACAAAGAAGTTGCCGCCTTCGCGCTCGATCTTTAGTTCGGTGTTCGACGCCACCAGACGTGCGCGTTGGATATGCTGCGGCACACCGCTCAGGATGACGCAGTCGCTCACGTAGTCGAGCACGTGCACAAAGTGGCGGTCATAGCGCAGCGTGCTGACCGTCTCGCGCGTCGGTGGGATGACGCCGGCACGCGTGTAGTAGATGCCGACGCCACTGTGCGCCAGCCAACGCCCGACCTCGCGCAGCCGCTCCTGATGCAGCGCAGGAATCTCGCCCTCTGGTGTGGGTCCCACGTTGAGCAACAGGTTGCCGCCCACGCTCGCCGACTTCGCCAGCACGTGCACCAGTCGTCGCGCCGATTTGGTGTTGCGGTCGTGGCGGCTCCAGCCCCAGTGGTCGTTGATCGTCATGCAGACCTGGATCGGCAGCCCGTAGATTGTGGTTTCGTTGAAGCCGGTCGTGTTCTCGCCGGGCAAATCTTGCTCGAAGCCCTGCAAGTCTTCACCGGGTAGCGGCTCGGCGTGGCGGTTGTTTTCGATCACGGCGTCGGGCTGCAGCTCGTGGATCATGTCGTAGAGCTTCTCATATTCGAAGGAGCCGCCGGGCAGGAAATACTCATTCTCAGGCGTGATGGCATGGCGCGGCCAGTCGCCGTCGAACCAGATCGCCGCGATCTCGCCGTACTGCGTGCACAGTTCGCGCACCTGGCCGTGCAAGAAGCCGAGATAATCTTCCCACGCCAGCCCACTCTCGGCGCGGAAGCGATAAGCCGGGTGATGCCAGTCGAGCAGCGAGACGTAGAAGCCGAGCTTGACGCCGTGCCGCGCACATGCCTCCGCCAGCTCGGCGATCGGGTCGCGGCGGAAGGGTGTGTTGGTCACCTTGTAGTCGCTGAGGGCGGTGTCGTACATGCTGAAACCGTCGTGGTGGCGGCTGGTGATGATGATGTACTTCTGCCCGGCGTCGGCGGCGATGCGCACCCAGGCGTCGGCGTTGAACTTCGTCGGGTTGAACTGCGCAACCAGCTTCTCGTACTCTGGCACAGGGATGCGGTCGGTGTGCATCACCCACTCGTGCTTGCCGATGATGCTGTACAGTCCCCAGTGAATGAACATGCCGAAGCGTGCATCCTGGAACCAGGTGAGTCCTTGTGGGGAGGCTTGTCGTGTCATTGGTAAATCCTTCGAATGGTGGAGACTGGAGATTGGAGACTGGAGATTGGAGATTAGAGATTGGGAGATTACGTGATTGAGCGATCTTTCAGGGCGAAGCGCACAATCTCCAATCTCTAATCTCTAATCTCCTAATCGCATTATCTCTGAAAATTTGCCAGATACGGCTCATTCACCGCAAACAGATCGTCCACCATTTTCTGAATTTCAGCAAGTGAGAGTACGGCGGCGGAGAGTGGGTCGTTGGCGACGGCCTGGTAGACCAGGCGACGATTGCCGGTGAGCGCGGCTTCGACCGCCATCTCCTCGATCTGCGCGCTGAGGTTGGTCAGGATCGCACACTGCGGCGGCAGCGCGCCGACCGCCACCGACTCCAGCCCCTTGCGGCTCGCCCACACCGGAAT
>DMDA01000003.1:9314-87950 GCA_003451595.1 Chloroflexota bacterium | reverse complement strand
CCCCCCCCCCCCCCCGCCTGTTTTGTGAATACCTGCAGAGTTACACAAAGAGTGCGGTCATGTGCTCCCGCTGCACGACGGCTTTCATCTCTGCGTCGGTGGGGCGCCGCTCGAAACGGCTGGCCGCGTCGAGCACCTTGGGCAGCAGATGAATGTCGCCCACCGTGTTGAGGAAGATGCCCGGGCGGCCGATCACCCAATGCACGGCCACGTCGATGTCGTGCTGATCTTCCAGTGGCTGATACCAGGTGGCGCGGCTGCGCTCCGTCGTTGCCCAGGGGCCTCGCGTAATCGATTTGATCGTCTGCACCGCAACGTTGCGTTCCTGGCAGGTCTTGAGCAGCAATTCGAAGTCGTGTTCGTAGACTTCGTCTTGCATCATCGTATAGGAATAGGGCAGCAGCACAGAGTCAAAGTCGAAGCGCGCTAGGCTGCGTCGGTGCATGGCGGCGATGGTGCGTCCGTGTCCGGTGACGCCGATAAAGCGCACCAGACCTTGCTCGCGCGCCTCAATGCAGGCCTCCAGCGCGCCGCCTGGCCCCATGGCTGTGTCCCACTCGTCGGGATGCACTAGCGCATGCAATTGGATCAGATCGACGGAATCGACGCGTAACCGGTCGAGTGAACGGTGAATTTCCTCGCGTGCTTTGTCGTAGGTGCGCTGGCCAGTCTTGGTCGCCAGGAAGAAGTCTTTTCGGTGTTGCGCCATCCACGGCCCGATGCGGAGTTCGGCATCGCCATAGGAAGCCGCGGTATCGATGTGGTTGACGCCATACTCGAGCAACAGGTCAAGGGTGCGATCAGCCTCTGCCTGCGTCACTGCACCGAGCGCCGCCGCGCCAAAGATCGTGACGGTGCTCATATGGCCGGTGCGCCCGAACGGGCGTTTCTCGATCGTCTTGTGTGTGGTCATTACGCTGCCTCCTTTACCGATGCAACAATGTTGAACCTTTCACGGGGCAATCCTGGAACCCGTACGTCCACAGCCTACATGGTACGCTGCCACCTATTGTACACCGGATTGGTTGGAATTAGCGTGATCGGGAGATTGCGAAATCGGCGATAAAACGATTGCGCGATTGAGAGATTGAAGACTGATGCTTCGCTCTCTCAATTGCGCAATCGCCTAATCTCGGCTCCCTTTATAGCCCTGCGGGGAGGAGGTTTACCAGGTTCTCGGCGCGTTGAATGTCCGCGCCTGCCAACTGTGTTTGCAACCAGGTTTGGAACGCTTGAGTGCGTTCCTGGTCAAGTTGCGCCTGCGATTTTGGCCGTGCCGAGTCGCGTTCCAGCACTTCGATCAGGTGATAACCGAAGTCACTCTTAACGGGTTCGCTAATTTCACCGATTGGTAGGCTGAATGCTGCTTCCTCGAAAGGCGCCACCATTTGCCCCTTGCCGAACCAGCCCAGGTCGCCGCCGTTGGCAGCGCTGCCGGGATCGTCACTGTATTCAGCGGCCAGGGTGGCAAAGTCCTCACCTGCCAGCAGGCGCTGGCGCAATTCATTGGCGAGCGCCAGGGTGGCGGCGTCATCACGCGGTTCGGGTGTTGGCGTCGGCGTCGGGAAGCCTTCTGGCAGCGGCGTGGGCGTCAGGGTTGGCTCCGGCGTCACGCCGTCAGGTACGGCGGTTGGCGTCGGTTCCGGTTCGCGCACGCGCAGCAGGATATGGCGCGCATGGACAGCTTCCTCTGTGTCGGTCACTGTTTCGTTGGCGATCACCTCTTGCAGTTTTTCACGCAGCAAGCGATCGCGGATGATGCGCTTGTACTCGTCGAGCGAAAGGCCAGAGACCTGCTGGATGTTATTCTGCAGCGTGGTCAACCCTTCGGTGTACCGCGTCTCCGTGATCACAATCGGCGTTGGCAGCGGCGTTGGCGTTTCGGTTGGCGCCGCAGTTGGCGTTGCCGTTGCCGGAACGGTCGTGGTCGTTGTCGCCGTCGTTGTCACGGGCGTGCCGTCGGTGATGGCAGTAGTGGCGGTGATAGCACCGCTTTCCGTCACCGGGGGCGTAGCGCTAGCCGGTGTGGTTGCGGTGGGCGTTGGCGTCCACGCAGCGGCGGTGGCTGTTGCATCGAGTGCGGCGACGGCGGTGGCGGTGGCTTGTGGCTCGGTCACCAAGCCAAGCCCATTGGCTACTTCGTCACGCAGCGCCTGCTCGACTTCTGCATCGGTGACGGTGATGCCGCGCGCGGCCGCTTCCCGCTCGACGATTAGCTCTTCGAGCATGCGGTCGAGCGTCTGCTGACCAAGGGCGAAGGGACTGCCCAACGTTGCCTGCAACTGGCTGATCTGGCTGGTGAAGAAGCCTTGACCACCGAACTGTTCTTCCAACTGTTGATATTGCACCAGCTGGTTTTGCAGGTTGCTCTGCTGGAGCTTGACGCGCTTCCAGAATTGGTTGGCGGAAATCGTCACATCACCCACGCGCGCCACTTGTTGGTTGGGTAGCACCAGGAACTGGTAGACGACGCCAACCAGGATGAACAATAGCGCCGCGCCCAGTGCAATTCCGACAAATGTATACAGCTTGCGATGGCGCTCGCGGTCGCGCTGACGCAGCCGTTCCTCTTTTCGTGTCAGTTCACGTTGGATTTCGGACGACTGTTCTGGCGCCTGCGTCTTCTTTTTGCGCTCGGACATAGGTTACCGCCGTTTGCGTACGATACGTGTCTGGTCGGCCGTGTACGGCAGCAGCGCCAGGTGGCGCGCCCGCTTGATCTCGCGCACGATCTTACGTTGCACTTTGGCGCTCACGCGTGTCTTGCGCCGCGACAGGATGCGGCCGCGTCGATCCAGGAAGCGCGAGAGCAGACCGATGTTCTTGTAGTCAATCTCGTCGTAGCGCACATCCGACCCAATGCGGCGCGGACGACCCGAACCCTCGCGCTCGACGTACTGCTCAGGGGCGCGGAAACCTTCGTCGTCGTCTTCCATTTCGTCTTCGTAGCTCTCGTCTTCAGGTTCATCCGTGTCAGTGATGTCCTCGATGTAGACGGGCGGCTTTGCCGCAGCGATTGGCGTCACTTCGGCGACGATGTCGACTTCTTCCTGTTCAGGTGTGGGATTTGTTTGCTCACTCATGGTTGCGTTCCTTTCTTCGTTTCCTGACTTCAGTCATCTTTGCGCATCAGGAGATAGCGCATCACATCTTCACTGAAGCGCAAGGTGCGCTCCACTTCGTCGGCGCCTGCCGACGGCATCTGGAAGCGATGCAAGATATAGATGCCTTCGTAGAAACGATTGATCGGATAAGCAAGCGTGCGCTTGCCCCACACCTCGGTGGCGATGTCGCTGCCACCCTGCGCTGTGATGACGTCGCAGACGCGCCCGTCAAAACTGTTCACCCCATTCTCGTCCAGTTGTGGCTGGAGCACATAGACCAGCTCGTACTGGCGAACATTTGCACCGTCCATGTTCACTTCCTTTCTTTCTCTGGAGATGTCCACAGGCCCACCCTGCGAACAGAAAGAACGAGGGGCCGGCGGTGCACCGGTTCCCTCGTTGCAGACCATTCCTAATCATACTTGCTGAGGGAAAATCGACCAAATCGCGCAGGCGATTGACGACGACACTTTCGCCAGTGCGCTCACGGACTTATGCTATACTGGCGCACATGCAAATCTGGCTTGTCTCGCCCTATCACACCGGCAGCCATCAGGCGTGGGCTGATGGGTACACGCGCCACACGCGCCACACGATTACACGGCTGACAATGGCAGGGCGTTTCTGGAAATGGCGCATGCAGGGCGGCGCCATCGAGCTGGCGGCGCAGGCGGTTCACCTGCTCGATGCTGGCGTTGCGCCCGACGCTATCCTTGTCACCGATATGCTCAACCTGCCGGCGTGGTTGGGCTTGTTGCGCAGCAAGCTGCCCAACCACATCCCGATTGCACTCTACATGCACGAAAACCAGCTCACGTACCCCTGGCGGCCTGGCGAAGGGCGCGACCTCACCTATGCGATGATCAACTGGTTAAGTCAGCTTGCCGCTGATGCTGTGATCTTCAACAGTCGTTATCATCACGACGCCTGGTTCGGTGAACTGCCCAACCTGCTCAAGCACTATCCCGATTACAATCATTTGCGGTTGGTCGATGGGGTGCGGACGCGCAGTTGCGTACTGCCGGTAGGCATCGAGGCGGACGCCATCGCCCGTGTTGCCAATCAGACCCGCCTGACGCCGACGTCTTCACCTCCCAGGCGCCCGGTCGCCCATCCCCCCCTCATCCTCTGGAATCAACGCTGGGAGCATGACAAGCGGCCCGACCGCTTTTTTGCCTTGCTGCACCGGCTGCGTGAGAGTCATGTCCATTTCCGGCTGGCCGTCGCTGGTGAAAATTTTCGCCAGACGCCGGCTGAATTCGAGGCGGCGCGCGCACAGTTTGCTGATGTGATCGAGCATTGGGGCTACATCGAGTCGCGTGAAGAGTATCTGGCGTTGCTAGCGCGCGCTGACCTGGTGATCAGCACGGCCGATCACGAGTTTTTCGGCATCAGTGTACTGGAGGCAGTGGCGGCCGGCGCCTTGCCGATTCTGCCGGCGCGCCTCAGTTATCCCGAGCTGATCCCGTCTGCGCAGCATGGGGAGTGTCTTTATGCGGACGAGGCAGAGCTTTATGCCAAAGTCCAGCGCCGCCTCCGACTCCCTTCCTCCGCGCCTCCCGCATTACAGGCCAGTGTGCAGGAGCGCTTTGACTGGCGCGTGGTCGCCGCTGCGTATGATGACTTTCTGGCAGAGCTGGCTGCGCACTGTTGATGTGAGTTGGCGAGCCTGCTCAGGGTTGCGCTACAATCAGGCCATCACATAATCCACTTGATTCGACCCGGTAGACCCATGTATCCAAAGTTGCGCCAACTCGACATTCGCCCGATTATTCACGATGAGCACCCCTACATCTTGCTGCGCGACCCGCAACGGCTGACCGACCAGCAACTGCTGGTGCCGCAGCCCCTGGCATCCGTGATGGCTTTTTTCGACGGTCAAACCTCCATCGATGCCATGGTCGCCGCCTTTCGCCAACGCTATCGCATGGCGCTGCCTGCCGCCGCGGTGAGCGAGTTGGTTGAGGCGCTTGACGCCGCCATGCTGCTTGAAAACGAACGCGCCGCCGCCCGCCGCGCCGAGGTGCTGCACGACTATCGCGCTGCTCCGTATCGCCCGCCAGCGCTGGCCGGCGCCGGCTATCCAGCTGATGCTCAGGGACTGTGGAGCCTGCTGCAGGAATATCTGGAGAATTGTGACACGGCTGCCGATGACGACATTGATTGGTCACAGCCGGTCGGGTTGCTCAGCCCGCACATCGACTATGCCCGCGGCGGCGCGGTGTACGCACATGTCTGGAAGCGTGCGGCGCAAGTGGCACGCGAGGCTGAACTCGTGATCCTGCTGGGCACCGATCACTATGGCGCCGATTTGTTTACGCTGACCCGGCAAAATTTCGCTACTCCTTATGGCATCCTGCCGACGGACGCCTCGCTGGTGGAGCAGTTGGCGGCTGTCATCGGCGAGGAGGCGGCGTATGCGGGCGAGTTGCGCCATCGTGGTGAGCACTCGTTGGAACTGGTCGCGGTCTGGCTGCACCACATGCGCGCCGGGCAGCCGGTCCCCATCGTGCCGATCCTGACCGGTTCTTTCCACCCATTCATGTTCAATGGCGCCACGCCCGCCAGCGATCCGATGGTTGCGGCGGTGCTCGCGGTGTTGCGCGCGGCGATGGTCGGCAGACGCGTGCTGGTCGTCGCTTCCGGCGACTTGGCGCACGTTGGCCCGGCCTTTGGCGGTGCGCCGTTGGATGGCGTGGCGCGACGGGTGCTTCGTCAGGCTGACGCCGCCTTGATCGCCGCCATGCGTGCGGGCGATGCTGGACAATTTTTCGGCGCCATCCAGCAGGCGCAGAATGCCAACAACGTTTGTGGCGTGGCGCCGATCTATCTTACCCTGCAGTTGCTGGGTAAGTGTCAAGGTGCACAGGCTGGCTACGCCATCTGCCCGGCGGATGCGCAGAACACTTCCGTTGTGTCGGTGACCGGCATGGTCTTCAAGGGCAATGCGGGCACGTGAGGGAGGGGCGGGCTGCGCTGGATAGGAGCCAGGCTTATCCATGGGGCGCACTTCAAGTCGGGCGCGAGTCGGAGGTCATCGCCTGCGGCGCGGTATGTCGTCTCGTCACTTTGCCCCGAACGTACGGCAGCAGACTCTCTCCTGCGCGGCAAGTCGTGCAATTTGCTGCCATGGCAGTACAATAGATAGCTAGCGTGTGTGTTGGAGGTTGTAGCGAGGGTGCATCATGCCGCAGGCGACAGCACTGGAAACTGAGGTCGATCTGTTGCGGGCGCGTGTGTCGCAGCTTGAGGCGGCATTGGCGCAAGGTGAATTGCGTGCTGTCAATGTAGATTCAGATCGGCGGCGGTTGACGGAGCGCGTCAAGGAGTTGACGACACTCTATCGTGAGTCCTATCTGGCGGATCAGCAACACGCCACGCCAGAAGATTACTTTGTCGAGCTGGTGGCGTTGCTGCCGCTGGGCTGGCAGTATGCAGAGGACGCCTGTGCGCGCCTGCTGATTAGCGGGCAAATCTATGCCACTCCCAACTTTCAGGAAACGGCCTGGCAGCAATCGAGCATCATTGTGGTGCAGGGCAAACAGGTCGGCACTGTAACTGTTGGCTACCTGACGCTGCATCCGATGGCCGATGAGGGGCCGTTCCTGACCGAAGAGCGCAGTCTGATCAACGAGATCGCCAGGCGCGTGGGGCGCTTTATCGAACGTCGTCAGACTGAAACATCGCACCGCTTCCTGGCTGCCATCGTTGAATCATCAGCAGACGCCATCACGAGCATGACGCTGGATGGCATCATCCAGACATGGAACCGCGCCGCCGAGCGCATCTACGGCTACACGGCGCGTGAATTGGTTGGCCGTTCGATTGCGCTCGTCATGGACGATGCTCATTTTCAAGAGATGCTGCATTTATTGCAGCGTGTGCGCGATGGTTATCAGACCGAGCTGTTTGAGACACAGCGTCGCCACAAGGATGGGCGTATACTCGAAGTCGCGATCAGCCTGTACCCAATCCACGATGACCAGGAGCGCGTCGTCGGCGCCGCCGCCATCGCGCGCGATATCTCGGATCGGCGCTTCTTCGAGGCCACCATGCGTGAGAACGATGAGCGCGTCCGTTACACCTTCGAGCAGGCTGCAGTCGGTTTGGCGCATGTCAGCCTGGACGGACGCTATCTGCGCGTGAACCAGAAGCTATGCACAATCTTGGGATACACGGCTAGCGAACTCCTGTCGATGAGTCTACACCAGCTCTCACATCCTGATGAGGCGGCTTTTGAAGATGAGTTGATGCATGCTGTCCGTTCCGGCGCACGCGCCACCTATAACATCGAGACACGCAGCATCCGCAAAGATGGCGCCGTCGTGTGGGTGAATCGAACTGTCTCGCTGGCACGTGATTATGCCAACCAGCCCAAGTATTTCATCGCTGTCGTTGAGGATATTTCGCCACGTAAGGCAGCGGAGCAAGCGCGCCAGGATAGTGAAGCGCGTTACCGCGAGTTGTTCGAGAATTCGCCAATCTCTCTGTGGGAACAGGATTTCTCGGCGGTCAAACAGGCACTCGACGCGTTGCATCGTCAGGGCGTCACCGATTTTCGCAGCTATTTTGTGCAGCACGCGGAATTTGTGGCGACAGCGCTGGCGCAGGTGAAAATGCTGGCGTTCAACCGCGCCAGCCTTGCCCTCTATGGCGCCCGCAATCGTGATGAACTGCTCGCCGGGCTGGATCGATTGGTGCCGGCTGCTGGCTATCCCCTCTTTATTGAGGAGCTGGTTTGGATTGCCGAAGGGCGCACGACGTTTACGTGGGAAGGTGTTAATCAGCGCTTGACTGGTGAGCACATTCACGTACGTTTGCATTGGTCGGCGGCCCCTGGCCACGAACAGACTCTGGATCGTGTGCTGGTGTCAATCGAAGAGATCGAGGCGCCTGTGGCTTTGCTGGCGTCCATTGGCGCGCCTCACCCATGATGTATGCATGGAGCGGCGGCGCACGGAGTGGCGTTGATATCTTGATGGATGTTTGCTAGATCAGCGGCATGATGACGAGGATGCAATGCAACTGCTCATAACCGGCGGCGCGGGTTTCATTGGTTCACACACGGTAGATGCAGCCGTGGCGGCCGGCTATCGCGTGCGCGTGCTGGATGACTTGTCGAGTGGTGAACGCACCAATTTGGCGGCGTCGGTTGAGTTTCTGGCGGGAGATGTCACCGACCCTGAGACTGTGGCCAGGGCCGTTGTCGGCTGTGACGCTGTGATTCACCTTGCCGCCCTGGTCAGCGTGCCGCAGTCGCTACAGGAGCCGGTGCGCACGCACCACGTCAACACAACAGGCACGGTGACGGTCCTTGATGCTGCTCGCGTGGCGGGTGTGCGCCGTTTTGTGCTGGCTTCGACCTGCGCGGTCTACGGCGATCTGCCCGGACGCAAGGATGAAACCGCTATCGTGCAGCCGCGCGTGCCTTATGCCGCCAGCAAGCTGATGGCTGAGCAGTGGGTGCAGCTCTATGCACACGCCTACGGCATGGAAACCGTCGTGCTCCGGTACTTCAATGTCTACGGCCCGCGGCAACGCGCCGACTCGCCTTACAGCGGTGTGCTGGCGCGCTGGTGTGCTGCGGTGGGTCAGGGGCAGCCCTGCATGATCTTTGGCGACGGCAGCCAGACGCGCGACTTCGTCTCCGTGCACGATGTGGCAAGAGCTAATTTGCTGGCTGCGACCCATTCGATCCTGGAGTGGGGCGGCCTTTATCAAGTGGCAACCGGCCATTCTGTGGCGCTCAACGATGTGCTTGATGCACTCGAAGCTGTGGCGGCGCAACCCGTGTTGCGTCGTTATGCACCACGCCGTCCGGGCGACATCCTGCATTCGGCAGGCAGCAATGCCAAACTGGAGGCGTTAGGTTGGAAGCCACAAGTGACGCTGCATGAAGGACTGGCTGAATTGCTCGCAACCTGGCCGTAACGCTGCTGCACGCATGAACTCGATGCTGCAGCCCTCACTGCCGATTACAGTGTTGTCGCCAGGTGCAGGCTATAATGTCAGGAGCCATCCAGGTTGCCGAGCACAAGCCACTGATTTCTACAGGAGGATCGATCATGTCGAAGTTTGTTCGCATTAAGACAGAGTTACGCGATCTGGCGCTGATCAAGCGCGCTCTGGACGATCTGAAGTTGAGTTACCAGGAGAACCAGCGCTATACCCATCTGTGGAGCGGCTTTTCGGGGCAGGCGCCGCTGGTGGTGCAGGTGAAGGGCGCCAAATTTGCCTTTCGCGCGACGGATGATGGGCTGTATGAGGCCATCGGCGACGACATGCAAATGGCGACGATACGTACGCAGCTCGACGCGATTCAGCAGCGCTATGCCTATCATAAGGTGATGGCCGAGGTTGAGTCCGCTGGCTTCACCCTGGTGGAGGAACAGACCGGGCGCGACCGGGTTATCCGCATGACGGTGCGGCGCTGGGCATAGACTGCGCAGCGCCCACACTGCGCGATCAGGCGATCTTCAACAGTGAAGATTAACCTCGTCAGGAGTCAACAATCGACGGCTGGCAACGTCAATATTGGTTCGAAGCGATAGCCATAGCCGCGGTCGTTGTGGATGTAACGTGGGTGATCGGGGTCAACTTCGAGCTTACGCCGCAAATGCCAGACGTAGCGACGCACGTACCCGACATCCTCCAAGTACTCCTCTCCCCATGCTTCGCGCACCAACTCTTCCTGTGTCACCACGCGCCCGGCCTGGCGAATCAGCACGGCCAGCAATTTGAATTCGGTAGGCGTCAGGTGAATCAGCTCTTTGTCACGCCAGACGCGCTTGTCGGACAAATCGATGGTCAGATCGCCAAAGACTTGTACGGCGGCATGGTTGCTTTCCGCACGGCGGATCCGGTTGAGGATAGCGCTGATACGTGCGACCAGTTCGGCGAATGAGAATGGTTTGATGACGTAGTCGTCGGCGCCAAGCGCAAAACCGCGCAGGATGCTCTCCTCATCGTTGTGGGCTGTCACCATCAACACCGGCACATCGGACAACTCGCGGATGCGTTCGAGAACAAACCAACCGTTGCGCATCGGCATCGAGACATCGAGGATGACTAGCGCCGGTTGGCTGGCGTGTGCTTTGCGCAAGCCGTCGGCGCCATCATGTGCGACAATCACATTGTAGCCGCGCGCGCGCAGATACTCACCGAGTAGGTCTGTCAACGCTTTATCGTCGTCGATTAGCAACAGGTCGACCACTGTTGATTATCCTTCCGCCGCCGTTGTCTCTGTCGGTGTCTGTGCCACCGTCTCTGCTAGCGGCAGCAGCAGCGAGAAACGCGTCCCCGGTTGCCTGGCGTCTGCATGCACCGGCGAGGCGACAGTCAAACGCCCTCCCTGCGCCTCGGTCAAGGCGCGCGCAAAGTAAAGGCCAAGCCCCCATCCTGGCGTCACCCCACCATCAGCTTCTGGCTGGCGGTAGAAGCGATCAAAAATCTGCCTCTGCGCAGCTGCAGGAATCCCCGGACCGTGATCGGTGATGTCAATTTGGATGCCACCGCTGACTTGATTCACGGCGATCTCCACCGGAGTGTCAGGGGGCGTGTACTTGTCCGCATTGGTCAGGATGTTGCGCACGATCTGCTCCAGATGCACTTCATCCGCCCACACCGGCGGGGTGCGACTTGCGGTTTGCCAGACAATTGGCCGATTGGTGTGACCTAGCGTGGCGGCCACGCTGCGCGTCAGCAGCGGCTTTACAGCCACCATGCCCGGATTGATCTTGATCTTGCCCGCTTCCAGCCGTGACAAATCCAGGATGGTTTGCACAAATCGGGTGAGACGACGGCTTTCTGCAGCCATGACTTCTAGCAGTTGGCGCGGCCGCTCTGGCAGCGTGCACTGTGCTTGCAAGGTCATTTCGATGGCTCCATTCAGGGTCGTCAGTGGCGCACGCAATTCGTGACTCACCAACGCTACGAAGTCGGACTTTAACTGGTCAAGCTGACGCAATTCCTGGTTCTTGTTGGCCAGCTCGGCATTGGCGAGCGCCAGCTCCTGGTTGCGCATGGCCAGGGTCGCAGTGCGCTCCGCCACCTGTTTTTCCAGCGAGGCGTTGACCCTTGCCAACTCACCATTGGCAAAGGCCAGCTTCTTGATCAGGACGCCGATGTAGGACAACCAGACAAAGACCAGAACTGGTCCCAGCACCCCAAAAATGAGAATCTCGCTCAGCAACTGAATATCGAACAGAACGATTTGATTCCAGTGCTCATACAACTCGAAGCCATTGGCGACGAGGAGGAGCAGGGCGGGCAGCAAGAATCGTAGAATGTTGACAAGCCGCAGATATTTTTCATGCAAAGTTTGTGGCGAGGTGGCAGCTGGTTTGCGAGCACCGCGCTCACGTTGAGGCCGTAAGGAAGGAATGGCGACGTGTTCGAACATTGTTTGCGCCCTTTGCACCTATGACCAATCGCGTCGTAGTTGCAGTATAGGCGATTTGATGCTGACAGTAGCTTGCAAACTGCTGACATTTTGACACAATCGCGACATTCTCTCAACGCAACTTTGACCCACGCCCTCCGCAATCCATGCTACCCTGGCCTTGCCATATCATCAGTCGGGAACAAGGATATCCTGTCACCCAAGGAGGACGCATGATGAATCTCAATCGGCGGGGAATCGCCCTGGGTCGGCACAACGAGCCACGCACGCTACATGTGCTGATCCAGTTGTCTCTCGTGTTTGCTGTTATATTTTCTCCGCTGCTCACGCCAGCGACGCCGGCCGCAGCCGCGCCAGTTGCTCAGACAACAACGACGCGTCTACAGGTGCAGGTGGTGAGCGCCCGTACAGAGCCGGATGCGCCAGGCGGCCCGGTGACAGCCGGTGATCCGATCACGGAGTTCCGCTACATCATCAATGAAGACAATACCGGCAACCCGCTGCAACCGCGCGATGCGGGCTGTTCGCCGTTGCTGTCGAATGGCGACCCAGACCCGGATTATCCGGCGAACTGTGATTGGCCTTCATTGCGCGCAGTGCCTGGCGCAGCGCCAATCGTCACCCAGGGCGATCAGGATGACTTCCTTGGGGGTGGGTTCGATCTGCCACCCGGCAAATATCTGATCTCGGTGGTGGCGGAAGGTTACAAGATCGGTGGGCAGCATTTCACCGTGCCGCTCAGCGGCCCGGTCACCGTACGCCTGCAGCCCGACCCGCTGCCAACAGCCACGATCCGCATCAAGGTCTTTGAAGACATCTCGTCAGTCAATGGCCAGTTCGATGCACCGGCTGAACGCGGGTTGGCAGGTTTTCGCGCCATAATCAACGACACCGTCGGTCAGGTCTCCGTTGATATGTTTGGCAATCCGCTTTGCACCATCTACGACGCCGAGATGAATCCGATCGGGCGCGAGTTGAATGGCTGCTTGATCAGCGATGAAAATGGCGACATCGTCGTGCCTAACCTGGGACCGTTGCGCTACGACGTGGTCGTGTCGCCGCCCGACGGTGAACCATGGACAGAGACGACCACGCTCGAAGGCTCCTGGAGCTGGGACACGTGGCTGCAGGAAGGCGGCACCGGTCTCGACAACGAGTTTGTGGTGGCGGGCGAACCCTTCCCCTGGACGATGTTTGGCTTCGTGCGCCCCACCGATTTGCTGACCGACACAACAGTGACCGGCGGTGTGCGCGGCACATTGGTCGCCGCCTCGGTCTTCCTGCCGCAGACTGGCGGGCTACCCTACTACGGCGACATTTGGAGCGGCTTCAATGGCTCCAAAGTGACTGGTCCCATCGACAATGGCTGGGTGGCGCTCTCCGACCTGCAGAATGGCGACACGGCTGTCTATATTGGTAAGACCGACGAAAACGGCCGGTTCGAGATCAACAATGTGCCTGACGGCAACTACCTCTTCACCTGGTGGGATGAGAACCTGCATTACATCCTGGATTGGATCCAGGTGACAGTGGAGAACGGTGAGATGTATGACATGGGCACCCCCTTCCTCACCGGCTGGTTCACGCCCTTTGACGGTTACGTCTTTGAGGATACGAACGAGAATGGCAAGCGCGACCCCGGCGAACGCGGCATCGCCAACTACCTGGTCGTGCTCAAAGATCGTGACAACAGCGAGATTGACCGCATGTCGATTGCGTCGACAACCGACGTCAACGGTTACTACGCCTTCGAGAAGGCCTACCCGATGAGTTCGTGGATGGTGCTCGAAGCCTATAACGACCGCTACTACACCACCGGCATCACCTATCAGGTCGTCAATCAGTCGGAGCCAACGACGATTCTCGGCAATGGCGTCGATGTCGGCGTCCTACCGATCCTCGGTCAAGGTGCGCGCATCGATTGGGGCGTCAAGGCATATGACGCAGCAGGCACACGCGGCGGACCGCGCAATGGCGGCATCGTCGGTACGGTCTCCTACGACACCACGCGCAACGAGCTAGACCCGCGTTACGCCGCAGTCGAGCCTTTCCAGCCCGGCATTCCCGACATTCGCGTGAATCTCTACCAGCCAGTGCGCTGCGGAACGAACTCGGGCGCGCCCTGTGACGCACGTCGCCAATACGAACTCAACCCCGACGGTTCTTACCGCTTTGGGCGCCTGCTTGGTTCACAGCTCACCGAGACCTGGGAACATCCGATTGACTGCATTGCGCGCGATGCCAACGGTGCACCGCTGCCCTTTGGCGCCGGCAATCAGGAAGTGCTGCCCACCGATGGCGCCGGCAATCAGGTGATTGGCGGGCGGCGTTGCATTGAAGCGCCGCTGACCGGCACGCAGGTGCAGGACGGTTTCGCTGCATTGGATGGCAACTATGGCTTCACAGAAGGCTGCCTGACCACCGGCTACGATGTCGTGAATGAGCAGTGTCTTGGCGGCGTCGATCCGGCGCCATTGCCTGCCGGCGACTACCTGGTGCAGGTCGAAATTCCCAATGACACTATCTTCGGTCGCCCACTGTATCGGGTCACGCGGGAAGAGGACGTCAATGTCTTCGACGGTGACCAGTTTGTCCCGCAGGTGCCGCCGCCCGCGTGCGCCGGCGCGCTGCACACCGTCGATGTGGCTGGCGTCGGCGCCGATGGGCCGAACGCCACCTACAACCCGGCTTTTGCCGAAGCAGGCGGCTCGATCTACGAAGGTCAGCAGCGCCCGCTCTGTGATGTCAAGCTGGTGACGCTCAACAACGGCAAGTCGATTGCCCCAACCTTCAATCTCTTTACCGAGGTGCCGATTCCGGGCAAGTGGAAGGGCTACATCATCGATGACCTGACCGTCTCCACCGATCCGCAGAGCATCAACTTTGGCGAAAAGGCTGGCATCTTCAACATCCCGATCGGCGTCTACGACTTCACCAACAATCTGGTGACGACGATCACACCCGACTACAACGGCGTCTACGAGGTGCTGCTGCCCTCCACCTACTCGGTGAACTGCCCGATGCCGGCGGGTATCTGCGCCGGGATGTACTACATTCTCGGCAACGACCCAGGGCAGCCAGGCGCGCTCAATCCGAACTACAACCCGCAGTACCGCACGATCGGCGCCACCTTCGAGGTCTATCCAGGTCTGATCGTGCCTTCCGACCTGGCGCCGACGCAGATTGTGCCGGGCATCCTGGCGGGCGGTTCGCAGTATGCTACGCCGCCGCAGTGCTTCCTGGATGACGCCACGCCGCAGTTGTTTGCGGTGTCGCGTCCCTTTGTGCGGCTCAACCTGACGTCGGACAATCGTCAGTTCACTATCGAAGGCCAGGGCTTCGGCGCCACTCCGGGCGAGGTGCTGTTTGACGGCGCATTGGCGTTGCAAGTCAATAGCTGGACAGACCGCGTGATCAATGTGACCGTACCGACAAGCATTCCCACCGGCGTGCACCAGCTTGGGATCCGCGCCGCCAATGGCAACGCCACCGTGAACGGTCTCAGCTTCCATGTTATCGGCAGCGGCTACAACCCCATGCTCTTCGAGGTTGGGCCAGGACGCACCTATGCTACGGTGCAGGCTGGCATCGATGCGGCGGCAGCGGCGACAGGCACCCGCCCACGTGTCGTCATCGTCTATCCGGGCGCCACAGAATTGTGGAACCCGAACGGCGCCTACTTCGAGAATATCGTCATCTACTCGCCGCTGACCCTGCAAGGCGTGGGGCCGGGTGGCGTCCGCAGTGACGCCAGCTATGTGTTGGGCACCCTGATCGATGGTCGCGGCATCGCTGGCGACACCGCCTACGCAGCGCAATGGCGCACCTTTGTCCAGAGCCTGACCTGGGATGGCAACCAGGCGATGTACGAAGGGCCGGTCATCTACGTGTTGGCGGAGGCCGCTGAAATGACAGCGACGCGCTATGTCGCCATCGATGGCATGACCATTCAAGGCGGCGATCAGCAGGGTTTCCCCAACAACCTGGCGCCTGCTGACCCGACAACGAAGGAGTTTGCTGCGGTGCAGGGCGGTGGCATCTTCGCCAATGCGTACGCCCGTTACATGCGCATCACCAACAACATCCTGCAGAGCAACGGCGGCGCTTACGCGGCGGCGATTCGTCTCGGCACGCCCCATCTGCCGGGCGCCTTCAACGACAACCAGAACGACAACGTGACGATCCGCTACAATCGCGTGATTGCCAACGGCGGCACCAATCTGGCCGGCGCAATCGGCGTCTTCTCCGGCGCTGAGAACTATGAGATCGCCTATAACGACATCTGCGGCAACTACTCGGCAGAGTACGGCGGCGGCATCAGCCACTACGGCTACAGCCCGAATGGTCAGATTCACCACAACCGCATCTACTTTAACCGTTCCTACGACGAAGGCGGCGGCGTCATGATCGCGGGCGAGCTGCCGGCGGACTTCCGCGTGCTTTCGCCGGGCGCCGGGCCGGTCAACATCCATGACAACCTGATCCAGGCGAACCTGAGCAACGACGATGGCGGCGGTGTGCGCTTCCTGATGGCGGGCAACTTCCCGTACAACCTCTACAACAATGTCATCGTCAACAATGTCTCGACGCATGAAGGCGGCGGCGTCTCGCTCAACGATGCACCCAATGTCCGCTTCTTCAACAACACAGTGATGAACAACATCACGACGGCAACGGCGATGACCAGCAACGGCCAGGCAGCCCCAGCCGGTCTGGCGACGGCGCGCAACAGCGCCCTGTTGCAAGCGACGCTGCCCGCTGGCGCGCCGATCTTCAGCGACCCGCTCCTCTTCAACAATATCTTCTGGGGCAATCGCGCCGGCGCCTTCACCGGTGGCGCGGTCGTCGGCATCGGTCTGGATGGCGATCCCTTCCCGATCAACTACTGGGATATGGGCGTCTCCGACAGCGTCGGTATGCTGACGCCAACCAATTCGTTGTTGCAGACGACCATGGGCACGCTCCCCGACGCCAGCAACATCGTGGGCAGCGCGCCGCTGGTCGTGAGCGAGTATCAGACCTCAGTGAGCGTGGCGCCGTGGCGCGGCAACCCACGCTTCGTGGACACGGTCATGGTCACACCATTGGCGACGCCAAACCTGCTCGGCGATTACCATATCGCCACCGGCTCGCCAGCGGTGAATGCGGGCGCCGAGAATCGCAGTGGCGTCAGCGCCCCTGGCGACGATATCGATGGTCAGACCCGTCCCTGGGATGGCGGCATCGACATCGGCGCGGATGAACTCTATGGCACAGTCGTCGCATTCCCCTACACGCCGGTGCTGGACAACTTCAACCGCGCCGACGGCGCACCTGGCGCCAACTGGGGCGGACAGAGCAGTCGGTTTGCGGTCAGCGCCAATCAGCTTGACGTGACGGCGGACGGGTTGTCGACTGTGCACTGGCTTGGCGGCAGCTACGGCGCAAATCAGGAGGCGTTCTTCACCTTTACGGACATCGCCGCCAACGCCGAAGAGGTCGGCCTGTTGCTGAAGCTCAACGGCGCCAGCGCCACCAGCGCCAGCATGTCCGTGATCAACGTGAACTACGACCGCCGTCCGATCGACGACGAGATTCAGATCTGGACGCACGATCCGACGAATGGGTGGCGGCTGCGATTGACCTTCCCAGGCGTCACCTTCAACGTCGGCGACCAGCTTGGCGCACGCACACTGGCCGACGGCACGATCAACATCTACCGCAACGGCGTGTTGATCGGTACGGGCAATGTCCTGGGCGGCAGCAACGCATGGCCCGCCGCTCGCGCCGCCGCTGGCGGACGCATCGGCATCTATTACGTCACGCCGACGAATAGCACCCGCGTCGATAACTTCGGCGGCGGCGATGTGCCACCGGTCTTTGTGCAGATTGCGACGGAACAGGGCGCTGGCCTGATCCAGCCGGTGACGCGGGCCGAGTACACCGTGCGCCCTGAACGTCAGATGTACAGCGAGAATGCGATCTTCTTGCCCGTCATTTCATCGTCCCGTTAGCGTCATGTCTTGGCGTGGGCGTCCGGTCACCCGGCGCCCGCGCCAGACGGATCGCACCTACAGAGGAGAACACAGATGCGAAAACCTATCTCTCGACGGAACTTCTTTCGAATCGCTGGCGGGGCGGCATTGGCGGCGGCAGGGATGAGCGTCGTGCCCGGCTTTGTCGGCAAAGGCTGGCTATCGCCAGCACAGAGCGTAGGCGCGCAGGAAGCTGCCCCTGACCTGGCCTTTGCCGCCACCGACGGCTGGATCGGTCTGCCAGCGTCGCCCGCAATGCCGCCGTTTCATCCCGACAATATGGCGCCGGCGCCGTTCACCACCTATGTTTTCGGCTTCCGCAATGTCACAGGTCTGGATCAAACCCAGGTGATGGCGCAAAAGATGCGGGCGCAGCACTCGGCGCCGATGTTCTGGGTCAACCAGGAAACCACTATGCGTCTGCAACTCACCAACCTGGGGCTGGCAATCCGCCCCGACCTGGTTGATGCGCACACGCTGCACTGGCACGGTTTCCGTCACGTCATCCCCTTCTTCGATGGCGAACCGATGGGGTCGGTCTCGGTGCCCATCGAGCGCAATTTCACCTACGTCTTCCGCCCGCACGATCCGGGGACGTACATGTATCACTGCCATGTCGAGGATATCGAGCATGTCCACATGGGCATGACCGGCATGGTGATCGTGCGCCCGACGCAGAATGGGAACACGTCGCTCTATCCCAGTGGACGCTACGCCTACAACGATGGCGACGGTTCGACCGGCTACGACCGTGAGTTTGGCTTGCTGCTCTCTGAGGTCTGGAATGAGGCGCACTGGGACGACTCGCACATCCAACTCCCACAGTGGACGGAGTACCGCGTCGACTTCGGGCTGATCAACGGGCGCACCTGGCCCGATACGATTGCGCCCAACGCGCCCTTTGCGCCATCAGCTTCGAATCCCGATGCGTTCACTTTTGCCGTCGCACGCGCGGCAGACGGCGACCTGGTGGCGCCGCCAGGCGCTCCGCACCTGCAATATCAGCCGTTGTCGTCGCTGATCACCTGCAACGCTGGCGAACGGGTGTTGCTGCGCTTTGCCAACCTGGGCTTTACCGAGGCGGCGATGACCGCCACGGGAATCAAGCTGCAGGTCATCGGGCGAGACGCCACGTTGCTGCGCGGTCGCACTGGCGCCGACACCAGCTACCTGACCAGCACCGTGACCTTCAACGCCGGCGAGAGCGCCGACGTGATCTTCACGGCGCCCGCCCATCGCGGCGTCGATCCCTATGACACCTATCTGCTGTACAACCGCGCTTCGACGCACGGCAACGGCGGGCAGATGACCGAGATTCGTGTCTACCCGGCGGGCGCGTTGCCGCCGCAGACGCTGCCGAACACCTAGTCTGGCCGGAACGTGGGAGAACCCAAAGGAGTGAATGCTATGACCATGTTCAAGTTCAAGTGGACGCGTTGGGGGCTGGCGCTGGGGCTGCTACTCACCTTGCTGAGCACAAGTTCAGCAGTGCGCCCGCAGGCTGTTGTCGCCCAAAGCACACCGACAGATGGCATCGTCTGCACGACGAGCGCCAATGCCACCTTCACCCTGCGCACGGAGACCGGCTACATCGGCATGTCCGACGACAACACCGTTTTCATGTGGGGGTTTTCGATTGCCGGTCAGCCTTTCCAGCACCCTAGCCCGGTGCTCTGCGTCAACCAGGGCGATACGGTGACGGTGATCGTACAAAACACGCTGGCGGAAGACATCTCGCTCGTTTTCCCTGGGCAAGAGAATGTGCTCGCCAATGGCGCACCTTCGACGCCGCAATTCGACGGCGGGGGTGCGCTGACATCGCTGGCGCCAGTGGCGGCAGCCAACGGCGGCACGATGACCTACAGTTTCGTGGCGTCGCGTGCAGGCACTTTCATCTATCAGAGCGGCACCAATCCCGACCGCCAGGTGCGCATGGGGCTTTTCGGCGCCTTGCTTGTCCGCCCGACGCGCAGCACGGGCAACCCGGACACTCGCTACGTCTACGATAGCGGCGACGTCGTCTATCGCGCCGGCAAGGAGTTCATGGTGCTGCTCTCCGAAGTCGATCCCTATCTAAGCCAGGCAGTTGAGCGCGGCGAGCCGTTCGATATGAGCCTCTATAAGCCGCGTTACTGGCTGATCAACGGGCGTGGCTTCCCGGACAGCATTGCCCCGAACTATGCCGCCTGGTTGCCGACGCAGCCCTACGGCGCCCTGGCGCGCATCAATCCGTATGACGCCACCGCCAATCCGTATCCGGCGCTGGTGCGCTATCTCAACGTCGGCACGATCGAGTTCCCGTTCCATCCCCACGGCAATCATGGCCGCATCGTTGGGCGCGATGGCTTCCCGCTGATCGATGGCGGCGGCGCCGACCTCTCCTTCGACAAGTTCAGCGTCAACGTTGGCCCTGGTCAGACCTGGGACGCCACCTTCGACTGGCGCGACAACGAAGGTTACAGCGAGAGCAACCCTGTGCCGATCACGATCCCGAATCTGCAGAACATGGCTTTTGGCATGTTCTTCAGCGGCAGTCCCTATCTGGGCAACAGTGGGACGAAGCCGGTCGGCGACACGGCAATGACACAGTGTGGCGAGTATTACATCATCGCCCACAATCATGCACTCTTCCAGTTGGATTCGTGGGGCGTGCCGATGACAGGACCGGCGACCTTTACCCGCGTCGATCCGCCACTGCCCAACAACTGCCCGCAGTAAGGAGCGAACATGATGACCAGGTTCACCAAACACACTTTCTGGATCGGTATTGTGGCGCTGCTGCTGGCAGTGGTGGGACTTCCCCAGCCAGCGCTGGCGCAGAGCACCGTGACGATTGACCTGTGCGCCACCGATGGCAGCATGACGTTGCCCGGCAGCATCGTTATGCCGGTGTGGGGCTTTGCCGCCAGCGACTGCAGCAGCAGCCCCACCGTCAGCCAGCCTGGCGGCCCGTTGATCGTCGCCAATGTTGGCGACACCGTACAGGTGACGCTCTCCAATCGATTGGCGGAGCCGGTCGCCCTCTTCTTTCACGGGCAGCCGCTCCCGCCGGATCGCGTGGGCGCAGCGCCGGGCGGCAGCGTCACTTATACCTTCACGGCCACCGAGCCGGGCATCTTCCTCTACGAGGCAGGGCCGTTGTCGAACGCTCTGCATCAAACGGCGATGGGGTTGCACGGCGCGTTGATTGTGCGCCCGACGACGCCGGGGCAGGCGTACAACAGCGCTGCAACCGCCTACGACGTGGAAGCCGTGCTCGTTCTCAGCGAACTCGACCCGGCGCTCAACACCAGCGCGTCGCCAGCGACTTTCAACATGAGCGACTTTGCGCCGGAGTACGCATTGATCAATGGCGCCGCCTTCCCGGACACTGCAGCGATCAATGTCGCCGCTGGCAACCGTGTGCTGCTGCGCTATGTCAACGCCGGCGCGCTGCACCATTCAATGGGTGTGCTCGGCCTCAATCAGCAGGTGATTGCCAGCGACGGCAACCTGCGCCCGAACAGCTATCGTGTGGTGGCGGAGACTGTGCCGCCGGGCGCCACACTAGATACGTTGGTTGACATTCCAGCCACGGCGTCAGCAGGTGTGCGTTATGCCGTACACGCTGGCAGCCTGCTGCTACATAACAGCAACATAGGCGGCTACGGCGGCATGCTCACCTTCCTGTCTATTCCAGTTGGCAGCTCCAGCCCGACTGACACGACCGGTCCGACGGCGACCGGCCTGACACTGACGCCGAGCGGTGGCGACATCATCATCAGCGCCACGCTCGATGACAGCGCCAGCGGCGGCAGCAACATCGTGGCCGCCGAGTATGTGCTTGACAGCACTGCGGGGACGCCGGTTGCGATGAGCGCCAGCGATAGCGCCTTCGACGCTCCAACGGAGGCGGTGGCGGGCACGATCCCGGCAGCAGTGTTGCAGACGCTGAGTGCAGGCAATCACGCCGTCTACGTGCGTGGTCAGGATGCCGCCGGCAACTGGGGCGCCTACAACCTGATCACCCTGGCGGTGGACAATGCAGGGCCGACCACTTCAGCGCTGACCCTCGCCCCCAATCCTAGCCAGGGCAACAACAACGTGGCATTGGGCGGCACCGCCAGCGACGTCGGTCGCGGCAACAGCAACATTGCCGGCGCCGAGTACTTTATCGATGCTGACCTGATTGGTGCACCACCTGTCCCTGGCACGGGCGCCGCCATGGGGCTGAACATGCCAGGTTCGGTCGCCGCGATTACGGCCACCATTCCATCTGCAACGCTGAGTGCGTTGACCGAAGGCGTGCATACTGTTGCGGTGCGCAGCCAGGATGCCTCCGGGCAATGGGGTGACTTCGCCACCATCGATCTGCTGATCGATCGCACCGGCCCTGCGACCAGCGGCGTGACAGTGGCGCCGAACCCGAATAATGGGACAACGCCGATCAATCCTAGCCGGCCAGCAATCCGCGTCGATGCCGTCATCAGCGAACCAGGCGGCGGGCCGATCACCTCCACCATCCAGCGTGTCGAAGGTTTCATTGACCTGGTGGGCGCCAATGGCACTGGCTTCCCCTTCACACCGGCGGATGGTCTCTTCGATGGCCCCAATGAAAACGCCTACGCGTTCATCCCGCTCATCAATCTGGCGCAACTCGCCGAGGGTGTGCATCAGATTGCAGTGCGCGGTCAGGATCGCGCGGGCAACTGGGGCCCGGCGACGGCGACCACACTCACCATCGACCGCACCCCGCCAACCATCAGCGGCGTGGCCGTCACACCCAATCCGACCAACTCGGCCCCGACCGTCGCATTGACCGGCAGCGCCACTGACGCACTCACCGGTGTCAGCGCGGCAGAGTGGTTTGTCGGCGCCGATCCCGGTGTGGGCAACGGCGCTGCCATGACCCTGACCCCGAGTGGCGGCGGCATGGCGCTGGCGGCGAACGTCGATGTCTCGACCTGGCTGACTGGCGATTACGTCCTCTCGGTGCGCGCACGCGATGCAGCCGGCAATTGGAGCAACTTGATCAGCGTCACCCTGACCGTGGATGATCTGATCTTCGCCGACAGCTTCGAGAGCGGCGGCGTGGCGGCGTGGAGCAGCGCCACCGGCGGCGTCAACGTGACGAATGCGGCGGCAATGAACGGCGGCGCGTGGGGCATGGCCGTGCCGCTGACCGCAGGCGCGCCTGGGTATGTCACCGATGACACGCCTAATGCGCTGACCAGTTATGACGTCCGCTTCTACTTCCATCCGAACAGTTCACGCGCACCCAACAGCGGCGTCACGATCCTGGCTGGCGTCAACGCGGCGAACAACGCGGTCTTCACCGTGCAGTATCGTCGCCCCAACCCGACCAGTCTGCCGCAAATCCGTGCGCAGGTGATGCGCGCTGGCGGCACAACCAGCACCGCCTGGGTCACTCTGACAGACGCACCGCACGCGGTCGAAGTGCTCTGGCGTTCCGGTGTAAGCGTTCCCTTCGTGCTGTACGTCGATGGCGTCCAGCGCGCGATCGCCAATAACCAGAACACCAGCGCCTATACCCTGGAGGCAGTGCGCATGGGACCGTCCTCTGGTTTGGCGGGCACGTTGAGTGGAACGCAGTACTTCGACGAATTTATCTCGAAGCGGTCGGTCACGACGCCATTCGGCCCGTGACGACGACATGAGGCATCCCCGGCATGGCGGCGCCGTCAGCGCCGCCATGCCGGGAAGCGACGCCGCCTTCATTGCAAATGATCAGGAGTTATCGGCATGAGCGAAATTTTTTCAGACACCAACGTTGCGCCCGTTGTCAGTCGTCGTCTGTTGGCAATTGTGCTGGCGGCGGCGGCTGCCATGATCGTGACCTGCTTTTTCCTCACCTATTGGTGGCTTGGCCCGGCTGCGTCTGCGAAACCGGTGGTGACTGCCAACGCACTTACGACCTTTTCGTTGGCTGATTACGCCACACTGGAAGGCGTCTTCTGCAAGGCGCCTGTGACCGGCGTCACGCGAGTGCTCACGCCATTGCAACTGGAAGAGGAATTTGGCATCCGCATTCGGTTGGTGGGCGTGACGGCGGGCGGCGGTTTGATCGACTTGCGCTATCGCGTGGTCGATCTCGAAAAGGCGCTGCCGCTGCTGGGCACGCATGAGACAATGCCAGCACTGGTCGATGCAAAAAGTGGGGCTGAGCTGAAAGCGCCGGAGACCATGATGCACCATGAGAACTTGAAGGCAGATCGCACGTATTTCATGCATTATCCCAATGGCGGCAATCGCATCAAACCCGGTTCGCAAGTAGCAGTGGTCATGGGGGACATCCGCGTGGAATGGATCACGGCGCAGTAGCAGGGTGAATTCTGGCTGCGCGTCGCAAGCTGCACGTCAGAATCGTAGATGTGGCGCGGGTCTGCAACGCTTTCAGAAGCGAATGTGTAGCCTGCGCCAGAAGGCGACCGAAGCATGAAACGATGGCTTTATCTACTGATTGTGTTTAACCTGGCGGTGATGGTCGTTGGTGACCGTCGCGTCGCTGGAGCAATTCCCCTCGATGTGTCCAATGGCCGGGTTTCGCACAGAAATCCGGCTTTTTTGCAGGCAATGCCGGTCAAGACTGGCGCGCTGGATGGGACATTGGCCGCAACGTTAGCGCAGACCGAGCCGGACGCGCAAATCACGGTGATCGTCACGTTGCGCCAACAGACAGTTGCAAACGGTGTTGCCAGCGATGCGCGCCGTGCGATTGGCGCCCGCCAAACATTGGCGAACGCGAGTCAGTCCGCGCTCCGGGGATGGCTGGCGCAGCGCGCTCGGCAAGGTGTGGTCAGTCAGGTGACGCCCTTCTGGATTTTCAACGGTCTTTCTGTCACGGCAACACCTGCCGTCATTGCCGAGTTAGCGATGCGACCAGAGGTGTTGACGATTATGCCGGATACGGTAGAGATTGCTCTGGCGCAGGGCGCGCCCACCGAAGCGAACCTGAGCAGCGTCAATGCGCCGGCGTTGTGGGCGCTGGGCTGGCAGGGGCAGGGCATTGTGGTTGCCAGCCTGGACACCGGCGTGGATCTGACGCACCCGGAACTGGCGGCGCGCTGGCGGGGGGGCGTCAATAGTTGGTTCGATCCCTACGGTCAGCGGGCGACGCCCACCGACCTGAACGGACACGGCACGCTGATCATGGGCGTGATGGTCGGCGGCGCCGGCGGTGGCAGCACTATCGGTGTGGCGCCGCAGGCACGCTGGATTGCTGCGCGCATCTTCAACGATCGTGGCGAGGCGACGGCAACGGCCATTCATCAAGCGTTTCAATGGCTACTTGACCCCGATGGCAATCCCGCCACCGATGACGCGCCGCAGGTGGTCAACAACTCGTGGACATTGAATACGCCGGGCTGCAATCTGGCTTTTGAGTTAGACTTGCAGGCGTTGCGTGCAGCGGGCATCCTGCCCATCTTTGCCGCTGGCAACGCCGGGCCGGATGTCGCCACCAGTCGCAGCCCTGCCAACAACCCCTCTGCCTTTGCGGTTGGCGCCGTCGCCGACAACGACATGCTCTACAGCGGCAGCAGTCGCGGCCCATCGGCATGCAGTGGTGCGTCCTCTCTCTACCCATACCTGACGGCGCCGGGCGTCAGCATCCGCACGACGGCGCGCGGGGGTGGCTATGATGACAATGCCACCGGTACATCGCTGGCCGCGCCTCACGTTGCGGGCGGCCTGGCGCTCTTGCTGAGCGCCTTCCCCCATCTCAGCGTGGCGCGACAAGAAGCCGCATTGTTGAACAGCGCGCACGATCTCGGCGTCCCTGGCGCCGATAACGACTTTGGCGCTGGCCGACTCGATCTATTGGCGGCCTATCAGTGGCTGGTGAACAGCGGCATTGCCCCGCAAACCGGCGCTCCGATCATCGTCACCGGCAGCGGTGACGGCGTGGCAGAGGACGACGTCTGTACGCTGCGTGAGGCGATTCTGGCGGCCAACCAGGATATTGCGATCGGCGGCTGCAGCGCCGGCAGCGGCGGCGACACGATCACGTTTGCCACAACGCTAACGCGCCCTCTGACGATTACGTTGACAGCCGCCGGCGCCGACGAGGATGCAGCGCTCACTGGCGATCTGGATATCACCGGCACGCTCACGGTTGATGGCATGGCAGCCGGCGCCGCTGCTGCCACTGCGGTTCCCGACATCGTGATCGACGGCGGCGGACTGGATCGCATCTTCGATGTTCTGCCCGGCGCGCACGTGACCTTACAGGGCTTGACCCTCCGCAACGGCAGCGCCGCAGCGGAAATGGGTGGCGGCGTACAGAATCGTGGTGAACTGACCATCCGCCATGCCACCATCGCCGCCAATCAGGGCGGCGGCGTGCGCAACAGCGGCGGCGCCCTGGCCATGACCGATGCAACGATTGCGGACAATCCAGGCGGCTTTGGCGTTGCCAATGCCAACCAGGGTGTGCTGACGCTGACGGATAGCGTTGTACGGGGCAACCAGGGCGGCGTGCTGAATCAGGCGGCGACTGCTACACTGAACCAGGTCGAGGTCAGCGCCAACAGCGGCAGTGGCGTGATCAATACCGGCGTTACGACCAGTCGCCTCACCATCATAGCGTCCGCCATTTTGAGCAACAGCGTAGCAGGCAATGGCGGCGGTGTGCGCAACGACGGAGTGGGCGCCACCACCACCATCGAGAACACGCGCATCGCCTACAACACAGCGACGGCGGGCGGCGGCGGCGTCTACCATGCCGGCGCCGGAGTGCAGATCACCGCCAGTCTGCTCGATCACAATCAAGCGAATGCAGGCGGCGGTATTGACAACGGCGGCAGCACACTCACGCTCGTCAACACGACGCTCAGCGCCAACCAGGCCGGCGACAATGGCGGGGGAATCTCCAATCGCGGCAGCGCCACCTTGCGTTTCGTCACGCTGGCCGACAATGGCGCAGCAGGCGTCGGCGGCAATATTTTCAACGATGAGGGTATGTTAGGACTAGGCGCCACCATCATCAGCGGGGCAACAGCAGGCGACAACTGCACGAACAGCGCTGGCTTCATCACTTCCGTTGGCTATAACGTCGAAGATGCAGACGCGTGCGGGCTAAACGCCACCGGCGATCTGCCGAACACCGACCCGTTTCTGGAGACGCTACAGGATAATGGCGGACCGACGCCAACCCATGCCCTGCGCATCGATAGCCCGGCGATTGAGCGCGTGCCACTCCATGCGCTCAACTGCGGCGATCTCATCAAAACAGACCAGCGCGGCTTCACCCGTCCGCTTGGCGACGGATGCGACGCTGGCGCGTTCGAATCGACGGCCATCCTGGGCGACATTACGCCGATCGCTGCGATCCAGGGCGCAGGGCATACATCACCCAAGTTGGGTGCAACGGTGACAACGCGAGGCATCGTGACAGTTGTCGCGCACGATGGCTTCTATCTGGAGGCGGCGACGCCGGACGACAATGGGGCGACGGCGGAAGGCATCTTCGTGCGCACAGGCGTGACGCCGACGGTCGTCAGTGGCGATGACGTGCTGGTGCTTGGCCTGGTTGCAGAAGAAAAACCGACCGGCCGCACCGACGAGCTGACCGTCACCCGTCTACTTAACCCGACTGTGACGCTCATCTCCACCGGAAATCCGTTACCGGGACCGGCTACCGTCGGGCGCGGCGGGCGCGTGCCGCCGGCGCAGGTGATCGACGACGATGCGCTGGCAAGTTTCGACCCGGCGACTGACGGCCTCGACTTCTATGAGAGCCTGGAGGGGATGCGCGTCCAGATCGACGCTGGCCAGGTTGTGGGTGCAACAGACGCTGATCGGATGTGGGTCGTGGCAGACAACGGCGCAGACGCCGGGCCGCGCACCGCGCGCGGTGGCGTCCTGATGAGGGCGGACGACGCCAACCCAGAGGTGATCCAGTTGGACGCCCGGCTCTATCCGGCGGATGCACCCTGGCCGGAGGTTGCCGTCGGTGCAGTCTTTACCACACCGGTGGTCGGGATTATGGACTATGTCGACGCCGCCTACACGGTGCACGCCACTGCGCCGATCACCGCCGACGTGACCGGGCAGGTTTTACCCGAAGCAACCACGCTGACGAGCGATGCACTCTTCATGACGGTGGGCGCGTTGAACGGCAATGGGGTAAGCTTCACCGACGCACAGGCTGTGTTTACGGCGCTGGCGACGTTGATTACCGGTCACCTGGGTAGCCCAGACCTGCTTGTGTTGGAGGAAGTGGGTGACAACAGCGGCGACCTGGACGACGGCGTTGTTGCCGCCGACCAGACCTTGACGCGCCTGGTGACGGCAGTGCAGAATGCCGGTGGCCCGCTCTATCAGGCGACGCAGATCGCCCCCAACGATGCTGAAGATGGCGGCATGGCAGGGCGCAACCCCCGGCTCAGCATCCTCTACAACCCGGCCCGGCTCCACTTCAGCGCGCGCCCTGGCGACGCCATCACCGACAACAGCGTGCTCTGCAACAGCGGGCGCGCCACGCTGACGCTCAATCCCGGTCGCATCGGCGCCACATCGGATGACTTTTTGGATAGTCGCAAGCCACTGGCTGCGCAATTCAGTTTCGGTGAAGAGACGATCTTCGTGATTGCTCTACGCTTCGACGACCGGACGACGGACAGCCCGCGCTTCGGCGCGCTGCAACCACCCTTGCTGAACTCGGCGGCGCGGCGGCTGGCGCAGGCGCAGATCGTGCATGACTTTGTGCAGCAGATTTTGACATGCGAGCCGAGGGCAAAGGTGATTGTGGCAGGTACGCCCAATGACGATCCATTCTCGCCGGCGGTGGCGGCATTGCAGGGGATGCAGCTCACCAGCTTGCTGGAATTACTGCCTGAGGATGCTGCATACAGCCAGGTTGTTGCCGGGATAAGTCGCGTCGCTGGGCAGATGTTGGTCAGCGCTGCGCTGTGGGAAAGTTTCCCCGCCTTCGATGTGGTGCACGCTGTGGCGGAATTTGCGGATGCGCCCGTCAGCGAGGACCCGACAGTGGCGCGCCTCACGCTGGCGGATATCACCGCAGCGGCTTACCTGCCACTGGTGACCAGGTAGCCAGTGATCTACAAATCCGGCTCCCAGCTCGGGGCGAGTTCCAGGATAAAGCCGGGCAGTTCGGGGTCGCCGGCGCTCGTGGCGAGGTGTTCCAGGCGGAAACCGGTGGAGGAAGTCGAAACGATTATGCCCACAGTACATCGCCGTCATCTTCGTAGTTGACTTTTTTCTCTGCATAGAGCGCAGCCGCGCGCTCCGCCTGCGCCGGGCGATCTTCCTCAAACCAGCGCATCCATTCCGCCGGCGCGTCGAGGTCCTGCCCGCCGTGCTGAGTGATGCGCTTGCGCACTTTGAGCAGCACCGGCGTGTTGACGCTGGCGCCGCTGACCACGACCTGCCCCTTGCTCAGGCTGGGCAGCTCGCGCAGCAGGTCGCGCCCGACGCTCTCGACCGACTCGGCGATGCGGTTTTGGTCGATGGGATTGGTGATGCGCATGATGCATTGGGTCATGCACTGGCTGAGCACGTCGCCGTCGAGCTTGCCCGGCCGCTGCGTGATCAGCCCGATGCCGACGCCGAACTTACGCCCTTCACTCAAAATTGTCTTGAGCACATCGGAGCTGACGGCGTCGGCGTTGGCGGGCGCGTAGTTGTGCGCCTCTTCTAGCAGACAGAAGACCGGGTAGGGCAGGTGGCTGGGATCGCCGCGCTCGAGCTTGCCCTTGGCGGTGTCCATGCGCGCCTGGTAGACGCGACGCAGCAGCGTGGCGACGATCACCTGCTGCTCGCGACGGTCGATCTCGTTGAGTTGGATGATCGTGCATTGGCCGGGCTTGAAGAGTTCGTCGAGTTCAAGATTCTCGAAGTCATGGAAGATGCGGCTGTTGCCCAGCGCCGCGTGCAAGCGCCAGATCAGCGCACCCGTCGTCGGGTCGTCCTCATCGAAGCCTGCCTCGTCGTTCTTTTTGCCCTCGGCCGTCTGGCGCACGGCGTAGAGTAGCTGCTCCAACGTGTAGTGCCCGTTTTTGGCGCTGCGCTGGGCAAAGCTGAAGGCGCGGCCCAACTGGTAGTGCATCTTTTCCGAGAGATTGGGCAGCAGATAGCGCAGGTCGGCGATGGTCAACGTGTCGATGCGCACGCGCAACTGGTCGGGGCGAAAGATGCGCACACGCGGCTTGTAGTTGCCCGCGCTGAACTCCGCCAGATTCATCATCTCCTGCAGCGTGCTGTATTCACCGTGCGGATCGACGACGAGCACGGCCGCGCGGTTGTGCGGCGCCAGCATTTCCTCCAGCAGCACGCCGGCGAGATAGCTCTTGCCGCTGCCGGTGCTGGCGATGACGGCGAGGTGCGTGCCCGTGAAGCCGCGCACATCGAGCGCAATTGGCACCGCGCCTTCGGGCCGGCTGAGCAGGCTGCCGATGTGCGCGCTGCCGCGTTCGCCGCGGCGGCGCTTGCTCAACACTGCGCCGAGCAGCTCGTCGTCGGCAATGTACACGGGCGCGCCATTGACCGGCGGCACGCGCGGGTTGATGAAGTCGCCAAGTTGCGGGCTGTGATAGCCGAGCACAGTCACAGTGATCTCAAAGAGTTCGGTGGCGTCACTCTCATAGCCAAGCAGCGCGGCGACCGACGTTGGCGGCACGCCCGGATCCGCCAGGAAGCTATCGGGAAAGAGCTTGACGGGGCGCCGTCCCGTGACGCGCCCCAAAATCTGGCGTTCGTCGCCGTCAACCGCCGTGACGTAGTAGACAAACTCGCCATGCTTGACGCGGCGCTCCGGGTCAGGCGCGATGAAGAGGTAGTCGTTGGGCGTTTCGCCCGGTCCCTTGACGGTGCCGATAGCGGGGTGTTTCACGATCATGATTCTCTTCGTCGCAGTGGCAAGATGCGCGCTCTGACTCTAAATGGCTCAACGATGACGATTGCGCCGCGCTCAAGTTCATCAGCAAAACGGTGCAATGAATGGCCTCCCACCCCGCTGCCTGCAATACGGGCGCCTACGCAGGTGTCAGACTGACAAATCACGACATCATCCTGCTGGCTGGACAATGCTCTTCCACGCCACATTGTTGCGCATCACGGCCAGGCGGCTGCGGCTGTGCGGGAAGAGATCGCTCAGCCGGTCGATCACCGAGAGCAGCAGCGGGGCGACCAGCGCGTGCTTCTGCGCCAGCAACTGCGGCGCATAGCGTAGCTGCGGCTGCCCGTCCATGCCGGCGTGAAAGGTGATGATCTCCTCTTGCGTGAGCAGACGCACCGGGCAGTTGACCGTCGCCGCCAACGCGGGCACGCCCTGTTGCGCCCGTCCCGCCGCGTCGAACCAGCCGATGCTGATCACGCCGAGCAGCGTAGCGGTTTCCGCCAGATAGTCGGGCGAGAAGATTTCGACCTCGCTGCGCGGGCTGAGGCGCGGACCGAGTGCGCCGAACTCTGGATTCATCAGCAGCGTGTTGTAGATCAACCCCACCAACGTGGCGCCCGTTCCCCCGTTCGCCTCAAGCTCAGCGGCCACGAACGCACCGAAGCTGTAATCCTCCGGCGCGGGCGGCTGCGGCGTCTCGCCCACGCCAAAGACCTGACAGACGTAGTCGATGTGTGAGTTGGATTTGACGATCTTGCCGATGGGCTGCTGCATCATGGTGGCTTATTCAATGCTTGCCGGATCGATGCCCAGCGCTGCCAGTTTTGCGGCCAGGGCTGCGGCGCGCTGTTCGGCTGCTGTAGCGCGTTGTGCCTCCTGCTCGGCGCGTTGTGCCTCCTGCTCGGCGCGTTGGCGTTCCTGTTCAAGCAACTGCTGGCTTTGCATCAATGCTTCCTGTCCTGTTGCCAGAATGACGCCCTGTTGGTCGCACCAGCGCAACCAGACCCCCGGCATACCTTCGTATTCGCCTTCCCACAGCGTGACGCCCAACCCAACTTGCGATAGCCAGGCGTCGGTTACTTCTGCAAAGCGCAGGCTATTGCGTGTGAAGATGCGCAGTGGCGTCTGGCTGACAAAGCGCTCAGGGTCGTACACGACATAGTAACCGACGCCCATGCGCGCGTAGTCCAGAAGTTTGTCTCCCAACTCGTCACCGACTTTGTTTGAAACGATCTCGATGACAATGTCTGGCGGCTTGCCGTACTCCCACACAAAATAGGAACGGTGCCGCTTTTCCCACGGCTCCGGTGGCAGCGTTACGTCTATACTGACCAACACATCAGGTACGAGGGGTGCTGAATGCAGTTGGAAGAACACACCAACATTTGCCATTGCCACAAAGGTGCGCCCTTCACCGGGGCCAGCCCAGGAGGCATACAGCGAATCCACCAGCAGGCGCATCTGGCGCTCAGAAAAGAGATTGTCCACGGGAGAATCGTCCTCAGTAACGATGTGCGAGATGTCTAGCTCGTCGATGATATACTGGTCTAGCTCGTGAGTCCTGGTCTGGCTCATACTGCTTGCTCCTGATGTACACCCCACGCGACACGGCGGAAAGATGCCTGTCCTCAGTGGCAGCTATTATAGACCGCACAAACGTTCTGTGCAACAAGGTGTTGCGGGAGGCTTCACGTTCGGGACGAGGGACGGGGTGCGTGAACTACCGTCCGCCCATCCCGCTCAACGCAATCCCCTGTACAAACCATTTCTGGCCGATCACGTAGATCACCAGCACCGGCAGCAGTGCGATCACCGAGCCGGCCATGAGTAAGTCCCACGCTGTGCTGTATTGCCCGACGAACGCCGCCAGCCCCACCGGGATCGTGCGCATCTGCTCCGAAGTGGTGACGACCAGGGGCCAGAGGAAGTCGTTCCAGACGCCCTGGAAGACAAAGATCGCCAGCGTCGCCAGCACAGGCCCGCTCAACGGCACAATGATCTGCCACCAGATGCGCAGGCTCGAGGCGCCGTCCATGCGCGCCGCCTCGTCGAAGTCGAGCGGGATGCCACGGTAGTACTGGCGCAGCAGAAAGGTGCTGAAGACACTGAAGAGTCCTGGCACGATCAGCGCCAGATAGGTGTCGTACCAGCCAAGATTCTTGATGATCAGGAAATTAGGGATGAGCGTCACCGGGAAGGGGATCATCAACGTGGCGAGATAGAAGAGGAAGATCGCCTCGCGTCCGCGGAAACGCAACCGTGCAAAGGCAAAGGCCGCCAGCGACGCGATCAGAATCTGTAGCGTCGTCACAGAGACCGACACCACAATGCTGTTGAAGTAATAGCGGCCAAAGGGCGCCACCGCAAAGGTGCGGAAATAGTTGTCTAGGGAAAAGTTCGACGGCGAAAAATCGCGCGCTAGAAACGCCGCATTGGGGATCAACGACACCAGCACCATCACCCCAAAAGGCGCCAGCATGAGGGTGCTGAAGCTGAGCAGCAGGGCGTGTAACCCGATGCGCGCCGGCAGACTCATGCGCGTGGGGGAACCGGAGGGCGTCGCCGTCATCGTTGTCATCGTTCATTCCGATTCATAGTAGACCCAGCGCTTCTGCATGAAGTTCTGGAAAAGGGTGAAGGCAAAGATCACAATAAACAGCATCCATGCCATCGCCGCCGCCTTGTCCATGCGGATGTCGCGGAAAGCCGCCAGGTAGATATATTGCACGACAGAGAGTGAAGAGTTAGCTGGCCCGCCACGCGTCATCACAAAGGGTTCTGTGAAGAGCTGGAACGCGCCGATCATCTGGAAGATAAAGAGAAAGAAGGTCGTCGGGCTGATCAGCGGCAGTGTGACATGGCGGAAGCGCTGCCACGCGTTGGCGCCGTCGGTGTGTGCGGCGTCGTAGAGTTCTTTCGGCACCCCTTGCAGCGCCGCTAAATAGACGACCATCGTAAAGCCCGTGTTCTTCCACAACGTCAGGATCACCACCGACCACTTGGAGAACTGGCTGCTGCCCAGCCAGTTTGGCGCGCTGAACGGCACGCCCAACGCACCTGTCAGGGTTGTCAGCAAACTGTTGACCGGCCCATTGGTCGCTAGCAGCAAGCGAAAGACAATGGCGCCGGCGACAATGGTGGTCACCACCGGCATGAAGTAGATGAGCCGGTAGACGGTGACTCCGCGAATCGCTTGATTTAGCCCCACTGCCATAACCAACCCCAGCGCCAACTGCATCGGCACGATCGTCACGATGTAAAACACAGTATTGGTGGATGCCTGCCAGAACAGAGGGTCGCGTAGTAGTTGCTGATAGTTGCGCAACCCGGCGAAACTCTTGAATCCTGTCAAACCCCAATCAGAGAAGCTGATCCCCAGGGACATTGCCACGGCCAGTACAATAAAGATGAGAAAGCCTGCAAAACTGGGCAGGATAAAGAGGTAGCCTTCCCATTGTTGGTCGGGGCGCCAGCGGAAGGGGCGACGGGATGAAGCGTGTGATGCCATCGTGGGAAATTGGAGATTAGGAGATTGGAGATTGGAGATTAGGAAATTTGGAGCGAACCCACCCGCACACAGCGAGTTCCAGTCTCCAATCTCCAGTCTCTCATCTCTCAATCTCCTATTCACTCAACTTACTTCGGATACCCGTTGTCGGCCAGGAACTGGTCGGCTTGCGCGCAGATGGCGGCGACGGCGCTGGCGGCGTCCGCTTCGCCCGCCCAAACGGTTTGCAGGCCAGGCTCGATGATCGAGCCGCTCAGTTCGTCCCATTCAGGGAAGTAGCCAAAGCCGCCAACATCCGATGCCGCTGCTTCGGTAATGATCGCCTCCTTGTTGGCAGGCGGCTGGTCGGTCATGAATGCAGGTGAGTTGGCCACCGATTGTAGAGCCGGGAAGATTTCCCCGCGCTCTGTGTAGAGCGTCTCACCGCCGCCAGCGCTCTGCAACCACTGGAGGAAAGTCCACGCCGCGTCCTTGTTGTCGCTGCCACTGCTCATCACCCAGGCCGCGCCGCCAGCGCCATTCCAGCGCTTGCCGCCAGCCGGAATCGGCGCCGGCGCTACGTCATAATTCATGCCCGCCGCATTGAAGGCAGAGACGCGGCTAGTGTTCTGCAGGATCATGGCCGCCTGCCCACTCATGAAGACCGCAGCGTCGCCACCAGCCTGGCTCAAGTCGGCGTCACGCATTGCGTAGCCGTTGTTCATTAGATCCGCAAAGAACTGGATGCCCGCCACCGATGCCGGGTCGGTCAACATGCATTTGGACGGGTTGACATAGTCATCCAGGATGGCGCCGCCATTCTGATTGACCCACTTCGCCCACTTGCCGCCTTCTGCCGCTAGCGCGTAGACGGTCGTCACGCCGTTGGCGTCCTTCTGCGTCAGTTTCTCCGCCGCCGCCAGAAAGTCGTCCCACGTCCAGTCGTTGCTTGGATAGGCGACGCCCGCCGCATCGAACATGTCCTTATTGTAGTAGATCACATTGACTTCGATGTCGCGGGGGAAACCGTAGACGCTGCCCTGGTACTTGGCCGACTCCAGCAGACCGGGCCAGTAATCATTCAGGTCATAGCCGGAGGCCTCGATATATGGGTCGAGATTTTCCAGCACGCCTTCCGCAGCGTAGCGCGGGGTCGGCCATAGGAACGCTACATCCGGGATCACCTTGGTGTCGCCGCTCGCCCACAGCGCCTGAATCTTGGTGAAATAGTCGTCCCACGGCTGATTCCAGATTTCGATCTGAATCTCTGGATGTTCGGCCATGAACGCATCCGCCACCATCTTGTGCGAAGCCGCCTCCTCCGGGCTGCCCCAGAATGCCCACGTGATCGTGGTCGTCTCGCCAGCAGCCGCCTGCTCGCCAGTCGGGGCCGCAGCTTGTGGGGCAATTCCCGCACAGGCGGACAAGACCAGCGCCATCACCAATACCAACACGCCAATACTCATCGTTCGTTTGAGCTGCATAGGCTCTCCTCCTTGCATTGCATGAAGTAGCTTTGTTGTGTAGACGTTGAGGCGCAGCACGGTCGTTATCTGCATCAGACTCGTTACCTGCATCAGATTAACGTTACGCGCGACACGATCATAGCATGGGGCGCCATGCGCGGCAAACCGACGTAAGAAGCTAGGGTTTATTTCACTATGGGGCGCAGTTTCCCTTGTAGGTCATCACCGCTGGTGTGACGCTCACCGTCGGAATGTGCGCGACCTACAGCACAGACATGAAGTAGACCTGTTCATCTCAATCAAGTTGACAATAGGCAGTGTCTAATAGACAATATCTTTGGTGAAGGCTCATGAACACAAACGAAATACAATAGCGCCGCTTTTGAAAGAGGATGCCAAGCAATGGATGCAAAAATGATTCCACCACTGGACAAACCCCTGGACATTGAGTTCGAGACCAAAGCCGCCAACACGATCCGCATGTTAGCCGCCGATGGCGTACAGGCTGCCAACTCCGGCCATCCCGGTATGCCGATGGGGATGGCGGTGGCTGCGCTGACGCTGTGGACGCGCGTCATGCGCTATAACCCGGCTAATCCGCAATGGTCCGACCGCGATCGCTTCGTGCTCAGCGCCGGGCACGGCTCAATGCTGCTCTACGCGATGCTGCACCTGACCGGCTATGACCTGCCGCTGGAGGAACTGAAGAACTTCCGTCAGTGGGGCAGCAAAACGCCGGGTCACCCGGAGGCGGGGCACACCCCCGGCGTGGAGACAACGACGGGCCCGCTGGGTGCTGGCTTTTCCAACGGCGTCGGCATGGCGATCGCCGAACGCTGGCTGGCGCAGCGCTTCAATCGCCCCGGCTTCGAGGTTGTCAACCATTACACCTATGCCATTGTCTCTGACGGCGACCTGATGGAAGGCGTCGCCAGCGAAGCCGCCAGCCTGGCTGGCCACCTGCGTCTGGGCAAGCTCATCTATCTCTACGACGACAACTCGATCACCATCGACGGCAAGACCGAGGTCGCCTACACCGAAGATTGGGCGAAACGCTTTGAGGGCTACGGCTGGCACGTGCAGCGGGGCGTCGATTTCAACAACAGCGCCGCCATCTACGAAGCGATTATGACCGCGCAGGCTGACCCGCGCCCCAGCATCATCGGCCTCAAGAGTATCATTGGCTACGGCAGCCCCAACAAAGCCGGCACCTCCAAAGTGCACGGCGAGGCGCTGGGCGAGGATGAACTCAAGGCGACGAAGGAACATCTCGGCTGGCCCCTGGAGCCGCGCTTCTACATTCCCGACGATGTGCGCGCCTTCTATCGGCAAGCCGTCGAACGCGGCGCCCGGCTGGAGGACAGCCACACCCAGTTGATGGCTGCCTACGCCGCTGCCTACCCGGAACAAGCCGCCGAACTCAACCGCTTCCTCAGCGGCGAGCTGCCCGACGGTTGGGAAGAGGCGTTGCCGGTCTACCCGCCCTCGCCCAAGGGTGACGCCACGCGCAACACCAGCGGCAAAGCGATCAACGCGCTCGCTGCCGTGCTGCCCAACCTGATCGGCGGCAGCGCCGACCTGGCTGGCAGCAACAAGACCACCATCAACGGCGCGCCTTTCATCAAGCCGGATGACTTCGGCGGACCCAACATCCACTTTGGCGTGCGCGAGCACGGCATGGGCGGCATCCTCAACGGCATGGCGTTGCACGGCGGCGTGATTCCCTACGGCGGCACCTTCCTCGTCTTCAGCGACTACATGCGCGGGGCGATTCGCCTGGCGGCGCTGACCGGGCTGCGCGTGATCTACGTCTTCACGCACGACAGCATCGGTCTGGGCGAGGATGGCCCCACACACCAGCCGATCGAACATCTGGCTGCGCTGCGAGCGATGCCCAACCTGACTGTCATCCGCCCCGCCGACGCCAACGAAACCAGCCAGGCGTGGCGCGCCGCGCTGCTCAACACGACCGGCCCCACCGCGCTGGCGCTGACACGGCAAAATCTGCCCACCTACGACCGCGCGGGCGAGGGGTTGGGCGCCGCAGAAGACCTGCTCAAAGGCGGCTATGTCTTCTACGAACACGCACCCAACGGACTGCAATTGGTGCTGATCGGCACAGGCAGCGAGCTTGACATCGCCTACACCGCCGCCAAACAGCTTGCCAGCGAGGGCGTCGGCGTGCGCGTGGTCAGCCTGCCGAGTTGGGAACTCTTCCAGGCGCAGCCAGCTGAATACCGCGCCGCAGTGCTGCCGGCTGGCGTTGCCAAAGTTGCGGTCGAAGCCGCCGCCACCTTTGGCTGGGAGCGCTGGGTGGGCAACGATCCGGCAACTAGCGCCATCGTCGGCATCGACCACTTCGGCGCCAGCGCACCCTATCAGCGCGTCTACAAGGAATTCGGCATCACGGCAGAAAATGTCGTCGCCGTTGCGAAAAAGTTGATTTGAGATTAGGAGATTGGGAGATTAGAGATTAGAGATTGGAGATTAGAGATTGAGCGGCGTGCAGCTAGCTCTCCAATCGCGCAATCTCTCAATCTCCTAATCTCCCAATCTCCAATCGCTCAATCGCTCAATCGATTAATCTCTCAATTCTCCAATTACCTATGATCACAACCCTGCATGCCATCATTCGCCGCACACGGCAGCATCACGCCATCGAGCACGCCACGCTGACGATCCTGGCGGAGCGTTTTCCCAACCGGCGCATGGTTGGCTACAGCGACCCAGCCGGCTTCACTCTGCTGGCAGATATCCCGGAGGAAGCGGCGCGCCGGGGCGTGGCGGACGCCATGCTCCGCCTGCAAGCTGGCGAAGCGCACCTGGCGATCCATCCCAACTGTGGCACCAACCTGCTGACGACCGGCGTCCTGGTCACGCTGGCAGCGTTGCTGGGCAGCGCCGGCAAGCGTCAACACCCCATGAGCCGTTTCGCACGTGCCCTGCTGTTCGTGTTGCCGACGCTCGTGGTCAGCCCTGGCTTGGGGCTACATTTGCAGCAGTACACTACCTCCGCGCAGATCGGTGATCGCTGGCTGAAGGATGTGCGGCTGCTGGATGGGGCTGGGCTAAAGGGCTACCGTGTCCTGTTTGAGTAGACACGGAACGTGTCACGTGGTGCGTGTTTCATGACGCACCACGCACCACGCAACACACAACACGCATCACCATGATTCACCTGCTGTTGGGCGCCGACGAATATCTGACTGCTGAGTGGCTTGCTGCGCAGAAGGCTGCGCTGGGCGACCCGGAAATGGCCGGGCTGAACACAGTCGAGCTGGCAGGCGGTCAGAGCAACGCCATGCAGGTGTTGGGTGAGGCCGCGATGATGCCGTTTCTGTGCGAGCGTCGCCTGCTGATTGTGCGCGGCCTGTTCGACGCCTACGAGAAACGTATGGCTGCCAGCAAGAGCGACGCCGCCGCTGTCTATGGCGAAATGGCGCAGTTGCTAGAAGGGTTGCGCAGCGTTCCAGAGAGTTGCATTCTCGTGTTTGTGGATAACTCTGTGGATAAGCGGCGCGGGTTGTGGAAAGGTTATGTCTTGCCGTCGTCGGGCGCCCACCCTGAGCGTCGTATCGCCGGGCTGGAAGCGCTCATTCAGGCTGGTGTGGTGAAACAGCAAACCCTTACCGCGCCCGATGCCAAAACGCTGCCTGCATGGTTGCAGGCGCGGGCGCGCGCCCAGAATATCGCCATCGACGGCGCTGCAGCTGCCTTACTTTGTAACTTTGTTGGCGCCAACCTGCGTCAGCTTGATAACGAGCTGGAGAAACTGGCGCTCTACGCCGATGGTCGCCCCATCACCGTGCAGGATGTACGCACGATGGTGGCTGACGTCAGCGAGGAATTGGTTTGGAATATGACCGACGCGCTTGGCCAGCGCCAGGGCGCCAAGGCCATGCACGCCCTACGTGAACTGAGGCGCAACGATCAGAACCCGATTTATTTGCTCACCATGATCGCCCGCCAGTACCGCATGTTGATCGAGATCAAGAGCCTGTTTGCCACCGGTCAGACCAATCCCTATGAGATTGCCAAACAACTTGGTTATGGCGCTTACCCGGTGCAAAAGGCGCTCCCGCTTGCCCACCAATACACCTTCGAGGAGTTGGAGGACATTCTAGATCGGCTCCTGGAGGTCGATATGGCAATGAAGACCGGCGCCGACCAGGACACTGAACTTGACCTTCTGATTGCTGACCTTTCCGCGCGCCGTCAATCGGTCAGAAGCTGATGAGTACGCAACCAATATTGTTCTCGACGCAGGGAGACAAAGATGTGGCGGCGCGCCGAGCAAGCATGTCCGAGGATGCCGGGACTCTTGGTTCTCTCTGCACCTTGTGCGTCTCTGCGTCGAGGCAAGGGAATGTTCAGACGGCCTCTTGGAGTATACACTGAGACGCCATGCTGCTATCGCACTTGAGCCTGACCCATTTTCGCAACTACCATCATCTCGACCTGCTTTTCGACTCACCATTGACGCTGCTGCAAGGCCAAAATGCGCAGGGCAAGACGAATCTGCTCGAAGCCATTTTCCTGCTCGCCACCAGCAAGGCCATCCACGCCGGACAGGAGCGCGAGATCGTCGACTGGCAGGCCAGTGAAGAGCCGATCCCCTATTGCCGGGTGGCGGGTCAGGTGCACATCGATGGGCGCACGTTCGGCCTGGAAGTATTGCTCACCCCACGTGGCGACGGCGTCAACTTCACCAAGCAGATCAAGATCAACGGCGCGCCGCGCCGGGCAATGGATCTGGTGGGATTGCTCCGCGCCGTGCTTTTCTTGCCAGAGGATATCAAGCTGGTCGATGGCGGGCCGGGCGAGCGACGACGCTATCTCGATGTGGCGCTCTGTCAGATCGATAAGACATATTGTCGGGCGCTGTCTGCTTATCAACAGGTGTTGCAGCAGCGCAACAGCCTGCTCAAAACCCTGCGCGACCAGGACGCCCGTCCTTCGCCTGCCGTCGATGCCCAACTTGTGTTCTGGGACGAGAAGCTGGTGCAGCATGGCGCCATTGTTGTGACCCGGCGGCACAATTTTCTTCTCGAACTCGAAGCCATCGCCGCCGAACGCCACGCCGGACTCAGCGGCGGGCGTGAACAATTGACGCTGCACTATCTGCCCAGTTTCAACCCCGGCCTGCTGACTGACCAGGAGTTCGAGTTGCTGCGGGAAGGGCTGTTGAGTGCGTTGCCATCGACTCGGCTTGATGTTGATGCAGTGCGTGCAGTCTACCTGCGCAAGTTGGCGACGCGCCGCAGCCGCGAGCTGGCCACGGGGACGACGCTCTATGGCCCGCATCGTGATGATCTGCGCTTGCTGGCCAACGGGCGCGACTTGCGCATTTACGGCAGTCGCGGTCAGCAGCGCAGCGCCGCACTCGCGCTCAAGCTGGCGGAAGTGCGTGCGATGACCACCGCCACCGGTGTCGCACCGTTGCTCCTCCTCGATGACGTGATGAGCGAACTCGACGCCGAACGCCGTAGTCAATTACTGGCCGTCATCGACGATGTGCCCCAAGCCATCGTCACGACGACAGATTGGGACGATTTTTCGCCCGCATTCCGCCAACGCGCACGTCGGTTTCGTGTGCATTCTGGTATAGTAGAGGCGGTGAACTAGAACGAGCATGCCCGGTTATCGGTTACTCAAGCATCGGCAATATGAGCGCAACGCCGAGCGCCTGCCCGACTCGATCCGCCGCAAGGCGATGTGGGCGCAGGTGCTGTTGGGTACGCGCGGGCGCACGCCGAATGTGAAAACGACTACCGGCTACAATGCTCGCTGGCGCCGCACGCCGGTGCAAGGCTACCACTACTATCTCTGGTGGATTCCCCTGGCCGAGAGCGAGCTGGCCGACCGCAGCGGCGGGCAAGCGGGTCAGACGATTCTGGTGCATAGCATCCGTCACCACGACGAGACCGACGATCCCATCGATTTGATTTCGCTGGATGAGTTCGACGAGGTGTCGCTCGCCAGTATCGACCCGCGTTTCGACGAGCAACGCGACGTCGGCGTCTACTTGAAAACCGACCGCATGGCGCCGGCTACTGTCAAGGGGTTGCCTGGCAGCGGCAAGACCGTGGCGCTCTTCTACCTGGTGCGCGATCTCATTCTGCAACGCGGGCTGGAGAGCTTGCTCTATGTCACCTACACCGCGCGCCTCAAACGCGCAGCGCGGGAGTTCCTGGCGGCGCAAGCGCCGGAACTGGAGCAGCGCATCCACATCCGCACGCTGACAGAACTGGAAAAGGAGCTTACCGGTCTGCCAGCCGCGCTCGACCCGTTGCAAGAGCTAGCCGATTTTCGCCGTTATCTCGACATGCAGCCGGCTGCGATTCTGGGCGGCTGGCGACGCTATCCGGCCGCGCTTTACACCGAAATTCGCGCGCACATCTTGGGACGCACCTTTCCGGTCGGATATCCACTGCCCGCGCCGCGTGTGGCCGAAGCCGTCTTCAGCGATGGCGCCTTCAATCTCGACGCCTACGCCGCCGCGCGTCGTCTGACGCGTGACGAAGCCGCGACAGCAGTCCGACTGAGCGAACGGCTGCGCGGCGACCGCTTTTTTCTTGACCAGGTTGCGGCGGGACGTGCACTGAACCTGCTGGCGCAGTCCGGCGAGTCAGCCGGTGGGCGCAAACTGCCAGGTTGGCTGCGCCGAATTGACGCGCTGGTGGTCGATGAGATTCAGGACCTGACGCTGTTACAAATTGCGCTGTTGGCGGAATTGGCGCGCATGCGGCTGCGCAGTGGCGATCGCCAGCTGGCTGTTGTCTTTGCCGGCGATGAGTCGCAGATTGTGCAGCCGAGTGGCTTCGACTGGGGCGTGACCAAAGACCTGCTGCGCGAGGTGCTGGGCGCTAATCCTCAGGAGTTCGAGTTTCGCCATCAGCGCCGATCGCCGCGCAACCTGGCGTATGTCATCGACAGTGCCTGGAATTTCTACGTGCGGCTGCCGAAGCAATTGCGTCCCAGCGCCAACCGTCAGAGTTTTCTCGACGACGCCGATATGGAACTCTCCGTCGCCACACATCGCCCAGATAGCCGCGAGGAGAATGGGCGTTTACTGATTTGTCCGTTGCCTGTGACCATGCAGGACGCCAGCGCTGACGCCGCGCGACAATGGCGTGACTTTGTCGAAGAATTGGCCGATTTACCCGGGCGCGCCTTGATTGACCTGAATGGCAGTGTGCCGACGCTGAAGGCGACTGAAGATGAGGCGGTCAAGGCGGAGGAAGTGATCTTCGATGTGCGTGAGATCAAAGGGCTGGAGCGCAACACCGTGATCGTTGTCGGGCTGGACGCCACCTTCCAGCAGGCGATGCGGCTGGCGGACAGCAGCGATATGCCGCCACTCTTCGAGGCGCGGCGCCTGATCGATGAGATGCGCGTGGCGCTGAGCCGCTCGACTGATAAACTTGTGTTGCTGGAAGCGCCCAACGCGCCCGTGCTGGCGGCGCTGGAGATCGACAATCTTGAGGGCCACTACACAATGACGTGGGAGGCGCTGCGCGACCTGTTGCGCACCGAGCAAATGTCGGAGATCGAAGTCGTCGAAGGCTATCTCGACGAAGTGGACGATCTCATCGAACGCGGGCGTTGGGAGCAAGCGCGCAACCGCAATCGTCGCGCCTACGAATTTGCCGTGCAACTGGCGGATCGCACCCTTCAGCGCGAGGCGCAGGCGCAGTATATCCAGAGTTTCCTTCAAGAGGCCGCCGTCCACCTGCTGCACGATCGTCTGGCTGAGGCGCTGCACTTGAATCAACAGGCGCGGACGTTGGCGGCGGAGTTGGGCGACCCGGCCGTCATTGACGAGGCTGACGAACAACGTGAGGCGTTGTCCAGTGCAGTGGAGATGCGCCTGCACGCTGCGCAAGCGCCCGCTACGCCGCACGGCGATCTTGCCGGGCGTTACGCTCACCTGCAGGCATTAGCGCCATTGGTCATGGCCGTGGAAGACGCCCGCCTGCGCCGCACGTTGGATGAAGCGATGATCACGACAGGCTGGCAATGGGGGGTGATGCTGCTCAAGGCTGGCCCTGAAGCACGTAAGCAACTGGCGACCCTGTTCACCGAACTAGCCGCTATTATGCGAAGCGAAGCGGATGACACAGGCGCTGCCCTGGCTGCGCTGGTGGCGCAGCGCTATACAAACCTACCTCATGCCAGCGCGTTGACGGGCGCCCAGGTGAGAGCGCTGTTGGGCTATATCGATGACTCGCTGCAGGCACTGGCACCCCTGTCGCTGGATGGTGCGGCCTACGCATTTGTTGCGCACTGGCTGGAAGAGAGTTTTGCGCACCTGGGAGAGGATCACGCACTCTACTACGATTGGGCGGTGCGCGCCGAACGCTACAATCAGCAAGCGGGCTATCCTGACCTCGACGACCGGTTGTGGGATTTGGAGAATCGCGTCGAGCTGATGTACGGCGCACACTGGACGACGGCCAGCCAGGACAAACAGTTGTTGCGCTTCGGTGCGTTCATTGCCGCCTACAACGGCAACCCGCACGACGCCTCGCTGGCGTGGGAAAAGCTCGGCGAGTTGGAACTGGCGATCCGCCAGGCGCGCGAGGCGGGCGAACTGGAGCGCGCCTATCACCTCATGCGCCAGGCCGGTCAGCCGATCCCCGACGCCTTGTCAACCGCGGTGAAATTGGTGCGGCAGGCAGCGCAGCTTGCCAACAAGCTGCAGAACCTGAGCAAAGCCGAACGCCGCGCGCTGGCAGAGGCGCTACACGCCCTGCTGGCGACCCTGGATGTGCCCCTTGTGTCGCCGGACGATGATGACGCGCTCGACGCTGAAGGTGACGACAACGCCTCAGCGCCCATGCTGCGATGAGAGGAGTGTCTGCGCAACTTGTCTTGTCGCAACAAGTATGAAGGTAGAGATACGTAGTGAGGGGCGAGGCCGACAGCCGCTGCATTTGTGGCAAGCGGCGCCATCAGGCATGGCATAAAGAATCCCCCCAGTGAAGTCAGTTTGACGCCGGGGCGCTTTCCGCTAGAATAGGTGTTCGGGAAAGGGGGCGCCGATGTTAGGATGGGACACAATTATTGAAGGTGACTGCGAGCAGGTTCTTGAGTCTCTCCCAGATAACTCAATTGATCTGATTTTTACGTCACCGCCATATGCTGATCAACGACGTCACACGTATGGTGGTGTTTCGCCTGACAAATACGTTGACTGGTTTTTGCCAAAAACGCAGCAGTTTTTGCGCGTGCTCAAGCCGACCGGCACGTTTGTGCTTAATATCAAAGAACGCGTCGTCAACGGTGAGCGACACACCTATGTGATCGAGCTAATCCTGAGCATGCGCAGACAAGGATGGCTGTGGACTGAAGAGTTCATGTGGCACAAGAAGAACTCTTATCCAGGGAAATGGCCCAATCGGTTTCGTGACTCCTGGGAACGTTTGCTGCAGTTCAACAAGGCGCGCAATTTTCACATGTATCAGGATGCGGTCATGGTTCCTGTCGGTAGTTGGGCGCAGGATAGACTGGCAAAATTGAGCGAAACCGATCGAGTTCGGGATGAATCACGTGTCGCAAGTGGTTTCGGCAAGAATGTATCGAATTGGGTTGGACGTTCGATGGTATATCCGACCAATGTGATTCACATGGCAACAGAGTGTTCCAATCGTAATCACAGCGCCGTTTTTCCAATTGATCTACCGATCTGGTTCATCAAACTCTTTACCAAGAGTGGCGATACTGTACTTGACCCGTTTGTGGGTTCAGGCACAACTGCGGTCGCTGCAAAGAAACTTGGTCGCCACTACATCGGCATCGATTTAGACCCTGCATTCTGTGAACTTGCTCGCAATCGTCTTGCAGTTTTGCAGCCCAGGCTGTTGGAGGCGACAGAGCAATACAGCACGGAGCTGGGCGAATGCTTGCTCAAGATCTGCGCAATGCGGTGAACCGCGTCCGACAGTCGCGTTTGGCAGCAAATGTCCAGCCAGTGCTCGGCATCTGCTATGGCAAGACGCGGACAGCCTACACCAGAGCCGGATATCTGAAGGTCGCAGGGCAGAATTTCTGGTATCTGATCAGCGAAAACAAAGAACTTTACACAGAGATCATTGAGCCGCTCGGCTACCGGGCACGCGAGCACAACGAGCGTTTTCTGGCTGGCCGCGGGGCGCTGGTAAACCGTCTCACTGTTGAGTTTTCACAGCGATTCTGTGCGCCTTCTGGAGCGATTGACTGGGTAAAGCTCGTCGAGTTCAACAGCGAGAACTTCGACCTCGATTCCTTCCTGTGATTCGGCAAAGCATGTTGGCGCATTGATCAACTCGCCACGCTTTGTCACCCCTCCTCATCACCCGCTATAATAGCCCTTTATGAATCGTGGACGGCGTAGCTTTGACCCGATGCGTTTTGTGCGCACGACCGAAGGGCAGTTGGTGATTGGCTTTTTTGTCATTCTCTACGTCGTTGGCGGCGCGCTGATCTGGTATTACTACGGGCTAGGCGGGGCAATTGCTGGCTGGTTGTGCATCACGGGTGGGTTGTTCTTCTTCTTGTTGCTCTATGGCCTGGTCTCGCTGGCTGGCTGGTGGGCGAATCGATAAATCAGTCTCCAATCTCTAATCTCCAATCTCTAATCTCCAATCTCAACGGAGAGACAAGCGATTGGTGATTACAACCTGGGTAATGAGGGTAAAGGTATGGGACGAAAAATCTTGATCGGGGTGGCGTGGCCGTATGTCAACGGCGAAAAGCATATCGGGCAGATCGCTGGCGCGTACCTGCCGCCAGACATCTTTGCACGCTACCAGCGCATGATCGGCAACGACGTGCTGATGGTGAGCGGCTCCGACACGCATGGTACGCCGATCATGCTCAAGGCCGACGCCGACGGCATTCCCTACGGCGAATTCATCGACAAATATCACGGCTTGTTCGTGGATGGCTGCCTGGCGATGGGGCTGACCTTCGACCTGTACACCCATACCGACACGGCCAATCACTGGGAAGTCACCCAGCACATGTTCACGCGCCACTGGGAGACGGGCTTTGTCTACAAGGACGTGCAGCGCCAGTGGTACGATCCGGTCGCAAAGAAGTTTCTGGCAGATCGCTACGTCGAGGGCGAGTGCCCCTACTGCGGCTATGCCGATGCGCGCGGTGACCAGTGCGACAACTGCGGGCGCATCTATGACGCGCTTGAGCTGAAGAACCCACGCTCCAAGATCAGCGGCACGACTGCGCTGGAGATTCGCGAGACCGAACATTTTTTCCTCGATATGGCGAAGATGAACGAACCGCTGCTCGAGTGGATTGCGCACGGGAAAGAACATTGGCGCCCCAATGTGCTCAACTTCACGCGCGGTCAGCTCGAACTGCGCGAACTGCGTGGACGCGCCATCACCCGCGACCTGGACTGGGGCGTCACGATTCCCATCGGTGATTACCCGGACAAGCGCATCTACGTCTGGTACGACGCCGTGATCGGCTATCTGAGCGCAGCCATCGAATGGGCGAAGCTCAGCGGCGACGCCGAGGCATGGCGGCAATGGTGGGACGCCGATGTCAACCCGGACGCACGCATCTACAACTTCATCGGCAAGGACAACATCCCCTTCCACACCATCATCTGGCCCGGCATGTTGATCGGCTACAACGCCGGCGCCAGCCATCTCAACCTGCCCTACGATGTGCCCGCCAACGAATACCTGAATCTACATGGCGGCAAATTCAGCACCAGCCGCGGCAACGTGATCGGCTGGAACACGGTGCTGGCGCAATTTCAGCCCGACGCCTGGCGCTATGTGCTGACGGCCATGGCGCCGGAAACCGCCGATGTAGAGTTCACCTGGCAGGACTTCATGGACCGCGTCAATAACGAACTGGTCGCCAACTGGGGCAATCTGGTCAACCGGATGCTTGGCTTTGCCTACAAGCGTTTCGAGGGCAAGACGCCGATGCCCACAGCGTTGACGCCCGATGACGAAGCTTTCCTGGCCGAGATCAAGGCCGGCTTCGACGGCGTCGGCGCGCTCTACGAAGCGGTCAAGCTGAAGGCGGCGCTGCAAGAGGCGCGACGGCTCAGCCAGCGCGTGAATCAATATCTGAACGACCACGCGCCCTGGAAGATCATCGGCGAGAACCCACAGCGAGCCGCCACCGTCGTCTATGTGGCGCTGCAGGCGATCGACTGGCTCAAGGTAATTTGGGCGCCCGTCCTGCCGCATGCCAGTGAAGCCGTGCACGCAATGCTCGGTTACGATCAACCGCTCTTTGGCCGTCAGTACACCGAAGTTGTTGAAGACGCCCGTGGGCGTCATCTCGTGCTGCGCTATGACCATCGTGGCGCCAGCGGCGTGTGGGCTGCCGGCGTGCTGTCGCCGGGGCAGCCACTGCGCGAGCCGAAGCCGCTCTTCGTGAAGCTGGACGAGGCGGTCATGGCCGAGAAATTGGGATAGCTGGATGGAGAACTTGGCCTCGAGCTATCGTCCTATCTCTGCTAGTCTCGATCACTACTACTTGCGCCGACCACGACTGGCATTGGCGCTGATCCTCATTGGCTATATGATGGCGGCGACGCTCTACGCTGTCATCACGCCCGACTGGGAAAACCCCGATGAGCCAGCGCATTACAACAACATCGTCACCATCGCCACAGGGAATGGACTGCCAGTGCTGCGTGAGGGCGACTACGACCAAGACTATCTCAGTGCGCTGGTGAGCGGCGGCTTCCCGCCACATCTCCCGATTGACGTATTGCGCTATGAAGCCTATCAGCCGCCGCTCTATTACCTTGCCGCGACGCCGGCCTTCTGGCTGGGCAATGGCGATCTCCTATTCGTACGTCTCTTCAATATCTTGTTGGGCGCAGTCGGCTTGCTGCTTCTCTACGCCTGTATGGAGACAGCCTTCCCGACCAAGCCATTGCTCACGGTGGGCGCCACAGCCTTTGCCGCCTTCTTGCCGATGCACGTGGCAATGAGCGCCGCCGTCAACAATGACGGCCTGGCGGAGGTGCTGATCCTGGCGTCGATGCTGACCTTACTGCGCTGGATGAAGCGGCGTTTCTATCACTCTGGCGCGGAGGCGGCGCCAGACGCCGACAACTTCGAGCCGCGCACCCTGCTTTGGCTTGGCGTGCTGTTAGGGTTGAGCATGGCGACCAAGCTCTACGGTTATGCAGCGGCGCCGTTGGCGGCGGGCACGGTGTTGCTGACCGTCTGGCTGGCGCCAACCGCGCAACTTGACCAGCGTGCAGCGCGCCCATCGCGCCAAAATCTGTGGCGTGGTTTCGGCGCAGTGCTATGGGTGCTGGCGCCCGCGCTGCTTCTGGTGCTCCCACTTTGGCTGCGCAACCTGCAACTGTATGGGGCTGGAGACTTGCTCGGCTTGCAAATGCATGACCGGCTGGTCGCCGGCCAGCCGACCACTGCCGCCTGGATCGCACGCACGGGCTTTGTCACCTACCTAGAGCGGGCGCTCGACTTCACCTTTCGTAGCTTTTGGGGCGTCTTTGGCTGGCTGGGCGTCTTCATGGAGCCACGCATCTACACGCTGTTGCTAGCCTTCACTGGCGTGTTGTTGCTGGGACTGCTCTGGGCGTTGGTGCGTTTCATTTGTGGCCGCCCTGAAGCGGACATGGATCGCTACCAATTTTGGGTGCTGGGTTTGTTTGGGGCGATGGTGCTGGTGGTGTTGGCAAGTTTTGTCTGGTACAACCTCAAATTCGTGCAGCATCAGGGGCGCTACCTCTTTTGGGGGCTGCTGCCGATCAGTGCGTTCATGGCGCTGGCATGGCGTGAATTGATGCAGCCGTTACAAGGCAAGCTCACTGGGTTGATGGCGGTTGTGCTGGCCGGTGCGCTGGCTGTTGCGGACTTGCGCACCGACATTATGGATCGGCGGGCGATTCTTGCGATCGGCTTATTTGGCTTGCTGTTGATGTTGCAACCTCTCTTGCTTTTTGGGGCGGTAGATGCTATTGTGATTGGCGCTCCGTCCTGGCTGCAGCGGTTTTTGATGAACCAGTGGCTGCAACCCTTCTTGGGCGTGACGCGCGTTATCGTGTGGGCTTTGCCGTTCTTCATGCTCTTCTTGCTGAATCTGGCGATCCCGTTTTGGTATATTGCGCCACAACTTGGTGGTTGAGCACGCCGCCACGCGACCCGTTTCGAGAACGGAGAGAACATGCAGACGACACTTTATCCGCCGCGTCGCCGGGAAACGCTACACCGCACAACCTTTGATCTGCTGGCGCTGTTCACTCTGCTGTTTTTCTTGGGTGGGGTGTTGACGGCTGCGGGTTGGGGTTTCTGGCACACGGGGCGCATCTACACTGGCGTCAGCGTTGGCGGTGTGTCACTTGGGGGGCTGACACGAGCTGAGGCGCTCAAGCGACTCAACGCCACGCTCTATCAGTATCCACTGCCGCCGATCATGTTAGTCTACGATCAACAGCAGTGGCCATTGGAGACAGCGCGGGTGCGCGCCAACGCCGATCTGATGACCGCCGTCAATCGAGCGTATCTGTTTGGTCGTAGCGGGTCTCTGTTGCACGACATCGCGGATCAACTGCACGCCGCGCTGCGCCAGCAGGAGATTTCCCCGCCGGTGGCTGTCGATGTGGCAGCGTTGCGCGCAGCGGTGGCCGCGATTGCCGCAACAGTCGATCGCCCCGGTATGGCTGCACGCACGCTTGGCGATGTTGCCATCGCTGCACAGCCTGGCGTAGCGGTCGATGTGGATGCCACCGTGCAGGGCGTGTTGGCTGCGCTACAGGGGGACAGCATTCATACAGTTGTGGAGGCGCCCCTGGTCGTCAATAGCGTTGCCCCACCGCAGGCGTCGCTGCCGGCGTCTGTCCTGGCGCCAACCGGCGCCACCCTGGCGCCGCTGCTATTGCGTGCGTCTGTTGCGGGCGGTGATTTCGCATTGACGCCCGCCGATCTGCGCGAGTTGGCGCTTTCCACCACGCCGCTGGTGTTGGATGACGCCAAAGTCCGCGCTTATCTGGAAACACTTGCCGCTCAGATCGACCAACGCCCGCGTGACGCCCGGCTGCGCTTCAATCCTGACACCGGCGCCGTCACCGTGTTGACGCCAAGTTTTGCCGGGCGTGCGCTGGATGTGGAGGCCAGTTTGGCGGCGATCCAGGCGGCGGTTGCCAGCGGCGCGCCGGAGGCGCAGTTGGTAATCAATAGCGTGCCGCCAGCCGTGGACATGAACCGGATCGCCGAAATGGGCATTCGTGAGCTGGTCTCTAGCGGCACAACCTATTTTGCCGGCAGCAGCGCCAGTCGCATACGCAATGTCGAAGTGGCGGCAGAACAGTTCGAGGGCGTAGTGATACCGCCGGGCGGCATCTTTAGCTTCAATGAGATTGTGCGCGACGTCAGCTCGGCCAATGGTTTTGAGGATTCGCTGGTGATCTGGGGCGATCGGACAGCAGTGGGCGTGGGCGGCGGCGTCTGTCAGGTGAGCACGACGGTCTTTCGCGCCGCGTATGAAGGTGGCTTTCCGCTGGTGGAACGCTACAATCACGGCTATGTGGTGGATTGGTACGGTGAGCCAGGCATGGATGCCACCATCTTCACGCCCGACGTCGACTTTCGTTTTCGCAACGACACGAACGCGTACCTGCTGATCGACCCGGTCGTGGACAGCGTCAACGGCGTCATCACCTTCAACTTCTATGGCACACGCCCGGATCGCACGGTGACGGTGAGCAAGCCGGAGATCACCGACGTCATCAAGCCGGATGCGCCGATCTACACGGTGGACGAAAACTTGGCGCCTGGTCAGATCAAACAGGTCGAGTGGGAGAAGGAAGGCATGTCCGTGACCGTTACGCGCACCATCGTAGAGAATGGCACGACGCGCACCGATACACTCAAGAGTCTCTACCAGCCGTGGCGAGCGGTCTACCTGGTGGGGCCGGGGACGCCGACGCCAGGGGCGGAGTCGGGCAACTAGCGGTGTGAAGTGTGGGGTTGTGTGCGCCGCTGCGCCTTCAGGTCAGGCGCTCAGCGCTCCATTTCAGCTACGACGCGGCGCACCACCGCATCCAGCACATTAGGATCGATCCAGCGACCACCCAGTTGCGCCAGCACCGCTGCCTTGATGCGATGGATCAGCGCCTCGTTGGGGGCATCCGCCGGGTGCGCGTTGGGCTTGATGCGCTCCAAACGCATCCCCAACTTGAGCGCACGCTCGCGCGCCAGGTCGGTAAGCACGACATCGTCGTGGATGTCAATGCTCGTTATGCCGCGTGCATGCAAATCTTCGATATCGCGTTCGGTGTAGAAGGTTTTTGCCATAAACGTCGGTTCGTAGCACGAATTGTCAGAATGGCGGCACTCATCATTTTACCCCAAAGTTGCTGGAGATGTAAACCTGACCCGAAGCAGGCGTTATGGGGTGGCGCTGTGCAGCGCCGATCGCGGTTATGCACGCGACGTGATAGAATCCTCGTATGAAACGACTCATTGCGTTGCTGCGCCAACGTTGCCCGGTGTGTCTGCGTGGGCAGGTCTTCACCACGCTCTTTGGGATGCACACACACTGTCCTGTGTGCGGCGTCAAGTTCGAGCGGGAGACCGGCTATTTTCTCAATTCGATGTTCGTTGGCTACGCTGCTGGCTTTCTGATTCTGGCGCCCACGGCTATATGGTTGGCATGGATGAATGTGTCGATTTTGGTCTTTTCGCTTGCCATCCTCGCTGAAACTGCATTGTTGACGCCACTGATTTTCCGTTACGCCCGCCTGATTTGGATGCACGCCGACCAGGCGCTCGATCCGCGCAGACCAGAGGTATAGAGGAAATTGGAGATTGAGAGATTGGAGATTGGGAGATTGGCGTCTTCCCCTTCTGACTTTGCCCCTCTCAACTCACCCCTCACCAATTTCTCTCATGCTTATTTGACAAATCCTGCCTGTCCTGTTATTCTTCCGCCTCACAATTGAATAGCGACACTCTTATCCAGAGAGGTGGAGGGACCGGCCCTGTGAAGCCTCGGCAACCCGATGAACGCTCCGCAATGTTGCGGATCGGTCAAGTAGGGTGCCAAATCCGGCAGACGTGTTCTGGAAGATGAGAGGAAGCTGTGTGTTTTCCTGCTCATCCCCACTCGTTGGGGATTTTTGTTGCCCGGAAACAGGGCAGTGGGCGATATACACCTCGACCTCTCACCAACCAGGCGAGAGGTTTCTTATTTTCAGCACAAAAGTAGACAGGAAAGAGCGACTCATGACCAGCGAACGACAATTTGGCTTCAATACGCGTCAGCTTCACGCCGGCCAGACGCCGGACCCGACAACGGGCAGCCGCGCCGTGCCGATCTACCAGACAACGAGCTATCAGTTCCGCAACACAGAACACGCCGCCAACCTCTTCGCCTTGAAGGAGCTGGGCAACATCTATACGCGCATCATGAACCCCACAACCGACGTGCTAGAGCAGCGGCTTGCCAGCCTCGAAGGCGGCGTTGCGGCGCTGGCGGCCAGCTCTGGACATGCGGCGCAGACGATGGCGATCCTGACCCTATGTGGTGCAGGCGACCACATTGTGACGAGCAGCCGGCTCTACGGCGGCACCTACAACCAGTTCAACTACACTTTCCCGCGCATCGGCATTGACGTGACTTTCGTTGATCCCAGCGATCCCAGCAACTTCGAGAAGGCAATCCGCCCCAACACCAAGATTCTTTACGGTGAGACGCTGGGCAACCCGGACATCAAGGTCTTCCCCTTTGCGGAAGTGGCGGCGATCGGCAAGGCATACAACATTCCGCTCATGATCGACAACACCTTTGCTACGCCCTATCTCTGCCGCCCCTTTGAGCACGGCGCCAACATCATCACCCACAGCACCACGAAGTTCCTTGCCGGGCACGGGCAGGCCATCGGCGGCGCGATTGTCGATGGCGGCAACTTCGACTGGACAAGTGGCCGCTTTGACAACTTCACCACGCCCGATCCCAGCTACCATGGCCTGAAGTACGCCGATCTGGTTGGCGTCGGTCTGCCGCCCTTCGCAATCAAGGCGCGCGTGCAGATTCTGCGCGATATTGGCGCATCACAGGCGCCCTTCAATAGTTGGAACACGCTGACCGGCATCGAGACGCTCAGTCTGCGCATGGAGCGCCATTGCCGCAACGCGCAGGCAGTGGCCGAATTCCTGGAGGGGCACAAGTCCGTCAAGTGGGTCTCCTATCCCGGTCTCAAGAGCCACCCGGACTACGAACTTGCCAGGAAGTATCTCCCCAAGGGCGTCGGCGCGATCTTGGGCTTTGGCATCGAGGGCGGCGCAGCGGCCGGGCAGAAGTTCATCGACAATCTCAAGCTCTTCAGCCACCTGGCCAACGTTGGCGACGCCAAGAGCCTGGCGATCCACCCGGCGACGACCACGCACAGCCAGCTCACCCCTGAGGAGATGGCGACCGCCGGCGTCTCGCCGGACTTTATCCGCCTGAGCATTGGGTTGGAAGATATCGAGGACATTCTCTGGGATTTGGATCAGGCGCTGGCGGCGGCAAAGTAAGCCGCTGCGGTGGTCTGAGCGACGCCTTGCCGCAAATCTCTGGATTTGCAGCAAGGCGTCGAGTTTCTGTCTTGCCTGCGCTTGTGTTGGGCTATTCGGGGATCGGCGGCATCTCGGCGTCGTAAAGCCAGGCGTTGAGGAACTCGGTCAAATCCTGGCCGCTCACTTCGTTGGCGGTGGCGATGAAGTCCGCCGTGGTGACAACATCATTTTTGTAGCGGGCGTAATAGGTGCGCAGAAACTCGCGGAAGAGAGCATCCCCAATTTCGAGCCGCAGGGCGTGGAGCACCCAGGCCCCGCGCTCATAGACGGCTTCCGAGAAAAGCTCTGCTTCTGTGACGCGGCCCGGCGCCGCGACCTTGAAGCCTTTTAGTCCTGCATAGTATTGGCGCATGCCGCCATCCATGAAGCCGCGCCCCAATTTGTCCTCCAGCCACATTCGCTGCAGATAGGTGGCGAAACCCTCATTGAGCCAGGTTTGATCCCAGGCGGCCAGCGTCACGGTGTCGCCAAACCACTGATGCGCTAGCTCGTGCGCGTTCACGCCCTCCATCGCCATCTCCGGGCCAAAGACAGAAAGCGTCTGCGTTTCCAATGCAAAGCCAAGCGGGAAGGGCAGCATCACGACGCCATACTCTGCAAAGGGATACGGCGCAATCAGGTCGCTGTAGAAGGCGACCATCTCGTCCGTATTGGCAAAGATTCTGGTAAGCGTTTCGACTTCGTCTGGCGGGAAGTAGTGGCGGATCAGCACGCCGTCTGGCCCTGGCTCCTCGACGCGCACGAAATCGCCGATCACCAGCGTCGTGAGATAGCTCGCCATCGGCTGCGCCATCTCCCAGACGTAGGTGCGCTGCTCGCCCAGGTCGATCTCCTCAGTCAGCACACCGTTGGCGGCGACGACGTTGGGCTTGTCCACGGTGACGCGCAGCGTGTAGGTCGCCTTGTCGGTTGGGTGGTTGTTAACCGGGTACCACGTCATGGCGCCGCCCGGTTCGCTCACCACATAGATGGCGCCATCCTGATGATTCCAGCCCTGGTCGATGAAAGCCAGGTCGGGATCGGCCAGCGGCGTCGGTTCCCCAGCGTAAGCCACTGTCGTAGTGAAGATCGCGCCGGTGGCGAGCGGGGCGCCGGGTGTGATGGTTAACTCTTGTCCGCTGCGCGTGAAGTGCGCCGGGGCGCCGTCAACACTGATGGTGCTGACCTCCAGGCCGAGCAGGTCGAGGTTGAAGGCTGCCAGGGGTTGGGTCGCTGTCGCCCGCAACGTGGCCGTGCCCTTGAGCAGGTTGCGCGCGACATCCACCGTCAGGTCGAGTGTGTAGTGCTGCACATCGTAGCCACCGTTGCCAAGCAAGGGAAAGATTGGGTCGCCTACACCGGGCGCGCCGACCATGGCTACAGCCGGGGCGGGAATGGGCCGACACGCCGCCAGCAATAGCGCCAGCCCGACGAGGAGGGTGGTGATGCGCATGGTTGTCACCTGCTATGCGCCGAGAATCCAGCGTTGCATCGCCACCGCCGCACCTTCTTCATCGATGGTGGGCGCGATCCAGTCGGCTACAGCCTTGACATGGTCACCGGCGTTGCCCATCGCCACGCCCAGACCGGCAGCCTCCAGCATGGGGATGTCGTTGTCACTGTCCCCGATCGCCATCACGCGGCGAATGTCGATGCCAAGCAGGTCGCAGAGACGGCGCAGACCGCTGCCTTTGTCGACGCCAGCCGCAGTCGTCTCGACCAACCATTCGTGCGTGCGGGTAATGCTGAGCGTTGGAAAGCGTTGTTGATATTCAGGCAAGAGGTCGATGTCGCCGGGAATGCCGTGATTGAAGGCGATGACCTTGACAGGGGGGTGGGCGTTGGGCGCCGTCAGCAGTGGTGAAAACGCCTCGACCTGTACGCCAGGGATGCCGAGGAGATGCTGGAGCAACGTCTCTTCTGATGGGGTGGCGCCCAGAGAGTTGCGGAAGACCTGCGTGTGTCCGTCAGCATCGTTGAAATAGAAGGCCGTCGGATAGCGGTGCGCATCGACAAAGGCCGCAATGTCGCGTGCCTTGTCGAGCGGGAGTGTGACTTCTGCCAGCACATGGCCGCTCACCGGGTCGCCGATCACGGCGCCCTGCGTGGTGAGGACGGGATGCGTCAACGCCAGATTGCCATGCAGACTGTGCCGAATGTAGTCCAGTGTGCGCCCGGTGCCGATGGTGACGATGACGCCAGTCGCCTGCACGGCGGCGATGGTGTCGTGCACTGCCTGGCTGATGGGCAGGCGCTGGTAGGCGTTGATGATGGTGCCGTCAAGGTCGAGGATGACAAGATCAAAGCGACGCATAGAACCTGCTTGCCGTGAAGGTGTGATTTACAGATGTGATTTACAGTTGAAAAGTGACCACGCGGTCGTGGCCCTGATAGTCGCGGTGAAGCTCGACCTGCGTTGCCTGTGGCAAGAGCGTCTCCACCAGGCCGATGACCGCTGCGCCCTGATTGTAGCCGATCTCCAGGGCAACAAAGGCGTCGGGCGTCACGTGTCTGGGCAACTGGCGCAACAGCCGGGTGATCAGATCGAGACCAAGCGGGCCGCCCACCAACGCCCCCACCGGCTCATAGTTGCGCACATCTGGCTCCAGCGTGACGTAATCGTCGCTGGTGACATAAGGCAGATTGGCGACCACGATATCAGCGCGCGCCGGCAATTTTGCCAACAGATCGCTGCGCACCAGCGTGATGCGTTTGTCCATTGCGTATCGAGCGACATTGCGTTGCGCCACGTTCAGGGCGTCAGCGCTGATGTCGAGCGCGTAAACGTATGCACTGGGGGCGCTGGTCGCCACAGCTAGTGCGATTGCGCCGCTGCCTGTGCCCACGTCTGCCACGACCAGCCGCTCCGCGTTGCGGATGGATACTTCAGCCAGCACCTGGTCAACCAACATCTCGGTTTCGGGGCGCGGAATCAGGACATGAGGGTCAACGTAGAGGTCAATCCCGTAAAACTCCTTGTGGTTGACGAGATAGGCGACAGGTTCATGCGCCACGCGGCGCACAACCAGCTCCATGAACTGTTCGGCCTGCTCATGCGTCAGCACATGCTCATAATGGGCAAAGAGCCAACTGCGGTCAACGCCGAGCACATGAGCCAGCAATACCTGGGCGTCGAGGCGAGCGGTCGTGATGTGCGCCTCTTCCAGGCGTTGAGTGGCGGCGTTGATCGCAGGACCGACTTCGGTGTCTTGGGAAAGCTTCCAGACGACTTGCTGCCAGATCGGCGGATCATCGCTTGCAGCTGGTGTATCACCATTGCGCTGCGCGTTGAGGCGTGGATCGTGGTGCGGCAGGTCTACATTCGGGCCGGTCGCAGCTCGCCGTTGAGCGCGTAGATTCCGGCGTTCGCCCTTCCATGGTCGAACATCCAACTGTAAGATCGCCAATTGTCTCCTCCTGGGAATCTATGAAAGTATTGCATCCTTGCATTGTGTTGCGGCGGCGTCAAGACGCATGCAGCATCTTAACGCCGGAGAGTGCGTATCATTGTAGCAAAATTCGGCGGCGCAGCAACTGACTTTGTGCTGACCATTGGGAGGCGCAAGCAAGACCGCTGCGGCACTGGAACGTTACGTCTGCCCCACGTCTGGCTGCGTTGCAACCTACGCCAGCTCGGCGCTCATTGCCTCCAACCGCTGCGCCTGGTCATGTGCCGCCAACTCTTCGATGAACTCATCGAGCGCGCCGTTGAGCACGTTGTCGAGTTGGTAGACTGTGAGGCCGATGCGATGATCAGTGACGCGGCTCTGCGGAAAGTTATAAGTGCGAATCTTCTCGCTGCGGTCGCCGGAGCCAATTTGGCTGCGCCGCGCCGCACCCAACGCCTCGGCGCGCTTTTGCTCTTCGATTTCATAGAGCCGCGAACGCAAAATGCGCATCGCCTTCAGCTTGTTCTGCAACTGGCTTTTCTCGTCCTGACACGAGATCACGATGCCGGTTGGCAGGTGCGTCAACCGCACAGCAGAGTCGGTCGTGTTGACGCTCTGCCCCCCCGGCCCGCTGCTCCGAAAGATGTCGATGCGGATGTCGTTGTCATTGATAACGACGTCGATCTCATCGGCTTCGGGCAAGACAGCGACGGTGGCGGCGCTGGTGTGGATGCGCCCGGCGCTCTCTGTCACTGGCACACGCTGCACGCGGTGCACGCCCGACTCGTACTTCAGCTTGCTGTAGGCGCCCTTGCCTTTGATGGCAAAGACGACTTCCTTGAGACCGCCAAGTCCGGTTTCGCTCAGGCTCAGCTCCTCCACTTTATAGCGATGCGCCTCTGCCCATCGGACATACATGCGGTAGAGCTCGGCGGCGAACAGACCGGCTTCCTCGCCGCCTGTTCCGGCGCGGATTTCGACGATGACGTTTTTGTCGTCGCGGGGGTCCTTGGGTAGCAGCAGTGACTTCATCTGCTTTTCCAGCGCGGCAAGCTCGCTCGTCAGGCTCTCGATTTCGAGTTCGGCCAGTTCGCGCAGTTCTTCATCTGTCTCTTCGAGCAAGGCCTGGTTTTCTTGCAATTGCGTCCTCGCGACCTCATAACGCCGGTATACCTGCGCCAGTTCCTCGATCTCCTGGCGCTCGCGGTCGATTTCGCTGAGGCGCGTAAAATCTGCAGCGACTGCCGGGTCGGCCATCAGTTGGGTCAATTCATCATAACGGTCTGCGATTTTGGCGACCCGGTCGAGAATTGTCGACATACATTCACACCTCTTTTACGGCGTTATCTTTACGGCGTTATCTTCACGGCGTTATCTTCACGGCGCTGCGAAGACAGCAATAAACGGAAATGCTGAGCGGTCAAGGTCTGCGCATGGTCAATCCGTGAAGATCGGCAAGTGCCCCAACGCAATGATGTCATCCCAATCTTCTGGGTTGCCCTCTGTGAAGACGGCCATTTCGCTCACCACCCTGGCATTGGCGAGAGCCATTAGCTGGCGCAGCCCTCGAATTGTGCTGCCGGTGCTGATCACATCGTCCACCAGGACGACCTGCTTGTCACGCACCAGAGGCACATCTTTGCCATCAACGAAGAGCGTCTGCGGTGCGCCGGTGGTGATACTGAGCACTTCCGTTTCAAGACAATTCACCATGTAGGGCTTGCGCACCTTGCGTACTACGACATAAGGCAACCTGCTGGCCACCGACAGCGCGTGCGCCAACGGCACAGCCTTGACTTCGGGCACGACCAGCACCTCGGCGTGCGTTGGCAGTCGCGCTGCCAGCATTGCCGCGGCTGTTTCAACGACTTCTGTGTCGCCGAGCATGTTGAAGATCGCAATTTTGACGCCTGGCGCCACCTCAAATAGCGGCAGTTTGCGCATAACACTGCCTAGTTGCACTGTGAACACGCGCCCGTCGTAACTCATTCGTCTCCCCTTCGTTTTCCCTACCAGTTGGGCTTTATCGCGCGTGCACCTGACATCCGCCTGGCGACGCGCCACACCTGAGTATATCACAGTGACGCATCTGAACTCGAATCCAGGAAGTGCTAATTTCTGCCCAATTGTGCTTGACAGCCGCACCTGTCCCTCCTATACTCGCGGTAATTGAGTTGTCTGGCAGGCTAACTGGCGATGATGCGTTCCGGCGCAAGGTGGGGGCAACCACCGGGGAAGCCTGCCATGATCGCTGTCAATCGTTCGCCTGGGTCGGGCAGCCGGACATGTCCTGTCTGGCTGCCTGTTTCTTTTTCTGACACAACAGTTTGGAGTAAGGAGCACGCATCATGGCCTCGTTCCGGGCATTGCTTTCGGTATCGGATAAGCGCGGGCTGGAGCACTTCGCTGCGCAACTGGCAGCGGCGGGCGGTGAGTTGATCGCCAGCGGCGGCACTGCACGCAAATTGGAAGCCGCCGGGATTCCCGTGCTGCAGGTGGAGGAAGTCACCGGCTTCCCCGAAATATTGGGCGGTCGTGTCAAGACACTGCATCCAGCGATCCACGGCGGCATCCTGGCGCGACGCACGCCACAGCATCAAGAGGAACTGGCGCAGCACCACATCGGCGCCATCGATCTGGTGGTTGTCAACCTCTACCCTTTCCAGGCGACCGTGGCTCAGCCCAATGTATCCATGTCGACCGCTATTGAGGAGATCGACATTGGCGGCGTGGCGTTGCTGCGCGCCGCCGCCAAGAATCACGAGTCGGTGACTGTGGTTTGCGACCCGGAGGATTACGCAACGGTGGCCGAAGCATTTGCCGCTGGCGGCACCGGCGCCCATCTACGCCGCCGGCTGGCGCTCAAAGCCTTCCGCCACACGGCCGAATACGATGCAGCCATCGCCGCCTACCTGGCCGAGCAACTGGGTGAAGGTGCGCCTGGCGCCGATGAAGACGCCTCTGCCCTCCCCGCTGAGCTGCATCTTGACCTGACGCTGTTTCAACGCAATCGGTACGGTGAGAATCCGCATCAGGCTGGTGGGCTGTATACCTACGCCGGCGAGCAGCCCGCGTTTGAAGTGCTGCACGGCAAGGAAATGAGCTACAACAACTGGCTCGACCTGGATGGCGCATGGACGACGGCGCAGGACTTTGCGGCGCCCACAGTTGCCATCATCAAGCACGGCAACCCTTGTGGGCTGGCGAGTGCTGATACGCTGGTCGAGGCCTACCAGAAAGCCTTGGCGTCTGACCCTGTGAGCGCCTTTGGCGGCATCCTGGCCGTCAATCGCCCGCTCGATCTGGCGACCGCGCAGCAGGCTGCCGATCTCTTCCTAGAGGTGGTGGCGGCGCCCGCCTATGAACCAGAGGCGCTGGCGTTGCTGCAACGCAAGAAGAATGTGCGCCTCCTGGTGCACAGCGGCGCTTCGACGCGACCGCTCAGTCTGCGCAGCATCGTCGGCGGCGTATTGGTGCAGGAACTCGATCGCAGTGAGGCGGATATGCAGGTGGGCGCCTGGCGCGTGGTTAGCCAGCGCCAGCCCACCCCTGAACAGTTGCTTGACCTGGCCTTTGCTTGGCGCGCCGCGCGGCACATCAAAAGCAACGCCATCGTCTATGTCAAGGATCAGGCCACCGTCGGCGTGGGCGCCGGCCAGATGAGTCGCGTCGACTCGGTGATGATGGCTGGGCACAAGGCGGGCGAACGCAGCCGCGGCGCCGTCATGGCCTCAGATGCCTTCTTCCCCTTTGCCGATGGCATCGAAGCCGCCGCCAAACACGGCATTACGGCGGTGGTGCAACCGGGTGGCTCGGTGCGCGACGACGAGGTGATCGCCGCCGTCGATCGCTTGGGACTGGTGATGTGCTTTACGGGCGCGCGTCATTTCCGCCATTGATGCAACCAGTGGGATTGCTGGCCATCCATGGCGCCGATTGGCCTGCTGGATGGCCTCCATTTTGCTTTGAGAGCAGCTTGCATTTTGCGCCGATTCTGACTTTTTCGAGTATAGTGAAAGAAACACTTTTGCGCTCCGCACGCCTTTGGAGCTGCAAGGTACACCCAAGGAGGTACACATGAAGATCGTCATGGATCGTGGCTATTGCGATGCGAGCCTTTCATTTTGCGCGCGCTGTTCTGCTGCTTTCTTCCAGAAGCCGATGGGCACCGATCGCCCCTGCATCGTCGAGGTCGTGGATGATGGCAACGACAACTTGATCCACTTCGAAGTGCGCACCGATGGGCGCACGCTGGAGTTCGACCTGACTAAGGACGTACAGGAAGGGTTGGCCGCCGAAGGTTGGGAGTTCCTGGCGAGCTTTGACCCGGCGCTCTTCCGTCACGGCGCCGCTGATCGCTGGCGCGCCCTGGGACGCCTGCCAGCCTCACACAGCGAGCACTAGCCCCCAACCGACGTCGCATTGGCGCCCCCAGTGCAGCGTCGGGACGGACACATCCACCTCTTCTCTGATGGAACCAGACACGGCGCAGTGGTTGGCATTGCCACCCTGCGCCGTTGTACTTGAGGATGTCATGCCGTTATTGCGTTCCGGTCTCGATCGCTTTCTCGATTATCTACAAGTGAATGCGCGCCTGGCGCCGCCAGGGTGGGCCGGCGCCGTCTGGTTCATTTTGCACATCGCCGAAGAGTGCGCCGGCATCCGCTTGCAGGAGGTTGGCGCACCGCTGCGTTTTCTGCGTCAGATGGCGGGGGCGCCGCCGCGTCAGTTTGGCGTGAGCGGCTTCTCGCCTGCCATCGTCGATGACGACCATCCCGCCCGCCATTACATTGCCTTTGTCTTTGTCGGCTTCTGGCTGCCGACATGGCTGGCTCTGCTGGTGTTGTACACGTGGGAGATTGCGGGCTTTGTGCGCTATCGCGGCGTCTGGAGCGCCAAAGACCTGACCAGTGGGCGCCTCGGCATCGCCCATGGCCGTTGGCTGCAACGTACAGCGCCGGTCGTGTTGCCTGGGTTGGCCGCACAGTTGGCGGCGTGCGACGACCAAGCCTATGCCAATACCTATTCCAGTGAGGGTTGAGAGGGTTCCAGATCGGGCGGATCGTCGCGTGTAGCGGCGCGCGCCGCGCCATTTGCCAGCTCATCCGCACGTTCGTTGAGTTCATCGCCTGCGTGCCCACGCGTCCACTGCCAGGTGACGCCGCCGGCCGGCGCGTGGCGCTCCACTGCCGCCAGCAGCGCCTGCCACAGATCGCGATTCTTTACTGGCTGTTTGGTGGCGGTCTTCCAACCGTTGCGCTGCCATCCCTTCACCCATTCCGTGATCCCGCGCCGCAGGTATTCACTGTCGGTGTAGATTTCAACGCGACAGGGGCGATTGAGCGTGTTGAGCGCCTCGATGGCGGCGCGCAATTCCATACGGTTATTGGTGGTCAGGCTGGCGCGTCCGGTCAACTCTTTCGTATGGCGACCATAGCGCAGGATCGCTGCCCAGCCGCCTGGTCCTGGATTGCCGAGACAGCCGCCGTCGGTGTAGATGATGACAGCGGGCGTCGCCTCCGCAGCATTAGAGTTCATGGCGGACAGTTTGGAAGCGATGCGCAGATTTGGCAAGTTTTGGGTTTGGGAAGTTGATTTTTGCGCCTGCTTCGGCTTGACAGGCGCTATGTTGACGGCTATACTCGCACCCAATTGTAGGCATGACACCAATCAGGATTGAATGTGAGCAATCTTCACTTTTCTGGGCTTCACTTCTCTGGCAATCTCGCTGCTGCAGCATGGGCAGCCGTACAGGCTGCCGCAGCTAGACGCGTGCCCCGGCCCAGGTGAAGTTGCACCGGCGCCGTGGCACTGCTTCCACGGCGTGTTGAATGGGATGACCAAGTTTGCCCAACGTCGTGGAATGTTGACGCCACGACGTTTTTTATTGTCTGGAGTCTGACGATGCACCTGACGATCGATGAAGTCCGCCATGTGGCCGAATTGGCCAGGCTGCGCCTGAGTGAAGCCGAACTGACCCTGTACGCCGGCCAATTGTCGGCCATTCTGGAGTACGCCGAACGCCTGCAGCAGGTGGACACCAGCCACGTGCCGCCGACGCCTTACGTCCTGCCGCTCAGCAATGTGATGGCGCCGGATACACCGACGCCCTCGCTTGACAACGCCGTGGCGCTGCGCAACGCTCCTGACCAGGCCGATGGCTTCTTTCGCGTGCGCGCTATCTTCGAGGAGTGAGCATGCGCCAGGCATTGTACGAACTGACGATCCACGAAGCCCTGGCTGGTATGCGCGCTGGCGATTTCACCGCCGTTGAGCTGACGCAAGCCCTGATCGAACGCATCACGCAGGTGGACAGCCAGGTGAAGGCATACCTGACGTTGACGGTGGAGCTGGCGCTGGCCCAGGCGGAAGCTGCTGACGCCCGCCGCGCCGCTGGCGACGATGCCCCCTTGCTCGGCGTCCCGCTGGCGATCAAGGATGTGCTTTGCACCGAAGGCGTGCGCACGACCTGCGGCAGCCGCATCCTGGAAAACTTTGTCCCGCCCTACACGGCCACCGCCGTGCAGCGTCTTGCCGACGCCGGCATGGTGATGTTGGGCAAGACCAACACCGACGAGTTTGCCATGGGGTCGAGCACAGAAAACAGTGCTTACTTCACCACGCGCAACCCCTGGGACCTGACACGCGTGCCCGGCGGCAGCAGCGGCGGGTCGAGCGCAGCCGTGGCGGCGCAAGAGGCGCTGGCTGCGCTTGGCACTGACACCGGCGGCAGTGTGCGCCTGCCAGCGTCCTACTGTGGCGTGGTCGGGTTGAAGCCATCCTATGGCCGCGTCAGCCGCTACGGTCTGGTCGCGTACGGCAGCAGTCTGGATCAAATCGGCGTGCTGGCAAAGGATGTGCGCGACGCTGCGTTGATCCTCACGGTGATGGCCGGTCACGATCCGCAGGACAGCACCACGATGCCCACGCCCGTCCCCGATTATGGCCAGGCGCTCACCGGTGACGTGCGCGGACTGCGCATCGGCTTGCCGCAGGAGTATTTCATTGCTGGCGTACAACCGGAAGTAGCGACGGCGGTGCACGCCGCCATTGACACGCTGGCTGCCCTGGGCGCTGAAGTTGTGCCGATTTCGCTGCCTAACACCGACAAGGCGTTGCCTGTCTACTATCTGGTGGCGACTGCCGAAGCCAGCGCCAACCTGGCGCGCTTCGATGGCGTGCGCTATGGTTACAGCGCCGGCGCCGACAGCATCCAGGAGAATTACCGGATGTCGCGCGGGCAGGGCTTCGGCGCCGAGGTCAAACGCCGCATCATGCTGGGCGCCTATGCGCTGAGCGCCGGCTACTACGACGCCTACTACCTCAAGGCGCAGCAGGTGCGCACGCTGATCAAGCAGGATTTCGAGCGGGCGTTCGAGCAAGTGGACGTGATCGCTTGCCCGGTGGCGCCGACGACCGCCTTCCGCATCGGCGAAAAAGCCGATGACCCGCTGGCGATGTATCTGAGCGATGTCTTTACGATCACACTCAATCTGGCGGGCATGTGTGGGATCAGCGTGCCGTGCGGCTTCGACCACGCTGGGCTGCCGATCGGTCTGCAAATCATGGGGCCGCATCTGGGCGAGGCTGTTGTCTTGCGCACCGCTCACGCGTACGAACAGGCGACTGCGTGGCATAAGCGGTGGCCCCAACCGCCCATTGTGGAGGCATGACATGGAATTCGAGCAGACGCCGCGCAACCGCGTACGGCGCATCCCACAGCGCGGGCAGTACGATCAGGCGACGATCTACGCCATCATCGACGAGGCGCTGATCTGCCACGTCGCCTTTGCCGTTGAGGGTCAGCCCTTTGTGATCCCCACCATTCACGCACGCATGGGCGACGAGTTGATTTTGCATGGCGCCAAAGCCAGCCGCCTGCTGAAACACATCCAGGCCGGACATCCGGTCAGCGTCGCATTCACGTTGCTGGACGGGCTGGTCATGGCGCGCTCCGTCTTTCACAGCTCGATGAACTATCGCTCGGCCGTGATCTTTGGCCACGGGCGCACACTGGAGGCCCATGACGAGAAGATGGCGGCGCTAGCTGTCTTGACCGAACACCTGGCGCGCGGGCGCTGGCAGGACGCGCGCCTGCCCACGCTCTCGGAGTTGGATGCGACCACGGTCGTCGCCATCACTATCGAAAGCGCGTCGGCCAAGCTGCGCTCCGGCCCGCCCAATGACGAGGCGGAGGACTACGCGCTGCCGGTTTGGGCGGGCGTGCTGCCGCTCCAACAAGCCGCACTGCCGCCCGTGCCCGATCCACAACTGGCGCCCGGCATTGCCGCGCCGGAGTATCTGCTGCATTATCGCCGTCAGGGGTGAGGCGTCTATGCGATTGGTGCTTCTCTTCAGCCCCAATTGGCGGGGCGCAGGCGTTGGAGGGCTGGCCACAGCTACCCGCCGGCAACTCACGGGTGTAGCCGGCTCGTGAGTTGTGAGCGGCGCTCACCGGCGGGTGACCTGCGGCGCAGATCGAGAAAGTCAGCTCGACAAGCGCCGCATACAGAGGTGCAGTTTCTTTTTTGCTACATTCAACGCCAGAAAGGTGTTCATATATGGAATCGCTCACTTTCCCAACGTCAGTTTTGTCCAATGGCGTGCATAGCGGCGTGGTCAACGGCCATCGCGCGCCAATGCGCCCGCTCGCCAGCCGCCTCAGCCAACGCGTGCTCGCGGTGCCGCCCTCCGGCATTCGCAAATATTTCGATATCGCCGCTACGATGGAAGATGTCGTCAGCCTGGGGATTGGCGAGCCTGACTTTGTGACGCCGCCGCCGATCCTGCAGGCTGGCATCCAGAGCTTGCAGCGCGGGCACACCTCCTACACCTCCAACTCCGGCATCTATGAACTGCGCGAAGCGGTGGCAAATAACCTGCGCCGTCGCTACGGCGCCGTCGCCTACGATGTCGAGAAGGAAGTGCTGATCACCGTTGGCGTCAGCGAGGCGATGTATCTGGCGATGCAGGCGATCCTCGACCCCGGCGACGAAGTGATCGTGCCGCAGCCCTGTTTTGTGAGCTACACCGCCAGCGTGATTCTGGCAGGCGGCACGGTCGTCGATCTGCCCACTTACGCCAGCGACAACTTCGAGATTCGCCCGGAGGCGATCCGCGCGGCGATCACCCCGCGCACCAAGGCGCTGTTGATCGGCTTCCCTAGCAATCCCACCGGCGCCGTCATGGATTTGGGCGGCATGTTGGAGATCGCCCGCATTGCCGAGGAGCGCGACCTGATCGTCATCTCCGACGAGATCTACGATCGCCTGGTCTATGCTGGCCATCACCACATCATGTTTGCGGCGCTGCCCGGCATGGCGGAGCGCACGATCCATCTGGGCGGTATGAGCAAAGATTACGCCATGACCGGCTGGCGCATCGGCTACGCCACTGGCCCCGCCGACTTGATCGGCGCCATGCGCAAGATTCACCAATATCTGATCATGTCGGCGCCCACCGTTGGTCAGGAGGCGGCGCTGGCGGCCTTCAACGACCCGGCGAGCGAGGAGTACGTCCAGCAGATGGTGGAAAGCTACGATCGCCGGCGCCGGCTGATCCATGAAGGGTTGAACGAAATCGGGCTGGAGTGTTTCGAGCCGAAGGGCGCCTTCTATGCCTTCCCCAGCATCAAATCCACCGGCATGAACGAACACGAATTTTGCGAACGGCTGCTGGTCGAGGAGCATGTCGCCGTCATCCCTGGCAGCGCGTTTGGCAAGGGCGGCGAGGGACACATCCGCTGCGCCTACGCCGCCAGCATTGACCACATCGAGATTGCGCTGGAGCGCATGTATCGCTTTGTGCGCAGGCATGGGTGAGGGCGTCAAGCGTCAATAGACTGACCGTTCCGAGTTCGCCCACCTTCCCGGAAGCTCCGAGTTTCCGGGAAGGTGGGCGAACTGTAATCCATTGCCCGCATTCATCTGGTTTTGACACGTATTGCATCCCCTGCTATAGTCCCAGGTCAATCGAATCACTACGCTCTTATCCAGAGAGGTGGAGGGACCGGCCCTGTGAAACCTCGGCAACCTTACCTGGCGGCGCTGAAGCCGCTCTGTAAAGGTGCCAATTCCGGCAGATCAATTCTGGGAGATGAGAGGCGGCAGATCAGCTTTGTCCGATGCGTCCCTCTTGTCTTGATGGCAAGAGGGATTGTTTTTGTAGAATATATTGCAATATAAACTGTGCAAGTGTAAGGAGACAGCCATGATTGTCATGAAATTTGGCGGCACATCGGTTGGCAGCGCCGATGCCTTTGCCCAGGTCGCCCAGATTGTGAAGAATGCCGTTGCGCGCGAAGCGACCGCCGACCAACCCGGCGTTGTCGTTGTCACCAGCGCCATGTCGGGCGTGACCAACATGCTGATCGAGGCTGCGGAGCGCGCGGCGCGTGGGGACGAGAGCTTCCATCAGGCGCAACAAGACAGCCTGCTCCTCAAGCATCAGGTCGTTGCCGGTCGGCTGGTGGAGGATGGCAGTGAGCGTGCGGCGTTGACGCGCGTCTTCGAGCAACGACTGGCTGAATTCGACCGGCTGTGTAGCAGCATCGCCGTGCTGGGGGAACTGACCGCGCGCGGGTTGGATGTTGTCAGTGGGCTAGGCGAGCGCATGGCGGCGCCGCTGCTGGCGACCGTGCTGCGCGCTAATGGCCTGCGTGCTGAAGCCATCGATGCCACCGAGTTGATCGTCACCGACAATGCCTTTGGCAGCGCGGCGCCCATCGATGACCTGACCGAGGAGCGCTGCCGAGAGCGGTTGTTGCCGCTGTTGCAGAGCGGCGTTGTGCCGGTGGTGACGGGCTTCATCGGCGCTACAGTGGATGGCGTGCCCACGACTTTGGGGCGCGGCGGTTCGGATTACAGCGCAGCAATCATCGGCGCTGCGCTCCATGTCGACGAAATCCAGATTTGGACCGATGTCAACGGTGTGATGACGGCCGATCCGCGCATTGTGCCCAACGCGCGCAGCTTGAAACAATTGAGCTACGAAGAAGTGGCGGAGCTGGCTTACTACGGCGCCAAGGTGCTGCATCCGAAAACGGTCACCCCTGCTATCGAAAAGAAGATTCCTGTGCGTGTGCTCAACACCTTCGAGCCGAGTCACCCTGGCACATTGATCGTCGAAAAGGCGCAAGCCGAAGCGCGCGGCACGGTCAAGGCGATCACGGCGATCCGTAATATGAACCTGATTACCATTGCCGGGCGCGGCATGATGGGCGTGCCCGGCATTGCAGCGCGCACCTTTGGCGCGGTGGCGCGGGTGGGCGCCAATGTACTCATGATCAGTCAGAGCAGCAGCGAACAGAGCATCTGCTTTGTTGTGCCGGAGTCCTCCGCAGGTGAAGTGCTCGCTGCCTTGCGCAGTGAGTTTCAGCGCGAGTTGGAGCGGCATTACATCGACGATATTCACGGCATGGCGCATATCAACATCGTGGCCGTCGTCGGCAGCGGGATGCGCGGCACGCCGGGGCTGGCGGCGCGCGTCTTCACGGCCGTCTCACAGGCAGGCATCAACGTCATCGCCATCGCGCAGGGATCGAGCGAGGCCAACATCAGCCTGGTCGTCATCGACGCCGACGTGACGCCCGCCCTGCGCGCCATCCACGACATCTTTGAACTGCATATCCCCACCGAGGAACGCGCACACAAGGCGTGAAGCCCTTGCTCTATCGTGCGCCGGGGCGTCATTGCAGCACCTGCACTCGATTTACCTTGTCGGTTGTCGTCTTTGCAATCGGACATGGTACAATCGAGTGCTGTTTTATTGGTTAGGCATGTAGCTCTGATCAGTATTGACTCTGCGTCAAGGCTAAGGAATTTGTTACGAGTTCTGAAACCGGCGTAGGGATAGGCTTCGAGGCGCTGATTTTACCGCTTGTTGCTTGCCCCTCGCTCTTTCCGGAAAGATGACCTATGCAGCGTGCACCGATTATCTTGTTAGGGGTTGGCGGCGTCGGCAGCGCCCTGATTCGCCAGATCGTACACAACCGGGCGCATCATGCCGCCGACTATGAACTCGAATTGCCGATCTTGGCTGTCTGCGACCGCGACGGCGCGGTCATCACCCTGCGCGATGCCCTCGACGACGCCACACTGCTCGACCTGGTCGCCTACAAAGCAAACAAGGGGCGACTGGCCGATCACAGCCAGGGAGGGCCACAAAACGATCTGGCCGCCGTGATCGACATTGTCGGGCAGCCGGGCGCAATCGTTGTTGACTGCACCGCAACGGAGGCGACCGCGCCCGTGCTCATGGGCGCGCTGGCGCGGGGCTACCGCGCGGTGCTTGCCAATAAGAAACCCCTCACGATTCAGCAGGAGGTGTACGACCGGCTCACCAGAGCCGGCGACACTGACGGGGGGCGCGGCGTGCGCCAGTTCAGCCGTGCGCGCTGGGAGACGACCTGTGGCGCCGGACTGCCGGTGATCGGCACGCTCAACCGGCTGCTCGCCAGTGGCGATCCAGTGTTGCGCATCGCCGGTGCGTTTAGCGGCACGCTAGGCTATGTCATGAGCGGGCTGCAGGATGGACAGCCCTTCAGCGCAGTCGTGCGCGAGGCGCACCGGTTGGGCTACACCGAGCCAGACCCGCGCGATGACTTAGGCGGCGTCGATGTGGCGCGCAAGGCGCTGATCCTGGCGCGCGGTCTGGGCTGGCGCATCGAACTGGCGGACGTCGCCGTCACAGGGTTGTATCCAGCGGAGCTGAGCGCGTGCCCGGTGGCAGAGTTCATGGATGCGTTGCCTTCGCTCGACGCACACTTCCGTAACCTGGTTGCGGAGGCAGCCGCGCAGGGCAAAGTGCTACGTTACGTCGCTACGGTGGCGGATGGCAAGTGCAGCGTCGGCCCGCAGGCAGTCGCTGCTAATAGTCCGCTGGGCAATCTGCGCGGCGCCGACAATCTGGTGGAATTCCACACACGCTGGTATCAACCGACGCCGCTGGTCGTGCAAGGACGCGGCGCAGGCGTTGACGCCACTGCCGCTGGTGTGTTGAGCGACATTGTTGAGTTAGCTTTGAATCACTAACCCGAACAGGGGAGAGATAACGAACATGGAGAAGATCAAAGTTGGGGTATTGGGCGCAACGGGCGCCGTCGGTCAGCGTTTTGTGCAGATGTTGCAGGGGCATCCCTGGTTTGAGATCACGGCGCTCTTTGCTTCGGAACGCAGCGCAGGCAAGCGCTACGTCGACGCCTGCCGCTGGAATCTGCGCGGCGATATGCCGGCGTCGATGCGTGACATGATCATTCAGGAGTGCGAGCCAGGGCCAGATTGTCAGATCGTCTTCAGCGCCCTGCCTTCAGAGACTGCGGGTGAGATCGAAGAGGACTTTGCTGAGGCGGGCTACGTGGTGTGCAGCAATGCGCGTAATCATCGCTACGACGCCGACGTGCCGCTGTTGATTCCGGAGGTGAATCCAGAGCACCTGGGACTGATCGAGATTCAGAAGCGCAATCGTGGCTGGAGTGGATGCATTACGACCAACCCGAATTGCAGCACCACGCATCTGGTCTCGGCGTTGCATCCACTGCACGTGCGCTTTGGCGTCAAGAAAGTCTTCGTTGTCACGATGCAGGCGATCAGCGGCGCTGGCTATCCGGGCGTGAGCAGCATGGACATCCTCGACAACGTGATCCCCTACATCAGCGGCGAGGAAGAGAAGATGGAGCAGAAGGAGCCGCAGAAGCTGCTCGGCGTCTTTGACGGCGCCGGCATTCGCTACGCTGACTTTGTGGTGAGCGCGCATTGCAACCGCGTGCCGACGCGTAACGGTCACCTGGAGGCGGTCAGTGTGGAGTTTGAGACGAAACCAACCCAGGAGGAGATTGTCGCCGCATGGCGCGACTACCAGCCCCTGGCGCAGCGACTCAAGTTGCCCAGCGCACCGCAGCCGGCCATCATCTACGACGAAAGGCAGGATCGCCCCCAGCCGCGCCTCGACCGCATGGCGGGCAGCGTGCCAGGCATGGCGACAGTCGTCGGCCGGCTGCGCCCCGATCCACTACTGCACTACAAGTTCATGGTATTGGGGCACAACACGATTCGTGGTGCAGCGGGTGGCAGCCTGCTCAACGCCGAACTGCTGGTTGCGCAGGGCTATCTCGGACAAGCCCCTGCGCTTCTGGCAGAAAGTGTAACTTTTGCGTAAAATGGGGTGAAAGGGTGGTTGCGGCGCACCTGAGCTGCAACCACCCGGAGTGGTTGACTATGTTGCGCACGTGTTGCGGCGTCAACCAGATCAGGTTGAAATCTGAATGGAGGGAATGCCGTGCTATTACCATCTGCAGGTGCTGCCTGGGAGGCGGAGAGAGAATCCATGTACGAGAATTTCGGGCGGGCAGCGCTGGCGGACATCTGTGACGACTGGGTAATCTACCGCAACCTGGAGCCACTCGACAAGCGTGTGCCTGGCCTCAAACATGCGTTCTATGATATGGAATTGCGCAGCGAGCAGATTCCACGCAAGCAGGATCGCGACTATGCCAAAGCCGCGGTCTGGTTTGTCAAGCGGATTCAGCAGGTGCGCGGCGTCCGCACCCCGATCGGCGAATTGCTCTTTTTGGGCGACACCCTCTTCAACGACGGGCAGGCGTTTGCCAACATGATCCATGAGAGTGGTTGGCGGGGCGCCTGTTTCATCGGCGCCGAACGGCTGGATCAAGACCCGGCGATGCACATCGAACAGGAGACGATCTACATCGCCAATCGCTGGAGCAGCGTGGCCGACTGGGTGGCGGCGCTCTTGGCGCAGGGTTTTCGGTTGGATGCCAACACGGCCGTAGTGATCGACATCGACAAGACAGCCATTGGCGCCAAAGGCCGCAATGACAAGGTGATCGACCGTGCACGGCTCGCCGGCATCTATCGCACTATGGATGCCGTGCTTGGTGAGGATTTTGACCAGGCGCTCTTCGAGCAACACTACAACGAACTCAACCGGTCGCGCTACCACCAACTCACCGCCGACAATCAGGACTATTTGGCCTACATCTGCATGGTGCTCAACACCCGCCTGATCAGCCTGGATGAGGTGGTGCGCGAGGTGGAGAGCAAGAGCCTGGACAGCTTTGAGCAGTTCATCCGCTGGGTGGATAGCCGCATGATGATCAATCCTGCGGCGGGCGAAGCGTTGCGCGAGGTGCACGAAGCTGTCAACGGCAGCGTGCGGATCGGCGACCCGACGCCTTTCAAGCGCTTCCGGCGCCAGGAATTCATCAGCACGATGGAGCACATGGGGAACATGCCGGACACCGCCAGCGTCCAGGAATTGTTGGAAAACGAAATCACGATTACCGAAGAGGTCTACCAGCTGGCGCAATGGCTCAAGGCGCGCAAATGTCAGATTCTGTGTTTGAGCGACAAGCCCGACGAGGCGTCGCGCCCTCATCCACGCGTCTCGCCCGATCTGGCGCCGTTGCATCGCGCACAGACCCATCGCGTTGGGGTCGATCTGCGCACAGCGTTTAACGCTATGACGTGAAACTTCAGCGTGCTAGCGTCGGCGTACATGCGTAACTCGACTTACCGACATGCAGCGCTGCTTGCGTGAAAATAACATCGGACAGATGGGGCAGATGGGAAGTTGCAGGGTCGATTTCCCATTTGCTGTTTTGTAGCAGGTCGAATGGTCTTACAGGGATTTGAGATCAGATGAGTGACAAAAAAAACGCACCCAAGCGCCCGAACGACGCCAATCATCGCCCGCCAGCCGGGGCAAACGGTGGCAACTGGTTCAGTCGTGGGTGGTTCTGGATTGTGCTGGCGATCCTGTTGGTGATTGGCTCGCGCTTTCTCTTCACCACATCAGGCGATGCCAGCAACCTGGTCGGGTTGAATCAGTTGGCAAACTATGTCAATTCTGGCGACGTGCGCTCGATCACGGTGCAGGGCGACACCGTCTATGTGCAACTGAACACGGGTGAGAAACTCCAAACTCGCAAAGAAAATGACGTAAGTCTGCTAGAGACGTTGCGTTCCTTTGGCGTGAGTCAAGAGACGTTCGACGCTTTGCCCTTTGAGGCAGAGAGTGCGCCTAACAGCAGTGCGATCTTTAGCTGGCTGATGATGCTGTTGCCCATGCTGCTCGTCTTTGCCTTCTTCATCTTCATTATGCGCCAGGCAGGTGGGGGCGGGCAGAATCGCGCCATGCAATTTGGTCGCAGTCGCGCCCGCAAGATGGAGGGTGCAGACCGCCCGACCGTCACCTTCGCCGATGTCGCTGGCTCCGATGAAGCCAAGCAGGAATTACAAGAAGTTGTCGAGTTTCTCAAGGAGCCGCAGAAGTTTGCGGCGCTCGGCGCACGTATTCCTAAAGGCGTATTGATGGTCGGCTCGCCCGGCACCGGCAAGACGTTGTTGGCGAAAGCCGTAGCAGGCGAGGCGGGCGTCCCCTTCTTTGCCAGCTCCGGCTCCGAGTTTGTGGAAATGTTCGTCGGCGTGGGCGCCAGCCGTGTGCGCGACCTCTTTGAGCAGGCGAAAAAGAACTCGCCGTGCATCATCTTTGTTGATGAAATCGACGCAGTTGGGCGTCATCGCGGCGCCGGCATAGGCGGCGGCAACGACGAGCGCGAGCAGACGCTCAACCAGATTCTGGTCGAGATGGATGGCTTCGACACCGACACCAACATCGTGATCATCGCGGCGACCAACCGGCCCGACATCCTGGACCCGGCGTTGATGCGCCCTGGTCGTTTCGACCGCAAAGTGGTTGTAGACCGCCCGGATCGGCGCGGGCGTGAGGCGATCCTCAAGGTGCACGCGCGCGGCAAGCCGTTGACGCCCGACGTCGATCTCGGCATCATCGCGGCGCAGACGGCGGGCATGGTAGGTGCAGATCTCGAAAATCTGGTCAACGAAGCGGCGATCCTGGCGGCGCGGCGCAATAAACGCACGATTGGCATGTCCGAGTTCATCGAATCCATCGAGCGCGTCATGGCGGGACCGGCGCGACGCAGCCGCGTCCTCGACGCTGAAGACCGCCGTGTCGTGGCCTATCACGAGGCGGGTCATGCCATCGTGATGGAGGAATTGGAGCACACGGAGGGCGTCGGCAAGATCACCATTGTTAGCCGAGGACAGGCGCTTGGGTATGTCATGCCGCTGCCAGAAGAAGACCGCAACCTCCGCAGTCGCGCCGAATACGAGGATACGTTGGCTGGTCTGCTCGCAGGGCGGGTGGCGGAAGAACTGATCTTCGATGAGCCTTCGACCAGCGCTGCCAACGATCTCGAACGTGTCACCAGGCTGGCCAAGGCGATGGTTACCCGTTTTGGTATGAGCGACGTGATCGGGCCGATGCAGTTGAATCCTGGCGAATCCAACCCGTTCATGGGCATGGAGATCGGTGAGCAGCGCTCCTACAGTGAAGACGTGGCGCGCAAGATTGACCGCGAGGTGCGACGCATTGTGGATCGCGCCTACAAGCGGGCGCGTGAGGTGCTCCAACGTCGCCGCGCCCATCTCGTGCAGGTGGCAGAAGCGTTGTTGGAAAAAGAAGTGTTGGATCGCAAGGAGTTCCTACACATCTTCGAGGGCGAGAACGCTGTCGCATCAAATGCATCTTGAGCACGCCGCCATCTGGACGCCTGATCTTGAACGTCTGAAGACCTTCTACGTAAAGCATTTTGGCGCCACCCCCAGCGCCAGGTATGTCAATGAAAAGCGCGGCTTTGCTTCCTACTTCCTCAGCTTTGACTCCGGCACACGGTTGGAGATCATGACGATCGTGGGGTTGTCAGCTGCGAGCGCAGCCGCTGCACCTGTCGCCGGCTATGCGCATCTAGCCTTTGCGCTAGGCTCCACTGCGCGCGTCGACGGCATGACGGCGGAACTGGCTGCTGCAGGTTGCACTGTCCTCAGCGCGCCGCGCTGGACGGGCGATGGCTACTACGAAAGCGTCGTCCTCGACCCCGATGGCAATCAGATTGAGTTGACGGTGTAGCAGCAGGCGTTACGGGCCGGGCGGAAACTGATCGCTGCCTGCCACCGTGCCGTTTTCCATATGCGCGATGCCGCTGTCTTCCAGCACATGGCCATACCAGTCGGTGACGCGGAAGGTGTACGGCCCTGGCCCCATGCCGGGGTTTGTCTGCACGAAGTAGTTGTAGTCGGTGCGCGGAACCTCGATCCAATCACCGCCCACCGTCCGGTACTCCAGACGTGCAATGGGGTTGCGATGGTTGCGCACCTGCACCGCCGTCCACCATTGGTTGCTACCCTCTTTGAAGTGATAGGCGATCGGACCAGTCACCGCCGGGCTGATGAGCTGCCAGGTGATGGCGACGCGCCCCTCCATCGGGTTAGCGATCTGGGCAAACGCTTCCTGGCTCAGGTCTAGATGGCCGGTGCGACACTCCGGGCAGAGATCGACGACGCGCACTGTCACCGAGCCGAGAGGTCCTGTCACATACAGATACGCCCCGCAGTAGGCGGCGTCGGCGTACTCTTCTGCATTCATCGCTGTCACCAGCAGATCGTTTGGTGTGGCGTCGAAGGAGCACGCGCCGGCGCCGGTGGCGTCATAGTAGGTGGCAATGCCCTGATGCACGGGATTCGACGCTGCCGGCGCCGGCGTGATCAGCGGCAGATAGACGCTGTGCGGGTCGGCAGGTTGGGCGTGAACGTTGGAGGGCAGGCAGAGCAAGAGTGCAACGAGCAGCCAGCGAAAGCGCTGAACCCAAAACTCGAGGCGAGGTGCGAGCTGCGAGGGGCGAAACACTACTGCTAATTTCCGTTGTTTACCGCGCCCGTCAGTACCAGTATCACTGTTTTGGATGGTTTTCATGTTTGGTCGAAGCGGCTGATTGAGGCTTCAAAGGTTATTTCACTTTTAGGAGTATAGCAGAGCCCGTGCTCGATTAGCACAGTGCTGTATGCGTTTCTCACTGCATACGAATTGGCGTTCTGCGCCGCGTCGTGCATACTGTCATACTTGTGTCCATGAACGCCTGTTCAGAACACACCGGGCGGAAGCGTCCGCCGGTCAATTTTTGGGCTGAGAGTGCGACTTGGCTCGATGAAGTCAAGGAGTGCTTCAGTGAATTTCGAACAATTTTCCCTCGATCCGCGTATCCACGCAGGCATCAGAGGCGCAGGCTACACCACGCCCACGCCGATTCAACAGCAGGCGATTCCCGTTGTGTTGCAAGGCCGTGACATTTTGGGGTTGGCGCAGACCGGCACCGGCAAGACCGCTGCGTTCATGCTCCCGATCTTGCAGCGGCTAACCAAAGGCCCGCTGCGCAAGGTGCGCGCGCTGATCGTGGCGCCGACGCGTGAGCTGGCCGAACAGATTGCCCAGACCAGCACCACGCTAAGCAAGCAGATGAAAGTAAAGACCATTACGGTCTATGGCGGTGTGGGCAAAGCGCCGCAAGTCAACGCACTCCAGCGGGGCGCCGAAATCGTCGTCGCCTGCCCGGGGCGCCTGCTCGACTTGATCGGCGAGGGGCAGATCGACCTCTCCGGTGTTGAGGTCTTGGTGCTTGATGAAGCGGATCACATGTGCGATATGGGCTTCCTGCCTGACATTCGTCGCATCCTCAAGCATGTGCCAGCGCAACGGCAGACGCTCTTCTTCTCCGCCACTATGCCCGACGACATCCGCGCTCTGGCTGGGGACATCCTCACGGACCCTGTCACGGTGCAAATTGGGATGATCGCACCCGCAGAAACAGTGTCGCACGCGCTCTATCCGGTGCCGGATGGCCTCAAGAGCAAGCTGCTGCTGGCGATGTTGCAACAGACGCCGACCGAGCGCGTGCTGATTTTCACACGCACCAAACGTCGCGCCCGTACGCTGGCAGAGACCTTGGATAAGCAGGGCTACCGTGTCGCTGCGTTGCAGGGCAACATGGCGCAGAACCGACGCCAGGAAGCAATCAATGGCTTTCGCAACGGTGAGTACGACATCCTGGTGGCCACCGACATCGCCGCGCGCGGCATCGACGTCGCCGCCGTCTCTCGTGTGATCAACTACGACATGCCTGACACCGTCGACGCCTACACCCATCGCATCGGCCGTACAGGTCGTGCACAACTGACGGGCGAAGCCTTCACCTTTATGGAGCAGGATGACGAGCCAATGGTGCGCGCCATCGAGCGCGTGCTGGGCAGCCCGGTGGAGCGCCGCCGCGTTGTCGGTTTTGATTACGGCGGCGCTTTCCCGGCCAGCAAGTCCGCCAGTCAGGGTTACGCCGAACACCGCCCGCAGCATGGCCGCAATGCGGTCGCCAATCGTGCACCCGCATCGCATACCGAAGCAGTACGCCCGGCGACAGTCGCCACTACCCCCGAATCAGCGCCAGCCAAAGCACGCCGCCGTCGGCGTCCATACTGGCGCCGACAGGGCGCACAAGGATAAAAGTCCTTTCGTTGCCGATGCGCCTGTGCTGAAACGCTCCCGATCTGAGGTTACGCAGTTTCGCTACGGTTATGTTAGGTTAATGCACGTGGATGTCCCAACATCCACGCTGCCTTGCGCAGGGTGGCAGCCTCGACACTGCTGCGGATCGCTTCACTCTGGTCAGTGGTGGGCGCTGCCAGCATCTCCAGCGCCCGATGCCAGACCTCTTCGCGCCAGCCGCCGATCAGTTGCATGGTTGCCCATTCATCGAGACGCCCCAACAGCAGATCGGCGATGCGCAGCACCGGCGCATCTGGCTCCACGATTTCATCTTGCACTATGTCAAGGGTGCGAGCGATAACGCTGTTGACGTGGGTGTAGTCGGCGTAACGCTGATGACGCCGTGCTGCTGTGAGTTGCGGCCACTCTGGCTGAAGCAACTCTGCGACGACTAGCACCAGGTCGTAGTTAATGTGCGCATTAACCCCCAGCAACAGGTTTTGGAGTGTCTGCGTCTCCGCCCGGCGGGCTGCATCGTGCGCGACCTGCCAGACAGCGGGCGTGGCGGCGCCCTGTTCGTAGGTGGCGAGGGCGTCGAAGTAGTAGTCGGCAAAACGGTCGAGCAAACGTGCTACCCAGGCGGCGTCAGCAAACTCGCCAGCATCGAGGGCGGCGAGCATCTGGTGCGTCATGCGCAGATAGCAGTCCAGAAAGATGGCGCGATGGTCGTGTTGCGCATGCCAGGCTGCCACCTGTGCGGCCATACGTGCGACGGTGGGTGTCGAGCGGGGCATAGACATCATGCGTCACACGCCATGCTTGATGTACACCGCATGACGTGTGACGCAACGCTTCACATGCTAGGCCAGGCGACGGCGCGACGCCACAGCGACGCCCGCCACTACGACCAGCACCATCACGGCGACCAACATGCCCGGCAGGTTGCTCTCGCCACCCGTGACCGGCAAGGAGTCGGGCGCTGGCGCTTCTGCCATTGCAGCTTCAGCAGCAGCTTCCTCGGTGGCGGC
>DMDA01000003.1:0-9072 GCA_003451595.1 Chloroflexota bacterium | reverse complement strand
GCGGCGGCTTCCTCGGTGGCGACCGGCGTGGCTTCAGCGGCGGCTTCCTCGGTGGCGGCTGGCGTGGCCTCGGCAGCTGGTGCGGCCTCGACGCCCAACGAAGCGGCAAGTTCCGGCGGCAGGATCACACTGTCGATCACGTGGATCACGCCGTTGGAGGCCTGGATGTCCTTGGCGACAATGGTGGCGCCGTTGACCTTCTTGACTCCGTCAGCAAACGAGAAGACCACGTTGCTGCCCTCGGCAGTCGCCACCTCTTTGCCATCGCTGATCAAGGCGGCGACCAGGCGACCCGGTACGACGTGATAGAGCAGGACGCTTTGCAGCGCCGCCGGGTCAGCAGTTAGTGCGTCCAGCACATCAGCCGGGACGGCGGCAAACGCTGCGTCGGTCGGTGCAAAAACCGTGAATGGCCCTTCGCCTTGCAGGGTCTCAGTCAGGCCAGCGGCTTCCACCAGATCAACCAAAACGGTGAAATCGCCGGCGGCGATCGCGGTCTCGATGAGATCGGCCTTTTCGCTCATGCCTTCCTGCGCAATTGCCTGGAGTGGCGCAAGGCTCAAGATGAGTGCAAACACCACTGCCAGTTGTAGCAGGATGCGGACGCGTTGCTTCATACAACTCTCCTTGATGTGTTTGAAAAAATTTGTGTCTGGTGCGCTGTGTCGCATCAGGGTTCGACAAAACCCTGCAACATTATAGCAGAAGATGGGGTGAAGCTCACACAATCACGATCGCGGTTGTTGGGCGTCTCTTGGTCTGTGGGAAACAAAAAGAGAGTGGGGTGCATGCGCCCCACTCTCTTGACCGTCATCTACGATGTGTGATTACGCCAGTCGGCGGCGAGAAACTACTGCCAAACCACCCAGCACAATTACGATCAGACCGGCAACGAGAGCAATGTTGAGGCCATTGCCGGCTTCGCCACCTGTCACCGGCATCTGCTCGGGCGCCATGGACTCGGCAGCCATTTCTTCGGTGGCGGCCGGGGTCGCTGCGGCCGGCGCAGCCTCTGCCGCTGGCGGCAGGATAACGCTATCAATCACATGGATGACGCCATTAGAGGTTTCGATGTCGGTGGCAATGATGTTGGCGTCATTGACCATTGCGCCGCTATCGCTCAACTTAAAGGTGACTGCGCCGCCCTGCAATGTCGTCGCCTCCAGCCCATCACTCAGGTCGGCAGCCATCACCTTGCCAGGAACCACGTGATACAGCAGAATCTGCGTTAGGTCGCCGGTGGGGTCAGCCAACAGCGCATCGATGGTCGCCTGCGGAAGTTTGGCAAAGGCGTCATCGGTCGGTGCAAAGACCGTGAATGGACCTTCACCCTTGAGGGCGTCCACCAGGCCAGCGGCCTGCACAGCGGCAACCAGAGTGTTGAAGTTGCCTGCCGCAACGGCGGTGTCAACGATATCAGCCATTGCCGCCTCTGCCATTGCCTCTTCGGTTGGCATCGGTGTGGCAGCTGCTTCTGCGACGACTTCTTCGGTTGCAACCGGTGTGGCGGCTGCTTCCGCAGCAGCGACAATGCTTGGCGGCAGAATCACGGTGTCGATCACATGAATCACGCCATTGCTGGCTGCAACATCCGCTGCAACAATGTTAGCGTTGTTGACCATAGCTTTCCCGTCGGCGATTGTGAAGGTCACCGATTCACCCTGCGCTGTTGCCGCCTCGAGGCCATCGCTCAGATCGGTGGACATGACCTTGCCCGGCACCACGTGGTAGAGCAACACTTGCGTCAGCAGCCCTTCCGGGTCGGCCAATGCTGCCTCCAGCACCTCCGCAGGCAGTTTGGCAAAGGCTTCGTCGGTCGGCGCAAAGACGGTGAAGGGGCCTTCACCCTTGAGCGTATCGACTAGACCAGCTGCCTGCACAGCAGTTACCAGGGTGTTGAAGCTGCCCGCCGCCACTGCCGTGTCGACAATGTCGGCGTCTTGGGCAAAAGCAGGCTGCACCGGGGCCAAGCTCAGCGCCAGGGCAAGCACCACAATGAGCTGAAGCAACTTACGCATCTGCAATTTCATATACTTCTCCTTGTGTGTGATGGTGTAGTTGGTTGTTGCAAAATATATACATTCACGTTGCAAATCATGTGCAACGATATACGGGTATTGGTCGGGTTTCTGTAAATCTCGTCACAATTGTGCTATTCAAGGTTTTGCTGCACAGTGCGTTTGAGGCAATCGCCATCATTGGGATTGAAAAAACGGGACAGGCCTTGGCCTGTCCCGCTGTGAGCATTTCGGTTTTCTACGCAGGGCGATCGCTTAGGCGAACCGGCGGCGCAGCCAGATGGCGCTTACCAACGCTGCCAATACGCCCACCACGATGGCAAGCGTGACGCCCTGTGCCTGATCTGCGCCGGTGACGGGCATGGTTTCTGGCGTCGGTTCTGGTGTGGCTGCGGCGGCCATCGCTTCAGCTGGCGCCTCTGGCGTTGCGACCTCTTCGGGTGTCATTGCTTCTGGTGTCATTGCTTCGGCAGTCGATGTTTCCGCTGCTGCGGCGCCGCTGGTCATGCCTGCATCGGGTGGCGCCATTGCCGCCATCGCCTCTGCAATCGGTGTGCCCGCCATCCCTGTCAGTCCGGCGAACCGCACAACCTGCCCGGAACCCGGTGCGCCGACGCCATTCACGCTGACGAAGGCATCGCCATCGGCGTTGAAGTCAAGCGAGGTCGGGAACATCAGCCCCGACACGACTACCTCGGAGGCGTCGCCCGGCTGAATGCGAATCACGGCGCCGCTGCCCGGCACCGGCCCTTGTTCGGTAAAGAGGCCAAATTGTGTAGCGTAGAGTGCGCCATCTGGCCCGGTGCGCAGGTCCGTGAGCATCGTCAGACCGGTGGCGTAGTCGTTGACGACGCCGTCTTCGCCCACCATCACCACTTTGGCCGAGCCAGGGATGAAGGGGCCGCCGGAGAGAAAGCTCACATAAATGACGCCATCAGCGATCGCAACGCCGGTGGGCACGGCGTCAGTCAGCATCTCGTTGTTGTAATTGGGGTTAGGAAAGACGCCAGGAATCGGGTCGAACGTCGCTACGATGGCGGCGTCGCCGGTCGCCGGATCGACCTTGAGCAGCGCGTTCATGCCGGCGTCAGCCACCCAGAGGTTGCCATCGGGGCCGGCAAGCAGACCGTAGGGATGCGTGTCAACTTCAGCGCTGATCGGGTTGTTGTCGCGTTCGAGCTGCCAGAGTGGTGACGCTTCACTCACCGTGCCATCGGTTTCGATACGCCAGAGACTGCCTGTACCAGGGAGCGGCGCTTCGGCTGTTGATGGCATCACGGCAGGATGCCAACCAGCGCCAGTGGCGTAAAGTACACCGTCGAGCAACGCCAGGCGCGAGCCGCCCTCGTTTTCCGTACCGTTGCTCACAGAGGTCAGCGCCGCCACGTCCACCATTGCGCCGTCGGCCAGCGAGACCTTGACGATGCGCGCGGTCGGACCATAGGTGCCCGTGATCGCCTGGCCGGTGAAATCGAAGCCTTCCACTGTATTCTCACCGCCAAGTCCTGAATCGACCACCCAGAGGTCACCGTTGGGGTCGACCAGCACGCCCATCGGGCCGTTTAGTCCTTCGGCCACCACTTCACCTTGTGACATGCCATTGTCTTGTGCATGGAGCGCCTGTAGTGGCGTCAGCCCTACAACCAGCGCCAGCACTATCAACCAGCGCCATGAGATCAAACGTTGCTTCATTGGGTTTCCTCCAGAATTTCCACCAAAATTTCTACAGTTGAAAAGGTCAATCGCTTGAGCAAACAGAAACAGACATAGGCCCTGCTTCTGGATTCTCCATTTCAGAGTGGGGAGGCGTCTGCGCACCTGCTACTGCTGTTGCAACAAGAAATAAACGAGCGCGTCGATGTCCGCGCGCGCGAGGTGCGCATAGGGCGGCATCGGATGGCGTCCATTGGCGCCGGGTGCAAAGTAAGCGGCCGGCGTCACGATGCTTTCGCGTATGTAGTCGGCGGCAGTCGTGGCTGCGCCTGTGTAAGCGGGCGCAGCGATCCGTTCAGCGGCAGTGCGGCCCATGTGCTCGTGACTCGGTCCGAAGATGCCCGTCGTCCCGGCTGCTGCCAGTGTGTGACAGATGCCACAATAATTGGCTAGATAGGCCGCCCTGCCCGCAGCCAGTAAGGCGGCGTCAACGGTGGGCACAGGCTGCGGCGTAGACAAGGGGCGCGGTTGGGGTGTGGGTGTGCGAACTGGCGACGGAGCCGCCGGGAATGTAGGCGCCGCGCCAAATGCCGCCGCAGTCTGTAGAGCTTGATCGCTCAGTGCAAACAGCACCAGCATTACAATCATGGTCAAAATTCTCATTGTTGCTGTCCTCTCCTGTGTAGGAATGCTCGATGCTGGGCTGCTTGCCGCCAGCCTGCCGTGGCCATACGATAGCCCAGCATCGTTTATCAAACGTTTATTTGCCGCAAGACGCGTGCCACAGTGAAGCTCAAACGTTGCTCACTTTGTGTTCACAGGGCGCAGCATCACATCTCGCTGCATCGATTACTGATTTCTAGACAGAGTCTTCATGTTTTCAGTGTTGCATGTTGCGTGCTACGTGCCGGAATCCCTCACACAACACGTAATACGCAACACTGCGCTCATAAAATATCAACCTGGAAATCAGTAAAGCGGAAATGAGGGAGGAGTGACAGCAACAAACCGTTACAAAATGTGCTACAACCGCAATGCAGCTCACGCCGACGCGAGGGCGGCGGTCACACGCGCCTCTGCCAGCGCACAATAAGCAGGATCAACGTCGAAGCCGGCGTAATGGCGTTTATGCCGCGCGGCGGCAACACACGTCGTGCCCGAACCGGCAAAGGGATCGAGTACGACGTCACCGACATAGGAGTAAAGTTGGATCACGCGTTCGGCCAACGCAACCGGGAAGGGCGCTGGATGGCCGACGCGTTTGGCGGACTCAGGCGGAATGTCCCAGATGGAGAGTGTGCTTGCCATAAATTCATCGCGGCCAATGTCCGATTCCCCGCGATCGGGGCGCGAGAAACTCTGTTTGGCAAAGACAAGCAAATATTCATGGATATCGCGCAGACGCGGCGACCTGGCGCTCTGCCAGCTGCCCCAGGCGCAATTGCCGCTGGCGCCCTTCGCCTTCTGCCAGATGATCTCACCCATCGGCAGGAAGCCGACCGCCATATGACGTTGGTAGAAGTAGGCATGTAGCGGAATGTAGGGTTTGCGCCCCAGGTTGGCGATATTGACCACATAGCGCCCACCCGGCTTCAGCACGCGGTGGACTTCACGCGCCACCTCCTCGATCAGCCCCAGATAGGCGTCGAAGGCCAGATCGTCATCGTAATCCTTGCCTACGTTGTAGGGCGGGGAAGTGAAAGCAAGCCCCACCGCATTGTCGGGGATGGGCGTCATTGCCGTCGAGGACTGGCAGTAGATGCGGTCAGCCCAGCTCGCCAGCGGCGGCGTCGTTGCTGCCGCTGGGGCCGGCGCAGGCTCCACCGCGGCGCCTGGCGGATAGAGTCGGCGGTTATAAAACGCAGAGGCGTCGTGGCCTTCCCGTTTGCTTACCCCAAAGGCAGAAGTCGCTGTCCGTTTCATCGCGTTCACTTGCCAGTCGCAGGGTTGAGTCTCGTCACTGCTTTCCATGCGGCGCCATTGTAACATGGGTTGAGTTTGCACGCGACCCTGGGCAGGCTGCGCACAGCGACGCAGATGCTGCCCAGGCTGACCTGCGGATGCTATGACCTGGCTGCTGGCCCCTGATAGGTGGAACCACCGAAGCCGAGCAGAATATACCCAATGGCGCTGAAGATCGTGAGCAGTAGGATGCCCCACACGAACACGCTCTTGCCAAAGGATTTGGCCAGGTCGATGTTGACGATGATCGCAATGATCAAGTTGACGAAGGGGATGAAGAAAAGCAGCAGCCACCAGCCCGGTCGGCCCACGATCTTCAGAAGGACATAGATGTTGTAGAGCGGAATAATGGCCGCCCATCCTGGTTGGCCCGCCTTGCTAAATACCTTCCAAAGCCCGGCAATGACCAACACGGCAAAGACCAAACCGATGAAACCGCCGATTCCCCCAAAGAGACCGGCGGCGGCAGCGTCATCTGCACTCTGCTGAAATAGCACGATTCCCCACGCAGGAAGATGCAACATAAAGATACCCTTTCATACTCACGAAGCGGATAAATGAAAATAGCAAGCAGTGGCCAGGTGAAGTGTGCGTAGCCACCCGCTTGCCCCAGAATGATAGCTCACTGACGCCAGATAGTTCAACAGGCAAAAAAGTATCATTTTGCCTCGACGAAGCTCTACGGCTCGGCGATCTGGCGTCACAGTTGGCAGGATTCAGGCCGTCTCTGAGATGTCGGGCAAGACGTCGCCATCACTGCGTTACGCACGCCAGTAACGCGCACCGTCCCGCGTACGCCGGAGCAAGCCCGCGTCGACCAGGCTGCGGCGCACCAGCACGAAGTCGGCGTCGAGGTGCCATTGCTGTAGCAACTCGTTCACCTGCTGTTCGGAGTAACTGCGCTCTGGTTCGAATTTATCGAGGAGATAGCGCAACATGGCCTCTTGCTCTTTTATCTTGCCAGGCCACCGTGTCACGCGCCCTTGCTCATCCAACAGGTCGCGCAGGATCGGCGGCGCGCCAGCGCGCACCTGGTCGAGTTGAGTAGCGGCGGCGATCTCTTGACCCACTGCTTCCACATTATGGCGGGAAAGCAACTGGCGCGCCAGGAACATCGTGCGCTGCAGACCGGCCGGATCGTAGGTGTAGAGTTTGTTGGCGTCGCCGGCGCGGCGTTCTCGCACAAAGCCCGCACCCACCAACTGCTTGAGATGACGCGAGACATTGCCCTGGCTGCCCGCCAGGCGCGCGATGATCTCTTGAGCGCGCTGCTCGCCGTGCTCGACCAGAAGTTCAAGGATGCGCAGGCGCGTGTCGTCCGCCAAGGCATGGAGCGGACCAAGCGCCTCGGCGCGGCGCAACGGGTCGCGGCGCAACAATTGCGGGTCGAAGGTGCGCACCACCCACAGGGTGGCGTCTTGATCGAAGCGGGCAAGATGGGCGTGCAGATGCGGCGAAAGCACCAACAGAACCTGGCGCACACCCGCTGCCTGCACAAGCTGGCGATCATCCGGCTCGGTCTGCAGCAGGAAGCGCAGCACATTAAAGGGATCAGCCGCCTGCCAGTGCGGTTGGCTGAAGATCACCTCATTGAGCGTGCTTGTCATCTGGGAAAGGAGATGCGCGTGACGCTGCCACTCCGCCGCCAACAGGGCGCTCCACAGGTGGCGCAGATGCGCGATGATCCGCTGTTGCAAGGCGACTGGATCGGCTAACAACGCCTCTGCCTCAGCGCGCAACGCCGGCTCATCACTCTCTGGCATCACCTCGACCAGGCGCGCTTGAAACGCCGCTCCCTGCAGTGTCTCAAGATAGGTCAGGAAATCGGTGGGAGCTTCAGGCGGCAGCAGGGCAGCGCCAAACAGAGCAAAGAGCAGCCGGTTGAAGCGGCGCTCCTCTGGTGACAACTGCGTTGCTGCCTGCGTGACCCAGTTGTCCACCGGCACAGTGTCGGCGGTCAATGCCCATAGACTGAAGAGTTGACTGGGCACGGTGGCAAGGGTGGCGCGCACCGTGACCGTCGCTGCTCTGGACAGAGCGAAAGGTGATTGCATCATGATTTTTCTCCGTATTACATGATTTGTATTTATGCATATATGCGCATAATTACAATAGATATATAATCTACTAGTCGGCTGCATGTCAACTTTTATCGCAATCGCAACGCAGCAACGGCAAGATCGCCGTCGGCGTAAGGGGTTGCCTGTCACGTCGGAAGGGGTGACCTACAAGGCACACGCTGCTCCCAATGCACCGCCGACGAGTCGGCAGTGGACTCAAATGTGAAAAGCCCGCTGGCATGGTATCCTTAGTGCGTCTGATGATGATTGACGACCAACCACTGCGATTGTAGGTTTCCAGTTGTCCCCAGCGCGGGGCGGGAGGCGCCGGGTAGACGATGCAAATCACGATTTTCGCCGCCGGGTCACGCGGTGACATTCAGCCATGTGTTGCGTTAAGTCGCGGCTTGCAGCGAGCTGGCTATCAGGTGCGGCTCGCTGCACCGCAAGACTTCGCCTCGTTCGTCCAGGCGTACGGCTTCGATGTATCGCACGCCCGCGCCTGCCTGCGCAGCCACAAGCGGCAAACGGGCGAGAGCCTCTCATTTACAGCCTTCATCCTGGCCTGTCTGGGTAAAGCGATTGACATGAACCGTCATATGCATGCCTACCGCAACTGGCGCAACCGGCTGATTATCTTTGACGAGGTGGATGTCAACACGCTCTTCGAGGTGGAGGTGGAGGGCAAACCGGTGCTCCGCCCACACATTCTGCGCGGGGTGAACCAGAAGACGGTGCATCAGCTGCATGCCGAGATTCGGGCGTTTCAGCACACCCACGCCCAGAGCACTGAAGCGCGCTTCATCGACTGGTTTGTGTGGCTGCCCGGCTTTGTACGCCGCGCATTCCTGCGCGTGCTGTTCCAGCAACCGCACTGGATCAAAGCATATTATGGCACGGTGTTGCTCACTTCGGTAGGTATGTTCGGGAATGGTGGCGGTTGGGGCATCCCGGCGCCTAACCACACACTCCAGGTGACGTTGGGCGGCATCGCCCAAAAACCGGCGCTCGTGGCGGGTAAGCTGGAGATGCACGAATATCTGAGCGTGACGATCAGCTTCGATCATGATATTGTCGATGGCGCGCCGGCCGCGCGCTTTGTCCAACGGTTGAAGGAATTGATCGAAGCTGGCGATGGCTTGCCCGATTCGCACCGACAGCCCCCTGAATAGCCCAACATCGCCCAACATCGACGCCTGCTGCGGGTTTCCCCCTTGCCGTGGCGCGCAATACATGACACAAAGTCATCACCTCCACAACACCCACTTGCATCTGGCGGTTGTGTATCTTAAGTGGTTGAAATTCTGGAATGTGCATCGGCGAGTTTGAAAGCCCTGACCTCGTGAGCAATCATAGAGCAGAGGCCAGCATCAGAATGA
>DMDA01000076.1 GCA_003451595.1 Chloroflexota bacterium | reverse complement strand
ATTGACTCGGCGGCGACGCTGGGGACAATCAGCACCATGCCGACGCCCATGTTGAAGACGCGATGCGCCTCGACCAGGTCGATCCCGCTCCAACTCACCAGTTGCTCGAAGAGGGGCGGGCGCACCCAACTGCGCACGACGATGCGCGCGGTCAGATGCTCCGGCAGCACGCGCGGTATGTTCTCCAACAGCCCGCCGCCGGTGATGTGCGCCATCCCCTTGATGGTGTGTCCTGCCTGTTGGAGCGCCTCGATCTGCGGCAGGTAGCAGCGATGCGGCGCCAGCAGGGCATCCGCCAGCGTCTGTCCATCCTCCAACACCTGCGTCAGGTCGCGCCCCGCCACGATCTTGCGGATCAGCGAATAACCGTTGGTGTGCGGCCCGCTGCTGGCCAGCCCGATTAGTGCATCGCCCACTGCCATCGTTCCCGGCTGCGGCAGCAACGCCGCCTGGTCAGCCAGGCCGACGATGGCGCCGGCCAGGTCAAAAGCGCCCTCCGCATAGACGCCGGGCATCTCCGCAGTCTCCCCACCTAGCAATGCGCAACCGACCGCCTGGCACGCTTCAGCCATGCCGGTCACTACCTCCGCCGCCGCCACCGGGTCGAGTCGGCTTGTAGCGATGTAATCCAGAAAGAAAAGCGGGCGCGCATTCTGCACCAGAATGTCGTTGACGCAGTGGTTGACCAGGTCGTGCCCCACGCTGCGCCAACGTCCCAGCTCGGCCGCCAGCTTGACCTTGGTGCCGACGCCATCAATCGAGGCCACCAATACCGCTTGCGTTGGCAGCCCACGCAGCGCAAAGACGCCGCCAAAGCTGCCCACGCCCGCCAGCACATTGGGCGTAAAGGTCGCCTGGATCGCTTGTTTCATCAGATTCACCGCCTGCGCGCCGGCATCGATGTCGACGCCAGCAGCTTTATATAACGCTGTCATCGTTCTCCTCGCAACGGACTAAGCGCCGCGTGCAAAAATGCCGTCATGTCGGTGCGCAGCTGCGCTAACGACCCGGCGTGCACGTACATCATGTGCCCGGCCGCATAGTAGGTCATGTGCACGTTGGCTTGCAGCGCCGGCTCCAAATGCAGATGATTGATCGTGTATTCGGTCGCAAAGAATGGCGTCGCCAGATCGTAGTAGCCATTGGCGACGAAGATTTGTAGAAATGGGTTCTGCGTGATCGCCGCACGCAGTGTCTCACTGACGTCAACGTATTTGTTCTGATGTTTGCTGTAGTCCCAGTTCTCATACAACCCCGTCAACACCGCATAGGGCAGATCGCTGGCAAAGTTGAGTTCCTCGCGCACGTAGGCATTCATCGCGCTGGAGTACGCGCCTTGGATCGCGGTGTAGCTGGGATCATTGTCAGGCTGCTCACCCGCAGCGTCGCGACCCATGCCGGTAAAACGGCTGTCGAGACGCCCCACCGTGCGCCGCTGGTCGCGCAACAATTCCTTGCAGAAGCGGAGAATCTCAATCCGCAGATTCGTTGCTTCCACATAGGCTTCGGAGAGTCCGGTATAGCGAGCTACCTGGCGCACCATCTCAGCATGTGCAGCGGGTGGGAGCGCGCTGCCCTGGAAGAGGGCGTGAGCATATGCACCTGCAGCAAAATCTGCCGCTTCCCGGATAGCTTTTTGCAAGTCTGCTTGCAAATCAGCCGCCAGCCGTTGGTGATACCAGGCGGTGGCAGTGTAGGTCGGCAGAAACAGCACGTAGGGCAACTCGTTGCCGACCTCGAACTCCAACGTCTGAAAATTGAGCACAGTCGAGATGAGCAGCAGCCCGTTGAGATACATGCCATGCTTGCTCTGTAAGTATCCAGCCAATCCCGCCGCACGCGTCGTGCCGTAGCTCTCGCCAGCCAGGAACTTGGGTGACGCCCAACGTTTGTAGCGCGTGACGTAGAGGCGAATGAACTCACCGACTGACTCGATATCCGGCTCCAACCCGTGAAATTGTTTCGCTTCCTCGCCGGGCGCCGGACGGCTGTAGCCGGTGCTCACCGGGTCGATGAAGACGATGTCGGCCAGGTCAAGTAGTGAGTATTCGTTATCCACAAGTTGATATGGCGGCGGCAGCGGCGCGCCGGCGTCGCCTGCAAGCACGCGCCGCGGTCCCAGCAAGCCCAGATGCAGCCAGACCGAGGACGCACCGGGGCCGCCATTGAAAGAGAAAATGATCGGGCGGCGGCGCAGATCGTCGATGCCGGTGCGCGTGTAGGCGATGAAAAAGATGGCGGCTTTGGCTTTGCCCTCTTCGTCTTTCATCACGATGCGCCCGGTTGTGGCCTTGTACGCCACATCACCGCCGGCAATGTGGGCGACATGTTCAGTCTCAATGATCTCGTCGTGCAGTTCGAGTTTGGATTTGGCGGAGTCGGTGGTAGGCTCCGTCGCTTTGGAGGCGGTTGCTTCCGTCATGATTTGTTCGTCTTTCGGGTTGTGGGCGAATGCTTGGCTTGTCTGGTCTTGGCGCGTAGTGGCAGACCAATGTCGCGGCGATAGTGAGCGCCGGCAAAGCTGATACGTTGGACGCCAATATAGGCGCGCCGCGCTGCGTGCTCGACGGTGGGCGCCGTCGCCGTTACGGAGAGCACGCGGCCGCCCGCCGTGATCAGGCGGCCATCCTTGAGGCGCGTGCCGGCCTGGTAGACGGTGCAGCCAGTCGCTTCGGCTTCGTCGATGCCAAAGATTTCCAACCCGGTGCGATACTCATCCGGGTAGCCTTCAGAGGCCATGACAACGGTGACCGCGCTGGCTTTGCGCCAGCGCAGGCGCACGCGATCGAGCGCACCCTCGCTGCAAGCCTGCAGCACCTCTATCAGATCGCTGTCGAGCAGCGGCAAGAGCACCTGCGTCTCCGGATCGCCGAGACGACAGTTGTACTCCAACACGCGCGGACCTTGCGGCGTGAGCATCAGCCCGGCATAGAGCACGCCGACGTAGGGTGCGCCTTCGGCGGCCATACCCGCCAGCACCGGCTGGATTGTCGTGCGTTCGATTTCTGCCAACAGATCCGGCGTGACCAGCGCCGAAGGCGAGAACGCGCCCATACCCCCAGTGTTCGGCCCTTGATCGCGGTCGCGCAGCCGCTTGTGATCCTGCGCCGTGGGCAGAAGGCGAGCGCGATGACCGTCACAAAACGCCAGCACAGAGACCTCTGGCCCGGAGAGTTTTTCCTCAACCAGCAGCGTGGCGCCTGCATCGCCAAAGCGCCGCTCAAGCAGGATATCGCGCACCGCCGTCGCGGCCTGCTCCATGGTGGCAGGCACGATGACGCCCTTGCCGGCAGCCAGCCCGCTTGCTTTGATCACCGGTACAAAATCGATGGCGCGCATGTAGCGCATGGCGTCATCGAAGTCATCAAAAATCTCCGCCTGGCCGGTGGGAATCTGCCAGCGTTGCATGAAGCGCTTGGAGAAAGCCTTCGAGCCTTCGAGTTGGGCGGCGGCGCGCGTCGGACCAAAGATGCGCAGCCCTGCCGCCTGGAACGCGTCAACGATGCCGGCGACCAACGGCGCTTCGGGGCCAACAACGGTCAGGTCGACGGCATGATCGCGGGCAAAGGCAAGCAGAGCGGGGATATCCTCAGCGCCGATGGCCACGTTTTCAGCCTTCGCCAGCCGCGCCGTGCCGCCATTGCCAGGCGCCACATAGAGATGATCAAGCGCTGGGGATTGAGAGAGTTTGTGGGCGATGGCGTGTTCACGGCCACCGCCGCCAACCAGGAGTGCCTTCATGGTGGATTACCTTGTCTTCCGCATGACTTCGAAGATAACCTGTTTATTGTGTCTGGCGCGGGTGCAGCTCCACCTCGAACAAGGCAGGCCACAACTTGCCGGTGACAAAAAAGCGGTCATTCTCGCGGTCGTAGGCGACGCCGTTCAGTACGTCCGGCGCCGTGGTGGAGGTCGATGGCGGCGCCTGCGCCAGCAAGCCGGTGAAATCGTAGACGCCGTCGACAACGCCCGTCGCCGGGTCGATGCGCAGCATGTAATCAGTCTGCCAGACATTGGCAAGAATCTTGCCGTCGATGTACTCCAGCTCGTTCAACCGCATCACGGGTTCGCCGCTCACGGTTACGGTGATGCGCCGCACCTCTTCCAGCGTCGCGGGGTCGCGAAAATAGATGATCGGCGTGCCGTCGCTCATGATCAGGTTTTCGCCGTCGTGCGTCAATCCCCAACCTTCCGTGGCGTAGGTGAAGCGACGTTTTTCAGTGAAGGACTCCCGATCATAGACGAAGCCGACGCCATTCTGCCAGGTAAGCTGATAGATTTCGTCGCCCAGGACAGCGATACCCTCGCCAAAAAAGGTCTCGTCGAGATCGTGCTGCTGGAGCACTTGGCCCGTGTCCAGCGCAACTTTGCGCAACGATGAACGCCCGTACAACCCCGTCCCTTCGTAGAAAATGCCGTCCAGGTAGACCAACCCCTGCGTAAAGGCGTTGGGATCATGGGGATAGGTGTTGACTACTGTGTAATCGTAGATCGTTGGCTGCAAAGGCGCAGCAGATGGCGACGGCGCATCTGCGACGGTCGATGCATCCGTCTCCGTTGACGGCGTTGCGGTTGACGGCGTTGCGGTTGACGGCGTTGCGGTTGACGGCGTTGCCTGAGCAGAGGTGGCAGTCGCCGCAGATGCAACGCTCATTGTCGTTGCGACAGTGGTTGTGGCAGTCGGCGTCGAGGCAACGTCGCTGCTTCCCAGTTGCAGCATCACAAAAGCGCCCGTCACGGCGATGATGGCCACAATAGCAACGACCAGGAGGAGATTGGTTCGTAGGTTCATAGCGCAGTCAATCCTCTACTTCCTGCGGACAAAGCGGCAAGCGCGCCTGTCTCCAACTTCGTGCACACAGCATAGCGCAGAAGCAAGCCGCCGTCTATTGCGTAGCCGCCACGCGCAGAGAAATGTCGAACGCATCGCCTGCCGCTGGCGCAGAGAGCGCCAACCGCTGCCCACTCACAGGATCATACCAGCCCACGGCCAGGCGATAGTCGCCAGACGGCGCGTCGACGGGCACGGTCAACGTCACCACATCTTGATACGGTGCGTCAGGCAACCAGCGATCGCTGGGATAGAAACCCTGCAACGGCGGCTGATCGTGCTGAGTGATCAGATTGCCCGCCGGGTCAAGCAGGTGCACAAACATCGTGTAACTGGCCGGCAAGGGCGCCGCAGGTCGCCACGTCAGCGTGACCGTTTGGACGCCAGGCTGCCAGGGCTGTGCGGCAACCTCAACTGACAGCAGGTCGAGATTGTGCGCAAAGCTCGCCAGCGGCGCCGTCACCAATTCGTCGCCCGCCACCATCAGGTAGCCAGCCGTATAAACATCGCCAAAGAGTTCCAACGTCTCCGGGTCGTAGAAACTCACCTCCACGCGCCGGGGGCCGGGAGGTGCGTCGGCGGCGACCCGCAACGTATGGCCGTCGGGCCAGGTGACGCCTGCCTGCCACGTCGCCGTCGGCGCGCCATAGGGCCAGCCTTCACTGCGCGCAGTCTCCTTGCCAGTGGCATCCACGACGCGCACAAGCACATTGAGGTTGCGGGCAATTGGTGCGCTGTTCATCAAGTGCAGCGTCACAACCACGTCGTCGCCCGGCCGCACAGGCTGCGCCGGCATTTCGATCGCGCCAAGCTGAATCGCGTTGCGCCAATTCGTTACCGGCGACAGCCAGAGCACACCCTCATCGAGAAGCGGAACCGGCACGAAATTGTGGGCATGGGCGTATGCCAGCGACACCGCCTCTAATTCAGCGTCGTCCTCCTCAAAACCGGTCAGCACTGCGCGCGGGGGTTGCTTCTCCAACCATGCTGCCAGCTCGGACGCCGTAACAAGACCGAAACGTGCGCGCTCCGTTGCCGAGACAAGCGGCGCCACGCGCCACGCCAGCGGCCCGGTGATGAATTGTGGGTAAGTGGCAAGCCCGCCTTCCAATGCATGAATTGGCGCCAACGTCAGGACAGGGCCATTGCCAGCTAGTTCAGCGATGCGCACGCCGCGTGCATGCACCTTCATGGGATACCAACGGTCGGGACGCAGCAGCACTTCAGCGCCGCCAGCATACGCAGACGCCGTCGCCACGACGCTAACCAGCGCGCCCGCCACCACCGCCAATGCCGCCCACCGCTGGCGGCGCGGCCACAACGCCACGGCGTAGAAAAAGCCCAACGTCAAGAACGGATAGAGCATGTAGAAATACTGCGTCTGCGCTGGCGTTGCGCTCATTGCCCCCAATAAAGCCAATGGCAACAGCAGCAGCAACAGCTGTAGCGGTAGAGATGTCTGCCGCCGCAGATGGGGCAGCGCCGGCAGCAATGCGCCGCCAAAGAGCAGCGGCAGCACCAGATTGGCTGGCTGACGCCACCCCAAATCACCCAATGCGGCCACCTTGGCAAACAACGTCACCGCTGCTGCACCGCTGGCGGTGGCGTAATAGAGCGGGTTGAGCCGCAAGTTGTAGACAACATTGCCGAAGAGAAAGCCATCCGGCGCGACGAGCAACGCCCACCACACCGGCGCCAGCCCCACCAAGCCACCCATCGCCAGCCAGCCGCTCGCCGCCAGCCAGCTGCGCCAGGTGCGTCCACACGCCAGCCACAACGCCACGATGAACGCCGGCGCCAGGAAGGCATAGCTTAACCGCGTGGCCGCCGCCAACCCCAACAAGCCGCCGGTTGCCGCCAACCAGCGCACCGAACAGCCCCCAACCCGGCCAGCGGCAGCGACGCGGTTATAGCCGCTGGCATGGAGAAAGGTACAGATCGCCGCCAGGACCAGCAGCATCGGCAGGTCGTGATTCCAGGCGCGACCACTGGTGAAGACAAAGATCGGCGACGCCGCCAATGCCACGACGCCAGCCAGCGCATAGCCCAATCTCGCCCAGCCGCCGGAGAAGGGCGCAAAGCGCATCCCGCTTACCAGGATCAACGCCAACCCCACCCAGCTACTGAGCACCGCCAGCGTGCGCGCCGTCAGCAGGAAGTGATCAAAGATGACAAAGAGCGCGGCGTTGAGCAGCGTCTGACCTGGCACGTGGAAGTAGGCGAAGTCGGCGTATGGCAGCAGTCCGGCGCGTGCCAGCAACACCGCGCTGCCAACGAATTGATGTTCGTCATGGTTGAGACCGCGCCGCATGTTCAGGCCAAAGAGCAGGAGCAGCAGCCCGCTCAACGCCAGCAAGACAACCACGATGCGCGCCATGCGCTGCCCGCCCATCACCGACAACCCAGGCTCGTCAACGCGCGTTGCGTCGTGAGTGAACATAGTGTTCATGCGCAGATCAAGGCTGCTGAGCCACAATGGGCAGATAATTGATAGACATCGGTGTGCGCACCCCCGACAGCGCCACATCACTGGCGCCCGCTTCTGTGCGCAGTTGCAGCCAGTAGAAGGGCTGTGCGTCCGACGTCAAGTCAAGGTCCACCCAATGGAAGGCGCCGGACGCCTCCACAGCGCGCACCTGTTCGTCATCTGCGACCACGACGGCGGCGGAACGATCGAAGCTCATGCTGCGCCAAAGCACAAAATGTTGTTCGGCTGGCAGCGCGCGCGTCACCCATTCCACCCGCACATGACCTTCGGCATCACGGTAGACGTCGAAAGCGCACAAGTCAGCCGGATCGGTGGGCGCATCGTCAGCCGTCAGCGGGGCGTTGGATGCGAGCCAGCTTGCCGGGTCAAAACCGGGATCAGCGTCGGCGCTGCGCTGCCACAGGGTGGCGTCCGGTCGCAAGCGCAGACGTTCGACGCCATCGAAGCGCACTTCATCGACCACAGCATAGGTGTAGACGCCGGTTGTGTTGGTGGGTTGTGGCGCAAGCAGGCGCAACGCACCGCCCCCCGCCGCAGGCGGCAGCGCCGCCCCGCCCAGGACGCGCCGTCCCTGGGGCGGCGCGTCCTGCGTGCACACGATGGCGGGCAAGAGGTTGGCAATCAGCAGCCGCTCATGCGCGCCCAGGGTGACGCCGGGCGGGAACTGGAAGAGCAACTGATCGATCATCCAGGTGACGGTCGGGGCGCCCGTTGCAAATAGTGGAATTGCGGTGTCGGTGTGGTTGGTCACTTCCACCCATTGCACAGCGCCTTCCGGCAGAAGCTTGATCCTGGTGATCGTGATAGGCGCCACCACAGCCTCTCCATTGGCGGCGCCGGGTGTACTGGATTGTGGCACATACGCACTCTCGCCGCCAGCCAGCACGACTCGCCCCAAGGCGTCGGCATAGGCGGGCGCAAAGATGGTGACGGCGTGCACATAGCCGGTGAGCCAACCAGCCGTCGCCGCTGAATTGAGAACCAGCACGCCCGGCCCGACGCCAATGGTCAATGGCTGGCTCAGCTTCGCAACCGGCACAACCAGATAGCCGTTGGCAGGCATCACGCTGTTGGCAGGCAGGCGCGCGCCATGGCCGGGCATGGCGCCGTAGCGCGGCGCGTTTACCCAGCGTTCAGTCACGGTCCAGCCACTCACATCGACGGGATGTGGCGCTGGATTGTACAGCTCAATGGCGGACAACTGTTTGGTCGCAGGATCGAAGAGAAACTCATTGAAGACGACAGCAACCGGGTCATCGGCGCCTGGCGAACCGCCGGTCACTGTGCTGGCGCGCCAGTACGCCGGTTGATTGACATCGGTGGGATCACCGAGTGCGTTGGTCACCAAGCTGTAGCCGAGTCCGTCAGCAAACGCAGGCCACCCTTCCCGATCATCGTAGGTGATGCTGAAGATCGTGCGATTGAAGGCGTCGCGCACCTCAAGCGTCTCGCCGCCATTATCCAACTGCCCCCGGTACTGGCCAGATGGCGCGATGCCATAGCGAGCCTCAAAACGCACAGCATTTTCCGCCACCACCACAAAGGCGCCGGGCGCCAGCTGCGTTGCCACAGGGAAGGTGTACTCCACGGCGTTGGTCAGGCGCAAATTGCTCAGATCGAGCGTCGCGTTCCCGATATTCTTGATCTCCAAGAACTCCAGTTCGTCGCCAGGAACATTGCCCCAGTCCAGAGGGTTGTACATGATCTCGGTGACTTGCAACGCCCTCGTCACAGCTTGCGCTGGCGCCCCAACGACAAACTGTTGCGGCGCCGACCAATGACTCCAGCGCCCGGTGCTATCGAGCATCCGCACACGCACGCGACAGGTGGCGCCAGCGCGACACACCCCGTTGGGCACGGTGAAAGTCGACGTGAAGGTTGTGTAAATCGGTGATGTCCAGGCGGTCTCGGCTTCATAGCGATTGGGGGCGCCGACGGCATAACCGGTCAGGCCAGGCCAGGCCACCTCCGCCGCCAGCCATTGCATACCGGCAAAGGCGGCGCCCTGCGGCGAGCTGAACGCGCCCGGGGCAAAGGTCAGATCATCGGCAGGGAAACCGGCGCGGCCAGTGTAGCGCAACGTAGGCGTGGCCGGGAAAGCCTGATCCGTCAGCAGCGTCTGATCGATCCAGGTGGTGCGCTTCGTCACCCAGTCGCGCATCAATTGCACCATGCCAGCAAAGTCGCGTGTGGGCGCCTGGCGGTAGAAAGCGCCTTTGCGTGCGCGATTTTCGATCACATAGCGCGACTCCAGGATTGGGTTGAAATCCCACATAGCGCGATCGGCATCCACCATCGAGGCGCCGCCGGCTGGCGTATCGATCACGGCGACCAGCTCATCGATCAGGAGATTCATCTGCTCGGCGTTGAAGATCAGGTCGCGCACGCTGCGCAATTCATTCTGATAGGCCAGAGCAAAGTCGGGCTGGTTGAGCACCCGGTCGCGGAACGGTTCAGCGCCAACGCCATAGAAGGTGTCCGCCCAGGTCAGGTCGAGGTCCCACGGCCAGATCGCCCACTTGCCATCGACGGGGTTGTGAAAGTAAAAGTAATTCTTGCCTTCATCGACATCGTAGTGATGAACGGCCTCCAGCACAGCGCGAAAGCGATAGTAATTGTCCAGGTCGAAGTTGGCGCGCCACCAGGCGGCGTCAGGACGTCCCCAGGTGTAGTTGCCGATAAAAGCGCTCAGATCGGACCGATCACCCGGCTGACCGATGCCTTGATTCTGCAAATCACCTGACCAATCTTTCATCTTGAAGAGGTTGCCGTCGGGCAGATTCCGTGCCTTCAGGAAGCGCCCGTCAAGCTCTTCGACGGCCAGATATAGGCCCCAGAAATCGGTGTCGTACTGATTGGCGCTTGTCTCGTAGCTGTGATCAACCACGCGGAAATGCACAAATTGCGTAGCCGGCGCCGGCACGCCCGCCATGCCAAAGACGCGGGCGGAAAGCGCCTCGAACAGACCATGCTCACCGCGATAGCCGCGATTGGCGTGCTGCATCCCACTGGCCAGGTTCAACTTATCCCACTTGACCGGATAAGGGCGGCCGTAGTTGTCCTTGGCCTGGAAGCGATGACCAGGCAGAAAATTGAACTTCCACTTATTCTTGCCTGTTGCGTAGCGAAACGTCTGCCCACGCGCCCGAAACCCAATGTGATCATAAACGACGCCATCGTAGACAAGCGTGCCGCGCCAGAGGTAGTCGCTGCCCATGTAGCCCTGAAAAAAGGTTGTGCCGGGCAAAAACTGTGCGTTGAGCACGTCAAGATTCGCCGCAATCAACTGGTACACAGGCAGCGCCCGCATCTGGTTGAAGTCATAGGTCACGGCGATGGCGCCCGGCACGGGATTGACAGCCCCGCGCCAGCTCGGCACACCGTCGTAAACGTAAAGGGCGAAATTGGGTTGCGGGTCGTCGGCGGCGGGGGTCATCACACTGCGCCCACCGCTATCGCGGGCTTCGACGCGATAGCGGAGCAGGTTACGGTGCTGCACGACGTCAGCCGGCAATGTCAACGCATAGACATCATCGCCAGCTGGCTGCATCGTGTAAGGCGTCCAGGCGGTGGCATAGGCAGGCGTGTCGATCCGGATATAGGCGCCCGGACGCACGACCTGTAGCCAGAGTGTCACATTGGCTATGCCATCGCTATCGGTGACGCGGGCGCGGATGGTGACGGCGTCGGTGCTACGCGGCGTCTGCGGCTGATGCTCGACGCTGTGCACCAGGGGCGGCGGATTGTCGGTCAAGCCAACATTGGGCGCGCCCGGCGAAGGCGGCCCGGCGCGCCAGGCGCCAGGGAGGGCGTTGTCGAGCGCGGTGTTGATCAAGTGAATGGCGTGATCGACCATATAGCCGGTGACGGGCCACGGAAAACCCACGCCATATTCGACCTCATCCACCGTCTGAGCGCGGGCGTTGCGCAAGGTCAACCGATCGCCCTCGTTCGAAAGGCGTCCCCGAAATGGCCCCACCACTGTCGCCGCACCATAGACATTGCGAACCGTCATAGGGTCCAACGCCACAACCAGGAACCCGTGCGCCGGCAGCGTCGTTCCTACCGGAAAGTCATAATCGATGCCGCCTTCCAGCCGCCACCCCGTCAACGAAAGCGCTTGGGCGCCAGTGTTGAACAGCTCGACATACTCAAGTGTGGCCGCCGCTGGCGTTGGGTCGTAATGGATTTCGTTGATGACGACGCTGGCTACTGCCGCTGGTGCAACATCTTGGGCGCGAGGCGCGGCATACGCCGGAGCCGAGACGCCGACCCTCAACAAAATATGCAGAATTACCAGGACGAACACAACAAATCGCAGGCAGGTCAGACGCATAGGTTGTCACCGCCCAATGACGAGCACTGCGTCGGGCAACGATCTGACAAGAGCAGACAGTGCTCGTCATGCCGTCAACACTTGACACATACACGAAAAGGACGTGAGCAGTACCCCGTACACTTTGGGGCGGCGCGCACTCGCGGCTATTATAGCGAATGGACCGGCTTTGTCTCGAATTGAGCATGACCGATTGCACAGTCCGGTCATCGACCAGGTTTTTCTCAAAAAGGTGTTAATCATGAAACGAAATGTTCGCCTTGTGGCGTGGGCGTTGCTGTTTGCCATCTGGCTCCACAGCGCACCGTTGCCATTATTGCCGAGCGTGCGCGTGGCGCACGCTGAACCAGCTGCACCCACTGGCGGCAGCCCCTTTGCCACGCAAGTCACCCTCACCAACGCTGCGCTCGGCGCACATTCGGTCACCTCCGCCGACTTTGATCGCGATGGCCGGCTCGATCTACTAACCGCCTCTCGCGAGGATGGTCAAATCATCTGGTTCCGCAAAACCGACTGGAACAGCCTGACGTTTCAGCAGCGTCTATTGACGATTGCTCCTGGCACCTACGCAGCCATTCCCGCCGACATCAATCGCGATGGCTATATGGATGTCGTGGCTGTGGCGGTCGGCGCGCTGGCGCCTTCAGCAGCTGATGCCGATCAGCCTGCCGCCAACGATGGCAGCGTCTTTTGGCTGCTCAACAATCTGCCCGCATCGGCGCAATTCACCCGCATCGATCTGGGAGTGGGGCTGAACTACCCGGTGGCGGTGCATAGCGCCGACATCGACCGTGATGGCGACGTCGACGTGCTGGTCACGACACGCGATGCCAACCAGGTGTTGCTCTATGAAAATAGCGGCGTCGGTGATACACCCAGCTTCACCATGCGCGTCATCGATGGGAACCTGTCGGGCGCCGTCTCGGTCACGACGGGCGACATCGACAGCGACGGCAAACTCGACATCCTGGCTGCCGGTGAAAATCTCAACCAAATCCTCTGGTATCGCAACAACGGGGCGCGCCCGGCTGCGTTCACGCCGCGCTTCATCCGCAACGGCCCGGTGCCAAACCCGGTGATGGATTATGCCAAGACGGTCGCCACCGCGGACCTGGACAAGGACGGCGACCTGGATGTGATCTTTGGCTCGGAGGAAGAGAACCTGATCGGCTGGTACGAAAATCAGCATCGCGGCGCCACCTTCATCGAGCATGTACTGGTCACAGGCGCCAACCATGTCAAGATGGTGGCGGCGGGCGACCCGGATCGTGACGGCGACCTCGACATCATCGCGGCCTCGTCGGATGATAACACCGTGCACTTCCTGGAGAACGACGGGCAGCCGACGCCGACCTTCACCCATCTCATTGTCACCAGCAGTGCGATGGGTGCGCGCAGTGTGCACCTGGCCGACTTTGATCGCGACGGCGATCCCGATCTGGCGGTCGCCTCACGCGTCGACAACACCGTCGCCCTCTATCTCAACACAGCGATCCATCGTTCAGCGCTGATGGAAAGCCAGCGCGTGGTCAACACCTACAGCCAGACGCGTTCGGTTGCCACCGCCGACATCGATGGCGATGGGCGCATGGATGTTCTCTCGACCGCCAACAACATCGTCGCCTGGCACCGCAACCTTGGCGGCAGTCCGCCCAATTTTGAGTCCTATATCATCGACACCAGCTTTCAAGGTGGGCGATGGGTGACGAGCGGCGACCTGAACGGCGATGGAGATGTGGACATCATTGCCGCCGACCGCACCACGCATCGCATCATTCGCTACGAAAACCTATTGCGGGAAACAGGCTCGGTGAGCTTCCAGCCATTAGTAGTGGCAAGTGACGCCATGCGTGTACGCGACGTGAATGTCGCCGATCTGGACAACGACGGCGACCTTGACCTCTACTCGGCGACCGACGGCGACAATACCGTGGCCTGGTACGAGAATCTCGACGGTTCCGGCGCGGCGTGGAGCAAACACATCGTAACGCGCTCGGTGCTATACCCGCGTTCCACCTTCGCCGCTGACCTGGACGGCGACGGCTGGCTCGATCTGATGTCGGCGTCGGCGGAGGACGATAGCGTCACGATCTATCGACAAACCGCCCCGCGCGTCTTTGCCCAGGATACGATCTATAATCGCGCCGACGGCGCTCAGTTCATCTACGCCGACGACATTGACGGCGACACCGACAAGGACATCATCGTCTCTTCTGAGTTGGACAACACCATTGCCTGGTTTGCCAATCGACCGGGTCTACGCTTCGAACGCTTTGTCGTCAGCGACACCGCCTATGGTGTGCACGCGGCCATCACCGGCGACATGGACGCCGACGGCGACAAAGACATCATCGCCGCCATCGAATACACCGACCAGGTCATCTGGTATGAAAATGGGGGTGGCTTCTTTCCCACGTGGACGCCTCACCTGATCACGCCTTTTACCGACGTGACGCACAGCGTCTTTGTCAGTGACATCGACGCCGACGGCGACCTGGACGTACTGTCAGCCTCGCGCGGGGATGGCAAGATCGCCTGGTATGAAAATCGCGGCGGGCAGTTCGGCTTTGTCCAGACACAGGCGCGGGGCGCCGCCGGCACACAGCGCGCCCTGCTCGACACAGTCTTTTTCCATCGCGGGCGCGTCGGCGATCCACCTATGGCGCTGCAGGCGCTGACGCTGCGTTTTGAGGATCAGCAAGGGCGCTTGCTGACCGCACAACAGGCCGCCGATCTCTTCAACGCCCTGCTGGTCTACGTCGATAACGGCGACGGCGTCTTCAGCCCGAGCAACGACAACCTGATCGCCCGCACCACCACTTTCCCGCTCAACGCCGGCATGATGACCATCGACGCACCGGGAATTTCCACCGCCCCTGGCAATGCCGCGCGCTACTTCGTCGTCGCCGACCAACGCAACCTGACCTGCAGCCTGGATTCCATCCACGTCACCGTGCTGACCAATCGCCGCACAGCAGTCGATCTGGCGGCGGGACGTCCACTCTTGGGCGAATTCATGCGCAACCTGAACGATAACGGCGACCCCAATCAGGATCGAAAGCCGGCGATCGTCATCAATGAGATTATGGCCGACAACCGAACAGCGTTTGTCGATCCCGACGAACCGCTGGAGTTCCCGGACTGGTTCGAGTTGTACAATGCCAGTGGCTTTTACATCGATATGGGCGGCATGTACCTGACCGACGACGCCACCAACCTGCGCAAGTACCGCATCCCCGATGGCGTGACCATTGCCCCTAATGACTATCTGGTCTTCATTGCCGATGGTGAGCCGGAACAAGGCCCGCTGCATGTATCGTTCAACCTGAGCAAGGACGGCGAGACATTGGTGCTGTATGACGTCGACGCGCGTGGCAATCAAGCCATCGATCAATGGACATTCGACTCCATGGAGCCGGATCAATCTTATGGACGCTCGCCGGTGAATGCCAGCGCCTGGGTAAAGCTAGACGCGCCAACGCCAGGCAAGTACAACCAGCCGATCACCACGACCGACTTCGTCTATCTGCCAGCGGTTTCAACGATCAACGCATGTTATTAAGCGACAGGAGTTTTCTATGAAAATGCGTTTCCTGCGACTCTTTGCGACAATGGCGGTCGGCTGTGCGTTTGCCGTTGCGCTGACAGTCGGCGGGGCTAATTGGGCCAACGCACAGACGCCACCCACCGCCCTGCCCGGTCAATCTGATCTGCGCATCAATGAGCTGATGCCCTCCAATGCCACCACGCTCATCGACCCGGACGAACCTGACGAGGCGCCCGACTGGATCGAAATCTACAACCCGACGGCGGCGGATGTGTCGCTGACAGGGCTTGCCGTGACTGACGATCCTTCCGAACTGGACAAACATATCATTACCCAGACGCTCACTGTGCCCGCCAATGGGTTTCTGATTCTCTATGCTGATGAAGACCCCAAACAGGGCGCCGCGCACCTCTCCTTCCGCCTCTCTGGCAACGGGGAGTACTTCGGCCTTTCGATCATCGACGGCTCCGGTGCACCGACCCTGGTCGATGCTGTCGAGTTTCCAGCGGTGCCAACCGATCTGTCCTACGCACGCAGCAGCAACGGCGCTGGCGTGTGGCGCATCGGTCGTCCCACGCCAGGCAAGAGCAATGCCAGCAACCCGCCGTATGTCTCTGAGGTGACGACGCCAACGGTGAGCGTCGACACGCCCGCGCCCACCGATGCCTTCACGGTGACGGCCATCATCACCGATGATTTAGGGGTCACAACGGCTGACCTGGTCTACATGACGGCGACTGCGCCCTACACCGGGTCAACGCCCGTGTGGGTGCGCGTGCCGATGACAACCACCGGCGGCGACCAGTTTACAGCGCAACTTCCCGCCATACCTGCCGCCACGCTCATCAAGTATTATGTCGAAGCCGGTGACATCTTCGGCGACACCAGCCGCTTCCCCTTGCCGGGGCGGGAATATGGCTACATGGCAGGCTACGCGCCGCCGCGCCTGTTCATCAACAAGATCGTGACGGCCAATAAACTGGTTCCCGACCCGGACGAACCGGGCGAGACGCCCGACTGGATCGAGCTGTACAATCCAGGCGCAACGGACATCTTGCTGGACGGGCTGTCGATCACCAAGACGCGCACCGAGCCGCTCAAGTTCCGCCTGCCTGCTGGCATTCGCGTGCCTGCAGGTGGATTGATCACGCTGCTGATCGATGGCGATGCCGGCCAGAATGGCCCAACCACCAGCCAGATCTGGCATGTCGGCGTTGGCAATGTGCTGGACAATCTGGACAACGAAAATGACTTTATCGCCCTATATGGCGGTGAAGGTACAGCTGTCGTCGATGCTTTCGACTGGGATGCCCCGCCGAGTTGGGGAGCATTCGGACGCGTCCCCAATGGTGGAGCATGGTCGTCCAAAGTGGCGGTGTTGACAATGAACAGCGACAATTTGCTGCTCGATCAGGAAGTGTATATGCCAGCTGTCAACCGTTAGTGGCAGGTTATCTTCCCGGAAGCTCCTGCGCTTCCGGGAAGATTGTGACGGAGCTTCTGTGACAAGGTAGATATCAACTGCACTGCCAGCCGCGCGGGTGGGGGCTACGCCGCTTTGCTCAGGTCGTTCACGATCTCGCGCACGACATAGATCGGCTTGTCCTGGCTTTCGTAATAGGTGCGCGTGATCATCTCGCCTAGCAGACCCATTGTCACCAGCTGCACGCCGATGACAACGAGCAGAATCGCCAGTTGCAGCAAGGGCCGATTGCCGATGCTGGCGCCAAGAAAGAGCTTGATGAAGGTCAGATACAACCCAAAGAGCGCCCCCACCCCCATCGACGCCAGCCCCAGCGTGCCAAAGACATGAATTGGCCGCGTTGAGTAGGTTCCCAAAAACCAGACGGTGATCAAGTCCAGCATCACACGAATCGTGCGGCTGATGCCATATTTGGAGCGCCCAAACTGCCGCGCACGATGGTTGACCGGCACCTCAGTTACAGTGGCGCCGACCTGGCTGGCCAGCGCCGGGATAAAGCGATGCAACTCGCCGTACAGCCGCACCTGCTTGAGCACTTCGGTGCGGTACACCTTGAGCGAGCAGCCATAGTCATGCAGGCGAACATCGGTCACGTTGGAGATAAGGCGGTTGGCCAGCATTGAGGGCAGCTTGCGGTCGAGCCAGCGATCCTGGCGGTGTTTGCGCCAGCCGCTGACGATGTCGTACCCTTCGTCGGCCTTTGCCATCAACAGCGGAATGTCCATCGGGTCATTCTGCAGGTCGGCGTCCATCGTAATGATGAATTCACCGCGCGCCTGGGCAAAGCCGGCGGCAAACGCAGCTGTCTGCCCAAAGTTGCGCCGGAAACGAATGATCGTGAAGCGCGGGTCGCGTTGGGCGATCTCCTTCAGCAGGGCAAAACTCCGGTCGCGCGAACCATCGTCGATGATGATCACCTCCGCTGGTTGGCCATAGTTGGCGATGGCTGCATCCAATGCCGCGTGCAGATGGGGGATGCTGTCCTCTTCGTTGTAGAGCGGAATGACGATGCTGATCTTGGGTGCGGCAGCCAGCGCCGTTTGATCGCTATCGGCGTGCACATTGGGCGTCGTCGTGGTCATCATAGGCATTTTCGTTCCGTTCATTCAACTGGCCCAGAGACGCCCGCGTCGCTGAAGGTGGCCATCTCGTTGAGCAGCGCCACAGCGGCGTCAAGCAACGGCAGCGCCAGCATCGCTCCGGTGCCTTCCCCCAGGCGCAAATCCAGGCTCATCAAAGGCCGGAGATCAAGATAGTCTAGCAGCACGCGATGCCCCGGTTCCAGACTTTGATGACCGGCAATCATAAAGGCGCGCACTGCTGGCGCCAGCCTGGTGGCAATTGCCGCACCAGCAGTTGCAATGACGCCATCGATAATCACTGGGATATGCGCCGCCGCCGCCGCCAACACCACGCCCGCAATGGCGCCGATCTCCAACCCGCCAACCTTGCTTAGGACATCGAGCGGGTCTTGCTCATCGGGCAGGTGGGTTTCGATGGCGCGCGCAACGACCTCGACTTTGTGACGCCAGCCAGCGCGGCCAATCCCTGTGCCCAGCCCGGTGACTTCGACGGCAGGTTGCCCGGTGAGTGCAGCTGCAATCGCTGCACTCGCCGTTGTGTTGCCAATGCCCATGTCGCCCGTCACCAGCACGCGCACCCCGTCAGCAATAGCAGCCTGCGCCACCCTGACGCCCACCTCGATGGCTGCCACGGCTTCCGCACGCGTCATCGCCGGTTCGTGCAAAAAATTGGCCGTGCCAGGCCGAATCTTCGCTTTGACCAGGCGCGGGTGATCGGGCAGTTCGCCCTTGACGCCAACATCGACGACCGTCACTTCGGCCCCGAAGGTGCGCGCCAGCACATTGATGGCGGCGCCGCCAGCCAGAAAGTTGAGCACCATCTGTGCGGTGACATCCGCAGGGTAAGCGCTGACGCCTTCTTCGGTCACGCCATGATCGCCTGCACAGACAATGACCCGACACGGGCGTAAAGGCGGACGCAGGACGCCGGTGATGCCGGCAAGCTGGATGCTGAGTTCTTCCAGCCGCCCCAGCGCGCCAAGCGGCTTGGTCAGATTTTGTTGACGCTGTTGCGCCGCTTCACTGGCGGATGCATCCAATCCGCCGATCTCGCTAATGACTGTGCGCAAAGTTTGTCCGAGCTGTGTTGATTGTGTGGTCATAGGATTGTTACTTTCCCTTGCGCGCCATCGACAGCCACGCGGGCTACGGGCGCAACATTGGTGATGGCGGCGCCCGCAGCGACGACGCCGGGGCGACCAAGGCTGCGCGCACATACGCAGAGCGGATCCAGCGGGCTGCCCTGCGCCGTCACAAAAGCGCGCGCCGCAGGCAGCAAGATAGCCGCCGCGCTTTCCGGCTGTTGGGCGACCAGGATAGCGTCCGCGGGCAATGCCGTGATAGCTTCAGCAGGAAAAGCGCTGCCGTTCACGCTGCCGACGGCTGCTGGCAGGCCGGACGCGGACAACATCGCCGCGCGTTCCCCCCAAATCAACCCGGGCGGAACAATGCGGCGCCAGCCAGCCAACGCTTGTTGGCGCGCCGCGGCGGTGGCGTGGATTGCCCCGAGATCGCTGACGTTCCACTCGCCCGTCATCATTTCCTTCACTTCCTCCACTTCGTAGAAGAAGATTGCGTCCAACGCGGTGATGCGGTGATCGCTCAGCGCCTCGCGTGCCGCCGCCAGCGCCCACTGCCGCGTGCCGGCCAGCATGTAGGCGACCGCGTGCAGCGACTGGCTTTGCATAGTAAGCAGCGCCTGCATCTGTGTGACGAGTTGTTGGGCCTCCTTGCGCACCTTGCCATCGATGGCAGCCAACAACGGTTGCGGGTCGGCAGGCGGCACGACACCGGGTGCAGGCGCACCTTCTGCACAGGCACGGATCGCAGTGAAGAGCAGGCCGGGCGCTTCGACCCAGCGTGGCGCAGCGATCTCACCTTCCTGCAGCCCGCGCTGGCCGTACTGCGCCATGAACGCCTGCAACTCATCAGCAAATGCGCCCGGCGGCAGCGACGTTTGCCAGGCGTCGAACACGCCAGCACGGAGCCAGGCGCGCACCGCCGGCTGCGATGCTGCGTGCTCCCCTAGTCGTTGCACCTGTTGCGCCATCTCCAACTCGACAGTCGGCGCGGCGCCGCCCAACGCCTGCACGAGCAGTGCGGCGGCCTCGCTTTCCGAGCGTGGCGCCAACAACGCCAGCAGCCGCCGATAAGCCCATTCCAGATTGTGGCGAGCGGCAAAGTACGGCAACAGCGCTGCCGCGCCGACATGCTCAATCTCCTCCATGATTTGGAGCACTTCGGCCTGTGACCAGCGCAACCCGGCGACCCGCTGCTGCCAGGCCGCCGTCTTGGCAGTTATCGCTGGCAATTCCTGTTGCAGCTGGCGCAAAGTTTCCTCGATCTTTTTGGCGCCTCGTGCGAGCTTGATCCCCGCCAGCAAACCAGGCTTCTCCCAGGCAAGCAGAGGGCGCGCGGCGCCATCGATCCGCACGACCGGCGGTGTGATGCCAGCGTTCTCGGCGTCCAGCGTTGCAGACAAAGTCAGATTGACAAAGGGACGTCCGTCGTGCAGACGCACCACCTTGGCGCGCGGGGCCGGGCCAAAGCCCAGACGGTCATAGTAGAGATACCAGGCGCGCGCGGCGACCTCCGTCAGCAAGCTCCCTGTGAACGGCGTCAACGCATCTGGCGCCAGCGGTGCGAGCAGTGCGCTCCCCCAAGCCGGGCCCGCCTCCGATCCGCCGTTAGAAAAAGCAAAATCGATCACTTCCCCCTCATTTGCACATATGATTTCGCCGCAAACCGGTGTACTATGATGAAAGGGGCTTGCGGCATTCCCAAAATTTGATTGTCCCAGCAAGCGCACGATGTGTCAATTTGGCTCTAGTATTGATCAACGCGAAGGATTCACGCCAGGGTGACGATAGCAGAAATGTCCGTTTCAGCGTTCGATAACTCAACTTTTTCCCACTACAGGAGGTTACAATGAGCTCGCTCGTCTTCGCTAGGTGGCGCAGAGGAATGCTGCGCACATTGTTGTTGGTCATGCTCTGCCTGGCGCCGCTCCAGACCGTGCAGGCGGCGCCCGCCACGCAAGATGCGCCGCGCCCGCTGCTGCTGGGTGAATTTGGCAACGCCAAACTGGCGAAAGGCGAGAGTGTGGCATACGCACTCACAACACCGCTGGACGGGACCTACACCGTCGCCTTCACAGCGGATGGGGACGCGGCTGATTTTCTATTGACGCTGGTCGACGCCGATGGCAACACCTTGTACGACGACGCACTGCAGACGAACACCGTGATCGACTTGAGCGCTGGCGACTACGTGCTCACTTTCACCGCACAAGCCGACGCCGAACTGGCCTTTTTGGTCGGGATCGAAGCAGGCTCGATGAGCACCGACCCCGATGCGCCCGGTGAACTCTTCAACGGCGCTGTCTTCACCACCAACGATGTGACCGACCCACTCCACGCCACCGTCACCCTGGAGCCATCGCCATATCCACAGCAGGCGCTGATCCTGGTGCAGGGTGAAGCCGGCGATGTCTATGACGTGGAAGTCACCAACGAAGACTTCGACTATTACTACACCAACACTGCCGAGTCCGAAGTTCTGCAATTTGTGAGTCAGGGCGGCGTCTACGCGCTGACGGTGACACCGACCGAGGGCGGCGCTTCGCTGCAAGTCAGCGTCTTTTTGAGCGGCCCGGCGCCCACACTCGAATTCGATGTCGAGACGCCCGGTGAACTCAACAGCGCCGAAGACACCGACACCTACCAATTCACTGTTGCCGAAATCGGGACGGTGATCGCTGTGACCGCCAGCACCGACACCGACGCCAGCCTCACCCTTAACGCCGGTACGACGCCAGATGCGCAAACCTGGAGCGCTTACAGCTACGCCAATGAACCGGCAACGCTGGAGTTCATTGCCCCGGCGCCCGGCGTCTACTACGTCAGCATTCAAACCGACGCCGAAGCAGGCGGCGCTTATACCATCCTTGTCGAGGACAAAGGCAAGGCAGGGACGCTGCCTCTTAATGAACCGACACAAGATTCCGTGCCTAGCGGCGGTCACACCGGCTATCTGTTTGAAGTCACCGAGCCAGAGCAGTTTGTCATCGTATTGTTGGCTGGGCCAGCGGACAAAGACCTCGATCTCAACATTATGCATTATATCGATGGCGAACAGGTTGCCAGCGACAGCGCCGCTTCGAGCAGTGGGCGGGAAGTGGCGGGTCTCTTCATCGAAAAGCCGGGAACCATCCTTGTCGACGTCAACGGCTCCTGGGCGGATGGCGCCGACTTCACGATCCTGGCGTTCACGGGGCCGCTGACCGATCTGTTGGGAGAAAGCATCACCCTGCAACCGGACGCGTCGCCTGGCGAGGGCGTGGGCGCCGACAGCGCAGGCACTCTCGAACAATGGGCAGTGGCGGCGGAAGCTTCCAGCCAGTACACCGACGACAGTTGGTCGGCGCAACAGGCGACCGGTGCGGCAGATACGCCGGAAGCAGGTGACATCAAGACTGCATGGGCGGCAGCCTCCGCCGATGTGGAGGCGGAGACGTTGGTGCTGGTCTATGCTCAATCGGTCAACCCAACTGGCATCGAAATATACGAGAGCTACAATCCAGGCGCCGTCGCCCGCATCGAGGTGCTTGATCCCAACACGGACGACTGGGTCGTGGTGTGGGAGGGCGTCGCCGACACCGCTGGCAAGGAGATCGCGGTCTTTCGCCCACCACTGACGCCAGTGGATTTTGCCACCGATCAGGTGAGGCTGACCATCGACGAGCCGCTGATCCCTGGCTGGAACGAAATCGATGCCGTCAAGCTCATCGGCGTAGCAGAGTAAAGTAAAGCAAATCGATGCGTCAGGCGTCATCCGTGATGCCTGACGCATCGATTTGCCGCCTACCCCGGTTGGCCTTACACTACGCATCATGAAGAAAGCAGCGCATTTCGATCCTGAACCGACGTCGGCAGTCCAGAGTATGCAACCGATCCTCGCCATCATTGATGCAGACATCATGTGTGGCAAGGATGAAACGGCGCGCGAGCAGATGCTCTACAATCTGCGCCACTATCGCGGCAATGGCGTCAAGCCATTGTGGACGAATTGGCTGCGCCAGCGCGCTGACCTGCGCTTCACCTGCTTGATTCACGACGTGGCCGCCTTCAACAAGTTCATGCTCGATGTGGTGCGTAGTGTGGACGGCGTACGCGAGACCAACACCGTGCTCAGCTTTGGCGGGCGCGCCGACATCGATACGCTGCTCGAATTGGAGATGGAGGTCAGCACCAACAACATGGTGGCGGTCAACGTGATGATTGACGTGCAGCCGGGCATGGATCGCCAGTGCTTCCAAAGTCTGCTCGATCTGCCACGCCACCCAGAGGTCAAGCGCGTCTGGTTGCTCAACTGCTACCACAGCCAGGATTCTGACCTGATGTTGCTGCTCTTGGGCAAGAAGCTCACCTCCATCACAGGCTACATCATGAGTTGGGTGCGCACAACGCCGGGCGTCATCGACACCGAATCGCAGACGGTGATGGACTGGCGCTGGCTTGCCAGCCCGCAAGATGTGGTCGATCTGGCCGAGCTTTTTTTCACGCGTATGACCCTCGACGGCGAGTAGATGCACTCGGCGTCATGTGCCCAAGCGTGCGGCGACAAAGCGGTGGCTCAGCGCCCGGAAGCGTCCCCAATCGCCCCATTCGTCCGAATGCAGATGCACGGCGTCCAGTAAATCGGCAACAGCGCTGAGTTCACACGCGGGGCGCCACTGCCACCCCCCGATCGACTCCTCCGGGTCTTGCGGCGCCAGTAAGGCATTGGCAGGCATCCGCACCAGAAAATGATAGGTGGCAAAGGGCGTAGCGCCGAGTGTGTGATGCTGCAAATCGTAGGCCAACACACCCAATAGCCGCTCCACGTGCACCTGGTCGCGCTCCTCGCCGACTGTCAGCCCAGTCTCTTCGTAAATCTCGCGTTGCAGCGTTGCCAAAACAGCCTCACCGACATGAATGCCTCCGGTGGGCAGGCGATAGGCGCCTTGTGGGTAGAAGGTCTTGATATGCAACAGAACACCGTCAGCAGGGTCGCCCCGATGCATGACGTAGCAGATTTCGGCGCGACGCCCGTTGGCGGTCAACAATTGGTGCTCGCCCGTCAGGAAAGGATGCGCCACCATGAGCGCGACGGATTCCAGCACAGCGTCGGGCCAGCGCGTTTGGAGCGCAGCCATTTCGGCGGGATCGATAGCATGTGACAGGTTCATCATCTTCTCGGTTTCACGTTGTCACCGCCTGCAGCTCACTTTCCCAGACGGTATGAAAGAGTTGAACACCCAGCCGCTTGCCGCGTGCCTGCAAGGCGCGGAAATCGGGCTGGTCGGCGCAGATGAGCGCGATCACATTGGCGCCGCGTCGGTAGGCATTGTGCAACACCCAGAGCGTTGTCTCGTCCAGGCGCGGCGTTACCACGAGCAACGTGGCGCCCCAGGGCAAGTCAACCGCATGCCGTGTAATCAACGTTGGGAGAGACTGGGCGTTGCCGTTGAGCTGGATGCGCGCCAGCAAACGCCAGATGCCCATCAGATGTTCACGTCCAGTGTGCGGGGTGATGGTGGGCGGTTGGTCACCTGTCGCCAGCGGATCGCTGCCGTTGGCGACCAGCCCGACCGTCTGACGCTGCTCGCTGAGATGACCGGCCAGCGAAGCTGCCACCGAGATTGCCCACTCGCTGGCGCCGAGCAACGCGCGCGCAGGATAGGCGGCACGGTCGAGATCAAGCACGATCGACACCGGCAAGTCCTGGGACGACTGGAACTTCTTGACCAACAATGCATCGGCGTGCGCTGTCGCCTTCCAGTGAATCCGGCGCAGGCTATCTCCGGCGGCATAGGCGCGCACCCCGCTCAGGCGCGCCGGGTCTTCGGTCACCTGCCGACGCACACCGAGCGCACCAAAAGGCATCCGGCTAGGTAGTCCCAGCCGTTCCAGAGGCACGATCTGCGGATAGACGATGAACTCGGCGCCGCCCGCTTCCTCCCAGCGCGCTTCGACAAAGCCAAAGAGATCACTGGTGCGCAGGCTGAGCGGGCCCACGGTGTAATAGCCACGCCGCCGGCAGTAGAGCGTATAGGCGTGCACCAGCCGGCTGCGCCCACCCAGGCTAACGATGGTGCGATAGTCATCTTGCTCCTTCAGTTCCAGCGGCACTGCTTCCTGGATTTGCAGCCAGGGCAGCGGCAGCCAACTGCGGTTGTCCAGCTCGATGCGCACGGGTGCGTGTTCGTTGGTGAAGGCGTAACGGGTGATCCGGCGCGTCATGTGCAGACGTGAGAGACTGCGACGCACCCACCAATGGCTGAAAACCCACACCCCGCCGACGACATAGACCAGGTAATACGCCCAGTCCATACGCATGAGTGCAGCGACCAGAAAGATCACCAACAAGGCCCAGAAAATGTTATGCATGGCGGTGCTATTGATCCACGCTGCCGAGGTCGAGCGGCGTCTTGTCAACAATCTCGGCGATGATTTCGGCGGCATTGCGACCACGCAACGCGCTTTCTGGGCGTACGATACAGCGATGAGGCAGCGCTAGGGGCGCAATGGCCTGCACGTCGTCTGGCAGGACAAACGCGCGCCCGGCGACGGCGGCGCGTGCCTGAGATGCCCGATAGAGCGCCAGCGCGCCCCGCGGGCTGGCCCCCAGCGCCAGGTCAGGATGGTTACGCGTGGCCTGGATCAACGTCACGATGTAGCGGCGCAACGAAGGGTCCACGTGGATCGACCACACCTGTTCGGCCAGGCGCACCACCACCTCGCCCGCCATCACGGCGCCGATCTGCTCGATGGGATGGCGTCCCCCCAATGCCAGCAGCATCGCCTCTTCTTCGGCAGGGGAGAGATAGCCAAGCCGAATGCGAAACAGAAAGCGGTCAAGTTGAGCTTCGGGCAGAGGAAAGGTGCCCTCAAACTCGATTGGGTTTTGGGTCGCCAACACCAGGAAAGGGCGCAGCAAGGTGCGCGTCTCGCCGTCAACCGTCACCTGACGTTCACCCATACACTCGAGCAAAGCAGACTGCGCACGCGGCGTTGCGCGATTGATCTCGTCCGCCAACAAAATATTGGTGAAAGCCGGGCCGGGGATGAATTGAAAGCGCCGCGTCTCCTGATTGAAGATACTGACGCCGGTGATGTCGCTGGGCAGCAGGTCAGGTGTGCACTGAATGCGCCGGAAGTCGCCGCCCAGGCTCAACGCCAGCGCGCGCGCCAACATCGTCTTACCCACGCCGGGAACGTCCTCCAACAATACGTGGCCTTCACACAACAATGCAATGATCAGGGTGTCGATGACTTCCTGTTTGCCGACGATGACTTTCTGAATGTTGGTGCGAAGGGTCTCCGCAAATTGCTGGATTTCAGTGCTCATGCTCACGATCGTTTCTGTGGGCGCTGGTGGCAGGCGCATCGATTCATGTCGCCCAGTATGCCCCAGAACACAGAATTTGTCAGCTTGACAATTGAAATATACCTATCGAAATATACCCATCGAAGAACGTTGGCGCGGTGCGCCAGGGCGACGACCATGCACGAGCACCCTTATTTGCTTTGACGCCGATGCCAGCCTGTGCTATGGTATCGACAATTCATGCCCGCGTAGCTCAGCAGGATAGAGCGAGGATCTCCTAAGTCCTAGGTCGCTGGTTCAAATCCAGCCGCGGGCGCTCATCCTTCTGACAAAAAACAGCAGCCAAAAAAACAGCAGCCAAGAAAACAGCAGCCAAGAAAGCAGTGACGCATGGCGACCGGACTCATCGTACATCTGGAGATTGCCCCTGGTCAACGCGATGCATTCGTGGAGATAGCCCGTGCCCATGGCGTGCGTTCGCTGCTCCTGGAAGGGGGGCGCTGCCTGAGCTTCGAGGTCTTTGTCCCGGTCGCCAGTGCGACGCAGGTTATTCTCGTCGAAAAATATGTCGATGACGACGCTCTCCAGGCGCACTGGGATTCGCCCCACATGGCGGAATACAGCGCCCGCGTCGAAGCGATGATCACCAGTCGCACACGCTATCGCTGTTGTGTTTGACTCCATCCGCTGTTCGGCATCGCCCTCCTCAGAACGATTGCGGAGGCAGAACTATGCCAGGCAAAACCGAGCCTACCCCGACTGTGGACGCCGCAGCTATGGCCGCACAGCTGCGCAACGCGGCGCAGGACAACCCTGAGGCACAGCATCCGTCCCTGGCGCTGCTGTGGGCGCACCTGCCCGCCGCCGTGATCACCACCGACGCCGAGCTGCGGATTCAGAGCTGGAACGCGTTTGCCGAGACCTTGTACGGTTGGCGCGCTGATGAAGTACGCGGACGTGAGATCGATGAAGTCTGCCAGTCGCACCTCACTGATGGTGCGCGTGCTGATGTGCAACGCCTCTTGCGAGAACGTGGCGTCTGGCGCGGGGAGATCGAGCAGCGCCACCGTGACGGGTCATTGCTCTACGTCGACGCCAGCGTCGCGGCGTTGCGTAATGACCAGGGCGACATGGTGGGCAGTGTAGCGCTGCATGTCGACATCACCGGGCGCAGGCAGGCATTCCAGGCGCTGGCTGCTAGTGAAGCCAACTACCAGCAGGCGATCAGCGCTGTCGGCGCCATCGCCTATAGCCTCGACTACGTCACCAACCGCTACACCTTCATGTCACCCAACGCGGAAGAACTCACCGGCTACCCGCTGGCGACATTAACCCCGGACTTCTTAGCCACATTAGTCATTGATTCCACACCCACGGGTCCTTTCACCGGAATGACGACCGATGAAGTTGCGGCGCTGATCCGCAGTGGGCAGGGCGGAAACGTGTGGCACTGTGACTACCACATCCGCACTCATGATGGTAAAGAAAGGTGGGTCTATGACGCCTCTATCCAGATCATGGGCGAGGATGGCATCCCCACCGGCGCTGTCGGCATTTTGCAAGACATCACCGTGCGTAAACAGATGGAAGCCGCCCTGCGCGCCAGCGAAGAGCAACAGCGTCAACTGGCGGCGACGTTGGAAGCGCGCGTGCGCGAACGCACTAGCGAATTACAGGCGCAGCGCGACTTCGTCAGTCAGATCATGGATGCGCTCGGCCAGGGACTGGTCGTTAGCGATGAGCAGGGGCGCGCTGTGTATGTAAACCCGGCCATGGCGCGCCTGCTGGATGCACTGCCATCTACATTGATCGGTGCACGTCTGACCGATTATGTCGTCCCAGAAGACCTGCCGATGGTGAATGCGTTGTTTCCGGCGCGTTTGCAGGATGAAGATTTCCAATTCGAGGTGCGACTATGTACGCACAGCGGACAGATCAAACCCGTGCTCATCTCAACGACGCCGCAACGACAGAATGGCGCCATCGTCGGTCGCATCGCCCTATTCACAGACCTGACCGAAATCAAAACTGTCGAGGCCAGCCTGCGTCAAAGTCGTGATGACCTGCGCACTGCCAACGCTGCGCTGGAACGTGCGCTACGCCTGAAAGATGAATTCCTGGCCAGCATGAGCCACGAGCTGCGCACCCCGCTGACCGGCATCCTGGGGTTGGCGGAGGCGCTGCAACTACAGGTTTACGGCGCGCTCAATGAGCGTCAACTGCGCTCGGTGGAAACGATCTGGGAGAGTGGCCAACATTTGTTACGGTTGATCAACGACATTCTCGATCTCTCGAAGCTGGCCGCTTCACAGTTGGACATCGTGTTCGAGCAATGCGATGTGGCCGACATCTGTCAGGGTAGCCTGTCGCTCATCAAGGGGATGGCGCACAAAAAGCAACTCAACGTCGATTTACACATTGAACAGCCGGACATGAGCGTGCGCGGCGACCCACGCCGCCTGAAGCAGATGCTGGTCAACCTGCTCGGCAATGCCGTCAAGTTTACGCCAACGGGCGGCAGCATCGGACTACGCGTGCGAGGTGACGCAGACCGGCAGGTCATTACGTTCGCAGTGTGGGACACCGGCATTGGGATCGCTGCTGCCGATCTCGAACGCATCTTTATCCCGTTTACGCAGCTGGACAGTGGCCTGACACGCGAATATGCAGGCGTTGGCTTGGGGCTGGCGCTGGTGGAGCGGATGGTGCGGACGCACGGCGGTTCGATCAGCGTCGAGAGCACGCCGGGCGTGGGCAGCACGTTCACTCTAACCCTGCCCTGGTCGCCGCAGACAAAGCCTGCCGCCGCTACGTCTGCACCCGCAGCCCTAACCACCAACCTCACACGCAAGCCCGGCGCCGGCGTGTAACTTTTGCTGGCTGAGGATGACCTACTCAACGCAGAGATGCTGACCGAATATCTGACCGAGGCTGGCTATCGGATCGCTCACGCCCAGGACGGTCTAGAGGCAGTACGAGAGGCAGCGGCGCTCCGCCCCAGTTTGATCCTGATGGATGTCCAGATGCCGCAAATGGACGGTCTACAAGCGATTCAGCAAATCCGGCGCCATCCTGATCAGCGCGTGGCGAGCGTCCCCATTATTGCGCTCACGGCGCAGGCCATGGCGGGTGACGCCGAACGCTGTCTAGCTGCTGGCGCCAACGCCTATCTAGCCAAACCATTTCGCTTCGGCGACATCCTTCATCTGATCGCCACGCATCTGCGGGGAGAAACGCCGCCATCGTGAACAACGCTGCCGCACGTTCCGGACGGGGCTGCCGTGTTCAGCATCCGATGCACCACACTGAACACGGCAACCACACCACTCTGCTCAGCCCTCAACGGCGCGCAACGCCTCGACCACCGGCTGCGCTTCGCTTTCGAGTGTGGCCTGCACCTCAGCGAAGACCGTTGCGACTTCTTCGGCTTGCACCGTGATGCGTTCAAGACCTTTGCCGATGATCTGGTCACCATTCGGCACAAAGACGCGCGCCGAATCCTGCGGTTGCGTCAGCGGCAACTGATCGACGGCCGTCTTGAATTGCGGGAACGCATCAAAGTAGGCTTTCATGTCAGGCAATTCGAGCGCGCTCTTGCGCACCGGCATGTAGCCAGTATTCTGTGACCAGAAGGCCGTCGATTCGGGGCTGCTGGCATAAGCGATATATTGCATGGCGGCGGATTGTTTCTCGGCCGGGGTCCTGGACAGGATCGCCAGACCAGCGCCGCCGGTGCAACAGCCGAAGTGATCCTTCTTGGGCAGGAAGGCGGTGCCAAACTCAAAGGTGGCGTTCGCCTTGATGCCGCCCATCGAGCCGGTGGACATCATCGCGGCGGCGGTCAACCCACCAATGAAGTCAGCCTGCACATCCTTGCTGGGGCGCGCCCACTTGTAAGTGTGCACGGTGTCCTTGTAGAACTGGCCGGCGGCGACTGTCAACTCGTCGGTCATATGCATGGTGAAGTCGGGGTCACTGTACTTGCCGCCCCACTGCCAGGTGACCGGTTGGAAGAGCCAGGCGATGTAGCTGGCGCCATCTGGGTGTGAGAAGGCAGCGGTCTTCATCTCCTCGCCTTCCATCTCCGCCAGGTTCGGCGCCCACTCCATGAACTCGTCCCAGGTCTCCGGGCCGCGATCGGGCAGCCCGGCCGCCGCCCATTTCTCCTTGTTGTAGTAGAAGAGCGGGGTGCTGCGCGCAAAGGGAATCCAGTAATGAACGCCTTTGCGCACGCCTTCATTGATCAGCGAATCCTGGTAGTCGTTCACATCGACGCCCTGTGCGTTCAGCAGGTCGTCCAGCGGGAGCAATGCCCGGTTGAGATAGAATTTGAACCACCAGACATCGCTGAGGAGTGAGACATCGGGGGCGGTGCCCGCTTGCAATGCCGCGGTGACCTTCTGGGCGGTCTCCTCGTAGTTACCCTGGAATTGATAGTCGATGACTACGTCGCTCTGGCTTTCGTTGAAGCGTTTGACCAGCTCGGTCTCGGTCTCACCATTTTTTCCGGTGAAACTGCTCCAGAGCAGCACGGTCACCGGTGTTTGCGCTGGCGCGGCGGCGCCGCCAGCAGGCGCTGCACTGGGCGCCACCGGCGCGGCGCAAGCCGCCAGCGCAAACACGCCAGCGCTTACTGTCATCCCCTTGAGCAGCGTGCGGCGAGAAATTGTCTTTTCCAGCATGATGTTTCCTCCAGGTTAGGGTTCGAACGAAACGTTGAATAGTAGGCAGGGCATACTGCGGTTTAGCCCTTCACAGCGCCGGCCGCAATGCCATCGACGATATAGCGTTGTGCATATAGGAACACAATCAACACGGGCAGCACGACAAAGATCGTGCCGGCCATCACGACGCCCCAGTCAATCGTGCCTTCTTCCACCATCAGCCAATAGATGCCGATGGGCAACACACGCATCTCTTTGGTGTTGGTGACGATCAGCGGCCACAAGAATTCGTTCCACTTGGCGACGATGCTCAGCAACGCAAACGAGACAATCGCCGGTTTGGCCAGTGGCGTCACCACACTCACCAGGGTGCGCACGTGCCCGGCGCCGTCGACACGCGCGGCATCCATGATCTCGGTGGGCAAGGTGCGATAGTATTGGCGCAGCAAAAAGGTGCCATACGCCACCGATGCGCCAGGAATGATGATGCCCTGATAGGTGTTGATCCAACCGAAACGCGCCACCGTCAGATAATTGGGCAGAATGGTCACTTGTACGGGCACCATCAGCGCCGCCAGCAGCAGTAGAAAGACGTAACGTTTGCCAGGAAAGCGCAGAAAAGCAAAGGCGTAGGCGGATGTCACGGCGAAGAAGACCTCGAAGCCACTGCCAAAGAGCGTCACGATAAACGAGTTGATGTAGTAGCGGCCAAAAGGCGCCGAGTTCCAGGCTTTGGGAAAACTCGCCAGTGTCGGTTGGGAAGGAATCCAGGTTGGCGGCACTGAGTAGATTTCCTGTGGCGTCTTGAATGCACCGCTGATCATCCAGTAAACCGGCAACCCGATGAGCAGCACGCACAGCGTCAGCCCAAGATAGGCCGCCGTGCGCCCAACCAGGCTCTGCTGATGGCCGACCCAGTGTGTAGTGGCTGATTTGCTGACTTTAGTCGATGTCTGCTTCGACTCTTGGACTAGATGCGTTGCGCTTGTCATACAGTGGCTTACCGTTTTTCTGGTGACGGCGTTGCGCCGCGTGTGGGTCAGGCGTAGTGGACGCTGCGATCTTCATAGCGCATCTGCACCAGCGTGAAGGCAAACATCAAGCCAAATAGCAGGACGCTGGCGACGCCGGCGCGCCCGGCGTTGAAGGCGACAAAACCCTCTTCGTACAGATAGAAAACGAGGGTGGTCGTGGCATTGACCGGGCCGCCGTTCGTCATGACTTTGATGATGTCGAACGATTGGAAGCTGGTCAACACGGTGGTCAGAACCAGAAAGAAAACAACTGGCGACAGCCCTGGCAACGTGACGGCGCGAAAGCGCGACCAGGCGCCCCCGCCATCCACGACCACTGCTTCATACAGTTCACGCGGGATCGCCTGTAGCCCGGCCAGATAGATCACGACTGCATAGCCGATTGTCTTCCACACATGAACGATGATCACGGCCGGCATCGCCCAGGCGCCATCGAGCAACCAGTTGGGTGAGTTGAGACCAATGAAACCCAACAGCGCATCGATCAGCCCGTAGCGTGGATCGAAGATATAAATCCACACAATGCCGATGGCGGCGCCACTCAACATCACCGGGCTAAACACGATACTGCGCACAGCGTTGCGCCCGCGCAAGCTCTGATTGAGCAAGAGCGCCATCAGCAGCCCCAGCACAATGGTGAGCAAGACGCTGGCAATCGTGAAGTAGAAGGTATTGAACAGGATCAGCTGAAATTCAGGCTGGCTGAACAAGAAACGATAGTTGTCGAGGCCGACCCACATCTTCACCGGCGCCAACATGTCCCAGCGCACAAAGCTAAGATAGCCGTTGTAGAGCAGTGGCCAATAGGTGAAGATGGCGAAGAGCAGGATGTTAGGGCCAACCAACAGCAGGAAAAGCCACCATTCCCGACGCTCCGCCGGGGAAACCCGTTTTGACTGCAGCGCACCTGTGCTCATGAAACGCACTTCCTTTGCTGTGATCATCACGGCAAGCAAATATCAATTGTGTTAAATCGAGTGCGTCACAGATTATCGAAGTTTTAACAATTTGTCAAAAGGTGCAACAAGATAAATGGTAGCCCTATTTGTGTGGGATACACTCAAGGTAAGTACGCTGCCGCGCCAGCGCTGCGCCCATACGCCCTATCCGGCAGGGCGTGACGCCAGCGCGTCGCCAGCGCCCCGCCACGTTTGCCTTGCGCCAGGGCGCGCGTCAGGTTACGGCTGCGCCAGTACTCGGCGAGAAAGTAGCTAATGAAGGCATCGCCGCAGCCGTTGGTGCTGCCAACGACAGGCACAGGCTCGACGCGTTCGAGGCGCGGTTCTCCCGCCGGTTCACAAACCAAAACGCCGCGTTCACCCAGGGTGAAGATGCCCAGCGCGCCGGCTGTCTGGGTGGCGCGCATCAACGTGTGCAGCAGCGGATCGTCCAGCGCGCCCTGCCAGCCGACAAAGGCAATATCGATGCAGAGCACGGCTTCCGCAAAGCTTGCTGCATCGAAATCATACAACGCCAAAAAATCTGCAGAAACAAGCGGCTGTTTCAGCGCGTCCTGCGCGCACAGCCGCCGGAACTCGCCGAGCACCGGCGCTGTGAGCACTATGTGGAGATGGCGCGCCGCCGCCAGAGTCTGTGTTTCGTGCGCCGACAGCCGATAGTCTGACCAGACGCCGGGCGTGAAGTCGTGCACGTGCGCGGCGCCATCAGCATCGACTGTCACCTCGATGCGCGCACACGCGCCCGGCGCCCACAGGCAGTCGGCGTGCACGGCGATGTGATGGCGGGTCAGGAAATGTTCGATCACGGCGCCGTCGTCGCGACCCAGGCGGGTGAGGAGCAGCGGTGCGGCGCCCAATTGTTGCAGGTGATAAGCGTTGTGAAGAATGCCGCAGCCAGGCAGCAAGTAGTCGGCTTTCGTGTAGTAATCGAGGCAGGCGACGCCCCACAACACGTTACTCACGCTGCGTTACGTTCCAGTCCGGTCAATGGGTGGTTGCGACCTTCGCCCAGCGCCAGAAAGCGATCATAACGCACAATGATGACCTTGCTCATCTGCCAGAACGACTCGACGGAGAGATGTTGACAGCCTTCGCTCAACCACCAGCCGCGCATCTGGGGATGTGAGGTGATCAACGTTGGGTCGTGTACCGGTACGACAGCCGGGCTGAGGAAAAAGCCGGGCGATTCCGGTGTACGAATCTGCAAGAGATAGCGGCCGCGCATCCCCCGTGCGCGCGGCATTCGATGCACGCTGCCATCATTAAGGTCGATCAGGTCGCACAGTTCATCCGGCGTCTCGATCACGCGCGGCCAGTCAGGGTCATCCACCAGTTCGGCGATAACGCGGCGCACAGCAATATCCTGATAATGATTCTGGCGCGTGTGCGGCTGAAAATATGTATCGTCATAGACGTTGGCGCGATCGTCATCGTAGACATTGCCGCACCAGGTCGTCAGCCATTCCACCAGTTCGGGGTTGTTATGCAGGTGGACGCGATAGCATTGCTCGTATTCGCTGATCGCTTCGTGGAAGGGCGCGAGCTTGCCGCGTATGTAGTGATCGATGCGCCAGCCATCTTCGCCATAGAGGGCGTCGAGTTGCGCCTGCCACGCGCGCTTTTGGGCGCCAGCGAAGCCAGGCAGCCCAATGGGTATGAGAATGCCGACCAGGGACGCACGCGCCGCCGGTTCGAGCGCTTTCCACCAGTTGGTGTAGTCCATGCTCATGCGTGTGCGGCCTCCGTCTGCTCCTGAAAACGCCGTGCCGCTGCATTGAGGCGGGCGCGACGGCGGATATTGTAGAGCACCAATGCGGCAATGGTTACGACTGGTGGGATCATCTCCACAAGCTGCGGTGGGATGGCCATGGTGCCCAGGCGCGTGCCCAGCGCCGACGCCGTGCCGAAGATCAGTGCAGCGATCAGCGTCCCAATCGGGTTGCGGTTGCCCAGATAGACAACGGCCAATGCAATGAAGCCGCGACCGGCAGTCATGTTCGCCTGAAAGATACTGAGATAGCCCATGCTCAGGTAAAGGCCGCCCAATGCAGCACACGCGCCACTGGCGACCAGCGCCCAGTAGCGTGTGCGGCGAATGTTGATGCCAACCGACTGCGCAGCGTCTGGCATCTCGCCAGTTGCCCGCAGGTGGACGCCGGATGACATGCGGTAGAGGAAGACCCAGATCACAGCGACGAGCACAAAGGCAATGTAGCTCATGATATTGTAGCCGGCGCCATTTTCCCCGTTTAGGAGCGTGCCTAGAATTGGGATGTTGTTAACCAGCGGAATCTGCACTGCCGGTAATTGTGCGCTGTCCAGCGTCGAGGTGCTGCCCTTGTCGCCCGTTAGTGAGAACATCAGGAAAACGGTGCCACCTGCCGCCAGGATGTTCATTGCCAGCCCGGTGAGGATAATGTCGGTCTTCAGTTCCAGGTGAAAAAAGGCAATCATCCAGCCCATCGCCATGCCGACGAGCACGCCCACCACACCACCAGCCAGGGCATAAACCCATTCTGGCGCGCCAGGAAACCACTGCGGCGCAAAGCCGCTGACGACCACGCCAGTGAAAGCCGCCGCCAGCATGACGCCTTCCAGCGCAATGTTGATGGCGCCGCTCAACTCCGAAATCAATCCCCCCATCGCCGGGAGGATCAATGGCGTCGAGACGCGGATTACCGTAGCAATAAACGCCGCTGAAAAGATAGATTGCAGGACGACTTCAAAGGACATTGGAGTTCCTTGATTTCCTCAAAAAAATAGAACGTGGATGGCGTAGATTGGATGGATTTTGCTGATTCTCTGTTTGAATTTCTTATCCGCAGATTGCACAGATTACGCAGAAATTTTGGTCACAAGTTTCTGCGCAATCTGCGGATCAACTCGCTCGCATCGACTCAATCAGCATTTTCTCTGCGCAATCTGCGGATCAACTCACTCTGCGCTGCTCCGCTCGATCTGCGTCATCCGCGTTCTATTGCGACTTCATTGTTGCGCCGTGCGCGCCACCATTCCTGGAAGCGCGGGAAAAGCTGTTCGGCGGTGATGAGCAGGATAATAATCGCCTGGATAATCAACACTACCTCGCGCGTCACGTCCGAAGAGCGCTCCATGATCTGCGCACCAGTGCGCAGGTAGCCGTAGAACAAGCCTGCGATCAGCACCCAACGTGGGTCGTTGCGCGCCAGCAACGCCACAACGATCCCCTCGAAGCCCAGCCCTGGCGACAAGTTGATCGTCAGCCGTTTGAGCAGCCCCATGCTCAGGTGCGCGCCGGCTAACCCGGCCAGGATGCCGCTGACCGCCATGCTCAAGGCGATCACGCGCTTTGTGTTGATGCCGCCATACTCGGCAAATTTGCGATTGGCGCCGAGCATCTTCAACTCGAAGCCAAAGGGCGTGCGCTCCATCAAAAACCACACAATGACAACCGCCGCCAGCATGATGAAGATCATCCACGAGACGCGCGTGCCGGAGATTGCCAACGGCAGCACCGCCGAGTCGGGAAAAGGCACGGTGCCGACAAAACCAGCGGTCGGGTCGCGTAGCCAGTTGAAGAGGAGCAAGTCGAACACCTGGAGCGCAATCACGTTGAACATCAACGTGCTCACGATCTCATCGACGGCCAGATACGCCTTCAGCAGGCCGGGGAGCAGACCCCACAAAAAGCCGATCGTCATCGCCGCCGCCAGCGCCAGGAGCATGTGCCAGGGAAAGGGGATCGACAGCTTCAACGCGATCACCGCCGTCGCCAGCGCGCCGAGCAGCATCTGCCCCTCAGCGCCCAGGCTAAACTGCCGCGCCTTGAAGACAATCGCCACGGCGAGACCAAGCAAGATCAGCGTCGTGCTCTCCTCCATCCAGTTGCCAAAACGATTGATGTTCTTGATGGCAAAACCGTTCTCAAAGGAGAGATTCGGCAGCGGCCCTGTGAGCAACGCCGTGTATGCCTGCACCGGCTCCTTGCTGACCATCGCTGTGATCACAAAACCGATCATCAGCGCAATCACCACCACCGCCACAATGCGGATCGCCTCTATCACTGCCTTGTTCTTGGTCATCGGTTACGCGACCTTCTATGCATTATCTTCCGGGAAGCATGGAGCTTCTCAGAAGGTCGAGACAACGCTTTACGCCCTTCACAACTCGCCCCTCGCCCCTTCATCGCGCTTGAGGCCAAGCATGTACAAGCCGATCTCTTCCTCAGTCAGATGTGGCCCGTTCTCCAGGATGCCGACGATCTCCCCTTTGTACATCACGGCGATGCGGTCGGAGAGGCTCATCACCTCCGCCAGGTCGGCAGAGACGAGCAGCACGGCCTTGCCCTCGTTACGTTTCGCCACCAGTTGGGTGTGCACAAACTCAGTGGCGCCGATGTCCACCCCCCGCGTCGGTTGCGCCGCGATGAGCAAGGCTGGTTCAGCGGAGAACTCACGCGCCACGATCACCTTCTGCATATTGCCGCCGGAGAGCGAACGCATCAGGGCCGTAGGGCCGGCGGCGCGGATGTCGAACTGCTGCATTAGCGCCACTGCCTGCGTCTGGATGGCGCGCGGGGAGAGTGCACCGCGCCGCGTGAAGGGTGGGCGATTGTAGCGATCCACGACCAGGTTTTCGGCGATGGAAGCGTCGAGCGCTACGCCGTTGGTCAGCCGATCTTCGGGAATGTGGGCGACGCCGCTCAGGCGGATGCGCCGCGCGCTCTGCCCCTGCACCGGCGTGCCGTCGATGCGGATTTCGCCGGTCGTGGCCGGTCGCAGTCCGGTCATCACTTCCACCAGCTCGGTCTGGCCGTTGCCTTCGACCCCAGCTACGCCCAGAATCTCGCCCGCGTAGACATCGAAGTTGACGTTGCGCAACATCGGGCGCCCGGTCTCGGCGACGTAGCCCAAATTGCGCACTTCGGCGACGACGCGCCCGCGCTGCACCGGCGGCTTGTCGATCTGCAAAAAGACTGCGCGCCCCACCATCATGCGCGCAATGTCGGCTTCGGTCACGTCAGCGGTGGCGACGCGCCCGGTCACCTCGCCGTGGCGCATCACGGTGACGCGGTCGGAAATCTCTTTGACCTCGACCAGCTTATGCGTGATGAAGATGACGGTCTTGCCCTGGTCAACGAGCTTGCGCACCGCCACAAACAGCTCGTCGGTCTCTTGCGGCGTGAGCACGGCAGTCGGTTCGTCGAGGATGAGCAGGTCGGCGCCGCGATAGAGCGTCTTGAGAATTTCGACGCGCTGACGCATGCCCACTGGCGTGGCCTCGATGCGCGCCGTCGGATCGACCTGCAGACCGTAGTTCTTGCTCAGCATCTCGGTGACGGCGATCGCCTGCGCCCGGTCGAGGAAGCGCCCCTTGCGCGGTTCGCTGCCCAGCACGATGTTTTCGGCAATGGTGAAAGATGGCACCAGCATAAAGTTTTGGTGCACCATGCCGATGCCTAGTTCGATGGCGCGGTGTGGGTTGGGAATCTCGACGCGTGCGCCCTTGAGCCAGATTTCGCCGTGCGTCGGCTGCTCCAGGCCGTAGAGCACCTTCATTAGCGTGCTCTTACCCGCGCCGTTTTCGCCGACCAGCGCATGGATTTCGCCCCTTTCAACCGCAAAATCGACATTCCGGTTGGCAACGACGCCGTTCGGATAGACCTTGCTGATCTGCTTCATTTCGACGAGCGCGGCCATGAAATCAGGTTGTCCTTTGCTGGCAGGAAAATGGAGATTGGAGATTGGAGAGCAGGAGATTGGGAGAATGCGAGATTGGCGAGATTGGGATAGTGATAGGCGACGATGGCGTCAACCAATCCCCAATCTCTACTCTCCAATCTCTACTCTCCAATCTCTCTACTCTCCCAATCTCTTAATCACCTAATCGCTTTTCTACTGAAATGCCGTTTCGACCACGATCTCGCCGGCAATGATCTTCTGCTCGGCGGCGTCGACCAGTGCCTTGACCTCGTCGGGCGTGCTGGCGTCGTAGAACTTGTTACGCGCCAGGCCAACGCCGCCCTCAGCAATGCCCAGCGCCTCGGCCGTGCCATAGGGCAATGTGCCATCGAGGTGCTTCTGCACGCCACGGAAAATCGAATTATCCACATTCTTCATCATCGAGGTCAGAATGCGCGCCGCCTGATCGGGATTGGCGCTCTCAATGATCAGCGCCTGGTCAGAGTCAACGCCGATGGCGTATTTGCCATCCTCCGCCGCCGCCTCGAAGACGCCCTGTCCCGTGCCGCCCGCAATCTGGAAGACGATGTCGGCGCCCTGACTGTACTGCGCCTTCGCCAGTTCCTTGCCCTTGGCCGGGTCGTTCCAACCACCGGCAAACTGGCGGATCACCTGGATGTCGGGATTGGTGTCTTTGGCGCCCTGTTCGTAGCCAACCATGAAGTCGAGAATGACCGGGATTTCCTGGCCGCCGATCGAACCGATAATCGGGTCTGGATTCATCCCTTCCATTGCCTGCGTCGTCATCGCAGCAGCATAGACGCCCGCCAGGTACGAGCCTTCATTCTGCTTGTAGAGGATGGAGTAGACATTGGCGCACTTGTTGGGTGCACATGCCTCGCCTTCATAATTGACGGGGGCGTCATAAAGGAAGAACTTCTTGTCCGGGTACTGCGGCGCAATCTTTTCCAAATACTCGATCATCTGGAAGGTGCCAACGATCAAAATATCGAATTCTTCGTTGGCGGCGGCGTCAACCAGCGCGGCTTCCCAGCCGGTGGGATCGACGCCTGCCTCGATCGTTTTGACCTCAGCGCCCAACTCATCGGCGGCGCGCTGCACACCGCGCTGCGCCGAGTCGAAGAACGACTTGTCGCCAAGCACGCCGTTGACAAAGTGCAGGATGCGCAGCGGCTGAGCGCTGGCCGCCGCACCCGCATCACTCGACGCTGCTGGCGCCTGGGGTGCAGCTGCTGGCGCCGCACACGCTACGACCACCAGGGCGATGATGGCAAGCAATGACATCAAAAACAGTCGTGTACGCTGCATGGTGATCCCTCCGCAGGATAGAACAGAAATTTGGTTGTAAAGTTTTGCCAGGTAATGGCGCTTGCTGTTGCGAGGTGTGAGGAAGCCTCATGCGTCATCGTAGCGATTTTTGGCGCTTCCGTCAAACTCGTGAAAGGCAATGGTTATTACACGTGAATACATGCACTGGATTTTGTGCAGTTTGATCGAACATTGTGACATCGTGTACAATTGCCCCACGAACCGGCGGTATTTATCTCCTCATCCAACTTCCGTCCGCTTCGCCAGATTGCGTGAGGTCGCGCGGCGCTGCGCGCAAAGAACCTCTCCTTCACACTGCTCCGTGAACGCACCAAATTGTTTGTCCGTTCATTGCCCATGTTGCATGGGCTTCGTTTGCATGAAGGAGTCGTGAATTGAACAGCGAATGTGACCAGCGCAATGCACTGCCAGCGATGCCCCCCAGCGGATTTCCCCCGCAGCAAGGTCTCTACGATCCAACTTTTGAGAAGGACGCGTGCGGCGTCGGCTTTGTCGTCAACATCAAGGGACGGCGTTCACACACGATCGTGCGGCACGCCATGCAGGTGCTTGTCAACCTCAACCATCGCGGCGCATGTGGCTGCGAGGCGAACACAGGCGACGGCGCCGGCATCAACATGCAGTTGCCCGACAAGTTTCTGCGCAAGGTGGCGGCGACGTGCGGCTGCGAGCTGCCGCCGATGGGCGAGTATGGCGTCGGCATGGTCTTTCTCCCCAAGGATGCCGACCAGCGCGCCATCTTCGAGGCCGAGTTCGAGCAGATCGTGCGCGAGGAGGGGCAGACCGTGCTCGGCTGGCGCACCGTGCCGACCGACAACAGCTCGCTTGGCGCCACGGCGATTGCGGGCGAGCCGTTCGTGCGTCAGGTCTTCATCGGGCGCAACGCCAACGCGCTGATCGGCAACGACCCGCTGGCGTTTGAGCGCAAGCTCTATGTCATCCGCAAGCGCGCCGAACGCGCCATCCGCTATAACGGGCATGAACAGGGCAACCGTTTCTACATCGCCAGCCTCTCCAGCCGCACCATCGTCTATAAAGGCATGTTGCTGGCTGAACAGGTGGACGCCTACTATCCCGACCTGCTCGACCCGGACATGGAGGCGGCGATTGCAGTCGTCCATTCGCGCTTCAGCACCAACACCTTCCCGTCGTGGGAGCGGGCGCATCCCTATCGCTACCTGATCCACAACGGCGAGATCAACACAATCCGCGGCAATGTCAACTGGATGTACGCCCGGCAGTCGGTGTTGCAATCCGATCTCTTCGGCGCCGATTTGGAGAAGTTCAGACAGCAGATCATCGACCCCGACGGCTCCGACAGCGCACAGTTCGACAACGCGTTAGAGTTCCTGCACCTGGCTGGTCGCCCGCTGCATCACGTGGCGCTGATGATGATCCCCGAACCGTGGAGCAACCACGAAAGCATGTCGCCGGAGCGCAAAGCCTTTTACGAATACCACGCCACCATGATGGAGCCATGGGATGGCCCCGCTTCCATTGTCTTCACCGACGGCACGGTCGTGGGCGCGGTGCTCGACCGCAACGGTTTGCGTCCCTCACGCTATTATGTCACCAAAGATGACATCGTCGTGATGGCGTCGGAGGTCGGCGTGCTGGGCGATGCGATTCCGCCGGAGAATGTGGCGTACAAGGCGCGTCTGCAGCCGGGGCGCATGTTCCTGGTCGACACCGCACAGGGGCGCATCATCGGCGACGACGAGATCAAGGACACGCTCGCCAAAGCGCACCCCTACGCCGAGTGGCTCAAGCAAAATCTGGTCGAACTCGACAATCTGCCTTCGCCCCCTGATCTCTATCAGGCGGACCAGCATGGCAGCGTGCTCCATCGTCAGCACATCTTCGGCTACACCTTCGAGACGCTGCGCACGCTGCTGGCGCCGATGGCGAAGAACGGCGTCGAGGCGCTGGGCAGCATGGGCGACGACGCGCCGATCGCCGTCCTTTCGGAGCGCCCGCAGCTGCTCTACACCTACTTCCGCCAATTGTTTGCCCAGGTCACCAACCCGCCGCTCGACGCCATCCGCGAGGAGCTGGTCACGGCGACCGATGTGATGCTCGGCACCGAAGGCAACCTGTTGGAGACGATCCCGGAGAATTGTCGCCAAATCCGCCTGAAAAACCCGATCCTGACCAACGAGCAGCTCGCCAAGCTGGCGCGCGTCAAAGAGCGCGGCTTTAAAGCACAGAAACTGCCGATGCTCTTCCCGGTGCATTCGGGGCCGGAAGGGCTGGAAAAGGCGCTCGACTATCTCTTCGCGCTTGCCGACGAAGCCATCGAACAGGGCGTGAACATCTTCATCCTCTCCGACCGTGGCGTGAGCCGCGAGATGGCGCCGATCCCCGCGCTGCTGGCGACCGCCGGGCTGCATCATCACCTGATCCGTCGCGAGACGCGCACGCAATGCGCCATCGTCGTTGAGTCGGGCGAGCCGCGCGAGGTGCATCACTTCGCCCTGCTCATCGGCTACGGCGCCACGGCGGTCAACCCCTACATGGCTTACGAGACGATCCACGACATGATCACCCAGGGGCTGTTGACCGACATTCCCTATGAGAAGGCGCGCGCCAACTACATCAAGGCGGCGATGAAGGGCGTGATCAAGGTCTGCTCCAAGATGGGCATCAGCACCTTGCAGAGCTACTGCGGCGCGCAAATCTTCGAGGCGCTGGGGCTGAGCAAGGCGCTCGTCGACAAGTACTTCACGTGGACGCCGACGCGCATCGAGGGCATCGGGCTGCGCGAGATTTACCACGAGGTGCGCCGCCGTCATGCGCGCGCCTATCCCGAACGCGACGAGGCGCCCGGCGTGTTGGTGCCAGGCGGCGACTACCAGTGGCGCGCCGACGGCGAACGTCACCTCTTCACGCCGATCACGATCCACAAGATGCAAGCGGCGGTGCGCACGCGCGGCGACGAGGTGTGGACGCGCGGCTACAAGACCTTCAAGGAATACTCGGCGCTGGTCAACCAGCAGGAGCAGCAGTTCGGCACGCTGCGCGGGATGCTCGAACTGCGCTACGCCGCCACGCCGATCCCGCTTGACGAAGTGGAACCGGCGAGCGAGATCGTCAAACGTTTCAAGACCGGCGCCATGAGCTACGGCTCGATCAGCCAGGAGGCGCACGAAACGATGGCGATTGCCATGAATCGCATCGGCGGCAAGAGCAACACCGGCGAAGGCGGCGAAGACCCAGAGCGCTACGTCTGGACGAATGAACGCGGCGACTCCAAGAATAGCGCCATCAAGCAGGTGGCGTCGGGGCGCTTCGGCGTGACGAGCCTCTATCTGGTCAACGCCAAAGAGCTGCAGATCAAGATGGCGCAGGGCGCCAAGCCGGGCGAAGGCGGGCAGCTGCCGGGCGCCAAGGTTTACCCGTGGATCGCCAAAGTGCGCCACTCGACGCCGGGCGTGGGGCTGATCTCGCCGCCCCCGCACCACGACATCTACTCCATCGAAGACCTGGCGGAGCTGATCCACGACCTCAAGAACGCCAATCACCACGCCCGCATCAGCGTCAAGCTGGTCTCCGAAGTCGGCGTGGGCACGATTGCCGCCGGCGTCGCCAAAGGTCACGCCGACGTGATCCTGATCTCCGGGCATGACGGCGGTACGGGCGCGTCGCCGCAGTCGAGCATCAAGCACGCCGGGCTGCCGTGGGAGCTAGGCATCGCCGAGACGCATCAGACGCTGGTGCTCAACAACCTGCGCAGCCGCGTGGCGCTGGAGACCGACGGCCAGCTCAAGACCGGGCGCGATGTGGCGATCGCAGCGCTGCTCGGCGCTGAAGAGTTCGGCTTCGCCACCACCGCGCTGGTGAGCATGGGCTGCATCATGATGCGCGTCTGCCATCTCGACACCTGTCCGGCTGGCGTCGCCACGCAAAACCCGGAGCTGCGCAAGCACTTCGTCGGTCAGCCCGAAGATGTCGAGAATTTCATGTACTTCATCGCCGAAGAGCTGCGCGAGGAGATGGCGAAGCTCGGCTTCCGCACCATCAACGAGATGGTGGGCCGCGTCGACAAGCTGGAGCCGCGCAAGGCGATCAATCACTGGAAGGCGACCGGCCTCGATCTCTCCGCCCTGCTTTGGCAGCCGCCGGTGGGTGAGGACGTGGGGCGCTACTGCTCAATCGGGCAGGATCACGGGCTGGACGCCTCGCTCGACCGGCGGGTTTTGCTCGAGCTGGCGAAACCGGCGCTGGAGCGAGGTGAGCCAGTGCGCGCCACCGTGCCGATCCGCAACGTCAACCGCGTCGTCGGCACGATGGTCGGCAGCGAGGTCACGCGGCGTTATGGCGCCGACGGCTTGCCCGACGACACGATCCACTTCCACTTCCAGGGGTCGGCAGGCCAGAGCTTCGGCGCCTTCATCCCGCGCGGCGTCACGCTGGAATTGGAGGGCGACGCCAACGACTACTTCGGCAAGGGCTTATCGGGCGGGCGCGTGATCGTCTACCCGCCGGCAGTCAGCACCTTCCGCGCTGAGGAGAACATCATCATCGGCAATGTGGCGCTCTACGGCGCGACGGACGGTGAGGCGTTCATTCGCGGCGTGGCGGGCGAACGCTTCTGCGTGCGCAACTCCGGCGTGCGCGCAGTCGTCGAGGGCGTCGGCGACCACGGCTGCGAATATATGACCGGCGGACGCGTCGTGGTGTTGGGCAAGACCGGGCGCAACTTTGCGGCGGGCATGTCGGGCGGCATCGCCTACGTGCTCGACTGGGAAGGCGACTTCAAGACGCGCATCAACTATGAGATGGTGGGCGTCGAAACGCTGGAAGACGCCGAGGAGATCGCCGAAGTCAAGGCGCTGATCCAGAAACACGCCGACCTGACCAACAGCGAGCTGGCCTGGCGCGTGCTCATCCGCTGGGATGAACTGCTGCCCCGGTTCGTCAAGGTCATGCCCAAGGATTACAAGCGCGTGCTCGAAGCCTTCGCCCAGGTCAAGGCGCAGGGTCTCAGCGGCGACGAAGCAGTCATGGCCGCCTTCGAGCAGAACAAGCGCGATGTGTCGCGCGTGGGTGGGAATTGAGGAGTTGCGAGGGACGGGTTGCGAGGGACGACGGGGTGGCGTAGTAGCTGCGGTTCGCAACCGCAGGTGTGTGTGCGCGGTATAATGGTGGAGGATATCTACGCCGCGCTGACGCGTGAAAAAGCAAGGAGGTCAACATGACGGTGTGGGAGCAAGTCATAGAGGCTCTGGAGGACATCGAAGATCGCACCCTGATCCGTTCACTGCGTGATCGAATTGCGCAAGGACCTGTGACAAGTGGATCGCTGGCCTGGGAGGACGTAGCGGACGAGTGGTAGAGATGTATCGATACAGAGGAAATTACATCGATCACACCTGATGTTGAGTTCAGGCGTGTGCGCATCGATCATTGGCGAATCATTTACGCCGTCGATGAAGCGGCTCGACGAGTATGGGTCTTGGGGGTCTTCCGTCGACCTCCGTACGACTACGAAAATCTGGAAGAACTTAGCCAGCGCATCAACTAGCATTTTTGACAATAGAGAGCAAAGGCATGGGCAAACCAACTGGATTTCTGGAATATCAACGTGAAACACCCGCCGACCGCACCCCGCTGGAACGGATCAAGGACTGGGATGAGTTTCACCTGCACCTGAGCGACGACAAACTACGCACGCAGGGCGCGCGCTGCATGGATTGCGGCATTCCCTTCTGCCACACCGGGCAATTGATCAACGGCATGGCGTCGGGCTGTCCGATCAACAACCTGATCCCGGAGTGGAACGACTTGGTCTATCGCGGGCTGTGGCGCGAGGCGCTCGACCGCCTGCACGAGACCAACAACTTCCCCGAGTTCACCGGGCGCGTCTGCCCGGCGCCGTGCGAAGGTTCGTGCACGGTTGGCTTGTTGGAGCCGCCGGTGACAATCAAAAGCATCGAGTGCGCCATCGTCGACAAAGGTTTCGAGGAAGGTTGGATCGTGCCACAGGCGCCGCCCGTGCGCACGGGCAAAAAGGTCGCCGTTGTTGGTTCGGGGCCGTCTGGGCTGGCGTGCGCGGCGCAACTCAACCGCGCCGGGCATTGGGTGACCGTCTTCGAGCGCGCCGACCGCATCGGCGGGCTGCTGATGTACGGCATCCCCAACATGAAGCTCGACAAGGAAAAGGTCGTGCAGCGCCGCGTCGATCTGCTGGCGGCGGAGGGTGTGCGTTTCATCACTAACACCGAGGTCGGCAAGGATTATCCGGTCGATAAACTGCGGCAGCGCTTCGACGCCATTGTGCTCTGTGGCGGCGCCACCAAGCCCAATGACCTGCCCATTCCCGGTCGCGAGCTGAAGGGCATCCACTTTGCGATGGACTTTCTGCGCGGCAACACCAAACGCCTGCTCGACGAGCGCAGCGGCGTCTCGACCAACGGCCACTTTATTTCGGCGGCGGGTAAAGATGTCATCGTCATCGGCGGTGGCGACACCGGCACCGACTGCGTTGCCACCGCGCTGCGGCATGGCTGTCGCAGCCTGGCGCAGTTCGAGATCGTGCCGCGCCCGCCGGACACACGCGCGCCCGACAATCCCTGGCCCCAATGGCCGCGCGTCTACAAGATGGACTACGGTCAAGAAGAAGCAGCCGCCCGCTTTGGCGCCGACCCGCGCACCTATCAGATTTCGACGACGAAGTTTGTGGGCGACGAGCACGGCCACGTCAAAGAACTGCACACGGTCAAGGTCAACATGAAGTTCAAGGACGGGCGCATGACCTTTGAGCCGATCCCCGGCACCGAGGAAGTTTGGCCCGCACAGCTGGTGTTGCTGGCGATGGGTTTCCGCGGCCCTGAAGATTTCCTGATCGAGCAGTTGGGCGTGGCGCGCGATGCGCGTTCCAACGTCGCCGCCGAGCACGGCAAGTTCCGCACCAGCGTCGAAGGCATCTTTGCGGCGGGCGACATGCGCCGCGGGCAGAGCCTGGTCGTGTGGGCGATCAACGAGGGACGCGGCGCCGCGCGCGAGGTGGATCGCTGGCTGATGGGCGAGACCAGCCTGCCGTGACGCGCAAATGGCGCTTTTATTTGACGCAAAGTCGCAAGGACGCAAAGGATCTCAGAGTTTTTGGAGCGGGTGTGATTGATGTCAACCAATACAGCAGTGCGTCACCTAACCTTGGCAGAGTTGGAAGCAGGACTTGACCACATCCGGCAGTCCCCGCGTGATCAGGGCGTATTGGCGCTGATCGTGCGGCGGCCCGCAGTGGATGCGCGCGAGGTGCTGACCACCGCCGAACTCGACCCGGCGCAGGGGTTGGTTGGCGACACCTGGCGGGTGCGCGGCAGCAAGCGCACGGCAGACGGTGCGGCGCATCCCGACATGCAGCTAAATATCATGAATGCCCGCGCCATCGCCTTGCTGGCGCAGGATGAAGCGCGCTGGCCCCTTGCCGGCGACCAGTTGTACATCGACCTCGATCTCAGCGCCGAGAATCTGCCGCCAGGCACGCAGTTGCAGATCGGCTCAGCCATCATCGAAGTAACGGCGCAGCCACACACCGGCTGTCAGAAATTCATGGCGCGCTTCGGCGCCGACGCACTCAAATTCGTCAACTCGCCGGTGGGACGGGAACTGCACCTGCGCGGGATCAATGCGAAGGTGGTGCGGGGCGGCGTGATTCAGACCGGGGATAGGGTGAGCAGGCTGCACCCGCGCCATAACCCTGTTACCTTCCCGGAAGCTCCGAGCTTCCGGGAAGGTGGGCGCACTGCATAACACCTATTTCACTCTCCATTGGCGCCAGCCATCACATTCGTCAACTGCCCCAGTCCCCCGACCTCCACCGTCACCCGGTCGCCGGCGCGCAACCACACTTTGTTCGCCATGCCCAGGATCACGCCTTCGGGCGTGCCCGTGCAGATCACGTCGCCCGGCTCCAGCGTGAAGTGCTGGCTGATGTAGCTGACGATCTCCGCCACGCTGAAGACCATGTCGGCGGTGTTGGAGTCCTGACGCAATTCGCCGTTGACCCAACACTTGAGCGAAAGCGCCTGCGGATCGCCCACTTCGTCGGCGGTGACCAGATACGGCCCCAGCGGCAGGAATTTGTCGAGCGTCTTGCCGAGCAGCCACTGGCTGGTGCGCATCTGCAGGTCGCGCGCGCTGAGGTCGTTGGCGGTGCAGTAGCCGAAGACGTGCCCCAGCGCCTGCTCCACCGGTGTGTTGCGCGCCCGCCGCCCGATCACGACCGCCAGCTCGACCTCGTAGTCGTACTGTTCGGCGCACGTCGGCAGTGGGATCGCTTCGTCGGGCGCAGCCAGGCTGTTGTTGAACTTGGAAAAGAGCACCGGCGTCGTCGGGATCGGCAGACCGGATTCAATGGCGTGGCGACGATAGTTCAGCCCGACGCAGATGATCTTGCCAGGGTTGGTCAACACCGGCGCCAGCTGCAGCGCCGCCTCCTCGCGCAGGCAGCGCGCCCGCAGCGCCGGGTCGCCAAGCACCTGCTCGACCAGGCTGAACAGCGCGTCCGGCTGTGCGATCAGCGCCTCCATCGTCTGCAGCGCGCTGCCAGCGGCGACGACATCAACCACGCCCGCGCCGGTGACGACGCCAGGACGCGCACTTCCACTTTGCGAATCAACGAAATTGAGCAACTTCACTGTATTCTCCGAAACCAGGATTATCAGGCGAATCAAGCAACCGGCATCATTGTAGATCAGAAGGCGTATTCTTGGTATTACGCTGCCGGGCTTCCTGCAGCGTAATACGATCGCGTGGCGTCTGACGCTTGCATTTTTGTGTTTGCTTGTGCTCCATGATACGCTGCAAACCTTATGCTGATCCAGATTTTGCGGCGATTGCAGCCGGTTTTCATCCTGTTGGCGCTGCTCTTCATTGTCCTGTTGCTGCGTAGCCAGTGGCAGGAGTTGCGGACATATGCATGGCACATCACACCGTTCTGGTTGGCGCTCTCGGTGGGCTGGCTGGTGGTGGCGTGGACGCTGGAAGTGGCGATCTGGCGGCGCCTGTTGTGCACCGTCGGCGGACAGCTGCCATATTGGTCGGCGCTGCGCATCTGGTTTCTTAGCGCCATCGTGCGTTATATCCCTGGCAACATCTGGCAACCCCTCTCGATTACGCTCCTGGCGCAGCAGCGTGGCGTCAGGCCGGAAGCAACACTCACCAGCATTGTGCTCTATCAGGCCATCATCACACTGGCGGTGGCGCCGATTGCCGCTGTCTATTTTGCCGTCACCGGCAATTGGGGCGTGTTGACCGATATGATGCGCGATGTCGCGGGATGGGTGATCGCCATCGGTCTGGCGCCGGTGGTGGTCTTTATCGTCCAACCGGCTTTGCTGATTGGGGTCATCAACTGGGCGTTGCAGCGGATGGGACGCAGCCGCCTGCCGCATGGCCTGACGCGGGCGGAATTGCTCTTCGCACTGGCGCTGGCAGTGGTCGATTGGTTGGTGTGGGGTGCTGCCTTTGCATCGCTTGCCTTGGGCATTCATGCTGACACACCAACCGAAATGTGGACGCTTGCCGGGCACCTGATCGCTGTGTATCCGGTCGCTTACGTCATCGGCTTTCTCAGCCTGATCACGCCGAGCGGGTTAGGGGTGCGGGAAGGAGCGCTTTATCTGCTCCTAGCGCCCGTGATTGGCGGCGCTACGATTACGCTGCTGGCCCTGGCGATGCGCGTCTGGACCACGCTTGGCGAAGTGATTGCGGCCGGCGTCAGCGCCCTGCTCCCTGGGCCGGTTTCACAGCTGGCGACGCCTGCCACGCCCGATCCGCCCGGCGCCAGCGATCTGCGCGAAAGGGTGACGTAACGGTATGACAGCCAACTTGCATCCAGGCTATCACCTGCGTCTGCTTGCGATCTGTCTGCTGGCTTTTGGATTGGCGACGTTTCGCCTGGATTATCAAAGTCTCTGGTACGACGAAGGTGTGACCGCTACTGTCGCCCACGCGGGGATTGTTGAACTTACGCGCTGGACCGCCAGCGACATTCAGCCGCCGCTCTACTACTACGGCGTAGCCGTATGGGGACGTCTGGCTGGGTGGAGCGAGTGGGCGCTGCGCTTTCCGTCGGCGTGGTTTGCCACCCTCACAACGCCGCTGCTGGCAGTAGTGGCGCTGCGCCTCAGCCGATCCGTGTATGTTGCGTCGGTGGCGGCGTTGCTCGCCGCAGTGCATCCACTCTTGATCTACTACGCCCAAGAGGCGCGCATGTACGCCCAACTGACTGCGCTAGGCATCCTGGCTGCCTACTTGTTGCTGCGACAGCTCGATGCTTCGGCGCCCACATGGCGCGCGTGGATGCTCTTTGTTGTTGTGGCGACGGCGGCGGTCTATACACATTACTTCGCAGTCTTTCTGTTGCTTGGGCTGGCGGCAGCCGGCGTCGTTGATCTGCTGCACCCGGTTGAGCGGCCGCGTGGCCGGGTGCGCCGCAAATTGTGGATGCTTCTGGGCGCGGGCGTGCTCGTGCTTCTGCTCTACACGCCCTGGTTAGGCGCAATCTTCAGCCAATTGCAAGGCGATCGTAGCTACTGGGAAGGCGCACTCAAATTCCATGAAGCGGCTGCAGATGTTGCCATCGCCTTTACCAGCGGCGAAACCGTGTTCGAGACGCCGGCGCGCTGGCTGTTGATTGGCTACGTGCTGGTGACAGCCCTGGCATTGGTGCGATTCTGGCGTGCTGACGCTGTTGCTCATCGACTGCTGCTCTATGCTAGTTTCTGGCTGGCGACGCCAGTCGCGGCGGTGTTGTTGCTGGCGCTCGCCATCCCCAAGTTCAACGCCCGCTATGTGATGGAAGCGTTGCCGGCATTGCTCTTGATCTGGGCGGCGGGCCTGAGTCAAACGTGGGCTGCGACGCGGCCAACGGATCAGATGAGGGCAGGCGCTGGAGCAGTCGCCGCACACTGTACGCCGTACACTTTGCAATCCAGATTGCGACCTTCCCGCTTTAGTCAGTTTGCTTTGCTTTTCCTGCTGCTCGGCTTTTGCTACGCAGGCGCCGGCTGGTTCTTCCATCCAGCCTTTGCCAAAGACCAGTGGCGGCAGTTGGTCGAATTTTTGCGGCCGCGCCTGGCCGAGGATGAGATCGTTGTGTTGGTGAGCGGACATGCGTGGCCAGTGTGGGACTACTACGCCGCTGACCTGCCCACCGTGCGTCTGCCGGAATTGGAAATCCTTGACGTGAATGCCGTGCTCGACTTTGCCACCACTGGGCCGATGTTACAGCAGGCCTTCGCCGACGCCACCGGGCGGCGTGGGGCGTGGCTGGTCAATTGGCAGGATGAGGTCGTCGATCCCAACGGCATCGTGCCCATCCAGTTGGAGTTGAGCGGCCGGGAGAAGGGACAACATGCACAATTCACCGGGCTGACGCTGCGCCGCTTTACCGGCTTGCGCCCCTATCGCTTTGTCGATGCGCCGCCCATTGACGTACAGACCGATATCAGCTTTGGCGATCAGGTTACGCTGCGCGGCTATAAGGTTGTGAATAATGGCGATCTGTTGCTCTTTTGGGAGAAGCTGCCCGGTGGTGTGGGTGCAGCGCCTGACCTGCACTTCGTATTGCAGTCGGCTGCAGCAGATGGGACGCCGTTGGCGTCGTTGCCGGGCCGGCGGCTGGCAGGTTACACCTACCCCTTTGCGCGCTGGCAGCCGGGCGCCATCGTGACCGCCCATGTCCGCGCCGGCGATTGGCTCAACACAGCCGAACCGCAGCCTGGGCAATATCGTTTTTCTGTACGCGTCTATGACGCCAACGATCCCGCTGCGGCGCCGCTGCCAACCGCGACCGGCGCCGCCAGCTTCGATACAGGGTTGGTCGATGTCACGATTGACTGAGGTTGGGGGCGCACGTCAGGTTGCGCTACACTGGGGAGAGGAATTGATTGCTCAAGCTGTGGTTGCTGGACAAGGAGACGGTGTGATTCGTACATGGTTGGCGCGCTCCGCCCTGTTTGTGTGGCTGATTGGCGCGTTGCTGAGCGTAGCAAGCTGCGGTCAACTTGATTTCGCCATAGGTCCACTGCTGAGCGACGTCACTGTCTCAAAGAGCATGATCTCGCCCAATGCCGATGGTGTGGACGACGTCACCGAAATTTCCTATGCGTTGCGCCGCCCGGCGGATGTCAGCATTTACTTCGAGAACGCGGCTGGCGAGCGTTTCTACTTCCGCGATAGCCGGCGGCGGTCGCCGGGCGAATACAGCGTGTTGTGGGGTGGTGTGGTGGATCAGCCGGAAACGGTCGATCTCGGCTACGGACCGGTTGAGATTTTGAGCCGCGTCCTGCCCGATGGCGATTATCGCTGGGTTGTCACGGCGGTCGAAGATGGAGGCGCCCCTGTCGCGGCTTCGGGACAGATCAGCCTGCGTGATGGCGATACGACGCTGCCCGAATTGCAAAACTTCACCGTTGTGCCTGAGACTTTCCGCCCCAACCAGGACGGTCTCGCCGACGACCGCGTCGCCATCAGTTATTTCCTGACCGAAGAGGTGCAGTCGATCATCCTGTTTCTGCGCGACCCGGAAAAGCCCGACACTCGCTACTTCATCGCAGAAGCGCCGGGGCTGGTCAAACCGACCGAACGCGGTTACCACGACTATAGCTACGACGGCGGCGTCGATCTGAATGCGGAGCCGCCTCCAGATGGGACATACGAACTGGTGGGCGAAGCCGTCGATGCGGCTGGCAACCGGGTGCGCGTCGTGCGCCAGCTGACCATCGAGGAAGGCGGCAAACCGCGCGCCGATGTCGTTGGCGGTGAGATTGACTGGCAGGACGAGACCGGGCGCGTGGCCTTGCGCACTTTGGGCGACAAGCTCTGCTTCACCGCTTACGTCGAAAACGAAAGCACCGTGCCCATTCGCACGAGCGGCCCCTGGCCCGGTCAGGAATACCATTATGCCGAAAATTACAATACACTTGCCATTGCCCAAGATGAACCAAGCTGGCTGCAACAGGATGGTGCATGGCGTTTTGGCATCAACTTCGACACCACCGGCGTCGATTTCCCTTACCGCTGGGCCGTCGGGCGCCAGGAGGATCTGGAAAAACGGATCATCGATGGGCGCGAGCAGTGGTACCTGATGCCGGGTAAACGTGGCCAGGTGAGCGGGTGCATCGTGCTCGACGAGAAGCTGCCGATCGGCACGCGCTTCTGGTGGGGCGGGCTGATCCACCAGGGCGTCGAGGTGGCCAATAACAACATCGACCGGATCACCGTAGAGTTGGGTACGCCGTAGCGTGTCACGCGCGACCTGTGACTTGTGACAGATGACGCCTGCCGTGTTGCCTCACCTGGCTATCATTATCGTGTCGTACAACGTGCGCGATCTGCTGCGCGGCTGTCTGCGCAGCGTTGCGGCAGCGGCGGCGCGCACGTCCGATCGGCTGGCGGTGACGACGGTCGTGGTTGACAACGCCAGCCATGACGGTAGCGCCGACATGGTGGCGGAGGAGTTCCCGGCGGCGCGCCTCATCGCTAGCCAGGAGAATCTCGGCTTTACCGGCGGCAACAATGCTGCCTTACGTTGGCTCGGCTTTCCGACTACGGAAATCTCCGACGACGCGCCGCAGTGTGGCGTCAATGCAGATACGTCGGCGAGCGCCCCAAGGCCAGACTATGTGCTCTTGCTCAATCCTGACGCCGAAGTGACCGGCGATGCGCTCTGGCAGATGGTCAGCTTTCTTGCCTCTCATCCGCAGGCGGCAGTGTGCGGCGCGGGCTTGCGCTACGGTGATGGCGGGTTTCAACATGGCGCGTTTCGCTTCCCCGGTGTAGCGCAGGTTGCGCTTGATCTCTTTCCGCCGGTGGGAATACGCGGCGCACATCATCTCCTCAACAGTCGTATCAACGGTCGCTATCCTGCGGCATGGTGGGCGCAGGGTGCGCCCTTTGCAGTGGATTTCGTGCTGGGTGCAGCCATGATGGTGCGCGGGGCGGCGATTGAGCAGGTTGGCGCGTTAGACGATGGCTACTGGATGTATTGCGAGGAGATGGACTGGTGCCGACGCTTTTGGCAACGCGGCTGGACTGTCAACGCGCTGCCGGCGGCGCAGATCATTCACTATGAGGCGCAAAGTAGCCGGCAGCGACGCTGGCTAACGCAGGAACAGCTGTGGCGCAGCCGTCTGCGTTACTTTACCAAATTCGCCGCCGACTATCCTCCTGGCGCACTGTGGTTGATACGCCGTTTGGTGTGCGCCGGCATGGCGCAGCAAGCCCGCCAGGCTGAACGCCGCTTCGCCCACGGTGAAATCGACGGTGTCGAGCTCGCTCAGGCATTGTCAACCACCACCGCCATCGCCCGTTTGTACAAGGGCTGAGCGGAGTCGCCGTCGACATAGCGGCGGCGACTGGTTGCCCACCCCTTCGATTGCTCACCCGCCCACATCTCCCGCATACTCGCCGGCGCCAGAGATTGCGCTGAGCAGCGCCTGCCCGTTGCCTACCTGCGTCAGAGCAAGCACAGCGCTTTGCGTGGTCAGTGTCCCTGCACTCACTATCAAGGCATCGTTTCCATGATGACATAACTCAGTTGGGAACGTCAACCGTCACGAGTGTAGGGTGTCGTAAGGCGCAAAAGCGCAACTGCACGCGCCCTCAGCTTGTCCATTCGCGCGCGGCTGGATATGATGGCAGAAACTTCGGATTGTGATTACGGAAACGACCTATGGAAATCTCACTCTTTCAGGACAATCAAACGCTGCGCGTAGAGCGCTGCATCCTCTATCCATATCCCGATCTCACGCGCATCTGGACGCGGCTGTGGGTGACGCCTACGCAGGATGATGACAAGCCCAACCTCGAAGTAATCGTGCTCGACCCCGACGGCAGTGAGAATTGCAGCGTCTTTATGATGGCGCACGCCGAGAGCCGCGCCGAGACGACGTTGCACTTGCGCAACCCTGTGCCTGGCGCCACGTACCGCGTCGCCGTGGAGATGACACAGGGCGTGGGCGACGCGCAGAAAGTGCTTGACCGCCACACCTTTGACATGCAACTGGAGTTCCGCGACCCCGAACGCGGTGCGCCGGGCTTTGGCTTTGGCGTCGATTGGGACGAAGTGGCGCGCAAGGCAGCACGCCGTGACTGAGACGCGTTGCCCAATCTGTCACCAGCCGTGCGATCCGCGCATCCTGGCCCTGGCGGTGACGGTGACGCCAGCCGTGGCGACATTGGCCGTGCGCAAAGCGTCGGGCTGGCGCAGCGTCGATGGCTTGTGCCCGATGTGCGTCGCCACACTGCAGCAAGAGGTGATGGCGCAGCGCAGTCAAAATTCATTGCACAGCACCGTTGAACCGCAGACAACTTTTCCGTACTACCATCGTGACGAGGAACGGCTATTGAATCAGTCGGCGCGCCTGCCCGACTATCACACCCTCACCGGCGCCGGGGTGACGATGGCTTTTCTGGACAGCGGCTATTATCCACACCCTGATCTGACGGCGACGCCAGCACGGTTGCGCAACCCTCTGGCCTGGCATCAGCATCCTCCGCAACAGTGGCGGGGGTTGCTTGAGCAGGCAGAGCTGCGACTGGTGGAGTACGCCGACCTGACTGACGGCGGCGAGCGCATCGGGCTACACCAGCCGAGCTTGTGGGACGGTGCTGGCGACAGCTGGCACGGGCAGATGACAACCTGTGTGGCAGCAGGGAACGGCGCCCTGAGCGGCGGCTACTATCGTGGCTACGCGCCGGAGGCCGCCATTGTGGCGATCAAGATCGGACGCGGCGGCGGGCGTATCCCGGAAGAAGACATCCTGCGCGGGCTGCAGTGGTTGCTGGAAGAAGAGCGCTGGCAGCGCTATGGCGTGCGCGTCGTCAACATCAGCGTTGGCGGCGACTTTCCTGAAGCGTGGCAGAACAATCCGGTCTGCCGTGCGGCGCACGCGCTGGCGCAGCGCGGCGTCTTCGTGGCGGCGGCGGCAGGCAATCGCGGCGTCGATGAGTTGTTGGCGCCAGCGCAGACGCCCACCGTGATGACAGTCGGTGGCGTTGAGGATCACAATCGCGCCTGGCGGTCCGGGGCGCCGGAGCAGATGGAGACACTCAGCCTCTATCATCACAACACAGGTCGGATCCTATACGGGCACACGCCGATTCACAAGCCAGAGATTTTGGCGTTGGGGCGTTGGCTGCCGGCGCCGGTGTTGCCGCCTAGCCATGTCTTCTATGAAATGGTGGCTATCGACCATGTGCGGCGCGTGCTGCGCGGTGAGGCGGGCGACCTGCCCGCCACGTTGATGCGCCATGCGGCCGACGAAAACGCGCGCCCCGACGCACTGGTGGTGGACCCGGACCACTGGATGCCAGAAGTGTGGCAAGGTCTGCGGCAACGTATGAATGCGCACAAGTGGGTGCACCGCTACTATCAACATGTCGATGGCACCTCGGTGGCCGTCACGCAGGTTGCGGCGGTGGCGGCGCAGATGGTGCAGGCCAATGCCAGGCTCGATGGGCACAGTCTTCGCCAGTTGTTGATTGAGACTGCGCTGCCGTTGCCCCATCTGCTGCCGCGCCAGCAGGGAGTTGGCCTGTTGCAACCGGCGCGAGCGGTGGCGGCTGCACTGCGTACAGCGGGCGGCGCGCTGACAGGTTTCCCGTACAGCGGCAGTGTCTTACGCGTAAGCGAATTGCAGAAATGGCGGCTTCACGGTACATTATCCCTACAGGAGTACGCCACCGTAGGTGAAGATGATCGACTTGTATATTTTGGCGTGTGGTTGCCGCGCGCGGTGCGCATTGCGCTAGTTGGGGCGTTCAATCACTGGCAGCCTGGCGCCTCGCCTCTCCAGGCGACGCCCGGTGGTTGGTGGCATGGCGTGCTTCGTCTGGCGCCCGGTGAGCATGCCTATCGCTTTTGGGTCGAGGATGCGGCGCATCCGCAAGGATGGTGGCTGCGCGACCCAGAGAACCCAAACACCATCGAAAGCGGCTATCAAGACGCCCACAGCCTGGTCATAGTGGAATAGGACAGGGATAGACGAGATGAATCGTGAGTATCACAAGTGGTACAGCCCACGCCTGAACCGAGACATGGAGTTATTGATCTTTGGTCATGCTGGCGCACGCGTGTTGATCTTCCCCACCAGTATGGGGCGCTATTACGAGTACGAAGACCGCGGCATGGTCGCAAACCTGGCTGATCAGATTGAGAATGGCTGGCTGCAGCTTTACTGTGTAGACAGCGTCGATGCCGAGAGCTTCTACAATGGTTGGGCGCATCCTGGCGGCAAAATCTGGCGGCATGTTCAGTATGAGGAGTATATCCTCAACGAAGTGCTGCCGTTGAGTTGGTCGAAGAATCCGAACCCCTTTTTGATCTCGCATGGGTGCAGCTTCGGCGCGTATCACGCCGTCAATATTGCTTTCCGGCATCCTCATCTCTTTGGGCGTGTGCTGGCATTGAGCGGCAAGTATGACATGAGCAGCTTTTTTGGCGGCTACTATGACGATAATATTTACTACAACACGCCCAGCCACTATGTGCCGCAGATGCACGACCACAATCAGCTAGAAGCATTGCGCCGCATGGACATCATCATCGTCGCCGGCCAGCACGATCCCAACATCGAGAACAACCGCGCGCTGAGCCGGGCGCTGTGGGAAAAAGGCGTGCCCCATGCCTTCCGCGAGTGGGAGGGCTGGAGTCATGATTGGCCTTATTGGCAGCAGATGGTGCGGCGCTATATCGGCGGACATGACTGAGGCGTCAACATGTCAAGGCGACAGGCGGCATGTGTCAGGTCACCATGAACAAGCAGTGACGCCTGACGGGCGCCGCCTGACAGGTGACAAATTTTCCAACCCTTTTACGACCACATCTCTGGAGGATTCATGAGCGTCAAGAAAATTGGGGTGATCGTGGGCCGCGAGTGGAGCTTTCCCCCGGCCTTCATCGAGGAGGTGAATGGACGTAACGCTGGCGTGATTGCCGAGTACGTCAAGCTGGGTGGGACGAAGATGAACGAACCCTGCGAATACGCCGTATTGGTGGATCGCATTAGCCACGAAATCCCCTATTATCGCACTTACATGAAAAACGCCATGCTCCAGGGCGCCTATTGCATCAACAATCCGTTCTGGTGGAGCGCCGATGACAAGTTTTTTGGCGCCAGCCTGATCACGCGCATGGGGATTCCCTCGCCCAAGACCATTGTCCTGCCGATGAAGGCATACCCGGAGGGCGTGGTCTCTGAAAGCCTGCGCAATCTCAATTATCCGCTGGATTGGGATGCGATTGTGGCTTACACCGGGTTGCCGGCCATCCTCAAGGATGCATGGGGCGGTGGCTGGAAGAACGTCTACAAGGTGAACAATGTGGATGAGTTGATCCGCGCCTACGACGACACCGGCACCCTCTGTATGATCCTGCAGGAGTTCATCGAGTTCGACCATTTCGTGCGTTGCATCTGCGTTGGGCAAGAGAACATCATGCCGATCAAGTACGATCCTAAACATCGCCGCTACATCGTCGAGCATGAGCATCTGACGCCAGCATTGGGTGATCTCATCGTCAACTATGCGCGACGCATCAATCGGGTGATGGGCTACGACATGAACAGCATCGAGTTTGCCATCCGCGACGGTGTGCCTTACGCCATCGACTTCATGAATCCGGCGCCAGACATGGACATCAATAGCATCACGCCGCACTATTTCGAGTGGGCGGTCAAGACGATGGCCGATTTTGCCATCGAGATGGCGCACAATCCGCGTCCGCAGCGCGCCGAACAACGTTGGGCCAATCACGTAGATTAGTGTCATGCAACGTAGATGGCATATCTCCTCGTTCTCCTGGTCGGCGTTCTGATTGGTTGGTTGATGACCTGGTACTGGTTCGTCATCCGCAAGCACTGGGAAAGCAGCAACAATCTGCGCAGCGCCTACGACAAGACCGTGAAGGAGATCGCTGACAAGAACAAGAAGGCGCGTGAAGATAAACGCAAGTCGCGCAGCACGGCCGTGCGCGCGGCTGTCGAAACCGCGCTTTTTTGGTTGATAATCGGCGTGATGGCGGTGTTGGCCGCCAATCTACTGGGCATTCTGTGAAAGGAAAGCACGATGGCAGACAAGCCATTGACGGCGCTGGTCGCCTGCGCGGGTTGAGCGTCCAAGCTCCCGCCAGGGACATTAGCGCAGGTCGTGCGCCAGCTGGCCGGGTTCTTCCCGGCAACTGAATATCCCGACGTGCTGGTTGGGCTGGGTGAACCGGATGACGCCGCCATTGTCCGGCTTGATGAAACGCGCGCGCTGATCAACACGACCGACTTCTTCACGCCGATCGTCGACGACCCATGGACCTACGGCGCGATTGCCGCCGCGAACGCAATGAGCGACGTCTACGCCATGGGCGGTGAGGTGCTCTTTGTGCTCAACATCGCCGGCTTCCCGGAAGGCATCGCGCCGGCGACGATTGCGCAGGTCTTCACGGGTGGCGCAGTGAAGGTGCGCGAGGCAGGCGCGGCTGTCGCCGGCGGGCACACCGTTACCAACCCGGAGCCATTCTACGGCCTGGCGGTCACCGGGTTGATCCATCCTGACCAGGTGATGCGCAAAGGCGGCGCGCAGGCAGGCGATCAGCTCTATCTGACCAAGCCACTCGGCACGGGCATCATCACCACGGCGGCCAAATTGACAGGTCCGGGCGAAAATCCTGTGCACCGGCTGGCGCGCAAAGCGCAGGGCAAGCCTGATCTCGATGCGCGCGACCTGGACGCCGCAATTGTCTCGATGCTGCGGCTGAACCGCGCGGCAGCGCAGGCTGCGCGGGTGGCGGGCGTGCGTTGCGCCACCGACATCACCGGCTTCGGGCTGCTTGGTCACGGCAGCGAGATGGCAATCGCCAGCGGGCGCGAGAGCGGCGTCGGTTTTGTGATCGAGGCGGCGGCGGCGCCAGTATTGCCCGGCCTCGAACGCTACATCGCGGCGGGCTATCTGACGCGCGGCGCCGTGCGCAATCCAGCACATTTTGGCGAACACGTGCACATCGATGACCAGGTGCCGCCGCATCTACGCACCATCTTGTGGGAATCGGAAACGAGCGGCGGGCTGCTGTTAGCGGTGCCCAAGGATGCCGTCACCACCTTCGAGCGCCAGTGTGCGGAACACAAGCAGTCAGTGTGGCGCGTCGGCGAGGTTGTACGCGGCGAAGGGATTCAGGTGGTATAACGTGAAAGCAATTATGAAAGTGGCGCCGGGTGTCGGCAACGTCGCAGTGTGCGATATCCCTGTACCTGAACCTGGTCCTGGTCAGGTCAAGGTGCGCGTCCACGCCGCCGGGTTGTGTGGCACTGACCTGCACATCTACAAGGATGAGTTCCGTTCATGGCCGCCAGTGGTGCTGGGGCACGAAGTTGCGGGCGAGATCGTCGAATTGGGTGAGGGTGTGCAGGAGCTGACGCCGGGTCTGCGCGTCACGACCGAAACCTATTTTTCCTATTGCGGCGCATGCCGCTACTGCCGCGCCGGCAACGTCAACCTCTGCCTGGAGCGCCGTTCGATCGGGTCGGCAGTGAACGGCGGTTTCACCAGTTACCTAATTGTGCCGGCGCGCAACATCCACGCCTTGCCTGAAAACGTCGATTTCCGTGCTGGCGCGCTGACCGAGCCACTCGCCTGCGTCGTCCACGCCACACTCACCACCCCGACAGTTGCACCGGGCGATGTGGCGGTGATTGCAGGTCCCGGGGCGATCGGCTTGTTGACGCTACAGGTGGTCAAAGCGGCGGGCGCTACGGCGGTGGTGTTGGGCACGGATGTCGATGCGCAGCGGCTGGCGTTGGCGCAGGCGCTGGGAGCCGATCATGTTGTCAATGTGCAGCGCAGTGACCCGGTTGCCCTGATTCGCGCACTGACCGAGGGTGGGTTGGGTGCCGATGTCGTCTATGAATGCGCCGGCGCGGGCGCCGCAGCGCAGCAACTGCTCACGCTTGTGCGGCGACGTGGGCGCTATGTGCAGGTGGGGCTGTTTGGCAAACCGGTGGCGTGGGACCTTGACCAGCTTGTCTACAAGGAACTCACGGCGACAGGCAGCAATGCCAGCACGCCGCCCTCCTGGCTGCGCGCCATTGAGCTAATGCGCACAGGCAAGGTGCAGACAGCGCCACTGATCACACACACCTACCCTGTGACTGAATGGGAAAAAGGCTTTGCTACGTTCGAGGAGCGTACGGGCGTCAAAACGCTCTTTACCCCTGCGGACTGAGGAAATATCTACACCAGAGCTGAGAAAGCGTTAATTCTGTCCCCAACCTTCCTGGAAGCTCAGAGCTTCCAGGAAGGTGCAAAACCAGATCGTGACTTGCGGCTTTACTGCACAATCAATTTCCCCTGCATCGCCGGGTAGTGACCGGCAACGGTGCAAATCACCAGATACTCGCCCGGTTCTGCTGGCGCCGGGAATGGCTCGGACAACTTCTTGCCGGCATCCAATACACCAGCCGCCCACAAGATCAGATCGGCGTTCTGATCGGGCATGAAGGGCACCGGCATTTCGACGCCTTGCTTGATGACTGCCCAGTTGTGTTGCAAACCACCCTGATTGTCCAGATTGAGCGTCACTTCCTGGCCGGCTTTGACCGTCCACACCGGCGGGTTGGCGATGTTGTCGTTGTTGGCGCCGAAATAGATATCGTGCATCACCACGTCAAGGGTGGCAGCGATCACTTCCTGAGCGGAAGCTGCCGGAGCGGCTGGGGCAGGCGTCGGCGTCGGTGTGCTCGATCCACCGCCACAGGCTGCCAGGGTTAACATCGTCGCCGCCAAAAGTATGGAAAGCATGCGCATTGTCGATTCTCCTTATCAATGCATCGATCTTGTCAGTGCATCCACACGTTGATGCGTGGAATGTTGATTCGTGAAATTTTCAACGAAAGCGAGTGTAGCATAACCAGGGCAGCGCAAATAGTCTGCAACTATCCAAAGTCGGACAATGCATTTCGCCTGGTCATTGCATGATTGCTCACCGTGTTGGTGCGTGACTTCCAGCATAATCGATGGCCAGATGACCGGCGGGAGTAGGACAGACTCTCGTCGGTTTTGTTGTGCTGCTGGGTTTATGGTGCTGTTGGGTTTGTTGAGTTGCCTGACTTTGGCTATACTGTAAGAACTTTTGTTCGGTTCTGGCAGACACCGTGCTGCGAATTGCGAGGCGACCTATGGCGCTTGATAAGTTGGTTGTGCGGGGTGCGCGCGAGCACAACCTGAAAAATGTCGATCTGGAAATCCCGCGCGACAAGCTGGTTGTGATCACCGGTCTCAGCGGCAGCGGCAAGAGCAGCCTGGCATTCGACACGATCTACGCCGAGGGACAAAGACGTTATGTTGAATCTCTTTCCGCCTATGCCCGCCAATTCCTGGGGCTGATGGAAAAGCCCAACGTCGATCAGATCGAGGGTCTCAGCCCGGCGATCTCGATCGATCAGAAAGGCTCCGGGCGCAACCCGCGTTCCACTGTCGGCACGGTGACGGAGGTCTACGACTACCTGCGCCTGCTCTATGCGCGTATCGGTCAACCGCACTGCCCCACCTGTGGCGAGCCGATCACACAGCAGACGGCCACACAGATTGTGGACACAATTGTGGAAATGCCAGCAGGCAGCCGCCTGCTGATCCTGGCGCCGATCATCAAGGATCGCAAGGGCAACCACAAGTCGGTCTTCGAAACTCTGCAAAAGCAAGGCTTCATGCGCGTGCGTGTCAACGGCGAGCTTTACGAAGTGAGCGAAGCCCCCGAATTGGATCGCTACAAGATGCACACGATCGAGGCGGTGATCGACCGCATTGTTGTGCAGCCGCCCGGCGTCGATCCTGACGGCGAGCCGACCGGCACCGACCTGACACGGCTGGCGGATTCGGTCGAAACTGCGCTCAAGCTCGGCAACGGCGTGCTGATCGTCTCGAATGTGACCGACCGCAACCAACCTGTCGACCGCACCTTCAGCGAACACTTTTCCTGCGTCAAGTGCGGCGCCAGCCTGCCGGAGATTGAGCCGCGCACCTTCAGCTTCAACAGCCCGCACGGCGCCTGCCCCGCCTGCACTGGTTTGGGGTCGCTGCAAGAGTTTGACCCCGAGCTGATCTTCGATGAGGAGGCAACGCTGGAAGATGGCGCGGTGATCCCATGGCGCCGACAGAACGATGAGGATGGCGAAGGCTACTACCGCCAGATTTTGCGCGCAGTCTGCAAGCAATATGGCATCCCCGCACGCGTGCCGGTCAAGGAGCTTAGCTTGAAGCAGCGCGATGTGATCCTTTGGGGCACTCCGCACAAGGGCGAAAAGATTCGCATCGACTACACCAACAGCAAGGGAGAAGAGCGCTATTACGAGACGACCTTTAGCGGCGTCATTCCCAACTTGCAGCGGCGCTACCAGGAAACCACGAGCGAATACATCCGCATGAAGTTGGAAGAGTACATGAGCCTGCGCCCCTGCCCAACCTGTGGCGGCAAGCGCCTGCGCCCCGAAGCGTTGGCAGTCACCATCGCCGGCAAAAACATCTGGGAAGTTACGCGCATGCCGGTGAGCGAATCATTGGCGTGGGTGCAGTGGCTGCGCGGCGAAAAAACTGAGATTGGAGATTGGAGATTGGAGATTGAAGGCGCCGCGTCTGCAAACGGCAACGGAGCCGCCAATCCCCCAACCTCCCAATCTCCCAATCTCCAATCTCCACTCTCCACTCTCCAATCTCCCCTCACCCCCCGCCAGCAAACCATCGCCTACCAGGTGCTCAAAGAGATCGCCGCACGGTTGAGCTTTATGGTCAACGTCGGGCTTGATTACCTGACGCTGGATCGCACAGCGTTGACGCTCTCCGGCGGCGAGAGCCAACGCATCCGCCTGGCAACGCAGATCGGCAGCCAGTTGATGGGCGTGCTCTATATCCTCGACGAGCCAAGCATCGGGCTGCACCAGCGCGACAACGCGCGCTTGATCGAGACATTGCAGGGGATGCGCGATCTCGGCAATACCGTGCTGGTAGTCGAGCACGACGAGGACACGATCCGCGCCGCCGACTGGGTGGTGGACATGGGGCCGGGCGCGGGCGAACACGGCGGGCATGTCGTCTGCTCGGCGCCGCGCGCGGAGTTCATCCATTGCCCCAACAGCCTGACTGCCAAATACCTGCGCGGGGAAATGCGCATCCCGGTGCCACAGACGCGGCGCGAGGGCAACGGCGAGTATCTTTTCATCAAGGGCGCGCGCGAGAACAATCTCAAGGGCGTCGATGTGCGCATTCCGCTCGGCAAGTTTGTGGCCGTGACCGGCGTCAGCGGCAGCGGCAAATCGACGCTGGTGGTGGAGGTGCTCTACAAGAAGTTGGCGCAGCAGATGTATCGCGCCAAAGATCGCCCCGGCGCCCACGACGCCATCGAAGGTCTGGAGCACATCGACAAGGTGATCGACATCGATCAAAGCCCGATCGGGCGCACGCCGCGCAGCAACCCTGCCACCTACGTCGGCCTTTTTACCGACATTCGCGACCTCTTTGCCAGCCTGACCGACGCCAAGGCGCGCGGCTACAAGGCGGGACGCTTCTCCTTCAACGTCAAAGGTGGGCGCTGCGAAGCGTGTCAGGGCGACGGCATCATCCGCATCGAGATGCAGTTCCTGCCCGATGTCTACGTGCCGTGCGAGGAGTGTAAAGGCCATCGCTACAACCGCGAGACGCTGGAGATCAAGTTTCGCGGCAAGTCGATCGCCGACGTGCTGGAGATGACCGTCGAAGAGGGTCTGGAATTCTTCCAACACATCCCGCGCATCCGCAACAAGCTGGAGACGCTCAACGCGGTCGGTTTGGGCTACATCAAGATCGGCCAGCCGGCGACCACCCTCTCCGGCGGCGAGGCGCAGCGCATCAAGTTGAGCAAGGAACTGAGCCGCCGCGCTACCGGCAACACGCTCTACATTCTCGACGAGCCGACGACGGGTCTGCACTTCGAGGATGTGCGCAAGCTACTCGACGTGCTGCACGAACTGGTCAACAAGGGCAACACGGTGCTGGTGATCGAGCACAACCTGGACGTGATCAAGAACTGTGATTGGATTATCGACATGGGGCCAGAGGGCGGCGTCAAGGGCGGTTATGTGATCGCCGAGGGCACGCCTGAACACATCGCCGCCAACCCGCGCAGCTATACCGGTCAGTTCCTGGCGCCGATGCTGCGCGAGGAGAATTACACTGTCTAACGTAATGGTCGTCGGAAGCAACCGATGGACGTTTTCTCGGCGGCATCGTAGCAATTCTTCAGACGCCGCCTGTCACGCCCCTCGCCGAGGAGCCTCTTCAGTTTGCCAGGCATCGTGTGCGTGCAGATTGGCGGGGTATGATGACCGGCTCCAGTCCACGTCTGTGCATCATTTGCCGATGCGCCGATCAACCGGTCATTGGGCGGATCATATCGTGCGATTTGCATGATATTGTCTTTCTCAGGAGAATTTAGCAGTCATCTGCTCGATAATGAATAGTTTGGCGGACGGCTACGCCGCCCGCCAAATGCCCCGCTCACCGGGCGCAGCGGGGGCGGCTGCCGCCGCCAAACTGCCCGCTGCACCCGACGGGCTGTCGCCCGCAGGTGAGCGGGGCATTAGGCCGCTTTGTGGCGACTGGACCTGCCTATGAAAAGCCAAGCGTTGTAAATGAAATGGAGGTGTGAAATGAAACGCATACTGAACCTTGTGGGTGGTTTGTTGGGCCTGCTGGTGCTCATAGGCTTGGCAGTGGTTCTAGCCATGACCTTTGGTGGGCTGCAAAGAGCGGCGGAGCCTGCCTCTCAGGCTTTTCAATCACCGATTGAGACACCGACGCAGCCGCCTTACCCCCCGCCAGGAACGCCGACACCGCCTGGCCCAGCAGCCACGCCTACAGTCGTTCCTACGCCGGTACCACCTTGCACATTTGCGGGTCAGCCTGCGCCTGTTGAGCCTGGTCCGCCTTTCGAGGCTTACCAGTTTTCCGAACCCCGGGTTGTGCTGACTCACACCTCAGCCATTGGCATCGCCGGGTGGTTGCCGGATGGTCAGCGTCTGCTCATTACCCGTCTTATTCCCGGTCAGCCCAGGGAGTATATCGAGATATTCAACACCCAAACGGGTGAACTCCAGCGCTACGGAGAACGGCACAGTTTACCCGGTAAGCCGGTGTGGCTTGCTGCCCACCAGGCTGTGGCCTTTGTCGATGTTGGGCCGGATAAGCAGGTGGTGTTGCGCATCAGCCGGGGAGAGACGGCAACCGTAGAGACGCCGATTTCTGACCTGACGGGTTCCTTCTTGGGAGTCAGCCCTGACGGTCGGCAGTTGGTGTTCTTCACCCAGGCGAGCCAGGATCGGCCTGAAGTCTTTGATCTGGCTCAGCCCCAGCGCGCCACCCTCCCTGCCGCGTTACCGCTGATGCGATGGTCTCCCTATCGGATTAGTTGGCATCCGCAAGGGCATCAGATCGCCTTCTACAATGAGACGGGCTTCTATTTGGCCAACTTGCCTTTGGGGCGCATCTGCGAGGTTGATCTTGGCTTCGAAGAAAGCGAGGCTCGATATGGCAAGCGGTGGACATTTGATGTGCAATGGAGTCCCAATGGACGTTATCTGGCTGCACTAACCACGGCCGGAAATCCACCTGTCCATTTCATTGACTTGACTCTGATCGACACGAATACCGGCGAGCTTCGCCGCCTCGATCTTGGGCTCCAATACCTATACGCTATCACCTGGGCCCCCAATAGTCATGACCTCTTGGTTATCGGAGAGAAGGGCACTAATGAAAGCGGATTGGTGCTTCATGGTTTATATGTTGTCAATGCTACTACAAGTGATGCAAGGCAAATGCTGGCTGATTACCAGTTTGTCAGTATTGGTACCTGGGGGGGGGCATGGTCACCAACTGGCCAAGCGATCGCACTGGCCTGCCCCGTAGTTGCACCAGAAGAACAGTTGATGATTGAAGGCCGGCTTTGCATAATCACAGTGGGGGTCAGGCGATGAATGCTCGAGAAAAACTTGTTTTGCAACGAGGAAGCCTAAATCGGATTTTGAAGTTCGTAGGGGTTCTTCTCATTCTGCCAATAGCTTTGCTCCGATTGGCAAACGCTGCACCCGTTTCCTCCTTCACTCCACCGAGTCTAATCACTGTGCGTATGTTCGAGCTGATCTACCCAGGCGGGGGAAATACCTATGTTCTTTGTTCTCCCGGCGACACTGCCTTTGGCTGTACAGCATTTGTTAGCGATTCCAGCCATGCCTACCCATATGGCACCAACAACCCTGTCACCATCCCGATTGAGACCGACTATTTGCTCGATGTAGTGCCCAGGGAGGTCTCAGTGGAGGCTTTCCATCCCACGGCAATTCAGGCACAAGCCATTGCCGCCCGTTCCTATGCCTACTGGCATATCAACCAGGGGAGCACCATCAACAACTCCAACCAGTTCCAGGTCTTTGTCCCCTATGCTTTTGAGGCACTCCCATCGGCTGCTTCGCCTAACTTTCCCGACAACCCGAGCGACCCTTGTGCCAGCACGAACCTCAATAACGACCAGCGAATTGTCTGCGGCGCCGTAGCTCCTCGCTACTACATCGCCTACGGCACCTACCCCAACGATGACCTGCCCGCCCTCACCGAGTACTTCGCCGACATTCGCGACCGCACGGTCAGCGGCGGACAACCCTACCTGATCGCTGTGGATGACCCTATTAGCTCTCACCCAGACATCGTTCAAGATGGTCATGGTCATGGGATGAGCCAGAAGGGAGCCAGCCGCTGGGTGCGGGGCAACCTCAGCTTCAACATCAACCGGGATTTAGGCGCCTGGAGCGTGCGTTGGGAGCGGGCTGAGCAGATCCTGGTGCACTACTACACGGGTGTCCACATCCGTGATGCGGGCAACAACAATGCTCTGCTCACCCCGTCCTACCGCTGGAACCCCTTGCAGATCAACTGGGGCAC
>DMDA01000090.1:13066-22795 GCA_003451595.1 Chloroflexota bacterium | reverse complement strand
CCGATCACCTTGGGCGTGTTGCGCGTCGTCCAGTCGGTGCGGCCCGGATCGACGCGTTCGGGCGAGAAAGCCAGGAAGAAGTCTTCGCCAACGCGCCAGCCCTGCGCATTGGCGGCAAACTGCGTGAGCAGCATCTCACGCGTCGTGCCCGGATAGGTGGTCGATTCGAGCACGATTACCATACCCGGATGCAGGTAACGGGCGATCTGCTCAGCGGCGCTGGCGATGTAGGAGACATCGGGGTCGCCGGTCTTGTTGAGCGGGGTCGGTACACAGATTGAGACAGCGTCGCAGGCAGCGAGCACGCTGAAGTCAGTTGTGGCGGAAAGCCGTCCAGTGATTTTAGGCGGTTGTGCGTGAGGTGCGTGCGTGCGCATCGTCCCCGCAATCGCCCAATCACCAAATCCCTCAATCTCGCTCTGTTGCACCAACGCCGCCACCTTCGCCGCCGGCACATCCTCGATGTACGATTCGCCGCGGTTGATGGCGTCCACCTTGCGCGTGTCGAGGTCGATGCCGGTGACGCGGTAGCCAGCCTCGGCGAACGCCACCGCCAGCGGCAGCCCGACATAGCCTAAGCCAATCACAGCAACGTGGGCGTCGCGGCGCGCAAAGCGGTCAATCAAGGTCGTTTGCTGGGTCATACGATCGTATTCCACAGAATGCCTGCCTGGCTCTGGCGGGCAGGCAGGTGGACGATGATAACAGACGGATTTCTGTCGTCGATCAAGGAGCCAGTCAAGCTACTACCGCCAATGAGGCGTTTATCTTGTTTTACGGTCGTGCTATCGTACCTGGCGGATGGCATCAGGCTCATGATCGACAGGCGCTAAGGATAGCATGAGCAGCGAGGAACGTTGAAATTGGGGGTGAGGCAAGAGGGTATTGGAGAGTGATGGATGTCGATGGCTGCCTGATTCCAACCGCCAGCAAAAACGAGCGTCAAGACGCCGGGATCGAGTCGGTGTCTTGACGCTCGTTTGTACAACTATGGCTGGCTGTACAACTATGGCTGACTGCACAACTGTCGCTGAGCGGGCGTGGCGCCGGGCGTAAGAGTCAGTTGTTGTCCACGCTATTCGTTGATCTTGGCCTGGCTGGCGGCGATCCAGCCGCCGTTGGCGCCGAAGTCAATCTTGAGCCAGGCGCCATCGGCTGACTGTTCCAGCAAGATGTAGACATCGCCATTGTTGACAAAGCCCAGGATGACGCCAGCCTGCCCTGGCAGCGAACGGACAAGAACCCGCCCGTTGGCGACAATGGTCACCGTATTGCTGGCTGGTGCAGCCTCCTCGCTGGCGACGGGCGTCTCGGTGGCGGCGGCTTCTGGTGCAGCCTCCTCGCTGGCGACAGGCGTCTTGGTGGCGGCGGCTTCCGGTGCAGCCTCCTCGCTGGCGACCGGCGTCTCGGTGGCGGCGGCTTCCGGTGCAGCCTCCTCGCTGGCGACCGGCGTTTCAGTGGCGGCTTCTGGTGCAGCCTCCTCGCTGGCGACGGGCGTCTCGGTGGCGGCGGCTTCCGGCGCGGCCTGGGGTTGGCTCAAGGCCGATCCTGTATTCTCCACCGCGCCGTAAGGCAGGTCAGCGCCGGTGACGACGGCGATCGCTGTGTCCAGCAGGACATCGCCCTCAGCGAAGAGCGTCTCCTCGGTCACGGGTACGCGAATGGTCGGCGGCACGCCAACGTTTTCGATGACGATGTTGCCATCAACATCCACCGGACGCCCGATCGAGATTTGCAGCATCTCGAAGTCCGGCATCTGGAAGAAGTTTTGCGCTCCGCCCAGACCGGCTGTTGGATAGTGCGCGACGATGTCGGCGCGCCCCTGGAGCGACATATCGTACGTGAAGAACTCGCAGGCGCTGGCGCAATTAGGCCCGGTAATGACCGCCACTGGCCCGCTGTAGCGCAGCGATTCATCGGGCAAGTAGAAGCGATCGGTGCGATCCGGGTCAAAGTAGAATTCGCCCAACGACTCGTCGTAATAGCCGGTCTTGCCCAGTTCCAGCGGCTCATCAAAGAAGTAGGCTGCCATCTGGTCGGCCAGGAAGCCGCTGCCGCCGCCGTTCTGCCGCATGTCGATGATCAGTCCTGGGATCTGATTCTCGTTGAGCGTCTGCATCATGCGCTCCCACAACTGCACGGTCAGCAGTTCGTTGTCGGAGAAGCTGTAGAGCTTGACATAGCCCAGGCCGTTGTCGAGCAGCCGGAACTCTACGGGCAGTTCAGCGCCGGTGCGTCCCACGTTGAACGAAGAGACGCGGAAACTGGCGTTCTCCTCCACCGCTTTCAATATTGCGGTCTGTTCCACATCGCTGCCCGGATTTTTGAACGTTATCTCGATCTCACTGCCCAGCGGTGCGCGTGTGCCATAGCGCAACTGTTGCAGGCGCCGCACGTGGTCACTGGAGAAGGGTGAGGAGAAGGGGACGACGCTGTCGATGTATTCGTCAATGGGCTGACCGTTCCAGGTGAGAATTTCGGCGCCCAGTTCGATGCCCGCGCGTTGCGCTGGGCCATCCGGCGTCAAGAAGTTGACAATCGTGCGGCCATCCTCCACGTCGCGGATCGCCAAACCGACGCCACCCGCAGTCGCCTGGACGAAGTCTTCCTGGATGAATGGCCCGCTCAGGTGGCCGTCTGGGATCGACCAGATGAAGTCGCGCAGCGCGCGGCGGTAGGCGAGTGAATCGTTGTTGGCATCCGCCTCCTCAAAACGTGGGCGGAACTCAGCGGCCTTGGCGTCCCAATCGATGCCCTTCAGTTCGGTGAAGGCGTACTCGCGGCGGAAGAGGTCGATCATAGCGTCGAAGGCTTCGGCGTAGCTCATGTCCGAGAAGTCATCCAGCGCCAGCCCTTCCGGCTCGATCAGCTCCATCTGCGGGCGGGCGGAGCGGTCGAAGGTGAACGGGTCGGTGTCCATGTCAACGACGGTGTAGCCTGCCGGCAGCAGCACGATGGGGTCATCTTCGGTGAAGAGTTTGCCATCCTCGCCAAAGCCGCTGGGGAAGCCTTGTTGATCGTCGGGCGCCCACACGATGTACTTGCCGCCGATCACTTCGCCCTTGCCGCTGGGGTCGGGGTCGATGCGCGTGGTGGCGAAGGCGGTGGACCACCCGCCGCCGCTCTGGTCGCGTTGCTCCAGATAAGGATCGCCAAAGGTGTTCGTCCAGTAGGCGATGGCAAAAGTCATCACACCTGTGTCTTTTTCGCCGTCGTTGTCGACATCGCGCAGTGTGCCTTGTGGCTCGATAGGCAGCGACAGATTCCAACTAAACGGCGGATTGAAGAAGTCGCCGGTGATCTGCCCGAGCACCTGCGATTCAGTGGGAAAGATGAACCCTTCGTTGCGGTCGATGAAGCCCGCTTGATCTTCCAGCACGATCAGCGGTTGGGCAACGCCCAGTGTAATGATGGGGTTGCTGTAATTCATCTCCCCGGTAATGGCGATTGGCCCACCTTCGTCATTGACAATGGGTGCTGGGGCGGGTGCATCGTCTTGCGCCAGCCCCAGGCCGGCGGGCGTCAAAGCCAGGGTCAGTATCAAAAACAGCAGCAGCAATCGGGTCGGTCTGTTCATGAGAGGTGCCTCCTTTGGCTGAAACCAGAGATCATCGATGGCGCCAGTCTACGCGCCTGTGGCGAGTTGTTGGCGTTCGTAGTCGATCACATCGTCGAGAATTTGTTGCAGATTGTAACGTGGCATCCAGCCGATGGCCGTGCGCAACTTGGTTGTGTCTGGCACGCGGCGGCGCATGTCTTCGAAACCGGGTGCGTACGCTTCGCTGTAGGGAATATATTGCAATACCGACTGACTATCTGTGCGGGCAATCACGCTTTGCGCCAGTTGGTTGATTGTCACTTCCTGGCTGCTGCCGATGTTGTAAATTTCGCCCGCCGTTTGCTCCGGGCGATCCAGCAGGTCGATCACGGCGCGCACCGTGTCACGCACGTGGCAGAAACAGCGCGATTGCTCACCGTCGCCGTATACCGGGATCGGTTCCGATCGTAACGCCGCCCGCACGAAACGCGGCACCACCATGCCGTAACGCCCGGTCTGACCGGGGCCAACCGTGTTGAAGAGGCGCACCACCGTCACGGGCAGGTCATATTCGCGATAGGCCGCCAGCCCCAGGAATTCGTCGAGCAGCTTGCTGGCGGCGTAGCTCCAGCGGCTGCGACTCGAGGGGCCTAGCAGCAGGTCGTCGTCCTCGGCAAAGGGCGCCTTGACCCCCTTGCCGTAGACTTCGCTGGTGCTGGCGAGCAAGGTGCGGCACCGATAGCGTCGCGCCGCCGCCAGCACGGTGTGCGTGCCGATCACATTGGTCTCGATGGTCTCGGTGGGACGCTCAACCACGAGCTGCACACCGACTGCCGCCGCCAGGTGGACGATGGCGTCGGCTTGGCTCGCCAGCCGGTCGAGCACCAGTTCGTTGCGCAGGTCGTCGATGGCAAAGGAATAGAGAGGATGATGAGCGAAGGCGCGAATGTTCTCGATGCTGCCCGTGCTCAAGTTGTCGAGCACCGCCACCTGGTCGCCGCGTTCCAGTAGCGCCCGCACCAGGTGTGAACCGATAAAACCCGCCCCGCCGGTGATCAATATGTGCATAGTCAGTCAGTAACCCACAACTTTCTGAGTTTTGGGAAAATCGGAGATGAGAAGCCTGTAAGAGCTTGCGCCTATTGTTCGCCCCATTATCCTACGGATTCGCCGTTTCGCCAATCGCACCGCCGCCGCCAAGTCTAGCCGAGTCTACCGGTGAATGTCGATCTCTCGACGCCGCGCCCGGATGCCCGTCGGCTGGTTGCGCAAACAACTGGTCGAGGCGGGTAAACTGCCGTTTGCAAATTCATTTTTGGACGCAGCAAGGCTGTGTGCTACAGTCTCAAGGCGTCACAGTCTCAAGGCGTCACTGTCTCAAGAAGGATGCCAAATCATGATGTCGATACATCCAACGCTATGAACAACGCACAACTCATTGCCCAGGCGCGGGCGCACAACTTCTTCTCGTGGTCGGCGCAGGATACGGTCAACCCGCTGGTGATGACGCGGGCGGAAGGCTGCTACTTCTGGGACGCCGACGGCAATCGCTATTTCGACCTCAATTCGCAGTCAATGTGCATGAACATCGGGCACGGTGACCCGCGCGTGATCGCAGCGATCCAGGCGCAGGCGGCAGAGCTGGCCTACGCCGGGCCGGGCATGGTGACACGCGTGCGCGCTGAGTTGGGCGAGGCGCTGGCAAAGATCACGCCGCCAGGGCTGGATCACTTTTTCTTTGGCGTGAGCGGCGCCGACGCCAACGAGAACGCTATCAAAATGGCGCGCGCCGTCACCGGGCGCCACAAAGTGTTGGCGCGTTATCGCTCCTATCACGGCGCCACCTACGGCGCCATCAGCCTCACCGGTGATCAACGGCGCTGGGCCAGCGAGCCGGCGATCCCCGGCGTGGTGCGCTATCCAGATCCGTACAAGTATCGCAGCGCGCTCTATCGCGAAGGCGACAGCGACGCCGACTTTGCACAGCGTTGTCTGGAGCAGGTCGAGGAAATCCTGATGTTCGAGGGGCCGCACACGGTGGCGGCAATCCTGCTGGAGACGGTCACAGGCACCAACGGCGTGATCATCCCGCCCGACGGCTACCTGCAGGGGCTGCGTGAATTGTGCGATCGCTACGGCATCCTGTTGATCTGCGACGAGGTGATGACCGGCTTTGGACGCACGGGCGCCTGGTTTGGCGTCGATCACTGGGGCGTGACGCCTGACATCATCACCATGGCGAAGGGACTCACGTCAGCCTATTTGCCGCTCAGCGCGGTGGCGGTGAACGCCCGTGTTTTTGACCACTTCCGCACCAATGTGTTCTACGGCGGGCTGACCTACAGCGCCCATCCGTTGTGTCTGGCGGCGGCGCTGGCAACGATTCGCGTCATTGAAGAGGACGATCTCGTCGGCAACGCACGACGAATGGGGCGTGTGCTGGCCGAGCTGCACGACGAGCTGCAAGCCGAGCATCCCGCCGTCGGCGACGTGCGCTCAATCGGCTTGTTGGGTTGTATCGAGCTGGTGAAGGATCGGGCGAGCAAGACGCCGCTTGCGCCTTACACTGGCGGCGGCGAGGTAATGCCTCGCATCGCCGCCTATCTGCGCCAGCACGGCGTCTACACCTACGTCTGGCGCAACCTCCTGCACACCAATCCGCCTCTCTGCGTCACAGAGGCGGAACTGCGTGAAGTGATGGCAATCGTCAACGATGCCCTGTCAATTGCGGACGAGGCGATAGGCGGACGCGTGACGGCAGACGCGTGATGATTCACGCGTCAACCGTCACTTATGTCGCAACTGACGCAACTCCTCAAAGAGTTTTTTCTCGCGTTCGCTGAGGTGCGTTGGCAACTTGACATCGACCACCGCCAACAGGTCGCCGCGTTGATCTGGCTTCTTCAGATGGGGCATGCCCAACCCGCGCAGCCGGAAGACCTTGCCGTTTTGTGTACCTGGTGGAATGCGCAGCGCCACTGTCTTATCGGGCGCCGGCACCTCGACTTCGCCACCCAGTAGCGCCGTATAGAGGTCCACCGGTACGGTTACGCGCAGATTGTCGCCCTCGCGCGTGAAGCGCGCATCGGGCAGCACCTCGACGACGAGTACAACGTCACCCTGGCCAGAGGCGCCGCGCATCCGCACTTTCGAGCCGGTCTGCACACCGCGCGGGATGTTGACCTCCAGTCGCGTGCCGTCGCTGCGTTCCAGCGTACGCGTCGTGCCGTGAAAGGCTTCATCCAGCGTCACTTGCACGGGCGCCTCCGTCGGCGGCGGCGTCATATTCATGTTCATGCCGCCCATGCCGCCAGGGCGCCCGCTGCTGCGCCCGCCAAAGAGCGTGTCAAAGAAGCTGGAGAAGCCGCCCATGCCACGTCCGCCAAACATCTGCTCGAATTCTTCGGGCGTGATCGTGCGGGTGTAACTGCCGCCCTGACCGGGGGCGCTCCCGCCCCACCGTCCCCAGTCGAAATCTTCAGGACGGCCGCCCGCGCGGGCATACTGCTCCCACTGCGCGCCAAAACGATCGTACTTGGCGCGCTTGTCGGGATCGGAGAGGACGGTGTACGCCTCGTTGATCTCTTTGAAGCGCTGCTCGGCGCTCTTGTCACCCGGATTCTTATCGGGGTGATATTGCTGCGCCAGCTTGCGGTATGCCTTCTTGATTTCTTTCTCGTCGGCGTTGCGTGATACACCGAGCGTGGTGTAATAATCTTTGACTTCCATAGGCTGCTCTCCTTTGCTTATGCGGCTGGCCCGCTACTGACGAGCACGCGCGCCGGGCGCAAGATACGATTCCCTTCGGTATAGCCAGCCTGGACGACGGTCGCCACATGGTCGACGGGCGTTTCGGTCGATGGCGTATGGCCGATGGCTTCATGCTGCTCCGGGTCGAATGGTGCGTTGACCGGCTCAATGCGTTCGACGCCATAGCGCCGCAGTGTGTCCAAAAAGGCGCGGCGTGTGGCCTCGATGTTGCTGATGAAGTTGCGCACCTGCACGTCATCGACCTGTGGCTGATGCTGCAGCGCCAGATCGAGATGATCGGCCAGCGGCAGCATGTCGGCCAGGATGCGCCGGCGATTCTCGGCCGTTTCGGCGTTGGCGCGCTGCTCCCAGCGCTTGCGCAGGTTGTCCATCTCCGCTTGCTGGCGCAAGAAGCGCTCTTGCCAGGTCGCCTCTTCAGAAGTGGCAGCTAGTTTTTCTTGCGCCTCGGCTAACGCCGCCCGCACAAAGACCAGTTCCGCCTCCAGCTCTTTCTGATGCTCACTCTGCTTGCGCAGCGCTTCGTCCTTGATCTCCAATTCCTGCGTCTTATGATGCAGTTCTTTTGTCTGGCGGTCAAGCGCTGCCTGCAATTCCTGATTCTGGGCCACCTGCTGGTCCAGGCGTGCACCCAGTTCTTCGACGATCTGCTGCATTTTTTGTAATTCAGCGGGGCTGATCACCACACCGCCTGCTTGCCCGGCGCGCGGTCGGCGCCCCCCAAACGAATCATATAGTGCTGTCATGGTCTCTCCCTGTTCCCCAATGGATGCGGGCATTTCTCTGTGTTCTCTCGGCAACGTCGCGGTTCTCTCGGCAACGTTGCGCCAAAGCCAGAGAAAGCTCAACGGGTTTCTAGCAGAACGGGCGAGGTTGCGCCCCGCCCGTTCTGTCTCTATCATTCAACTTTGCAGCCCTTCAGTTAAGGAGCCGCATGTCTGCGCCGCTTAGACGGTGCGGTATTCGCCTTCGACCACGTCGTCGTCGCTGGTGCTGCGCCCGCCGCCCGGCTGTCCGCCTGGCATCCCGGCGCCGTCGGCGCCAGATTGGGCGTACATCTGCTGCGCCAGGGCGTTGGTCGCCTGCTGCAACTGCTCGGTCAGGCTGCGGATACGCGCCAGCTCGCCGGTGTCCTTCGCCTGTTTTAGTTCTTCCACCAGATTCTCGATCGTTGCGCGATCGTTGGTGGGGACTTTGTCACCCAGGTCACGCAACGACTTCTCGGTGACGTAGACCAGGTTGTCGGCAGCGTTGCGCGCCTCGGCAAGCTCCCGTTGGCGCTTGTCCTCTTCCTCGTGCTGCTTCGCCTCGCGCACCAGGCGTTCGACCTCGTCGCTCGCCAGGTTGGTGGACGCCGTGATCTTGACGCTCTGCTCCTTGCCGGTGGCCTTATCTTTGGCCGTCACGTGCAAGATGCCATTGGCGTCGATGTCGAAGGTCACTTCGATCTGTGGCACACCACGCGGCGCCGGCGGAATCCCATCCAGGCGGAAGTTGCCCAGCGTCTTGTTGCCGCTCGCCATTGGCCGTTCGCCCTGCAGGATGTGGATGTCCACTGCTGTCTGGCTGTCGGCCGCCGTGCTGAAGATCTCCGTCTTCTTGGTCGGGATCGTCGTGTTGCGCGGGATGAGCACAGTCATGACGCCGCCCAACGTCTCCAGACCCAGGCTCAGCGGCGTCACGTCGAGCAGCAGCAGGTCGCTGACCTCGCCGCCCAGCACGCCAGCCTGCACCGCAGCACCCACCGCCACCACCTCGTCCGGGTTGACGCCCTTGTGAGGCTCCTTGCCGGTGAGCTGGCGCACCAACTCCTGCACCATCGGCATGCGGGTCGAACCACCGACCAGCACCACCTCATCCAGGTCTTTGGCTGTCAAGCCAGCATCCTTCAGTGCGTTGAAGAAGGGTTGCTTGCAGCGCTCCAGCAGGTCAGCGGTGAGCTGTTCGAATTTGGCGCGGCTCAACGTGACGACCAGGTGCTTGGGTCCGGTGCTGTCCGCCGTGATGAAGGGCAGGTTGATCTCCGTCTGCGTGACCGTTGACAGCTCGATCTTGGCCTTTTCCGCCGCCTCGCGCAGACGCTGAAGCGCCTGGCGGTCGCCGCTGAGATCGACGCCCTGTTCCTTCTTGAATTCACTAATCAACCACTGTACGATGCGTTCGTCCCAGTCGTCACCGCCCAACAGCGTGTCGCCATTGGTGGACTTGACCTCGATCACGCCATCGCCCACCTCGAGCACAGACACATCGAAGGTGCCGCCGCCCAGGTCAAAGACCAGGATCGTCTCGTCGTTCTTTTTGTCCAGACCGTAGGCCACCGCCGCTGCCGTCGGTTCGTTGATGATGCGCAACACTTCGAGGCCGGCGATCTGTCCGGCGTCTTTGGTTGCCTGGCGCTGGCTGTCGTTGAAGTACGCCGGCAC
>DMDA01000090.1:7672-12831 GCA_003451595.1 Chloroflexota bacterium | reverse complement strand
TTCTTGATCGGGATGCTGACGCGCGCGTCACCATTCGGCCCCTCGGTGATCGCATACGAGACCATCTTGCGCGCCTTCTGCGTCTCCGGGTCGTCGAAGCGGCGCCCCATGAGGCGCTTGACCGAATAGACCGTGTTTTCCGGGTTGACGACTGCCTGGCGCTTGGCGGTGATGCCGACCAGCCGTTCGCCGTTTTTGTTGAAGGCGACCACCGACGGCGTCGTGCGGTTGCCTTCAGCGTTGGCGATGACGGTCGGGTTGCCGCCTTCCATAACGGCTACCACGCTGTTCGTCGTACCCAGATCGATACCGATAATTTTGCCCATGATATTTGATGCCTCCCAGTTGTTTCGGGTCATTTCCCTCTATTTCAGCACAGGCGCAACGTCATACGCCTGCCCTGTTCAGTTTGATGCCTACAGTGTAGCGAATCCGCGTCAGCGTGTCATTGAGTTTTTATTTGCGATTTGTTTGAATATCTGGAATGTGAACGCTGCCTGGGAGTCGCGCGTTTTCAGAAAGGCGCTATGGCATCCCCCGCAATGCCTGCTAAGCAGCCCGCAACCCGTATTCGGCAAAGTCACAGACGGGCCGATAGCCGATCTGCTGGTAGATGTGGTTGGAGGTGGGGTTCGCCAGGTCGGTGAAGAGGGTGCAGAAATCCTTGCCCTCGTCGAGGATAAGTTGGCTGAGGCCGGCGACGCAAGCGCTGGCATAGCCGCGCCCACGCCACTCCGGTGGCGTATACACTGGACCGATCGAGACGCCGTGGGGTGTGCGTCTGCCTTTGGCAGCCAGTGACACCGGGCGCCCGCCATCTTCCCAGAGGTAGATGGCGCCCTCAGCAAGGGCGCGCTCCACATGAGGCAGTCGCGGCGCGGCTGCGTTCGGCACGGCTTCGTCATGAAAGGCGTCGTACCAGGCCATGACCAGATCGGCGTCGGCGTCCGTCGCCAGCCGCAAATGACCAGGCGGCCATGACGGCGGCGTCACCCGGCGTAGTTCGAAGACGCGCAGCGCCATCAGTGGCGTAATGGCGCCGTCGGTCAGCGCCTGCCACTCCTCGGCAAAGGCTTGAGAGACCGCCGCCACACCGTTGACAGTTGGCAGTGGCCACTGCGCGGCGACCAGCGTGGCGGCGATCAGGCGCAGCGCGGGTCGCGGGTCGTCTACGGCAGCATAGACGAGCAGGCCGTAAGGCGGCGTCATCATTCCAACGGCGACCAGGGCGTCACGCTCATGCACGGTCGCCAGGAAGGGCGCATGTTCGAAGCGCGACGGGTCCTGCTTTAGCCGCAGCGCCACGCCCAGCATAAGGCCGTTGGTGACCTCATCGCGCGCCAGGTCATTTCCCGCCGCCGCCAGAAATGTATCGATGTCGGTATGGACTGTCAGCTGCAACATTACATTTTCACCATCCCTCAATCGCCAGTCTCAGTTCTCCAACTCTCGCGCAAACAGGATCATGTCAATGTCACCCGGCGAATGTCCCAGCTGGGTGAGGATGTGAGCAACCTCAGCGCGGTGTTGTGTGCCATGATTGACGACGTGCACCAGGATGTGCCAGAGTGTGCCGGAAAATGGTCGGCCTGCCGTGCTGACGTAGGCCAGCGGTTGCGAAAGCGCCCCTTCATCCAGCGACGCCAGATACCCGCGCATCGCCGCCTCTTCCTCTGTCCAGCGTGTCGTCAGCGCCGCCAACGTAGGAAAGTCCTGCGGATCGAGCAGCGCGCTGGGTGAACGGTGTTCCTGGCAGCGCATACGCCAAATCCATTCGGCGCCCATCGTGTGCACCAGGACATCGCGAATGCTGCCCCAGCTCAGATCGTGTGGCGCCACGAATTGCTCGTCGGTGAGACCTGCAGCGGCGTGAAGAATGCGACGATTCGCCCAATAGTTGTATTCGTACAGGGTGTTCAGGTCGGCCAGGTTCATCGTGCAACTCCTTTGCTTGCGGTGGGTGCAGAGAGAAGATGGAGCAGACGCCACGACAGGAGCCTGCTTGCATCAGTATACGCACAAGGCGCGTCAGGCAGAAATCAGTAGAGGATGAACAATCAGTAGGAGCAAGGGATGGCGGCAGGGGATGGCGGCAAGGAATGCGTCTGCGGTCAGTATGCCAGTTCTTGTAGCCACCAGCGCCCACCGCGAAAGCTGAAGCGCCAGGCGTCGGCGCCAAGGACAGCGGTCGCTGCGTCGCCGTCGATGCTCGCTGCCAGCGCAGGTATGGTTGTGAACGGCGGTGGCGGCGCCGGGAAGACGGCCAGCGCGTAACGATCGAGGATGGCGTCGCGTCCGCGCCATACGAAATCGTCGGCGGGATCGGGCGTGCCGCGCTGGTCGATGATCTGGGCGTCCTCCGCCCACAATTGACGCAGCGTGGCCAGGTCGCGGGCGTTGGCGGCAGCGCGTTCCGCCAGCACCAACGCGGGCAGCGCAGCGTTAGCCGGCAGCGTTGCGGCGAGGGGCGCGGCGCCGGTTGGCGCAAGAGCAGTGGGCAAGAGGTCAGACGAAGCCGGCGGTGCAGTGCGCGTGCAGCCACTCAACAGCATCGCCGTGATGAACATGCTGGCCGCGTAGCGCCTCAACTGGCGACCTGCTTTGGCATTTCTATCGATGCACACTATACTAGCCAACTTGGATGGGCGGCTGCCGATCCGGCGGGGGCGCCCCTGACGTCGCCACCACCTGTCGAACAGAAAGAGCAATTGTATGAATCCGGTCATCTTCCAAATTGGGCCTTTCTCGCTACATTGGTATGGCGTCTTCATCGTTGGCGGCGCTGTGCTGGCGGCGTGGCTGGCGGGGCGTACGGCAGCCAGGGCCGGCTACAACCCCGACCACGTGTGGAATATGCTGGCGTGGGCGTTGGTCATCGGCATCATCGGTGCGCGACTCTACCACGTCTTTAGCACACCTGCCAACGGCGTCGGCTTCAACTATTATATGCAGCATCCAGATCAGATTTTCAATTTCTGGAATGGCGGCTTTCGCGGGCTTGGCATCTACGGTGGCCTGGTGGGCGGCATCCTGGCGATAGTTGTCTACGCCCGCGTGCAAAAGCTCGATATTCTGATGTGGCTCGACTTCATCGCCCCGAATGTACTGTTGGCGCAGGCCATCGGTCGGCTGGGTAACTGGGTCAACCAGGAGCTGTACGGGCCGCCCACCGATCTGCCCTGGGCTTTTCACATCAACCCGAATTTCCCGTGTCAAGACCCGGCCAATCGGCCACTGACCGTGCAGCCCTGCGGCGCTGGCGCTCAACAACCCTTCAGTCAGGAGTCGCTGGACTGGTACGCCAACAATGGCTTCCATCCCACCTTTTTCTATGAAGCGTTGTGGAATCTGCTGGCCTTTGCGCTGCTGACTGTCATCTTCCGTCGGTATGGTGAACGCTTCCGCAGAGGCGATGCCATCTGGCTCTACTTTATTGCCTACCCGCTTGGTCGTTTTTGGGTCGAGATGTTCCGCCCGGACGCCTGGGTGATGGGCACGCTGCCCACCGCCCAATGGATCGCACTGGGCGCCATTGCCGTTAGCGTGGTCGTACTGATCGTGCGGCACTGGGGATGGGACTGGCGCACAGACCGCGCCGGCTCGATGGCATACATGCAAGGACCGATGAAGGCTGACTAACAAAGGGCTGAGGAGATGTAGGCGCCGATGGATTCATTTAGCCTCGAACAGGCGCAAGCGCTGGATGCTGCAGACCCCCTGCAGCATTTTCGTCAGCGCTTTGTGTGCGATGAGCCGGACTTGATCTACCTAGATGGCAACTCGTTAGGACGGCTGCCGCTCGCCAGCGTCGCGCTGGCGCGTGACCTGGTTGAACGACAGTGGGGACTTCGTCTGATCCGCAGCTGGAACGAAGGGTGGTTCGAGTTGCCCACCCGCATCGGCGGCAAGCTGGCAACGTTGCTGGGCGCCCGCGCCGACGAAGTGGCGATCGCCGATTCGACTTCGGTCAATCTCTTCAAGCTGGCAGTGGCGGCGCTCCGGCAGCAACGCGGGCGCACGCGCATCCTCACCGACGACCTCAACTTCCCCTCCGATCTCTATGTGTTGCAAGGCGCCATCGAGATGTTGGGGGGCAGTCACCAGCTTGAGATTGCGCCGTCAACGGATGGCGTGCATGGGCCGGTCGATGCGCTGTTGGCGCGTCTGGACGCCGACGTGGCGCTGGTCGTACTGTCTCACACCGTTTTCAAGAGTGGCTATGTCTACGACATGACAGCAATCACAGCAGCGGCGCACGCAGTGGGCGCGCTTGTCCTGTGGGACTTGAGCCACTCCGTCGGCAGCGTCCCCGTGACGTTGAACGCTGCTAATGCTGACCTGGCCATTGGTTGCACCTACAAATATGTCAACGGCGGGCCGGGCGCCCCGGCCTTTCTCTTTGTGCGACGCGACTTGCAAGCGCCTTTGCGCAACCCGGTCAGCGGCTGGATGGGGCAGCACGATCCCTTTGCCTTTGGGTTGGAGTATGTCGCTGAGCCAGGAATGCGCCATTTCCTGACCGGGACGCCGCCGGTGGTTTCGCTGGCCTTGATCGAGCCGGGCGTCGATCTCCTGGCGGAGGCAGGCATGGCGGCGCTGCGCGCTAAGTCGGTGCAGCAGACCGAGTACTTCGTTGCGCTGTGGGAAGCGCTGCTGGCGCCAGTGGGCTACATGCTCAAGACGCCGCGTCAAGCGGCGCAGCGCGGCTCACACATCTCACTAGGGCACGCCGAGGGCTGGCGCATCAACCAGGCGCTCATCCGTGATCTCAACGTATTGCCCGACTTTCGTGCGCCGGACAATATCCGCCTGGGCATTGCACCACTATACACGAGCTTTGCCGATCTCTACCACGCCGCCCAGCGGCTGCGACAGGCGGTGGACGAAGGCATCTACGCGCGCTATTCTCGTCAGCGCCCAGCAGTTACATAAATGCAGATTTGGGAGGGAAACATGGTTTCTGCAGTCGTCTTGCTCAAGTGCGAACGCAACAAGATTAACAGCGTCGCCGAGACCCTGGCCGGCATCAGCGGTATCTCCGAGGTCTTTTCGGTGGCCGGTGTCTATGACCTGGTCGCTATCCTGCGCGTGCGCAACAATGACGCCCTCGCCGATCTGGTCACCAGCGAGATGTTACAGGTCGATGGCATCGTTGATTC
>DMDA01000090.1:6292-7427 GCA_003451595.1 Chloroflexota bacterium | reverse complement strand
GCGCCTCGTCACGCTCCATGCAGCATTGTTCCACGTGGACTAGGCAGCGGGCTTGATCGGTTGACGGCTGGCCCACATGAACACGCCAATCCCCACGACGACGCCAATGCTGAGCGCCGCCAGCTTGAGGAGGCGGTCGTCAATGAGCAGCGTGAACGCGCCCAGGACGGCGCAAAAGAGCCAGTAGCCCACCACGAGTGTGCGCTCATTTACGCCCATATCGAGCAGGCGAAAGTGCAGGTGATCGCGCCCGCCCTCACCTGGCGAGACGCCGCGCCGCCAGCGCGTGAACATCAGCCAGCCCACCTCCAGCGCCGGCAGTCCGATCACCATCATCACCGTGGCCAATCGCGCTCCGCCGATAATCCCCAACGCGGCGACCACGAAGCCGAGGAAATAGCTGCCGCTGCTGCCCATGAAGATGCGTCGGCCAAAGTTGAAGGGGAGAAAACCGAGCGTCACACCGAGCAACGCGCTGGGCAAGAGCGCTACACTGAGCTGCGGTGGTTCGGCCTTGAAGGTCATGTGCAATGCCAGCACTGCCGATAGCACGGCCGTCACGCCCGCCACCAGCCCACTAGCGCCGTCAAGAAAGTTGATCGTGTTCATCATCCCCATGAACCAGAAGACGGTGAGCACAAAGACCAGCCACCAGGGAAAACCGTCTGGCCCGAACAAGAAGCCCGCACCGAACGGATTGTTGACGTGTTTGATGAAGATCAGGCCGGCGAAACCGATGATGGCCGCCCCGAACTGGATCAGATATTGCGGGCCAGATTTGAAGCTGAAACGGTCGTCCAACAAGCCAAAGCCGACGCAGTAGACTGAGCCGATGAGCAGCGCGATCAAGCGGCGCTCCTCATTGGGGTCGTTGCGCACCGGGAACCAGCCTGCGATTCCTGGCGCCCATTCGGGCAGTAGCGTAATCAATAAGACGGTGACAAAAAAGCCGCCAAAGAGCGCCAACCCACCCGTGCGCGGGACAATGCCTTTGTGTCGGCGCCGTCCACCCGGTGCATCGACCAGTCCCCATCGACGACCAAGCCTGCCAGCGAGTGGCGTCAACAGCAGTGTCAGCAGAAAGGCAAAGGTGAGCGTGGTAAGGAAAATCATAGGAGCTTGTGACGCGCGCTTG
>DMDA01000090.1:3150-6028 GCA_003451595.1 Chloroflexota bacterium | reverse complement strand
CGCTTTCATGGGCGCATGGTCGTCAACATGCGCGGGAAGGCGATCGTCTCGCGCACATGCTCCAGCCCACAAATCCAGGCGACGGTGCGCTCCACACCCAGGCCAAAGCCGCTGTGCACGACCGAACCATAGCGGCGCAGATCGACATACCACTGATAAGGCTCCAGGGGCAGATGATGGCGCTCGATGGCGGCCAGCAGTTTGGAGGCGTCGCTCATGCGTTCACTGCCGCCGGTGATCTCGCCGTAGCCTTCGGGCGCCAATAGATCGACGCTGCGGCACACCTCCGGGCGGCCGGCTTCTGGTTCCATGTAGAAGGCTTTGACCTGTGTCGGGTAGTGGTGGACGAAGACCGGCTTCTCGAACTGGGCGGCGATGTAGGTCTCGTGTGGGCTGCCAAAGTCATCGCCCCACTCGATGGCGGGAACCGGGTCGGGATAGCCAGGCACCAGCTCACCCCTGGCGGCGGCGGCATTGATCATCTCCACGGCGTCGTCGTAGTGGATGCGCGGGAAGGGCGGGCTAACGCGTTGCAGCGCAGTAGTGTCACGCTCCAGCACCTTCAGTTCGGGGGCGCATTCCGTCAGACAGCGCTGGACGATGGCGCTCACGAATTGTTCCTCGATCTCCATCAGCTGGTCGAGGTCGCAGAAGGCGATCTCTGGCTCCACCATCCAGAATTCCTGGAGATGGCGTCGCGTCTTGCTCTTCTCGGCGCGGAAGGTGGGGCCAAAGCAATAGACCTTGCCAAATGCGAAAATGTTGGCTTCGTTGTAGAGCTGTCCGGTCTGCGCCAGATACGCCGGCTCGCCGTGATAGTCGATCTCGAAGAGCGTGGTTGTGCCCTCGGCGGCGGCCGGTGTGATGATCGGCGTATCCACGTTGAGGAAGCCGTGGCTGTCTAGCCACTCGCGAATGGCGCGAATGATCGTGGCGCGCACGCGCATCGCTGCCCACTGCCGCGAGGAGCGCAGCCACAGGTGGCGGTTCTGCATCAGGAACTCGACGCCGTGTTCTTTCGGCTGAATCGGGTAGGGATCGGAAATGCCGAGCGCCTCGATGCCGCGCACATCCAGTTCATAGCCGCCAGGGATGCCAGGCGCACGCGGGTCGGCCTTGACGAGGCCGCGCACGATCAGGCTGCTTTCCTGCGTCACCGCTTTGGCGATGTCGAAATCCTCATCGCTGACGTTCCCGCGAAAGACAACCGCCTGGCAAAGGCCAGTGCCGTCGCGCACCTGCAGAAAGACGAGCTTCCCTTTGCCGGTTTTGGCATAGCACCAACCCTGAATGGTCACTTCTTGATCGATATGTTCGTGTAAGGAGCGAATCGTTACAATCGGCGCTTGCATGGCAGCACTTATTCCTCTTCTTCTTCCCAATCAGTCCAATTGAAATCCGGCTTGGGCAGGCTTTTCACCACCGGCAGATTGTCGGCGCCCAATTTGTCGGCGGCAAACAATGCCGAGATGTCGATCTGATAGTCTTCAAGACGTCGGCCCACGTTAGAAAAATGTTCAGGTCGAAATTCGTAGCTATCGCGCATTTCCGGGTGCGCGCTGTGGGTGTAGATAAACACCGTTTTGGGCGCAACATAGGCGACATCGGCTTCGTTGTTCTGTGCGCGCACTTCCTCTTGGGCGCGCTGACGTGAATGCGCCTTCCGTCGCGCTTTGCGCTGGCGCGCTGCTGCTTGTTTGTTTTCGGGCGGGCGCGTCGGTTCGGGTGCTGGCGCCTGCCCTGGCGTCTCTTTTTTAGGGCGGAAGAAGCGACGCCGGCTGCGTCGCGCCCCGCTGCGGTTCGACTTGTCGTCGCTCATCGTTCGAACTCCCTGGTCTGTGAAATTACTTGGATTGACCGCCAGGTCGGCTGGTTAGCTGCCGGGGCGCTCTAGAGCGTCCCGGCTCTGTGACCTAGGGCGCAGTCAACTGCGAAACTTCCTGTCCTTGCGGATTGATCAGGCGCGCCACACTGCCGCGTTCCCAGAGCGGTGACGTCTGATTCCAATAGAGCGCCACGCTGGTGTCCACGCCGGCGCCGGTGTAGAGAACCAACCCACTACCTGGAAAGAGTGAGAGGCCGCCAAATGTGTAAGCGGGTCCACCTGCTTTTTCCAGTCGCCAGCCTTGCAGGTTGATCACCAGGTCGCTGTCGTTGGCAAGCTGCACTGCCTCGTTGGGCAGCGCGCCATTGCTCGTGAAGGAGGCGATGCGCAGCCCTTGTCCAGCAATAGCTGGCGGCGCTGCCGTAGGCGATGGGGCCGCTGACGGCGCTGCATCGGCGCGTGGGATGACCAGGCGTTGCCCTGAAAAGACAAAATCCGGGTTGGTTAGATTGTTGGCGTCCATGATCGCCTGCATGCTTACCCCGTAGCGTCCGGCAATCGCCAGCAAGCTGTCTCCCGCCTGCACAACGTAGACTTCTTCCGTGTTCGGCGCTGGTGTGGCGACAGACGTTGCTTCGGCGGGGACAGGCGTCGTAGCCACCGACGTTGGTGTGAAGGTTGCCGCCATCACGGGAGCGGTAATCGGTGTGGCAAGCGCGGCCAACGCCTCCGGGTCGGGACGGCGCTGCTCCACCACCCAGACGACGGCAACCGCGATCGTCAGGCTGATCAGGGCGTTTAGAATAATGACAAGCGCAAGTTGGCGACGGTTCATGCTGGGTCACGCGTTGGCGGCGGATGATGTTGCATGGGGGCATTGTACCACGACACGCTGCAAACGCCGCCCACAGCGAATGTCAATGTGATCCGTGTCACCGTTGTCGCTCTCAATGCGGCGTAGAATCGGTGCATTGAGGGGCAGCATCCCATTGATGGCTGGATTGTGGCATTATATTTGATCGCAGCCTATTGCAGCTTGCCAGAAGCTCTGCA
>DMDA01000090.1:0-2923 GCA_003451595.1 Chloroflexota bacterium | reverse complement strand
CGATTCACAACCCGATTCACAAATGGTGAAACCACATGTATGATCTGACTCCACCTCCCCGTCGCACCAAAGCGCCTGTGTTTCTGATTGCCGCCGCGCTGGTGGTGTTTGTCGCGCTGTGCGCCGTCGCAACGTTTGGGTTTGTGAGTTTGCTACAACCTGCGACAGCGCGCCCCGCAACGGCCAATCCACAGTTCGTGCGCGCCGTCACCACGCCGCCAACGCCGCGCCCACAGATCATTGTCCAGGCGCCGCCCGATGGTGTTGACTACGAAAGCGCTGTGCTGCGCAACGTGTACGAACAGAATAATCGCGCCGTGGTCAATATCACCGTGTGGATGGATCACCCACCCATCGACAGTGAATCGACGTTGCCCGTTCCGCTGCCCGATAACAACAATGGCGAGTTGCTGCCCCTGGTCAATGGCTCCGGTTTTGTGTGGGATGCCGAGGGGCACATCGTCACCAATTTTCATGTCGTTGAGGGTGGGCAGCGCTTCCAGGTGACCTTTTACGATGGCGCCACCGCGCTGGCTGAAGTTGTTGGGCGCGACGAAGATAGCGACCTGGCCGTGCTCAAGATCGATCCGGACGGTTTTGATCTGGCGCCGGTGAAGATCGGCGCAATGGAGGATGTTTATGTCGGCATGCGCGTCGCCGCCATCGGCAATCCCTTCGGCTTACAGGGCACGCTCACCAGCGGCATCGTCAGCGCCATCGGACGCACCATCCCGTCGCGCGGTAGTTTCAGCATCCCCGACTCGATTCAGACCGACGCCGCCATCAATCCTGGCAACTCCGGCGGGCCACTCTTCAATGAACGCGGCGAGGTGATCGGCGTCAATGCGCAGATTCGTTCCGAGGTGCGCGCTAACAGCGGCGTCGGTTTTGCCATCCCGATCGCCATCGTGGCGCGCGTGGTGCCCAGTTTGATCGAGAACGGCAAGTACGAGCATAGCTACATGGGCATCAGCGGCGTCACCTTTAGCCCGATTTGCAGCGAGGAACAGGGCATCGATAAACAACAGCGTGGCTTCATTGTCGAGCGCGTCCTGCCCGGCACGCCGGCGGCGCGCGCCGGGCTGCGCGGCAGCACGCGCCCGCTGCAAACCGCTTACGCTGCGCTCTGCCCGGATGCCAAAGGCGGCGACTTTGTGATCGCCGTCGATGGGCAACCAGTCACCACCTTTGATGACATCCTGATCTACCTGGCGCGCAACACCAGCCCCGGCATGACGATCACGCTGACCGTGCTGCGCAACGGCGATCTGCTCGATGTGCCGTTGACGCTGGCGGCGCGTCCTCGCTGAGGCTGGCGCTGTCACTGGTGGGCTGTCACTGGTGGGCAGTTGAAGAATGACCTTCCCGGAAGCTCTGAGCTTCCGGGAAGGCTGGCGGTATCTTCCCCAACCGCCGTCTATCACCTCACACGTTATTCCCACGCCAACCGGACTTACCGATGGATGATCGGCATGTAGATCGACAAGGATGTGCTCTCTCCGGGCTGACCACCGACGGTAATCGTCACCACGCCAACGCCTTCCGCCCCCTGCCCGTCAATGGCGCGGAAGGTGAAACTATCGGCGCCCACGTAATTTGTGTCGGGGGTATAGATCAGGTCGGGCGCAAGGCCAACGAGCACGCCGTGCGCGGGTGGCTGGACGACGGCGAAGCTCACCGGTTCGTTGTCAGTCGCTGTGAGCGTGATGGCGGTCGCCTGGTTCATGGCGACCGTTACACTCTGCGCGTTGGCGAGTGGCGCCGCATTGACAACTTGCCACACATGACGCACCGCTGCGCCCGTTGCATTGGCGGCGTTGCGGGCGCGCACCTGGAAAATGTGCTCCCCGTCGCGTAGCCCACTGTAACTCTGCGGGCTGGTGCAGAGCTGATAGGCGCCGTCATCGAGCGCACACTCAAACGCAGTGGCTTCGCTACTGCCGCTGAAGACGAAGGTGGCGCTGCGATCGGTCGTCGGATTCGCCGGTGCTTCGGTGAGGGTGACGTCGAGCGGGCTGGCGACAACCGTCCAGGCGAAGGTTGCTGGCGACAGATCGACAAAGCCGCGACCGTCAACGGCGCGCACGCGGAAGAGGTGATCGCCTTTGCTCAGGTCAGCGTATTGCTGCGGGCTGGCGCAAGGTTGGTAGAGGCCGTCGTCAAGCTGGCATTCGAACACAGCGGCGCCAGCGCTCCCCACGAAGGTGAAGGCGGCGGTGGTGGCGCTGCTGGGCGTCGCCGGCCCGCCAGTGATGGCAGTGTCCGGCGCATCTTCCGCCGAAAGCGCCGTCTCGATAGTTTGTGAAATTTCCGCGATCCGCCCGGCGCGGTCGATGGCGCGCACGGTGACGGCAAGCGTGCGACCTTCGGGGTCAGGCACGTACAGCGCTGTCTGCCACGTCCCATTGCCAAACGTCGCATCGGTGAACGCGCCGTCATCCACCCGCACCTGCACGGCGGCCAGCCCCACATTGTCGCTGGCGGCACCGTTGAAGCGCAACATGCCACTCTGTGGCTGCCAGGTGTCCGCTACTGTCAATGCACTGGCATCGATGGTGACGGTCGGCGGGGTGGTGTCCAGTGTGAAGGTGACTGGGAAGATCGTGGTCTGTATCGCTCCTGCCCAATCCGTCGCCTGCACTTCCACTGTATGCAGCCCTTCGTTGGCGATCAAGACGCCCACCGTGCGTTGCGCCTGTGTCACGGCGTCGCTTTCGGCAAAGCCTATTGTCTGCGCTGCGACGCCGTCCACCCGAATGACCACCTCTTTGAGTCGCGCCGCAGCCTCCGCCGCCACCGTCACACTGATGGTGTTGCCCGCGGCGACGATGGCGCCATCCGTCGGTGCAATGACCAATGCGTGCGGTGTGGCGGACGCCGTCAGCGGATCGTCTACGCTCCGGATTGCGGACGCACTGGCCTG
>DMDA01000091.1:16343-17015 GCA_003451595.1 Chloroflexota bacterium | reverse complement strand
TCTATTCCCTGGCCCCCAGCCAGCAAGAGTCATGACAGCGTAACACACCAAACGTGCGGCGTGCTTAAGGTCGCCCGTTTGGTTATTGTGCGGAAGTCGATGCGTTGTCGGGAAGCGGCGACGCCCCGCACGACGCCGCCGTCCTTGCCGCTTCCAGCCCCTGCGCCCCCTGCCTGGTCGCTGTTGCTCCGTTGCGTGCACACGCTCTGGGCGCACGGCGCACCCCTCACTGCTTTGCCTTGTGTTCGGCTGGCCAGGCGCCTGGGCTGGAATGCAGCGCAGGCTGCGGAGCCGGAACCGCAGCCTGCACTGCCATCGAAGGAGTCTATCTAATCAACCCGCATTGTCACGGAATGATTAGCACCTGCCCAACATAGATCATGTTGGGATCCCACAGCCCGTTCACCTCGCACAATTGCTGCACCGAGACGCCGTACCAGGCGGCGATCTGGCTCAGCGTGTCGCCGGGCTGCACTGTGTAGCTCTGCACCGGGTTCCCTGGCCCGGGCGCAGGGTCTACGGGCGCACCGCACCCCGGTAGGGTGAGCGTCTGCCCCACAAAGATCAAATCCGGGTTGTAGATGCCGTTCACGGCGATCAACTCGTGCAGGCTCACGCCATGCTGCCAGGCCAGCGACGCCAGTGTGTCTCCAGGCTGCACCACCACGCTGC
>DMDA01000091.1:15358-16147 GCA_003451595.1 Chloroflexota bacterium | reverse complement strand
CGGCGGCTGCGGCCATATCTCGCCACAATCCGGCGCCGACCAGCAGCCATCCACGATCGGCGGCTGCACCGGCCCGCCATATCCACCGCACGCCGTCACCTGCACCCCGTCGATGTTGAAGTCCATCTCGACTTGTGCAATCCCCCACTTCTTCCACCCTCGAATGTACAGCGTCAGGTCGCTCGTCGGCGCCACAAACTTCGCCGTGTACTTCACCGGCGCGCTCGGCTCCGTGCGCGATGTGATCGGTCCGAAGTTCATCTCCGTCCAGTTCGTCACCGCCTGCCATGTCGCATTGTAACCAGGCGCATAGCCCCACTGCCCCGCAAAGCGGTAGGGGTCGTCCTCGTTCCCTTCCCCTCGCAGCAGCCCGTACATCGTGAACTCGTAGGTCACACCCGGCTGCAACCCTGTGATGTACTGGTAGATGCCCGCATAGCGGTCGTTGTCCACTGGATACACGTTCTTGGTGTTGATTTCGATGAGCTGGCTGTGCGCTCCGTCCGACCGCACGCGCGACCACTCATCATCGTAGAAGCCGTAGTTGGCGCCGCCCCCGTTGGTGAAGTAGCCCCAACTGTTGCCCACCTTCCCCACCGACACAGCGTTGAAGCCTCGCTCAAAGTCGCCGTTGTAGACCAGGTTCGGCCCCACGCACGCCCCTGTGGGCAGCGGATAGACGGGCGCCACCGGCGCCATCACCGGCGGATACTTCGCCTCCACCATCCCCCCGCTGTAGCCTGGGTCGCCATACCCGCCAACCACCATCCCCCCGCTGTAGCCTGGGTC
>DMDA01000091.1:9579-15320 GCA_003451595.1 Chloroflexota bacterium | reverse complement strand
CCCTCGCTGTAGCCAGGGTCACCGCCATACGGCTCCACACCCTGCCATTGCCCGCTCGGCCCCACCAGCGCAATGGCGTCGAAGTTGACGTCCAATTCCTCGTTCGGCACGCCCCACTTCTTCCACACCCGGATGTAGACCGTCACATACTCCGCCTCGGCGCGAAACTTCGTCAAAAAGCTGTTGAAGCTCCCTGGCTCCGTGCGCTGGTGGTACTTGTCCCACCCCACATCCTGCCAGTTCGTCACGCGCGTCCAGTCCGGCTTCCCTCCAAAGCTCCACCCTACCTGCACACGGTAGCGCCACGGATCCCCCTCCTGGCTCGTCGTGCGGATGATGCCTTTCAGGCTCAGCGTATACTCCGCCCAACTCACCACTGGCGCCGTCTGGTAGATGCCAGCGTAACGATCCGCATCCCCCACCATCATCCCTTTGGTGTTCACTTCCAGCAACTGGCTGTGGCTCCCCTCGCTCACCACGCGCTCCCACTGGTCATCGTAGAAGCCGTAATTCGCCGCCCCTCCGTTCGTGAAGCACTGCCATCCGCTGCCCACTGCTCCACAGCCAGCCTGATTGCTGAAGCCCTGCTCGAACCCTCCGTTGTACAGTACATTCGTCAACGACGCCTGCGTCCGCGCTGGCCACAACGCACCGGTCACCAGGCTCGCCATGATCGCCATGACGACCACCACGCTCACCCAGCGTCGCAACCCAGCTGCACGCCATCCCCGCAACCACTCCGTTGGTCGCATCTGGCGTCGCCACGTCTCTACGTCTTGCCTCATGATCTGTTCCTCCTGTTTCGATGGCTCTGTTGTTCTGGCATTGCCCTCTGGCGCTGCCCTCTGCTGCCTCTCGCTTTTACTTCTTTGCAGTCAGATTCCGGCTGACGCCCTCCATCCTAGCATCGCATTCTGCGTTGCGCAATAGCTATTCTTTTCATCAAAGTTTTCCATACGCTCACTATCCGAAGACTCCGACCGCTGTTCATGGCCACATGGTTTCGTTATGCGAACATGCAGGGTGGGATGCGATTCCGGCGTTGCGATGTATAAGAGAAGAGGACATTACCGGCCAGCGCTACACTCGACCAGCACACAAGTTACTATACGAATCAGCCACAATTGGGTCTAGACCGGTGGGGCAATAACAAAATAACAGGGCCAGCTCAGTCCTGAGCGTGGCCCTGGCGCGCCTCCGATATGGTTCACCGATTTGGTTGCACCCGTTGTCGGTGCAACTCACGCGGTGCTCAGGCAGCTGCGACTGCGATCGCCGCCTCCAATACACCCAACCCTTCTTCCAGCTGTGCGTCGGTGATCACCAGCGGCACGAGCGTGCGCACGCCGTTGGAATAGAGGCCGGCGCGGATCAGCAGCAGCCCGCGTTGGTAGGCCTCGCTTACAATCTTGAGCGGCGCGTCGGTGTTGGGGGTGCGGTCGTCGCGTCCCTTGACAAACTCGATGACGGTCATTGCGCCCAGCCCGCGCACATCGCCGATGATCGGGTAGGTCTCTTTCCAGCGGCGGAAGTGCGCCATTGTGATCTCGCCGATCTGTTCGGCGCGTTGGTTGAGGTTGTCGCGTTCCATGATCTCGATTGCCTTGAGCGCGGCGGCGCACGCCACCGGGTTGCCGCCAAAGGTCGAGCCTAAGCCCCCCAGGTGCGGCGCATCGACAATCTCTGCTCGACCGGTGACGGCTGCCAACGGCATGCCAGCGGCCAGCGACTTTGCCATCACCACCAGGTCCGGCTCGACGCCGCTATGCTCGATGGAGAACCAGCGCCCGGTGCGACAGAAGCCGGCCTGCACCTCGTCGGCGATCAGCACGATGCCATGTTTGTGGCATAGGGCGCGCACCTTGCGCAGGTACTCGTAGGAAGCGGGAATAAAGCCACCCTCGCCTTGCACCGGCTCGATGATCAGCGCCGCCACTGCCGCCGGGTCGATCTGTGTGATCAGCGCCCGCTCCAGGTCTTCGAAGCAGGTCAGGTTACACACGCCTTCATTGCGACAGTGCGGACAGCGATACGCGTAAGGGTAGGGGACGCGGTAGATTTCCGGTGCAAAGGGGCCGAAGCCCTTCTTGAAGAGCGCGTACTTGCTGGTCAGCGAGAGCGTCAGCAGCGTGCGCCCATGATAGGCGCCCTCATAGGTCACGATCGCCGGGCGCCCTGTGTAGGCGCGCGCCATCTTGATCGCTGTTTCTACTGCCTCGGCGCCAGAGTTGCTAAGGAAAGTCTTCTTGGGGCCAGAAATAGGGACAAGTGCGTTGAGCTTCTCTGCCAGCGCAATGTACGGTTCATAGCTGCCGACGATGGCGCACAGGTGGATCAGATCGCCCGCCTGAGCCTGGATGGCGGCTACCACCTCGGCAGGCGCGTGCCCCACGTTGAGCGTGCCAATACCTGCCGTGAAGTCGAGAAAGGTGTTGCCATCAACATCAGTGACTGTGGCGCCGCTGGCGCTGGCCGCCACTACTGGCGTCGAACGGAAGGAAGCCTTCGAGACCGCCGCATCGCGGCGGGCAAGCACGGCCTGGCTCTTGGGGCCGGGCAAGGGTGTAGAGATGCTGATAGTGGGCATGATCTTTCCTTGTTGTATTTGTTGCTGTGTCAGACCAACTTTAGCGTCAGAACAACTTCGGTTGCACGTCGTCCGGCGGCAGCCGGCGCTCCTCGGGCAGCGGATAACCGTGCTGGGCCAGCCAGGCGCGGTCAGGGCCAGACCAGCGCACGTGCTCCAAGTCTATACGAAAATCGGCGTCAAACTCGACGCCTTCCTCGATCAGTCGCAGGCGCTGCACCTCCGATCCCCAATGATCGGTGCGCGGGCTGACTTTCCCTTGTGCGTTGACGACGCGTTGCCAGGGCACATCGTCCGGGCATGCAGCCATCGCATAGCCGACCATGCGCGCGGTGCAGCCGCCAACGATCTCGGCAATCTGCCCGTAGGTGGCGACCTGCCCTGCCGGGATCAGCCGCACGATGGCGTAGATGCGCGCATAAAGAGGTTCGCGTGCCGACGTTGAGATGCTGCGGCCAGAGTCAGATTTTTTGCCTTGTCCGCCCTGTATACTCATTGTGCTTCCCCAACGGGTTGACCGTCCTCCAGATAATGCGTACACCCCGTCGTCCGTGCGTCCAGGGCATATGCGACGCGCACTGCCAGCCTGGAGTTGAGCAGATGGCTGGCTTCGGCGACAGACACGAAACGGCCCTCGGCCAACTCGCTCGCTTGAAGCTGGATTTGCGCCGCCAGCTCTGCCGGCAGCACGCCGCCGTCAAAGATGAACTGCACGCTCTCGGTGTAACCATCGTACTCCGACAGATATTCCACACACAGGAGTCTGCCGATTGGCGGGGCAATGCTCAATTCCTCGCTCACCTCGCGGCGGCAAGTCATACTGGGCGCTTCGTTTGCCTCCACCGCGCCGCCAGGGATCAGCCAGCCCGCACGATAGGTTGGTTTCACCAAATAGATGCGCCCGGCGGCGTCAAAAAAGAGTGCGCCTGCCGCCATCCGCTTGCGCGGTAGCGTGGCGAAGAAGGCTTTGCGGTGCTGTTGATCATCGGTCATGGCGACACACGAGTATGCTCAAATTGCCTGATCTTCTTCGCGATTTATCGCGGCGCCGCCACCCCCGCCACAATCCGCTTCATCACGGCGTCGGCGTCCAACCCCTCGATCTCCGCTTCTGGGCGTAGGATGACGCGATGGCGGTAGACAGGCAACAGCACCGCTTTGACATCGTCGGGCGTAACATAGGCGCGTCCCTGCAATGCTGCGTAAGTCTTGGCCGTGAGCAGCGTCGCAATCGCCGCGCGCGGGCTGCCGCCCAGGATCAGATCGGGACTACGCCGCGTGGCATGGGCGATCTGTGTGATGTAGCCGAAGATGCCTTCTTCCACAGTGACCGCCTGAATGGCAGCGCGGAGAACTGGCAGGTCGGCGCGTGTCACGACAGGCGCCAGCCCGCTGCGGTCGAGCTGATGGGCGTCGAAGCCGGTGTGATAGCGACGCAGAATTTCGCGTTCTTGTTCGTCGGTCGGATAGCTGATCACCACCTTGAACAGAAAGCGATCCAATTGCGCCTCAGGCAACGGATAGGTGCCCTCATACTCGACCGGATTTTGCGTGGCGAGCACCATGAATGGATCATCGAGGCGGTGCTGCACGCCGTCGATGCTCACCTGACGCTCTTCCATCGCCTCGAGCAAAGCGGATTGTGTTTTAGCAGGCGCGCGGTTGATCTCGTCGGCCAACACGATGTTGGTGAAGATCGGCCCTTTGCGCAAATAAAACTCGCTGCGGTTGAGGTCGAAGACCTGGGTGCCGACCACATCGCTCGGCATCAGGTCGGCGGTGAACTGAATGCGGCCAAAGTCGGCGTCAATCAACCGCGCCAGCGTCTTGGCAAGCAACGTCTTGGCGACGCCTGGCACGCCTTCGAGAAGAACGTGGCCCCCCGCCAGGAAGGCGACCACTACCTGTGTAAAGGCTTCTTCCTGCCCGACGATCACTTTGGCAGCCTCTATGCGCAGACGCTCGTTTAGTTCTGAAAGATTCATGATCACCTGTGGCTGCGGTTGCGTTGTGGTGGTTGCGTTATGGTGGCCGTCATCATAGTGGGTGGCGGCGCGCAAGTCAACATTCGTGCGTTATCATCGCCACCATCTCACGGCAATTCCGAGGATCGCTATAGCCGCTGCTATACTGTTGATCTATGAACGCAATCGAAACCCAGGCATTGGTCAAGGAATATGCAGTCAAAGGCAGTGAGCCGGTGCGGGCGCTGCGCGGCGTCAGCATGGCGGTCAAGAGCGGCGAAATCTACGCGTTACTGGGGCCAAACGGCGCCGGCAAGACAACGCTGATCAGCATCCTGACGACGCTGCTGACGCCAACGCACGGCCAGGCGCGTGTAGCCGGCTTCGATGTTGTGACAGAGACGGCGGCCGTGCGACGGCAATTGGGCGTCACCTTTCAGGAGATCGTGATTGACGGCGATCTGACAGGGCGGCAAGTACTCGACTTTCATGGGCGACTCTATGGACTGGATGGCCGGACACGCGCAGGGCGCATCCAGGCATTGGCGGAACTGGTCGAGTTGCAAGATGTGCTCGACCGCAAGACCACAACCTATTCTGGTGGCATGAAGCGCCGGCTGGAACTGGCGCGCGGGCTACTGCCGGCGCCGAAGGTGCTCTTTCTCGACGAACCCACGCAAGGACTTGACCCGCAAAATCGGGCCAGCATCTGGCGCCACATCTGCCGTCTTCGCGCGGAGCAAGGACTGACGCTGCTGCTTACCACGCATTACATGGAAGAGGCGGCGGCGCTGGCGGACCGCGTCGGCATCATCGATCACGGTCAGTTGCTGGTGGAAGGCGCCCCATCGGCATTGATCGAGGCGATGGGCGCCGATGTCATCACGCTGACCGGGAGTGGCGAGGTTGCGGCTGTGCTACGGTGTCTGGAGGGGGCGCCTGGCGTTTCCCATTGCACGCATCATCAGGGTGAAGGCAATGTCCGCTTTCAGATTGGGGTTGACAATGGCGAGCGGCGGCTGGCCGAAGTCATCGGCGCTGTCCTGACGACAGAGTTTCGCATTCAGGAGGTCTCGGTGCATCGTCCGACTCTGGCCGACGTCTTCCTGGCGTACACCGGCGAACAGCTGCGCGATGACTGAAGCGCTATCGCATCCGGGAAGACTAGTGAAAAGAACGGGCAGACCGCT
>DMDA01000091.1:0-9398 GCA_003451595.1 Chloroflexota bacterium | reverse complement strand
AGCGGTCTGCCCGTTCTTTTCACGTAACGAGACTATTTTTCCGCACCTTGCGGCGGACATGCATCTTCTGGCGGCGCGCACAGGCCAGTCGTCTGGCACCAGAGTTGCTGCGCTTTGTTGACGCCACAGGTGACGCCGCTCGCAGCGCCGGAGAGAGCGGAGCCAGCCGCTGCTGCGGGCGCTCCGCTTTCCGCCGCCGAACGCGCCGACGACAGCGCGGCATCGACAGCGCTTTGCATCGCCGAGATGCCGGTCTGCGCGCCGTTGGCAACGTTGCTGGCTGTGTCGCTGGCGGCGCTGCCGATCCACATTGTGGCCTCATCCCACCACGACGGCCCGGCGGGTTCCTCAGTGCTCACCGCGACATCGCCGCCCTGACCGCCGCCAAGCATCGCCTCGTTAGCCACTGTGATGCCCAGGATCGGCGCCGACAGATCACCGCCAATGCGGATGTAGGCGTCGCGCAGACGCTGGAAGGGGACAAAGACTTCGACGACGCCGCCGCTTTCTAACAGCGTATCTGGCGCCAACTTGGCATCCGCCACGCCCTGGAGCAACATCCCCGTGCGGTCGATGCGGATCGTACTGTCGAGCAACAGCGGCATATCGCCCAACTGTAGCAGTCGAGAAAGTGGCCCACCCTCGACGCCCAGGTCGGTGTTCAACTCGACAAAGTTACGGTCGGGCTGGCGCGAGAAGAGCGCCGCCACGCCAACCGTCGAACGGAGCGGGAGTGCCAGCCCGCTCAACATCGGCAACTGGCCGACATCGACGCCCAGCATGCCCCCTACCACTGCCAACCGCAGTACCTGTGAAAGATTGAAGCGCCCATCGAGGTAGAGCACCTGATTCTTGGGGTCAACGATGATTGTGGCCGACTCATTGTCGGGCACCGAGATGGTGATGGGTGTACTCTTGCCATTCTCATCGACGACCGCTGTATCGAGGTTGAACCCCTCACCCAAACGCAGGTAGAAGTACTGCGCCTCGGCTTCGAGCAACTGGCTGACTGCGCCCAAGTTGGCGCCAAAATCGTAGCCGAATTCGGCGCCAAAGCGGCCGCCGATGTGCAAGTTATTGGGTAGCGTCAGGCTGGGCAGCAGCGAGTCGGCCTTACCATGAAGCCGCTGGATGTTGCCGCCACTATCCAGACCCACCTCCAGGTCGCCTGCCCGAATCTGGATGTCGCCGATCGGCAGCTTGAGCGTCAGCTGGTCGGCAATCTCGACGGCGGCGCCGGAAAGAAAGCCCAGGTTGCCCGTCGGCAGCTCGAACCGGATCGGTTCGCGCGCCGGCACCGGCACCTCAGCTTCGATCAGGCTCGTATCGATGACGAGCGTGCACTGCCCATCCTGGCAGCGCACGCCATAGTTGGCAAGACGGGGTGGTTGCACAGTCGCACCTGCATCCTGTGCGGATGCGGGTAGGGCAACCAAATTGAGCAATACACTGAACAATAGTGCGAGGGTGAGGACGTAACGTCGGATTTGCATGCTCTGGCTCCAATCGGATTGAAATTGAAATGGGGGAAAGCGAATAGCGCGAAAAGGTTTCCTGTCACACCGGGCGCCAATGCATACCGGGTGCGTCATCGCAAAACTTTCGGCGTCAACAGCAATCGGAGTTGCCCGGCGCCCCATCGCACCATGCTCCAGTGGCTGGCTTCGACCACCACGTGCGCCAGCGCAGCGGTGGGCAGCCGCACAAAGACATCCTCAGGCGAGGCGCCGCACAGTCCGGAAGCTAATTCCTCCATGCCCGGATTGTGCCCCACAATCACAACATGCGAGGCAGCATCGGGCAGAGCTTTGAGCATTTCCAGCAGCGTGTCGGCCGCCGCCAGATAAGCCGCTGCATGCCACTGTGGATCGATGGCGCCGTGCAGTTGCGCCACAAGCACCTGCGTTGTCTGCGCCGTGCGCGCAGCTGGCGAGCTGACGATCAAATCGATCGCTGGCTCAAGCCGCGCCAGGATGGCGCTCATGCGTTGCGCATCACGCTGTCCGCGTTCAGTCAGGGGGCGCTCATAATCGTTAGGATAGATTTCAGGGCGTTCAGCTTTGGCGTGTCTCCAGATGGAGATGTACTTCATATTAGCTCCTTCGGTCAAAGCGCCTGGTTGGAAAGGCGCGGCGTTGAAAAGCGAAAAACCCGAATTGCGGCATGATAATAATCGACCAATTGATCCATCGTCGCCCGCCAGGAACGGCTGCGTGCGTGAGCCAGAGCATTGTCGGCCAGGCGATGGCGCAACGCCGGGTCGTCGCGCAGCTGGCGGATAAGATGACGCATCTCTTCCGGCCGCGCCGGGTCATAAAAGAGGCCATTCTCACCGTCAATCACGGTGTCGAGCACGCCGCCCGTGTGCGCCGCAATCACTGGCAGGCGGCACGCCATCGCCTCCAACGCTACCAGCCCGAACGTTTCGGTAGTCGAGGGAAAGATGAAGGCGTCGGCGGCGCGGTAGGCGTCGACCAACTTCTGACCGCGCAGATAGCCGGTCAGCACAGTTGGCGTACCTGCAAAGACCTGGCGAAGGTGCTCATGGCTAGGTCCGGCGCCGATCAACGCCAGGCGCACGTTGGGTTCTGGGAAGATCATGGTGCGCAACAGTTCGAGGCGCTTCTCCGGCGCCTGCCGCCCCACGTTGATCAACAGGAAGTCATCAGGATGCCCGTCTGTCAGCCAGGCGCGCACGTCGGTGCGACGTTCACCCGGCGTGAAAAGGTCGGTGTCGATCCCACGCTGCCACCAGCGCACGCGGCGAAAGCCTTGCTGCTGCAACTCGCGACGCACTGTTGTTGATGGACAGAGATTGACGGCCGCGCGATTGTGCAACGCGCGCAGATAGGCCCAGATCGCTGGCGCCATGAAACCGACGCCATAGAACTGGGCATAGCGCGGCAGGTCGGTGTGAAAGGAGGCGACAGTCGGCGCTTGGAGGCGACGCGCATAGGCCAGCCCAAAAGCTCCCAGAAAAACAGGATTGACGACATGAATCAGGTCGGGCTGAAAAGTTTTGAGCCGTTCCCAAACGCGGCGTCGGGGAATGTTGATGTGTAGCTCCGGGTAGAAGGGCAGACGCGGCCCACCTACCCCTATGATCTCGGCGCCCGCGTACTCTGACGGGCCGCCCGGCGGGCCAAATAGCAACGCATAGTGCCCTTGCTCCTGAAGCCGTTGCAATAGCAAGCAAAGAATGCTGACAATACCATCGATCTTGGGAAGAAATGTTTCCGTAAAGATGGCAATCCGCAATTTTTCTGGCACAGAAGACATAGACGACCTATCTTGTTGCCTGTCATGTGAACATAAGACGCCGACGGGCGAGTTGCTGTGGACGTTAGAGGCCATTGTACCACGACTGACATGTACGCGAGCGATACAGTTTCACAGCCGGTCTACTTGCCACATCGCAAACGCTCGTATATCCTCTACACGGTGTTAGCGCAGCAATGCATTCAACCAGAACCAGATGTACGCAGGGGGCATTTTAGTTTATGGCAAGTCAAGAGCGGATCATCGTGCTTGGCGGAGATGGTTTTTGCGGCTGGCCGACTTCACTACGGCTGTCGCGAGAAGGCTATGATGTCGTTATCGTCGACAATCTATCGCGGCGCAAGATCGATGTCGAGTTGGGCTGCCAGTCGCTCACACCGATCCGGCCGATCGAGCGACGATTGCGCACCTGGCAGGAACTGACCGGGCGCACCATCGGCTTTCACAATCTGAATATCGCCGAAGACTACCACGAACTTGAACAGTTGATCGAAGCCGTGCGCCCCAAGGCGATCGTACACTTCGCCGAGCAGCGCGCCGCTCCCTACTCGATGAAATCCCCGCGCCACAAACGCTACACCGTCGACAACAACATCAACGGCACGCACAACGTGCTGTGCGCCATTGTCGAGTCCGGGCTGGATGTGCATCTGGTGCATCTGGGCACGATGGGCGTCTATGGCTACGGCACGGCGGGGATGTCGATCCCGGAAGGCTACCTGACGGTGAAAGTGGACATCGACGGCGTCGATCGTGAGATCGAGATTCCCTATCCACCGCATCCGGGCAGCATCTACCACATGACCAAGACGCTCGATGCACTGCTCTTCTACTATTACAACAAGAACGACGACGTGCGCATCACCGACCTGCATCAGGGCGTGGTGTGGGGCACCAACACCGAGGAGACCTTGTTGCACCCCGACCTGATCAACCGCTTCGATTGGGAAGGCGACTACGGCACGGTGCTCAATCGCTTCCTGGTCGAGGCGGCGGTCGGTCATCCGCTCACGGTGCACGGCACGGGCGGACAGACGCGCGCCTTCATCCACATCCGCGACACGGTGCGCTGCATCTCGCTCGCCATCCAGCATCCGCCCGCACGCAAGGAGCGCGTCAAGATTTTCAACCAGGCAACCGAAACGCACCGCGTGCGCGACCTGGCCGCGCTGGTGGCGCGGCTGACCGGCGCCGAAATTCGCCACTACATCAACCCGCGCAACGAGGCGCCCGACAACGAGCTGGTGATCCACAACGAGCAGTTTCTGGAGCTGGGTCTCAACCCGATCACCCTGAGCGAAGGGCTGCTGCAGGAGGTGATCGAAGTGGCGGCGCGCTACCGCGACCGCGTCGATCAGAGCAAGATCATCGCCGACTCGCGCTGGCGCGCCGACATACCGCTCGACCGCGAGGGCAGGGGGCTGCAAACGCTGTCACCAATTACACAAACGGTCAACGGTCATTGAAAGGAGATCGAAATGCGAATTGCCGACATGAACTGGATGCAGGTCGAAGCCTATCTGCGCAGCGATAACCGCGCTGTGCTTCCGCTGGGCAGCACCGAACAGCACGCCTATCTAAGCCTGAGCGTGGACAGCATCCTTGCCGAGCGCGTCGCCGTCGAAGCGGCGGCGCCGCTCGGCGTGCCCGTCTTTCCCGTCGTCAGCTATGGACTGACGCCCTATTTTCAGGCGTATCCGGGCACGGTGACGCTGCGCATGGAGACCTACCTGCGACTCGTGCGCGACCTCCTCGACAGCCTGCATCACAGCGGCTTCCGGCGCATCGTCATCGTCAACGGGCACGGCGGCAACAGCCCGGCGGCTGCGCTGGCGATTGAGTGGATGGCGGAGCATCCGGGCGCGCAGGTGAAGTTTCACAACTGGTGGAACGCGCCGGCGACGTGGGCGAAGGCAATGGCGATCGACCCTGTCGCCAGCCATGCCTCGTGGCTGGAAAATTTCCCGTGGACGCGGCTGCCCGGCGTGACAATGCCGGCGGAACAGAAGCGCGTGCCTGAACGACCGGGGGCAGCGGCGCTAGTCGGTGACGCCGCACGCGCGTTCTACGGTGACGGCAACTTCAACGGCTACTACCAACGCAGCGACGAAGAGATGCAAGCGATGTGGCAGGTCGCGGTCGAGGAGACGCGCGCGCTGATCGCCAGTGGCTGGGAGTAACGGACGATGCAGATTGCATTCGATGGCAAGACGGTGATCGTGACGGGCGCGGCGCATGGCTTTGGCCGCGCCATTGCGCTGGCTTTCGCCGAGCGCGGCGCCAATGTGTGGATGTGCGACATCTTACACGACGAGCTGATGGAGACCGCGCAGCGCTGCCGGGCTGTGGGCGCAGTATGCGAGCCGCGTCGAGTCGATGTCACGGACCGCGATGCAGTCTTTGGCTTTGTGCGTGAAGCCGAAGCGATGCACGGGCGCATCGACGTGCTCGTCAACAACGCCGGCGGCGTGCTGGGACAGGTCGGGCAGCCGCTCGAAGCCGTCACGCCGGAGCAGTGGCACAGCATCATCGCCGTCAACCTGAGCGCGGCTTTCTACTTTGCGCAGGCGGTCGCGCCCGGCATGAAAGCGGCGCGCTACGGGCGCATCATCAACATCTCCAGCGGCGCTGGCTTGGGTGTCAGCCTCACCGGCATCCAGGCCTACGCCGCCGCCAAAGCCGGACAGATCAACCTGACGCGCCAACTCTGCCATGAACTGGGGCCGTACAACATCACGGTCAACAACATCGCGCCCGGGTTTGTGCGCTCCAATCCAGCCACCGAACAGCAGTGGCAGGCGTATGGCGAGCGTGGGCAGCAGGCGCTGATCGACAGCATCGCCTTGCGTCGCCTCGGCGCGCCGGAAGACATCGCCCACGGCGTGCTCTTTCTGGCGTCCGACTATGCCGGCTGGATCAGCGGACAGGTGCTGTCAATCGATGGGGGGAAGTGATCGATCCGCATGTGGCTACGCTGGCGCGAATCTCGAATCAGCTCGTGCCAGCCTGGCGCTATCCACGCTCAGTTGAATCGACGCATGACGCAACCACAACGGCGAACAGATCGATGATCTCAGAAATCGACTTTGCAGAGATCGGTTCATGCCGATCCGGTGCCCCGAATGGATGAAGGTGCCAGCCGCGCCGTTTGTCATAATCAATTCCCCATATTCTTTGGTTGGCGCGAATGAGAGCAAAAGCAGTTGTCCCGGTTTGTGCATTGTAATAGAAGTGGAGATAGAGTGTCTCGCTGACGAAGGCATATCCGTCGACAATGGGACCTTCGGCAGTGACCATCGAATCGACAATGTGGGAGATATCTGCCAGTCCGCTGAGCGTTTGTTCAATGAAGGTTGTTACTTCCACCGCTCACGTAGCCCCTCATAATACTGGCGCAGCGTCTCGATTTTTTCCCATTCCCAAAAGTCTTGTTCGACCGCATAGGAATAGACATCCTGCTCTAGCGCATCCGCATCTACCCTGCGCTGAAACTCGGCGAACGACATACCCCATTTCTGGACAAACGCTGCGTCTTCTGCTGCCAGCGTTTGCAACTTCAAGTCAAGGTAATCGAACAGCAATTTCCAAAGCGCTGCGTCGAAATCGGCAGTATTGGTCAGTTGGGTCAGCAACAGCCCTGCACGTGGCGAAATAGTGGGCGCAGTAAGCGTCATGTTCATGGGTCAAATCTCCAACGTTCCATCTGCAACAAGCACACGGCATCAAGTATAGATGCGAAAGAAAGGATGGTCAATCCTGTGCCAAAGCAAGGGTCTATGTCACATTGGGGCAGAGTTTGTTTTGTAGGACATCGCCTCCGGCGTGACGGAAGCCATGTCCTGCCGAAGGCGATGACCTGCGACACGCGCCCCAAACTTGAAATACACACTCAAAGCAAAAGGTTGGAAACCGCTCCTGCGATGTTGCGTATGTACCCAACTAACTTTATTCTTTCTCACAGTGCGCCGTCGCAATCAACAACAAACGCGGGCAGACTCGTGGAATTTCCAGAACGCCTGACTGCTCACGGATTACACGATCCAGCGTTCGCAGCCGGGCAGGTAGTGTGTATTCTGAGGTTGAACCATGTCTGCATACACCGAATTTGCCGAGTACATCGCCGAAATCAACGACCTGTTGTGTACGCTAAACTTGCTCACGTGGGACGTGCGCACGCAGATGCCGCCCGCCGCCGCCGAGACGCGCGGCCAGCAGATGGCAACGCTGACGCGCATCGTGCAGGAGCGGCTTGCTAGCGCCGAGCTGGGGCGGCTGCTCGACCGCGCCGAGGCGGACGTTCGCGCGGACGCGCCAGATAGTTACCGCGTGCGCGCCGTGCGCAACGTGCGCGACGCCTATGCCATCAGCCAGCGCGTGCCGCCGGCGCTGAGCGGTGAGTTAGCCGTGCAGCGGGCGATCGGGCAGCGCGTCTGGGAGGAGGCAAAACCCGCCAACGACTTTGCCCGCTTTGCGCCGCACCTGAAAACGCTGCTGCGCCTGAGCCGCGAGCTTGCCGACGCCATCGGCTACACCGAGCATCCCTACGACGCGCTCCTGCTGCAATACGAACCGGACATGAACGCGGCGCGCCTGACCGCGTTGTTCGAGGCGCTCAAGGCGGGCATCCTGCCGCTGCTGCGGCGCATCACCGCCGCGCCTGCGGTCGACGCCAGCTTTCTCTATCGTCACTATCCCGCCGCGCAGCAGCGCGCCTTTGGGCTGGAGATCGCCGGCAAGTTCGGCTATGACTTTCAGCGCGGGCGCGTCGACGCCTCGGCGCATCCCTTTGAGATTTCGATGACGCGACAGGATGTGCGCATGACGACGCGCTATCAAGAGAACTACCTGCCCGGCGCGATCTTTGGCCTCTTTCACGAAACCGGGCACGCGCTCTACGAGCAGGGCATTGCACCCGAGTTGACGCGCACCGCGCTTGCCTCCGATTTTGTGGGTTTGTACGCAGTCGGCGGCGCCACCTTCGGCGTGCACGAGTCGCAGTCGCGGCTGTGGGAGAACCAGATCGGACGCAGCCGGCCCTTCTGGCGTCTGCACTTCGACCGCCTGCGCGATTACTTCCCCACGCAGTTGGCGGATGTCGATGTCGAACAGTTTTACCGCGCCGTCAATCGCGTGCAGCCGAGCCTGATCCGCGTCGAAGCGGACGAAGTCACCTACAACCTGCACATCATGCTGCGCGTTGAGCTGGAGATGGGGCTGCTAGACGGGCGCATCGACGTCGATGACCTGCCTGCGCTCTGGCGGCGCAAGATAAGCGACTATCTGGGCGTTGCGCCGGAGACAGAGACCGAGGGCGTGCTGCAAGACATTCACTGGTCGGCAGGGCAGTTTGGTGCGTTCCCGGCGTACACGATCGGCAACGTGCTCTCGGCGCAGTTCATGAACGCCGCGCGCCGTGCGGTCGCCGGGCTGGACGACGCGCTCGAAGTCGGCGACTACACGCCGCTGCGTGACTGGCTGGCGGAGAACATCCACCGTCACGGGCGCGCCTTTGGGCTGGACGCGCTGCTGCTGCGCGTCACCGGCGAGGAATTCTCGGCGGCGCCGTATCTCGCCTACCTGAATCAGAAATATGGCGAACTGTATCCTTGAAATACACCTTCCCGGAAACTCAGTACTTCGCGTGAGGCAAAATCGTTAACTACTGAAACTGCGAGTTCCCAGAAAGGTTACAGTAGGTGCAGCTCGCAGCTGCGCATGTTTGGTAATCTACAGCCCTGTGTTCTGCCTGAGAGCCGTCCCTCTGAAGCGCCAAGACCTCGATTATCAGGACAATTCTTTAATCTGCAAAAGGTCAGTTCGCTTCCAGACAATATTTATGAACGTTTACAGAATAACCCTACAGTTGACGTAATAGAGGCTCGGCCATACACTCTGGGTCAGTAAGCCACGCCCAACTGCCTATGTTTGTAAAACCCCAACGACACACAGACTATTGCCAAACGTCATGGAATGGTCTGAAAACGGTCATGCAATCAGCGCCGATGTCGTGTTTGAATATCCTTCAAGAGCGCATTCTAGTGAGGTTTGAACGATCAAGTTTTCCCGATTGAACTGTAAAGCAACAACAAGGAGGCTCTATGAAAACACGATCTACCCCC
>DMDA01000118.1:3808-4086 GCA_003451595.1 Chloroflexota bacterium | reverse complement strand
CACTGATTATAGACACACAGGGAGAAAATCATCTCTTTGAGTTCTAAACAAAAGATCGCCATCTGGAGCAGCGAGCTCTGATGGTTGAAACTCACCGCCGCCGAGGCACACCTTTATCCTTATGCCCGGCCTAGGCCTGAATGCCGCCTCTTGCTCTTGCACAGCCTCCATCTTTTCTTCAAAGAGCCTCACCCAAATCGCTTTCATTGCAGGTACCTCCTCGTCTGCTTTATGCGTCTAATGCCCCGCTCACCAGCGGGCGATAGCCCGTCGGGTGC
>DMDA01000118.1:1382-3587 GCA_003451595.1 Chloroflexota bacterium | reverse complement strand
GGCGTAGCCGTCCGCCAAACTATTCATTATCGAGCAAATGACTGATGAATTCTCGTGAAAAAGAGAATATCATGCAAATCGCAAGATATGATCCGCCAAATGACCAATTGCTCAGCGAATCGGCATACTATGCACAGGCGTTGTCTGGAGCCTGTCATCATAACCCGCCCATCTGGAGTCACACGATGCCTGACAAACCGAAAAAGCTCCTCGACCAGGTGCGTGACAGGTTGCGCCTGAAGAACTACAGCTACGCCACCGAGCAAACCTATGTCGGTTGGATTCGGCGCTATATCCTCTTTCATCAGAAGCGCCATCCTGCGGAAATGGGGAAGGCGGAGATCGAGGCGTTTCTCACCTATCTGGCGGTCGAGGGCAACGTGGCGCCCTCCACGCAAAATCAGGCGCTGCACGCACTGCTCTTTCTCTATCGAGATGTGCTGGAGCAGCCGATTGTAGGCGATGTCAAGGCGCTGCGCGCACGTGAACGCCGGCGCCTACCGACTGTGCTGACGGTGGAGGAGACGCAGCGCGTGCTCGGTCACTTGGAGGGCGCCTACCATCTGATCGGGTTGCTGCTTTACGGCAGCGGGCTGCGCGTGCAGGAGTGTCTATCGTTGCGTGTCAAGGACATCGACTTTGTGCGGCGGGAGATCATTGTTCGGGGTGGCAAAGGCGACAAGGATCGGGTGACGATGCTGCCGGAGAAGGCGATCCCTGAACTTCAGGCGCATCTGGTGCAGGTGCAGGCGCAGCACGGGCGCGACCTGGCGCGCGGCTATGGCATGGCGCCGCTGCCCGATGCCCTGGCGCGCAAATACCCGAATGCGCCGCGTGAATGGGCCTGGCAGTTTGTCTTTCCGTCCGCCTCCCTTTCCAAAGACCCGCGCGGCGACGACGACATCCTCTATCGCTTTCACTTGCACGCCAGCCAGATACAGAAGGCTGTCCACAAAGCCGCGCGCCAGGCTGGCGTCAACAAGCCGGTCAGCCCGCACACCTTCCGCCACTGTTTCGCCACCCATCTGCTCGAAGCCGGCTACGACATCCGCACGGTGCAGGAATTGCTCGGCCACAAGGATGTCAAAACCACGCAAATCTACACGCATGTTCTCAACCGTGGGCCTCGTGCTGTGCGCAGTCCGCTTGATCGCTGAAACCAACACCAGTACCTCCAGCACAACTTCACGCGAGATTCGCCCTCCATACCCGTCCGGCCTCCAGCAGCTCGCCTGCTGCTAACCATCCAGGGGCGCCTGTCACCTCGATCCGCTTGAGGGTGGAATGCCCGCCATTAATATTCGCCTTACGCGTGACTGGCGGTTTGCGCAAACACCTTGACTTCACGATTGATTTTGTCGCTCAATTCTTGCTCTGCCACTTCCAGGTCATAGCGGACCTGCAAACGAAGCCATACGGCGGCGCTTGTGCCAAAATAGCGGGCAAGGCGCATCGCGGTATCCACCGTGATTGAACGCCGTCCAGCGATAATCTGACTGATACGGATTGGCGCTACGCCGATATCATGCGCCAGGCGATACTGACTTAAGCCAAGCGGCTTCATGAAGTCTTCTAGCAAAACTTCGCCAGGGTGAATAGGGGACAAGGTTTTATCTTTCATCTTACGGCGGGCGGTGCGCTGAGTATCTTTGGGTAACGTTTTAGATGTCTCACCACGAAAGATTTTTTCAGTTTCTTCGGAAGCGAAAGACTCGATCATAGTCCGACACTATCACAAGGCGATAATATTTTCAATGTGCTGATCTTACAAGGGTCTATTTCAAGAGTTTGTTTTGTAGGTCATCGCCTCCGGCGTGACATGGCGCCCGTCACGCCGGAGGCGATGACCTACGACACGCTCCCCAAACTTGAAATACACCTATCTTGCAAGGGGCAAGCCAAATGATAACAAAAAGAGGGTGACAGCCCTCACTGCGCCGTCACCCTCCTTAACCCTCAACCAATTGAGCGCCTACACCCTCTCAATCGCTCAATCCCCCAATCTCCAGTCTCCAATCTCTACCGCCTCACCGTAAACAGCGCGCCTCCGCTCCGTCCCCACACCTCCGGGAAGTACATCATCTCGCCATGCACCGGCAACACGCGGAACTCGCCGGGGAGCGCGGCGCGCACCAGGAAGGTGTATTCATAGGCGCCGGCGGGCAGGTAGGTGGCGAAGAGCGTCACCTTGTCGTCGCGATAGTC
>DMDA01000118.1:0-1134 GCA_003451595.1 Chloroflexota bacterium | reverse complement strand
CCACGATGGTGACCGTGACGCTGATGATGTCGCCGACAGCCGCACTGCTCACGGTGGCGCCATCAAGACTGAAGCGCCGGTCGACGACGATGCCGCGCTCCAGCGGTTCGACCGCCAGCGCGTCCAGGTTGTAGGTCAGATAGGTCGTGTAGTAGAGCTGGCCGCTGTCGTTGTCGCGGCGGATGCGTAGCAAGTTCGCCTCGTCGCGCAACAGGTCGGTGATCGCGGTGCGCAGCGTCGTCGAGTCGAGGATGGTGGCGCTGTCGAACGCGCCGCTGCCCAGCTCGGCGTCGTTAAGCGTCGCCTGCCAGGCATAGTCGGCGGCAAGTTCACCGGTCTGCACCATGTAGTCGGTCAGGGCGATGATGCTCCACGCGTTCTCCTGCGTCGTTGCCCACACGCCGGCGCTGCGCGCGCTCATCAGCCAGCGCACGACGTTGGGCAGGATCGGCGCGTCGGGCCGGATTTGCGTGAACGCAGCCAGCGCAATCGCGGTCGAGCGGGTGTCGCTGCCCAGTGTCATGAAGTCGATCGCGTCCTCGCGCCACGACGCGCCCGCCGCTGTCAGATTCACCGCGCCGGCCAGGTCATCCATCAGCGTCTGCACGCGCGGGTCGCTGGCGTCCATGCTGTACAGCGCCAGCGCCAGGAACGCCTTGCCGTAGACCGCCAGCCGCTCGCGTCCATCGTAGAGCGTGCTCATGCGTCCGGCGTCGCCGCGTTCCATCGCCGCCAGCACGTAGTGCGTAAACGCCATCTCGTTGAGCTGCCAGTTATTCACGGCGTCAGACGGCGCGATGAAGGTGTTGTTCAGATAGTCAGCGGCGCGGTTGCGGTTGTCGATGGAAACCGGATAGCCGAGCGCGTCGGCGCTGTTCAGCCCCCACAGCACGTAGGCGGTGATGAAGGGCGAACTCTGCTGGCCGGGCCAGTAGCCCCAGCCGCCATCAGGATTCTGGCGGCTGATGAGCTGCTGCACGCCGATGCCGATCTGGTAGCTCAGGCTGCGCTCCAGGTCGGGGTCGCTGATGTTCAGTTCCTGCAGCGCGCGCACCGTGAAGAGGTTGGGCAGGAAGCGGCTCACCGTCTGCTCGTTGCACTCGTAGGGGAAGTGCCTGTCTCTTATACACATCT
>DMDA01000105.1:2491-37809 GCA_003451595.1 Chloroflexota bacterium | reverse complement strand
GTCATCACCAAGATCGTCAAGTAGTGAGTGAAGGCGGAAGGTGGAAGGTAGAAAATAGAAGCAGCGTTGCACAACTTCTATTTTCTACCTTCTACTTTCTGCCATCTTGAGCATTGTAAGAGAGAATAGACATGGCAAAACAGAAGATTCGCATCAAGCTCAAGGCCTATGACCATCGCGTGCTAGACGCATCCGTCCGCCAGATTGTCAGCGCCGCCGAGCAAACGGGCGCCCAGGTTGTGGGGCCGGTGCCGCTGCCGACCAGCATCGAGAAGTTCACGATCATGCGTTCGACCTTCATCGACAAGGACAGCCGTGAACAGTTCGAGGTGCGCACGCACAAGCGCCTGATCGACGTTGTCGATCCGGGGAGCAAGACGATCGAGAATCTTACCCGTCTCAACCTCCCGGCCGGCGTCGATATCGAGATCAAGTTGTAATCGTCAACTGCCTGCACACTGTGGCTTTGGTAGTGTCAACAGAAGTTGACCCCATCTTTAGGGGATGATGTGGTGCGAAGAGTTTAGGCGAATTCGAATTGCGTTTGGGTTGCACGCAGCGCTCGCTTGTAACAATTCGATCGGCAGTCCCAGGAGGATCAGATGAGAGGAATTTTAGGCAAGAAGGTAGGCATGACGCAGCTCTTTGACAAGAGCGGCGCTGTCGTCCCGGTCACCATCATTGAAGCCGGCCCCTGTTACGTTACGCAAGTTAAAACGGCGGAGACAGATGGCTACAATGCGGTGCAGATCGGGTATGAGGAAGTCGTCGAGCGCAAGCTAACTAAAGGTCAGCGTGGTCATTTGCTCAAGGCGGGAACGCCCATGGTGCGGCGGTTACGCGAACTGCGCTACGACGCCACCCCATCGCTCAGCGTAGGCGACGTCATCAAGGCGGACATCTTTGCTGAGGGTGAGTTGGTGGATGTTGCGGGTGTTTCCAAAGGGCGTGGTTTTTCGGGTGCAGTGAAGCGCCACGGCTTTGCCGGTGGCCCCAAGACGCACGGCCAGTCGGATCGTCATCGCGCGACGGGGTCGCGCGGCGCAGGTACGACTCCAGGTCACACCATGCCGGGCAAGCTCGCGCCTGGTCAGTATGGCAACGCCAACACCACCGTACAGAATCTGAAGGTGGCGCTGGTCGACGCAGATCGCAACTTGATCGCAGTGCGAGGCGCCATCCCGGGGCCACGCGGCGCATTGGTCGTTGTCAGCGAGTCGGTGAAGCAACTCCGGCGTGCAAAGAAGGCCAAGTAGAGCGCACAGGAATGACTAAGGAGTAACGGACCATGCTTGTACCTGTGAAAAACATGAACGGGCAGCAGGTCGGCGAAGTCGAACTGAGCGACGCCGTCTTTGCAGCCCCTATCAATACGAGTGTGATGCATCAGGCATTGATGCGCCAGCTAGCCAATGCGCGCCTGGGCACACACGATACAAAGGAACGCGGCGAGGTCTCTGGCGGTGGCAAAAAGCCCTGGCGCCAGAAAGGCACCGGACGCGCCCGTCAGGGTTCGACGCGTGCGCCCAACTGGGTTGGCGGCGGCACTGTCTTCGGACCAACCCCGCGCAAATACACCAAGGCGCTACCCAAAAAGATGCACCGCCTGGCATTGCGCAGCGCGCTTTCAGCCAAGCTCGCCAACGACCAAATTATGGTGATCGATCAGGTCGTTATCGATGCGCCGAAGACTAAGACCGCCGTCAAGATGTTGTCGGCGCTGGGCGTCGGCGATCAGAGCGTCCTGCTGGTGACGCCCGAAAAGAATTTCGCGGTCTGGAAGAGTGTTCACAATCTCCCACAGGTAAAACTGTTGCAGTTCGGATACCTCAATATCCGCGACCTGTTGGGGTACGACTTGTTGCTGCTGACGCGTGAGGCGGTCGACGCCATCGAGTTGTGGCTTGGCGCCGACGCACCTGCGACGGAAGTGACGGAGGCCTAACCATGCATATTTATGAGGTTCTCAAGCGTCCGATCCTCACCGAAAAGACGATGATCGCCACCGATGAACAGAACAAAGTGACGTTCGAGGTGGACATGCGCGCCAACAAGATCCAGGTCAAGGAAGCAGTACAGACCGCCTTCAACGTGGATGTGACGGACGTGCACATTTTGGTGATGCCGGCCAAGACCACACGGCGCGGCAAGCAGATTCGCATTCGCCAGGCGAAGTGGAAAAAAGCCGTCGTCACTTTGGCGCCCGGCGCCAGCATTCAACTGTTCGAAGGCGTATAACGGGAGAGCATCGATGGCTATCAAGATTTATCGTCCGACTTCGGCGGGACGCCGCAATATGAGCGTCTCGACCTTCGAAGAGGTTACACGCAGCAAACCGGAACGATCATTGCTCGCGCCGCTGCGCAAGACGGCTGGTCGCAACAATCACGGCGTCGTCACGACCCGGCATCGCGGCGGTGGTCACAAGCGCCGCTATCGCATCATCGACTTTCGCCGCGACAAATTTGGTGTGGCGGCCAAAGTCGAGTCAATCGAGTATGACCCGAATCGCAGTGCGCGCATTGCACTGGTTGTCTACACTGATGGTGAGCGGCGCTATATCCTGGCGCCACAGGGGTTGAAGGTGGGCGACACGGTGATGTCCGGCCCGCAAGCAGATATCCGCACCGGCAACGCCCTGCCGATTCGCAACATCCCGCTCGGTACAGTCGTGCACAACGTGGAATTGTACCCGGGACGTGGCGGGCAGTTGGTGCGCAGCGCCGGCCTGGGCGCGCAGGTGCTGGCCAAGGAAGGCAGTATGGCGCAATTGCGTCTACCCAGCGGCGAAGTTCGCTACATCGACATGAACTGCCTGGCGACCGTCGGTGTTGTGTCCAACTCGGATCATGCCAACATCAACCTGGGCAAGGCCGGGCGCAAGCGTTGGTTGGGGGTTCGCCCTGGCACACGCGGCATTGCGATGGACCCCGGCGCTCACCCGCACGGTGGCGGCGAAGGCCGTTCGCCGGTCGGTATGAAGGCGCCCAAGACACCGTGGGGCAAACCTGCGTTGGGCAAGAAGACGCGCGTCAACAAGCGCACGAACAAGTTCATTGTGCGACGCGGCGGCAAGGCATAAAGGATAGGAGTGAAAGATGTCACGATCACTGAAAAAAGGCCCTTTTGTCAGCCCGAAGCTGCTGAAGCGCGTGGAAGAAATGAATCGCAAAGGTGAACGCAAGGTGCTCAAGACCTGGTCTCGCGCCTCGACGATTTTCCCGCAGTTTGTGGGTCACACCATTGCCGTCCATGACGGCAAGCGCCATGTTCCCGTTTACATCTCGGAAAACATGGTTGGCCACAAGCTAGGCGAATTTGCGCCGACCCGCTTCTTCCGCGGCCATGTCAAGTCCGAGAAGGCCACCAAGGCAGCCCCGCGCAAGTAGGCGGGCGCCAGGTAAAGAAACGGAGAATGGACGATGGAAGTCGTAGCGAAAATGAAATTCACAGGCATCAGTGCGCAGAAGACGCGCCTGATCGTCAATGAAGTGCGCGGGCGCCAGGCCGAGGAAGCATTGGCCATCCTGGGCTACATGCCGCAATCGGCGGCAAAAGTTGTCGCCAAGACTGTCAAGAGCGCACTGTCGAATGCGGTTGAGAACTTTGGCTATGATGCCAAAGACATGGTCATCACAAAAATCTACGCCGACGATGCACCGATCCGCAAATGGCGGCGCTTTGGTGCGCGCGGACGCTTCAAACCCTGGCAGCGCCGTTCTTCCCACATCACGGTGGTGTTGGAAGAGCGCGTCCCGGCGGCTGGCAGCAAGGCGAGTAGCAACTAAGGGAGGTTCACTTGGGTCGCAAAGTCAATCCCATCGGGTTTCGCCTGGGAATCATCAAAGAGCATAAGAGCCGCTGGTTTGCCTCTGGCAAGCAGTACACGGATCAATTGGGCGAGGATCGGCAGATTCGCAGCCTGGTGTTCGAGGCGCTGAACAAGGAAGACGGGCGTGGCAGCCGTGAGCGCGGCCAGTCCACCAAGAACAAGGCTGGCATCAGCAATATCGATATCGAACGTCAGCCCAATCAGGTGCACATCATCATCGACACGGCGCGCCCCGGTGTGATCATCGGTCGCAAAGGCGCCAGCGTCAACATCCTGCGTCAACAGTTGCAGGACATGACGCAGAAGAAGGTCAAGATTGATGTGCGCGAAATCACCAAGCCGGAGCTGGATGCGCGTCTGGTGGCGGAGAGCGTCGCCGAGCAGATCGAGCGCCGCGTCAGTTGGAAGCGCGCCATGAAGCAGGCTGCGCAGAAGACCATGCGCGCTGGCGGTCGCGGCATCATGATCACCGTCTCCGGTCGGTTGGGCGGCAGTGACATGGGGCGCGTCGACTCTGTGCGTGAGGGACGCATTCCCCGCCATACCCTGCGCGCAGACATCGACTACGGCACAGCGGAAGCCAACACAACCTTTGGTGTGATCGGCATCAAGGTGTGGATCTACCTCGGCGAGGTGCTGCCGGGGCAGGAATATCACGCCAAGTATGCCGCAGCAGAAAATTAGGGCGTTGACTGGCGGCGGAGCATGGGTCACAGCCACGCGCCAGCTGGCGCAGGCGTGAACAGCCATCCGAACGCCAACAACATGTGCAAAGTCGGTATAGTTCCAACGTGAGATGGCAAAGATTGCCAGCGAAAATGACACGTGGGAAAACGTACCGGAGGACATAGATGGAGAATCGACTATGTTGATGCCAAAACGTGTGAAGTATCGCAAACAGCAGCGCGGACGTCTGAAGGGTAAGGCGTACCGTGGCAGCTCGGTGGCATTTGGCACCTATGGCCTTCAGTCACTGGAGGGTCATTACGTCACCAGCCGCCAGATTGAGGCAGCGCGTCGCGCCATCGTGCGTTACGTGCGTCGCGGCGGCAAAATCTGGATCCGCATCTTCCCGTCGCGCCCGGTCACAAAACGCGCCGCTGAAACCCGCATGGGTTCCGGCAAGGGCAGTGTGGATCACTGGGTTGCGCCCGTGCGACCGGGGCGTATCGTCCTGGAGATTGCAGGGGTGCGCGAGGATCAGGCGCGCGAGGCCTTTCGCCTGGCCGCCGCCAAGTTGCCCATGCGCACACAGTTCATCGCTCGTGAAGAGCACGGCGCCTAAGGGGGTGCATCATGACTGCGACTGAATTGCGATCACAGAATAACGCTGAACTGGCGCGCAAATTGGACGACGCCTACCAGGAGCTGTTCAACCTGCGCTTTCAACGAGCGACAGGCAAGCTGGCCAACACGGCGCGCTTCCAAGAGGTGAAACGGGACATTGCCCGGATCAAGACGATCCTGCGCGAGCGCGAGCTGGCGGGTGCATAAGGAGAAGCAAGATGCGTGAACAACGCCGAGCGCTGGTGGGAACGGTCACCAGCAACAAAATGGATAAGACCGTTGTCGTAACAATCGAGCGCGTCACCCGCCATCCACTCTACGGCAAAGTCGTGCGCCGCAACAAGAAGTACAAAGCGCACGATGAACAAAACGCCTGTCAGATGGGCGATGTGGTGCGCATCCGCGAATGCCGACCGCTGAGCAAAGACAAGAAATTCTTTGTCGAAGAAATCTTGCAGCGGGCGGTCATCGTTGACGAAGCCAACGTCTAGTCGTCGAGGAGATGCGCCATGATTCAGCAGGAAAGCCGGCTCAAAGTAGCCGATAACACAGGAGCCAAAGAGCTTCTGACCATTCGTGTCCGCGGCGGCAGCACGCGGCGTTATGCTGCGATTGGCGATGTGATCGTGGCGACCGTCAAATCTGCCAGCCCAACCGGCAGCGTGAAAAAAGGCGATGTCGTGCGCGCGGTCATTGTGCGGACCACGCGCCCCGTGCGCCGCGCCGATGGCAGCTATATCCGCTTCGACGAAAACGCCGCCGTGATCATCGACGATAACAAGAACCCACGCGGCACGCGCATCTTTGGGCCAGTGGCCCGCGAACTGCGCGAGGGTGGGTACATGAAGATCGTCTCACTGGCGCCGGAAGTGCTCTGAGGGAGGCCAGAAATGAAGGTAAAGATCAACAAAGGCGACACAGTCGAAATCATCGCCGGTGACGAAAAAGGAGTGAGGGGCGAAGTGCAGCGGGTGATTCGGAAGAAGAACGCCGATGGCACCTATGACCCCAACAAAGTCTACGTGGTTGTGGCCGGCGCCAACAAGGTGGTCCGCCATCAGCGCCCGACCGGGCGTGTCGGCACGCAGACCGGACGCATCGAGCGCGAGGCGCCGATCCACATCAGCAATGTCATGTTGGTAGGCTCTGATGGCAAGCCCAGCCGCGTCGCCTACGAAGTTGCCAACGATGGCAGCAAAGAGCGCGTCGATCGTCGCACCGGCGCACCTTTGCCAAAACCCAAGAAGTAATTATCGATCTGCCTGACCTTTCGCCAGGCCGTGATGGGCATCACGGGCGGCGTCTGCGGGCAAGGAGCAACGATCATGAGTGAACAAACTGCCACACGGCCGACGCCACGCCTCAAAACGCGTTATCGCGATGAGATCGTGCCTGTATTGATGAAAGAATTCAACTACAGCAGCGTCATGCAGGCGCCGCGCATCCAGAAGATTGCAGTCAACATTGGCATGGGCGAGGCGCTGCAGAACAGCAAGGCGCTCGAAGCCGCCGCCGGCGATCTGGCTATCGTCACCGGTCAAAAGCCAGTGATCACCAAGGCGCGGCGCTCGATTGCCGCCTTCAAGCTGCGCGAGGGGATGAGCGTGGGCGTCATGGTGACGCTGCGCGGCGATCGCATGTGGGACTTTCTAGATCGCCTGATCAACATCGTCCTCCCGCGCCAGCGCGATTTCCAGGGCATCTCGGCGGATGCGTTCGATGGGCGCGGCAACTATAGCCTCGGTCTGCGCGAACAGCTGGTCTTTCCAGAGATCAACTACGACAAGGTCGACAAGATTCGCGGCATGGAGATCACGATCGTGACGACTGCCGCCACTGACGAAGAGGCGCGCCGCTTGTTGGCGCTGATGGACATGCCGTTCAAGCGATAAAGGGGATTGCTGTGGCTAAGAAGTCGATGATTATCAAGGAGAGCCGGAAGAAGTATGAGGTGCGCGTCCGCAATCGCTGCAAAATGTGCGGGCGTTCGCGCGGATACATGCGCCGGTTCGGGCTGTGCCGCATCTGTTTCCGGCAGGAAGCATTGCAAGGCAAGCTGCCGGGTGTCGTGAAGTCGAGCTGGTAAATAGAGCATCACGCCGACCACCGTGCTGCGGTGGTCTTCAAAGTGCTCGGTTGCTAACTACAACTTCGCTCCATTTCTGAGGTTGCAAGAGTAGCCTGAGGAGAAAAACAAATGGTGAATGATCCAATTGCTGACATGTTGACCCGCATTCGCAACGGCAGCATGGTCAAACAGAAGCAAGTCGTGATGCCCAGTTCGAAAATCAAAGAGGGCATTGCGCGCATTCTGGTCGAAGAAGGTTTTATCGAAGGATATGCGGTGACCGACGAACAGCCGCAGCCAAACCTGATTGTGCGTCTGAAATACACCCCCCAGGGGCGCCCGGTGATCACAGGGCTTGACCGGGTCAGCCGGCCGGGTCGTCGCCATTACAGCGGCGCCAAGGACATCCCGTGGGTGCGCAGTGGGTTGGGGATCAACATCGTCTCCACACCGAAGGGGCTGATGACGGGGCGCAAAGCGCGCCGCGCACGCCTTGGCGGTGAGATCCTCTGCAACGTGTGGTAGGGGAGGAAGCCATGTCTCGAATTGGAAAAATGCCAATTACGCTGCCGGCCAAGGTGTCGATCAGCGTCGATAAGGGAAATCTGGTCACTGTCAGCGGCCCCAAGGGTCAGCTCAAGCAGCAGTTCGATCCTGACATCAAGATCGAAGTCGAGAATAACCAGATCAAAGTGCAGCGCCCGACTGACCAGCGTGAGCACCGCGCCCAGCACGGTCTGACCCGCGCGCTGTTGGCCAACATGGTGCAGGGGGTCAGCACAGGCTTCAGCCGGCGGCTAGAGATTCGCGGCGTCGGCTATCGCGCCGAGAAGCGTGGCAGCAATCTGGTGCTATCGGTCGGCAAGAGCCATCCGGTGGAATTTGCCCCGCCCTCGGCAGATATTGCCTTTGATGTGGACAAGGACGGTCGCGCCTTCACAATCACCGGCATCGACAAGGCGCGCATCGGTGAACTAGCCGCCGAAATCCGGCGTGCACGTCCGCCCGAACCGTATCAAGGCAAGGGCATTCGCTACGAAGGCGAATATGTGCGACAGAAGGCAGGCAAGACTGGCAAGGCTGGGAAGAAATAGGGAGTGACCAACAATGGCAAAAGTTAGTCGTGCTGTAGCACGCGAACGGCGTCACGCGCGCGTGCGCACCAAAGTGCATGGAACCACCGACCGGCCGCGCTTGAATGTCTTCCGCAGCCTGGAGCATATCTACGCACAGGTGATCGACGACACGACCGGCGTCACGCTGGCGTCGGCCTCCACGGTGGATCGCGAATTGCGGGCGGATGTGGCCTCGCTCTCCAAGATCGAGCAGGCCAAGGCAGTAGGCAAGGCAGTGGCGGAGCGGGCCAAGGCCAAAGGCATCACACGCGTGGTCTTTGATCGCGGTGGGTATCCGTATCACGGCCGCGTCAAAGCGTTGGCCGAGAGCAGCCGCGAAGGCGGGCTGGAATTCTAATCGGCAGTTGCTGGGAGAATCAAGAATGTCGAAGAAAGAACGCAAGAGCAAAGAGCGCGAAAAAGAGCGTGAAGAGCGCCGCGATGAATTCGAAGAACGTGTTGTTCACCTCGCCCGCACTGCCAAAGTTGTGAAGGGTGGTCGCCGCTTCGCCTTCCGCGCCGTCGTCGTGGTGGGCGACAAGCAAGGCCGCGTGGGAATTGGCATCGGCAAGGCGCGCGAAGTGCCGGATGCCATCCGCAAGGCATCGGACCGCGCCAAGAAGACGATGGTTGTCGTGCCGCGCCTGGGCAACACCATCCCGCATGAAGTGACGGCCAAGTCCGGCTCTGGCAAGGTGATGCTCAAGCCAGCCAGCCCAGGCACCGGCGTCATCGCTGGCGGTGGCGTGCGTGCCGTGGTTGAGGCGGCAGGCGTCAGTGACATCCTGAGCAAGTCCCTGGGTAGCGACAATATCCTCAATGTGGTGCAGGCGACCTTTGCCGCCCTGAAGGAGTTGCAGGATTTCCGCGTCGAGGCAGGGCATCGCGGCGTGGAGCCACGCCAACTGGCGCCCTATTGGTACAAGGAGGAGACGTATGGCTGAGCAGCAACCGGCAGCCAAGACGATCCGCATCAAGCTGGTGCGCAGCCCGATTGGTTACACGGAAAGGCAGAAACGCACCGTAGCCGCGCTGGGTCTGTCCAAATTGAATCAAGTCGTTGAGAAGCCGGACAACCCGGCAGTGCGTGGCATGATCGACGCCGTAGCGCACATGCTTGAAGTGAGCGAGTAATTGATGACAAAGGGGTGTGTTGCATAATTCGTGTTGCGTGATGCATGGCGCAAACGTGAATTACACAGCATGTAACACGCAACATGCCCATCATTCAGAACTGGAAAGATTACCATGAAACTTCATGACCTGCGTCCCGCAGAGGGTGCACACAAAAAGCGCAAGCGAGTAGGTCGTGGCACTGGTTCAGGCAAGGGCAAAACCAGTGGCCGCGGTCAAAAGGGGCAAAACGCCCGCAACGGCGGCGGCGTCCGCGCTAACTTCGAGGGTGGTCAACTCCCCCTGACAAAACGCCTGCCCAAACTGCGCGGCTTCAACAATCGCTTCAAGGTCTATTACGTCCCGATCAACCTCGACCAGCTTGACCGACTGTTTGGCGCTCAGGAGGAAGTCTCACAGGCGTCGCTGGCTGCGGTCGGGCTGCTGGGCAACGTCGCGGACCCCGTCGTGGTGTTGGCGCGGGGCGAGGTGACCAAGCCCCTGACAGTCAAAGTGCAACGCATCAGCGCCAGCGCCAAGGAAAAGATCGAGGCGGCAGGTGGCACAGTTGAGGTGTTGGGCTACGAAGTCAACAAACGCCTGCCGCGGTCGTAGCTGAAGGCGTCGGATGTACGGCGCCTCGAGCGTGCGATAGTGCAGCACTACTCCAGGCGCCGTCAAGGTGCGCATCGATCCTTATAGAAAGGAACTTGTCGAATGCTTGAAGCCGTACGCAATGCATTCCGACTGCCAGACCTGCGTCAGAAGCTGTTCATCACGTTCAGTTTGTTGGCTTTTTATCGTCTGGCGGCAAACATTCCACTACCCGGCGTCGATCATCAAGCGCTGGCGTCTATCTTTCAGCAGAGTGACAACATCCTGCTGAACTTCCTGAATTTCTTCAGTGGTGGTGGTCTCTCGCGCATGGGCGTGATGGCGCTAGGCGTCTATCCGTACATTACCGCGTCGATTATCCTGCAGTTGCTCATCCCCATCATCCCCGCGCTGGAGGAACTGAGTAAAGAAGGCGAGTCGGGGCGTGCGCGGATCAATCAGTACACGCTCTGGTTGACCATTCCGCTGGCCATTCTACAGGCGATTGCGCAAGGCACGTTGCTGAGCAGCAACGCCGTGGGTGGTGTGGCTGTACTGCCAAACTGGGGCTTTGGGCTGGGTGACTTGCTGCCGACGTTGACGATCATCATCGGCATGACGGCGGGCACCATGTTGGGCGTTTGGATCGGCCAATTGATCACCGAACAGGGCATCGGCAACGGCGTCTCGCTGATCATCTTTGCCGGGATTCTGTCCAATGTGCCTTATCAATTGCAGTTGCTGTCACAAAACTGGGTGCTATTGCTGGTCTTTCTCATCGTCACCGTTGCCACGATCATTTTGATCGTCTGGGTGCAGGAAGGTCAACGGCGCATCCCGGTGCAGTACGGCAAGCGTGTGCGCACGATGCGCGGCAACCGCATGATGATGGTGGGCGGTCAGAGCACCTACATCCCGCTGCGCGTCAACACCGCCGGCATGATCCCGCTGATCTTCTCACAGAGCTTGCTCATTCTGCCGAGCACCCTGGCGAGTTACTTTGTCACGCGCCAGGATTGGATCGGCGCCATCGCCAACGCCATCGTGCAGTTCTTCAGCCCGTCGAATTTCTTCTACTGGCTGTTCTACTTCTTGCTAACAGCGGCGTTCACCTATTTCTATACGGACGTGATGTTCCGACAGCAGAATCTACCGGAGACGCTCCAGAAGCAAGGTGGATTCATTCCTGGCATCCGCCCTGGCCCGCGCACGGAGCAATATCTCAACAACGTATTGTCGCGCATTACACTGGTCGGCGCCCTCTTCTTGGGCTTCATGGCTGTCCTGCCCTTCCTGATCGGTTCGCTGGCCGACCTGATCTTTGGCAGCGCCGCTGGTGCGTTGACGAGCTACAACTCGCTGATCATCAGCAGCTCGGGTATGCTCATCGTCGTCGGCGTCGTGCTCGATACGATGAAGCAGATCGAAGCACAGTTGATGATGCGCAACTACGAAGGGTTCATCCGGTAAGCGGGCAGGGCATGTGCCCGATCCGTGATGTCGAGGAGAGAAAGAGACCGGCGGTGCAAGCCCCGGTCTCTTGTTCCCTACAGAATTCTCTGTCCAGATCAGATAGCGACCGTCAAGGGGGACTGTCATGAGTGATCGACGTATCTATGTTGTGTTGCTGGGCGTACCAGGCGCCGGAAAAGGAACACAGGCCAAATTGTTGGAGCAGTCCACTGGACTACCACAAATCTCGACCGGTGACATCTTCCGGTACAACCTGAAGAACCAAACTGAGTTGGGCAAGCTGGCCAAGAGCTACATGGATCGGGGCGATCTGGTGCCAGATGAGGTGACGATTCGGATGGTGCAGGACCGACTGCAGCAGCCAGATTGTGTGCGCGGCGCCATCATGGATGGCTTCCCCCGCAATCTGGTGCAGGCCACAGCTTTCGACACAATGACAGCACCCTACGGTGGTGTGCGCGTGGCGCCATTGATCCAGGTGGAAGATGACGAGACGATTCGCCGCATTACGGGGCGACGCTCTTGTCGCACCTGTGGCGCCGTCTATCACGTCATCTACAATCCGCCCAAGGTCGAAGGCATCTGCGACGTGGATGGTGGCGAGTTGTATCAGCGTGATGATGACAAGGAAGACACAGTGCGCAATCGTCTGTTCGTCTACTACAAACAGACCGCGCCGCTGATCGGTTATTACTATGCCAAGGGGCTACTGCGCGAGGTTGACGGCGCCATGTCGATTGAAGCTGTGCAACAGGCGCTCCTGGCAATTGTGGTGGGATGACAATGAACATGTTTCGACGGCAGAATGCCCAGACACTCCGACGACAGGCGCCAGCGGCGCAGCGCCCAGAAGTGCAACTGAAAAGCCCACGCGAGATACAAATCATGCGTGAGGCGGGGCGCATCGTCGCGCGCGTGCACGCGGCGCTGCGCGAGGCAATCCAGCCAGGGGTGAGCACGCTCGACCTGGATCAACTCGCCGTCGAGGTGATGACCAAGTACAACGCCACCTCGTGCTTTCTGGGGTATCGCGGTTTCCCCGCCCATATCTGCACCAGCATCAACGAGGAACTCGTGCACGGCATCCCCAAAAAGGACCGCGTGCTCAAGGCAGGCGACATCATCAGCATCGATGTGGGCGTGCGCTATCGCGGCTTCATCGGCGACAGCGCATGGACATACGCCGTCGGTGAGATCAGCCCGGCGGCGCAAGAGTTGATGCGCGTCACAGAGCAGAGCCTCTATGATGGCATTGCCCAGGCGCAGGTTGGCAAACGCATCGTGGACATCAGCCGCGCGGTGCAACGCACGGTCGAAGCGCACAAGATGCATGTGGTGCGCGAGTACACGGGGCACGGCGTAGGGCGACAAATGCATGAAGCGCCGCAAGTGCTCAATTACGAGAGCCAGGACCCAGACGGGCAGACGATTCTGCGTCCAGGGTTGGTAGTCGCGATCGAGCCGATGGTGCAACTTGGCACCTGGCAGACGCGGACACTGCGCGACAAGTGGACGGTAATCAGCAAGGATTTTAGCCTGACCGCACACTTCGAGCACACAGTGGCAATTACCAATAACGGCCCTGAAATTTTGACCCTGCCCTAAGATTATGGTAGAGTGGTAGAGTTGCGCTAGACGCCAAGATCAAACCCGCCTCTTCAGCGTCATAACGCCCGGCGGTGAGACGAAACAACACGTGACGTGTGTAGACCTGACGTATTCTCGCGGGTGCACCGACTATCGTCACGGTGAAATAGTCAGAGGTGAAGCATGAAAGTTCGGCCATCGGTAAAAAAAATGTGTGAGAACTGCAAGGTCGTGCGCCGACGTGGTGTGCTATACGTGATCTGCAAGAATCCGAAGCACAAGCAACGTCAGGGCTAAAAGGATTGCGCAGCGAAGGGGAGCAAAAGTCATGGCACGTATTTCCGGTGTTGACATTCCGCGTGACAAGCGGGTGGTCATCTCATTGACCTATATCTACGGGATCGGCAAGACGACCAGTCAGAAGATCCTGGCTGCAACAGGCATCGACGAAAATAAGCGCGTCAAAGACCTTGACGAAGCCGAGGTCACACGGTTGCGCGATTATATCGACCGCAACTACCTCGTCGAAGGCGACCTGCGGCGTGAAGTGAATATGAATATCAAGCGGCTGATTGAAATCGGCTGCTACCGGGGTATGCGCCATCGCCGCAACCTGCCGGCGCGTGGTCAGCGCACCCGCACGAACGCGCGTACACGGCGTGGCACGCGCAAGACGGTTGCCGGCAAGAAGAAGGCGCCGCGCAAGTAGTGAACAGCAATCTCGCAATCGCTGGCGCGCCTGGCTTGGGATGCCGGTGGTTGCGAGAGTCGAGATTGTCAGATTGTGGAGAAATAAGCAATGGCTCGACCTCAACGTACGCGGCGCGATCGACGCACAGCGCGCAAAGAAAAAAAGAATGTACCAACCGGTCAGGTGCACATCCATGCATCGTTCAACAATACGATTGTGACGATCACCGACCTGCAGGGCAACACCCTCTGCTGGGCTAGTAGTGGCAGCGCAGGCTTCAAGGGCAGCCGCAAGTCTACACCCTTTGCCGGCCAGCTGGCCGCTCAAAGTGCTGCGCAGACGGCACGCGCTGACTTTAACATGCGCGAGGTGGATGTTTTCGTCAAGGGACCCGGCCCCGGTCGCGAAAGCTCTGTGCGCTCGGTGCAGGCGGCCGGATTGATCGTGCGTTCGATCACGGACATCACGCCGCTGCCGCACAATGGCTGCCGTCCGCCCAAGAAGCGGCGCGTCTAGTCCCAGTAGGTGCGGTTGGCCATCGGGGAACCATTCGACACAAACAGGTGGCGCAGCAGATGCGCCATCTGTTTTGGCGCACAACAGTGAGTGCGTCAATCTATTGGTGACGGCGCAATCTGCGCCCATCACTTAGTGAAGAGATCAATCAGCACGAACGCTGTAAAGCAGATCGCTGCGGAGGAAAAATGGCACGATACACAGAATCGGTTTGCAAGCTGTGCCGGCGTGAAGGGCAAAAGCTGTTCTTGAAGGGCGAGCGCTGCCTTTCGCCCAAGTGTGCAATGGAGCGCCGCGCCTTCCCGCCAGGGATGCACGGCAAGAAGCAGACTTTCAGGCGCAAGACATCGGACTACGGTCTGCAGTTGCGCGAGAAGCAGAAGGCGCGTCGCATCTACGGTGTGCTGGAGCGACAGTTCCGTCGCTATTTTGAGGAGGCCAATCGCACGACCGGGATGACCGGCGTCAACCTGTTGGCAATGCTGGAACGACGCCTCGATAACGTCGTCTATCGCATGGGCTTTGCCGACAGTCGCGCACAGGCGCGGCAATTGGTGCGCCATGGCCACTTTGAGGTGAACGGACGTAAGACGGACATCCCGTCCTTCCAGGTCAGCATCGGCGATGTGATCACCGTGCGTGAAGTGGCGCGCAGCAAGGAGTATTTCAAGGAGCGTGCGCAAATCATGCAAGGCAGTTCGGGCAATGTCCCAGCCTGGCTGCGTTCGAGCGTTGTCGATATGAAGGGTGAGGTGCTCGGTGTCCCAGCGCGTGAAGACATCGAGATTCCGCTAAACGAGCAACTCATCGTCGAGTACTACAGTCGCTAACGAACGGTTGGCTGCACGGTCTGCCAGGGCGTAAGAGTAGCCCGGCAGATTGAAATGTTTCGCAAGCCAGATTTGCGCTATCGGGAGGGATGCCCTTGTTAAACATGGTATTACCCAAAATTGAGGTTGAGGCAAGCTCCCAGAACTACGGGCACTTTGTGGTCAGCCCGCTGGAAAGTGGTTACGGCATCACGTTAGGCAATGCGTTGCGCCGCGTGCTACTATCGAGCCTGCCAGGCGCCGCCGTTACATCAATTCGCGTGAGTGGGATTCATCATGAATTCTCAGCGATTCCGCACGTGCGGGAAGATATGACGCGGCTGATTCTGAATGTCAAGCAGATTCGCTTCCGCGCCCGCACGGAAGAATCAGTGCGGATTCATGTCGAAGTCGCCAGTGAAGGGCCAGTCACAGCCGGCGACCTGAATTGCCCGCCTGAAGTAGAAGTTGTCAATCCGGACCAATATCTGTTGACGGCGGATTCTAATGACATCGATCTCGACATCGAGATGGTGGTGAGTGTTGGGCGTGGCTACAGCCCCGCCGAAGAGCGCGGGCGGCTGCCGCTGGGCGAGATTCCGGTCGATGCCATCTACAGCCCAATCCGCAAAGCGGCCTATCGCGTTGAGCGGACGCGCATCGGCCAACAGACGGATTATGACAAACTACACCTGGAAATTTGGACTGACGGCACGATCTCACCGGACGATGCGTTGCGACGCTCGGCCAACCTGTTGGTGCAGCACCTGACGTTGCTGGCCGGCACAGAGATTACAATGGTCGAAAAACAGGAAGAGTCCGCCGAAGGCATCCCAGGACGCGTCTTCGATGCGCCCATTGAGGAACTGGAGTTGACGGTGCGCGCTTACAACTGTCTCAAGCGCGCTGGCATCACCAAAGTCGGCGAAATTCTCAAACGCATGGAAAAGGGCGAAGACGAAATGCTTGCCATCCGCAACTTTGGCAAGAAATCGCTCGATGAGCTGGTCGAAAAGCTGCGGGACAAAAACTACCTGACTGTGCCGGGCGTCGACTTGAGCGCCTATATCGGCGATGCGTATCGGCCACTCGCCGGCAGTGATGACACGGAAGAGTAAGCAAGAGGAGCAAGGGGTATGCGTCATCGAGTCGCAGGATTCCAACTAAGCCGCACTGCGGATCAGCGTAAAGCGTTGTTCCGCAATCTGGTGCGCGAATTATATTTGCACGAACGCATTGTGACGACTGAAGCCAAGGCGCGCGCCATTCGTGGCGACGCTGAGCGGCTGATCACAAAGGCGAAGCGTAGCGCCGCCGCTGAAGGCAACCGCGTCCATGCACAGCGTCAGGTCGTCGCCTATCTGAATGACAAGACAGTCGCCAAAAAGGTCTTTGATGTGTTCGCCCCGCGTTATGCGGCCCGCAACGGTGGCTACACGCGTATGATCAAGATCGGCAAGCGCCAGGGCGACGCTGCTGATATGGTGATTCTGGAGCTGGTGGACGGCGTCACCGCCTAAGTTAGCAGCAACGGGCGGGTGTAAGCCGTGACGCCGTTGCGCACTATTTGTGCGCTGGTCGCCTACGACGGAACCGATTTCCACGGTTTCCAGTATCAGGCGAACGCACCTACAGTGCAAGGCGTGCTGGAAGCAGCGCTGGATCGTTGTTGTCGGCGCGAAGGGCGCGTTGTTGGCGCTGGGCGCACCGACGCTGGCGTCCACGCCAATGGGCAGGTAGTTAGCGTCTCCGTCAGTTGGGCGCACACCTTGACCGCGCTAGAGCGAGCTTGGAATGTCCATCTGCCCGCAGCGGTAAGCATACGCAGTGTACGCGAGGCGCCGGTTGGGTTCCACCCACGCTTTGGTGCAATCAGCCGCACCTACCGGTACACTGTGCAGATGTATGTTGCGCCCAGCAATTTTCCGGCGCCGAAGCATTCGCCACTGACCGACCGGTATGCGCTCCTGGTGTCGCAACCGTTGGATTTGGCAGCGATGAATGCTGCCGCTGAGGTTTTAATCGGCGTGCATGATTTCGCTACCTTTGGGCAGGCGACGCACGGTGAAAGCACCGAACGTGAGGTGTTTGCAGCGCAGTGGCAGACAAGCATCAACTCACTGCCAGCACTGGATAACTTTCCGGGGCAGCGGCTGGTCTTTACAATCACCGCCAATGCCTTTTTGCGGCAGATGGTGCGGAACATAGTCGGGACGTTGTTGATGGTGGGACGTGGCGCAATGACGCCCGCTGAAGTGGCAGCAATCCTGACGGCGCGCGACCGACGTTTATCGGCGCCGCCAGCGCCGCCGCAAGGATTGGTGCTGGAAAGCGTCACCTATCCGCCCGCGTGGGAGCGTTGGGTGCATGGTGAGGCATCGGACTAGACTTCGTTGCCGGATGGCATGAGATTTTTTGATAGAGGAGCAGGTACGTGAAGACAGTTACGCCAAATCAAACAGAGGCTTTGCAAAGCCGCGAGTGGTACGTTGTCGATGCCACCGGTAAGACATTGGGGCGCCTGGCTTCGGAAATTGCCCAGGTCTTACGTGGCAAGCACAAGCCGACCTTTTCGCCCAACATCGATACCGGCGACTTTGTTGTCGTGATCAACTGCGAGCGTGTCGTAGTGACGGGCGCCAAGCTTGACACCGTGCGCTACTATCGGCATTCGCGCTATCCGGGTGGCTTGAAGAGCCGCACGATGCGCGAAACGCTGGCGCAGTTTCCGGATCGGGTCATCTACGAGGCCGTGCGCGGCATGATGCCCAAGACCAAGCTGGGCAGGGCGCAAATGAAGAAATTGCGCATCTATGCCGGCGACCAACATCCGCATGCTGCGCAGCAGCCGCAGCCATTGGAACTCTAAGCGATTTCGAGGACAGAGATACCATGACTGAATATGTAGAAGCAATCGGTCGCCGCAAGGAAGCCAGCGCACGTGTGCGTCTTTATCCTGGCACCGGCGAAATCATCGTCAATGACAAGCCTGTCAATGTGTACTTTGGTCGCGCGCTCGACCAGATGATTCTGCGCCAGCCGTTGGCGTTGACCGGTACAGAAGCGTCGTTCAACATCAGCGTTAAGGTGCAGGGCGGCGGTGAGAGCGGTCAGGCTTCAGCCGTACGCCTGGGCATTGCGCGCGCTCTGATCGAACAGGATGCGAATCTGCGTCCGACGCTCAAGGCCGCCGGTTTTCTGACGCGCGACGCCCGCGCCAAGGAACGCAAGAAACCCGGTCTCAAGCGTGCGCGTAAGGCGCCCCAGTACACCAAGCGCTAACGTGTGCTGCGCCCTGGGGTGCGCAAAAATCCGGGGTATGTAGAAATGGTGGAATGAAAATGCAGTCGAACGCGAGTTGTCATCGCGTTTGGCTGCGTTTTTCTTTGCCGCAAAGGAATGAGAGTATCATGATCCGAACTGGGCTACTGTGCGTGCCAGCCTACGACGAAGCAGCCAGCGCTGCGGTGCGCAAGCTGCTATTGAGCGCCGCGCCCTCGGCAGTGATCATGACCGCCCGCCATGTCGCCAGCCAGCGCTATCTCGTTGAGGAGGTGCTGCGCCAGTGGTGCGATGAGGACGAACTCGATCTGATTCTCACGATCGGCGGCACGCTCCCTGCACCTGGTCCTGGCGCTCGTGAAATTGTGCCCGAGGCCACTGCCGCCGTCCTTGAGCGCACGATGCCCTCGCTAAATGAAACGATGCGCGCGCTAGCTGCAGAAGAGAGCATCCTGGCCTTGCTCGATCGCGGCGTCGCTGGCATTCGTGGGCGCACGCTGATTGTGAACTTGCCCGCCGGCGCCCACGCCGCCACACTGTTTTTCGCTGCAATCTGTGATGTGCTACCCGCCGTGGTGGCCCATCTGCAAGAGGCCAGCGATGTTCCCAGCCTGGAAGCAGCGCTGGCCGCGCACGCCATCCCAGAGGCCAGCAACGCAGCAGCGGCTGTTGGCGCTTTGGATTCGTCAGCGCCGGTTGCCGAAAAACGCTCTGAGCGCAGTCTCGATCCAGCAGAGTTTGCCGCGTTCCTACAACGGAATGCTGGCAAAAACGACTCTGCACGATGACACGCTTCATGCGCGCGCTGCGCTGACATGACAACCGCCCGCGTCTGCGCAGTCCGCCCCGGCTAACTCATTGATACGCCTCACGCTGGCGCCAGCGCGCGACTGCGTTCTTCAATCACCCTTAACAAATCCACAAATGAATCGGCGAACTTCTTGACGCCGTCCTGTTCCAGCTCGGCGGTGACAGCGTCCATGTCGATGCCAGCAGCAGCAAGATCAGCCAGGGCCTGGCGTGCAGCATCGACGCCCTGCGTGACGGTCAACGCCACTGTGCCGTGATCCTTGAGCGCCTCCAGGGTCTGCGGCGGCATCGTGTTCACCGTGTGCGCTCCCATGAGCGGCTCGACGTAGATCAGGTCAGGATAGGCGGGGTTCTTGGTGCTGGTGCTTGCCCATAGCGGGCGCTGCACCCGCGCTCCGGCAGCCCCCAGTCGATCCCATCGTGCACCGGCAAAAACCTGTTGGAATTGGGCATAGGCCAGCTTGGCGTTCGCCACTGCCGCCTTGCCTTGCAGTGATTTATAATAAGCCGCCCGATCAGGTTGCTGCGCCGCCAGCTTATCCAGTTGGCTATCGATGTTAACATCGACACGGCTGACAAAGAAGCTTGCTACCGACGCGATACGGTCGATCGGTTTTCCAGCAGCCAGACGATCTTCCAGCCCGGCAATAAACGCTTCCTTGACAGCGGCATAGCGCTCCAGGCTAAAAATGAGCGTGACATTGATATTGATGCCGTCGGCGATCAACTGGCGGATCGCGGGCGCGCCGGCAAGGGTGGCCGGCACCTTGACCATCAAATTGGGACGGGCAACGGCGGCATGCAGACGGCGCGCTTCTGCAATCGTGGCGGCGGTGTCGAAGGCTAGATCGGGCGCCACCTCCAGGCTGACAAAGCCATCATGCCCCTGGTTGGCGTCATAGACCGGGCGCATCACATCGGCAGCAGCCTGGATGTCAGCAATCGCCAGCCCTTCGAAGATCGCCTTAGGCGAGAGGGACATGGCAGCCAGGCGACGCAAATCATCGTTGTAGGCGTCGCTCTTGACGATAGCTTGCTGGAAGATCGTGGGATTGGACGTCACGCCACTGACGCCATCATTGACCAACGCTTGTAGCTTGCCGCTCTGAATCATGCTGCGTTCGATGAAATCCAGCCAAATACTTTGACCAAGTTGGCGAAGTTGCAAAATACGGCTCATGTTTGGCTCCTTCCTGAGTCTGAGGCCAGAATCGCGGCCAGAATAGTGTTGGTATTATAGTCGATATGTGGCGTAACACCTACCCGCACCACCTGCAATCCAGGCGCAGAGCCTGCCTTGCCCCTGCATGATAGTGGCTACCCAAAGCCACTGCGGTGCTTGTCCCTGCGCGAAGTAGACCTCGAGGAAGTCAGCGCTTTGACAAATCCTACACCACCGTGTACTATATTTTTTGTAGCGAGATCGCTAGTCGACTGTCTGCTGCGCCAGAGCACCGTAAGCTGTGCAGCGCAGGTCGATGATCGCACGATGAGATGATGTTGCGGAAAGGATAAGGGAAAGCAGATATGGCAAAGCCAATTGTGGTGACTGATGGCACCTTCGATGAACTGGTTGTGAATGCCGACAAGCCGATTCTGGTGGATTTCTGGGCAGAATGGTGCGGGCCGTGCAAGATGATTGCCCCCGTGCTTGAGGAGATTGCCCAGGAAATGGACGGTCAACTGACGATCGGCAAGTTGGATGTCGATAGCAACCAAAATACTGCATTTGCCTTTGGTGTGATGAGCATCCCCACGCTATTGCTCTTCAAGAATGGCGAACCAGTTGACCGCATCGTTGGCTACCAGCCCAAGCCTGCTCTCAAAAGCCGATTGCAGAAGCATCTGGGGTAAGCCAGCAGGGGGGACGCGGCAAGCATTCCACTTCACCTTTGGGAAGCCAGCCCTGTCTCCCCGTTTCACCGTCCCCGCCGCAACAACCACTCGATAGGCCACAAAGTCAACCACACCAAGCCATCCAGCACAATCAAGAAAATCAATGCCCCCACTGAAATTTCGATGGCAGGTGCGATCCAGCCGAGCAATTGCCCTAGCAACGTCAACGGCAGCCCAACGATTACATAGATCACGGTGGCGAAAAGCGCATAGAGTAGTACAGGCTTGAAGGGTTCACGATCGCTGGCGCTCGGCATCATGCTGTTGCCGATGGCGAAAATGGCGTACGCCCAGGCAAGACCGTCAGACGTGTGCAGCCCTGCCCCAAAGCTGCTGACTGCCGCCGCCAGATTCCCTGCCGTCAATGTCGCCAGCAGCGTTGGCGTTGCAAAGACCCGCCAGCCGATCCATGCCAACACTAGGTTGCCCACCACCAGCGGCGCCACCCCAACCAGGCTTTCACGCCAGATATCTGCGCGTTCGACGCTGACGCTGCCCAGTCCGATGTAAGCGCCCTGTTTGGTCGGCCATACGCGGAACTTGCCGGCGCGCAACCCCAGTAGTCGCGCGGTCAACCAATGGGCGCCCTCATGCAAGAAGACGCCGGGCAGCAACAGCAAAAAAATGCCAATGCTCGCCAGATCGCCGGAACCAGTCAAATAGTAGATGATCGCCTGCACGCGCAGACTGACCGCCCGACTCAACGCCGCCATCGCCAGCAGGCTCAGCAATAGCGTGAGCAAAATCGTGAGGATGTAAGCATCAACGGAGATCACGGTTGGCTTGACGCAGGCTTCTTAGGGTTGGCGCGCTTCCAGGTTATAGGTCAGACTTGCGATCTGCCAGCAACCGTTGCGCTTGACGAGCACCCAACGGTCGCCAGCCGGCGCCACTTCACTGCCAATGCGCGTGGTGGCAGTCACGATGGCGCGCGCGCCGTCACGGTCGATCACGAGTTCAGGCGGCTGCGCGGCTGCAGGCGCCCCCGGAAAGACCACGCGCACATAACGGTGCCGGATTGCGTCCTGGCCGCGCCAGAACTGATCGTCAGCAGTGTCGTCCGGTGTGTTCTTCGCATTGGCGACATAGGCGTCTTCGGTCCAAAGCGCCATCAGCGCATCGATCTCCTGGCTGACGACCAAACGTCCCTCCGCCTCGATAACGGCGCGGATTGCGTCGTCATCACTATATCCAGGAGCAAGCCCCAATCCACAAGAGCCAGCCGTCGAGGGCGCCGCGCAGCCAGAGAGCAGCACTACGCCAGACAACAGCCATACCATCGCAAATCGGCGGCGAGAATTCTGCATCACAAACCCGTGCTGCGCAGCAATTCGGCTGGATTACCAGCCTTGCGGAAGAGGGTGCGCACAAATTCCTCGTGTATGGCGAGCGTCTCCTCCAACGTGCCGTAGCGGCTCGAAGTCAACTTGAACAGCACGATGCCGTCAGCCTGATTCCGTTGCGCATCAGGGAAGAGATAGAAATAGTAGACGACATGCTCGGTCGGTGTGGCAGCGTCGGGGAATTGTTTCTTGCCGTGCAACCATAGACCATAGATTTCGCCGCCTTCGTCCAGGCGCGTGGGATGCGAGCCGAGATCATACTGCCAGCCGTCGGCGTCATAGCAGATGTCTGGCGCGTGAAAAGGCTGCGAACTGCGTCCGCCAACCATACTCAACCACAGATAGCGTCCGGCGCTGTCGGTGTAGAGACGCTGGATGTACTGCTCCGGGTCAAGCAGGATCAGGACTTCTTGATTGGTCTCCGGTTCGTTGACGCCCGTCCAGTCGCCCACAGTGAGCGGCACATCGTTGAGATCATGTTGTAGATCGAAGTAGGCGGTGGCAACGACGGCGCGCTCGCGTGGGGTGCGTTGCCAGAAGTCGAGATCGGTAATGTAGGTCAATTCGTCAGTGGCGGTGAGTGACGGAGCGCCGGCTACAGCTGGCAATAATTGCGGCCAATAGACCACAGCCAGACCAATGAGCAGCAGCAAGACAACGGCGCCGGCAGTGAGCGAAGAACGATTTAGCATCAGATAACTTCGGCGCGCAGCCGACCCAATTGCAGCGCCCGCGTGAGCGGTAAGATCAGCGCCAACACCGCGACAAAAAATAAAATGCCGGAATAGTCATGATAGAAGGCAAAGGCAGCGTCGGCGCCCCAGGCGCGCGCCACGAAAAGCAGCGTCGCCACGCGCAGGATATTGCCCATCAGCGCCAGTGGAATCGCCAGCAGAACGAGCACAACGCGTGACCACACCGACCCATCCAACAGATACGCCACCAACACAAGCAGCGCCACGAGCGTAATCAGTGAATTCACGCCGCTGCACTGCGCCCCGATCACCAGATCGGTATTGGGCAGGGCAATGGCGTTGCCGTTGATTGCCACTGGCAGCCCCAGGAATTGCACGAGCGAGCCGGAGCAAAAGCCAGTGAAGAGCGCCAATGGCAGCGTGATGCGGTCCAGCATCGGCAGCGGCACCATCAACACCAGGTAGCCGATTGGGAACGCCAGTTTACGCAACACCGTCATACCGGCCACCGCCCACACCAATCCTGCCAACATGCCGATCATAGCAAAGGCAGCCAGATAGTACGCACGCTGTTGCAGTGCGAAAAGATAAGCAGTCAACCCCAACACCAGGGCGACGACACCTGCCAGACTGCCCTGCCCGGGAGCATGGACAAGCTCCGGGTCGTTGCGGAAGCGCTGAATCGCAAGAAACAGCGCCACCGGCAAAATCAACAACCCGTGACTGTAATACTGGTTGGATATCCACTCGAACCAGAGCCACTGCCAGACCGGCCACGTAATGACGACATACCCTGCTATCGCCACCACTGGCAGCCAGAGGCGGCGCCATGAAATCTGCGACATGTGCGTCAATGTCCAGGAGATTGGGAGATTGAGAGACTGGAGATTGGAGATTGGAGATTGGAGAGTCGAAAGTCCGCCCTCGCCCCAATCTTTAGTCTCCAATCTCCAATCTCTAACCTCTAATACAACTCGCTCGTGATTTTGACCATCGCCGCATAGCTCTCGACCTTGAGCGAGGCGCCGCCGATCAGCGCACCGTCGATGTCGGGCTTTGCCATCAATTCACCGATGTTCTTTTCGTTGGCGCTGCCGCCGTAGAGAATGCGGATCGTCGCTGCGGCTTCCTCGCCGAGGAATTCCCTCACCGCGGCGCGCACGACGCCACCGCAGATGTCGTTGGCTTGCTCGGCGGTGGCGGCGCGCCCGGTGCCGATCGCCCAGATCGGCTCGTAGGCGATGACGATGTCCGCCATCTGCTCCGCCGTAAAACCAGCCAGCGCCGCCTTGACCTGCCCGCTGACAAATGCCTGCGTTTCGCCGCGCTCGTTCTGCTCCAGCGTCTCGCCGACGCAGATGATCGGCGTGAGACCCGCCGCCACTGCCGCATGCGCCTTTTTGTTGACCGTTTCGTCGGTCTCGGCGAAGTATTGGCGGCGTTCACTGTGCCCGATGATCACGTAGCTCGCCAGGTTTTTGAGCATCGCCGCGCTGATTTCGCCGGTGTAGGCGCCGCTCTCGGCCCAGTGCATGTTCTGCGCGCCGACGGCGATGTTGCTGCCCATCAGCTCCGCGCTGACCATCGGGATGTCGATGAAGGGCGGGCAGACCACCCGATCGACGTTGTTCACATCGTTGACCTGCTCACGAATGGCGCGCGCCAGCGCAACCGCTTCGTTGATCGTCTTGTTCATTTTCCAGTTGCCGGCCATCATTGGCTTGCGCATCGATTCTTACCCCTTTTGCTGTAAATCCGCGCCAGTCTGCCTAATCTGCGTCATGCGCGGTTGATTTGACTGCTTTCCTCGTCGGTTGTGCTGGCTGCGGCTGACTCTGCCTGGGCGGCTGCCTGTGCCCGGCGTTCGACCTCGGCATCGTATTCTTCCACCGTCAGCCAGCGTCCACCGTGCACTTCATGCTGCTTGATCTGTTTCTTGCTGTCCAGCCAAAGCTGCACCTCGACCTGCCCAAAGCAGCGGCTGGCGCCCGACGTGTGCAGCACTTTGCGCACATAATAGCCGCCGCCTTCTTCCTCAGCCAGGCTCAGCTCGTTGAGCAGGTCAATTTGCCCGCTGATTGGCTCACGGCAGCGGTGGTCGAGCACATAGATCGGCAGATAGCGATCGTTGCCGCCCGGCGCCTTGCCGGTGAATGCAGCCATGATTCTTGAGAAAAAGCCCATGACGATGAAGCTCCCTGTCGGTGCGGTCAAGAACCGCACATTGCTTGACCTACGCCTATTTGTCGTTGAGCGCAGCCACGCCGGGCAGCTCGATCCCTTCCAGGAATTCCAGGCTGGCGCCACCACCGGTGCTGACGTGCGACATCTTATCTTCAAGACCGGCGTCGCGGATCGCCGCTGCGCTGTCGCCGCCGCCGATGATCGTCGTGGCGTCCTTCAGCCCACCCAGGATTTCGGCAATCGCGAAGGTGCCCTGGGCAAACTTCGGGAACTCGAAGACGCCCATCGGGCCATTCCAGACAACGGTTTTGGCGCCGGCCAGCCGGTTGGCGTAGTGCGCGATCGTCGCTGGCCCGATGTCGAGCGCCATCCACTCGGCGGGTACGTTGTTGACATCGACCACCTTGTCGGCGGCATCGGCGGCAAAGGCCTCAGCCACGCGCAGGTCAACCGGAAGCTGGATCATGTCGCCGCCTTTTGCCATCAACGCGCGGGCAGTCTCTAGCGATTCCGCCTCGACCAGGCTCTTGCCCATGGCGATGCCCTGCGCAGCCAGGAAGGTGTTCGCCATGCCGCCGCCGATCAAGATTGCATCGACCTTGGTCAACAGGTTGGAGATGACGCCGATCTTGTCGCTAATTTTGGCGCCGCCCAGGATTGCCACGAAGGGACGCTCAGGACTTTCCAGCGCCTTGCCGAGGAAGGCCAGTTCCTTCTCCATCAAGAAGCCAGCGACAGCCGGCATCAACCGGGCGACGCCCTCGGTGCTGGCATGGGCGCGATGTGCGCTGCCAAACGCATCGTTGACATAGACGTCGCCCAACCTGGCCAACTCTGCCGCCATCGTCGGGTCATTTTTCGTCTCTCGCTTGTCGAAGCGGGTGTTCTCCAGCACGAGCACCTCGCCCGGCTGGAGTGCGGCAGCGGCCGCCTCTGCCTCTGGCCCCGTCGTCTGGCCGACAAACTTGACCGGCGCCGAGATCAGCGTTGCCAAGTGGTCGGCGGTAACTTTCATGCTGTACTTAGGGTCAGGCCCATCCTTGGGGCGCCCAAGATGGCTCATCAGGATCAACGCTGCGCCGTGGTCGAGCAGATACTGGATCGTCGGCAGCGCGGCGCGAATGCGGGCGTCGTCGGTGATGGCGCCGGTGGCTTTGTCCTGCGGGACATTAAAATCGACACGCACCAGGGCTTTCTTGCCCTGCCAGTCCACGTCTTTGATCGTTTTCTTGTTCATGGGACTTGCCCTTTCAGAAAAAATGTGGCGCACAGCATATCACCGCGCGCCACGTTCTTGAAAACAGTTGGGATTGGGAGATTGAGTGCTCAAGCGATTGGAGATTGGAGATTGTCGCTGCCTTTCACGCAATCGCATCATCACCAATCTCCTGCTCTCTAATCTCCCATCGCTTTTTCTTAGATGCCCTTCTTCGCCATGAAGTCGATCAGGTCGGCGACGCGCGAGCTGTATCCCCACTCGTTATCGTACCAGGTCACGACCTTGACCATCTTGCCGTACACATTGGTGAACTCGACATCCACCGAGCTGCTGTAGGGGCTGCCCTTGAAGTCAATGCTGACCAATGGCTCGCGCACGACCTGCAGAATGCCCTTCATCGGACCAGCGGCGGCGGCGTCGAAGGCGGCAATCAGTTCATCTTTGGTGATTTCCTTTTCAACCATCGCCGTGAAATCCACCACCGAAACCGTCGAGGTCGGCACGCGCATGGCGTAACCGTCGAATTTGCCCTTGAGTTCCGGGATCGCCAGCGCCACCGCCTTGGCGGCGCCGGTCGTTGTCGGGATGATGCTCATGGCGGCAGCGCGTGCACGGCGCAGGTCCTTGTGCACCAGGTCGAGGATGCGCTGGTCGTTGGTGTAGGCGTGAATCGTGGTCATCAGCGCCTGCTGGATGCCCGCCAGGTCGTTGAGCACCTTCGCCGCCGGCGCCAGACAGTTGGTAGTGCAGCTGGCGTTGCTGATGATGTTATGCTTGGCCGGGTCATACTTGTCATCATTGACGCCAAGCACGATGGTCAGGTCTTCGCCCTTAGCCGGCGCGCTGATGATGACCTTCTTGGCGCCCGCATGTTGATGCAGCTCAGCCTTTTCGCGCGAGGTGAAGATGCCGGTGCTTTCGACGACAATATCGACGCCCATGTCGCCCCACGGCAGCTTGCTGGGGTCTTTCTCCGCCAGCACCTTGATGCGGTCGCCGTCGATCACCAGATCGCCGTCCTTGACTTCGACCGTGCCGGGGAAAGCGCCGTAGTTGCTGTCGTACTTGAAGAGGTGGGCGTTGGTTGCGGTGTCGCTGAGGTCATTGACTGCCACCAGATCGAACTTGCCGCGATAGTTCTCGAAGAGCGCCTTCGTAACCTGCCGCCCAATGCGGCCAAACCCGTTGATCGCTACTTTGACTGCCATTAGAATCTCTCCTTAAATTGTGAAAAACATAATCCTTATCAACATCTTTTGAGGAGCTCGCTGTGTTGGTGATGATGCGCCTGACATCGCTCGCTTTTTACACTGACGGCAACAGGGTCAAACCACCTGTGCGTTTATCTTACCATCACTCCTAGAAATTGTGTAGTTTACACTTTGGGTGATTTTGCCGCATAGTCGTGATAGATTTCCATCAATCGGGCAGCCAGCTTTTGCGAGTCATGGCGCCATGGTCGCTCTGCATCCACCACATCACCTGTGAAGATCGTGAATTCCGAGGTTTCGCCGGGCGCTGGCAATGTAACCCAACTGGCGTTGTGGGCTGGAGGCTTATCAAGGCTGTAGTTGTCATTGGCCAGCGTGGTCATGAACGCATCCCCGACGTGTTGACGCAGCTTGCGCAGGTGATCGAGCACGCTGAAGCCGTCGGTCTCGCCATGTTGCGTAGCGACATTGCAAATGTAGATGCGCAGCGCCGACGACGCGATGATGGCATCACGAATCGATTCGACCAGCAGATTGGGCAGTACGCTGGTGAAGAAGCTGCCAGGCCCGGCGACGATCAAGTCGGCCTGGAGCAACGCCCGGATCGCCTCCGGGTACGCACGCACATGCGCCGGCTGTAAATAGACGCGCTCGACCTGTCCGCCGGCTTTGGGCACATTGCTCTCGCCTTCCACCATCAACCACTCGGTGTGACCATCCGGCGTCGTGCGCTTGACCTCAGCGCAGAGGGTGACGTTTTCCAGTGTGCTGGGCAAGATGCGTCCACGTACGGCGAGCACACGGCTACTTTCGGCGATGCCGGACTCGAAGCTGCCTGTAATTGCCGCCATCGTTGTGATGAACAGGTTGCCAAAGCTGTGTCCGGCCAATTCGCTGCGCTGGTCATCACAGGCGCCGACATCTGTTTCTGCAAAGCGATACTGAAAGAGGCGCGTCATCAACCCTTCTGCCTCGCTGAGTGCAGCGATGTTATTGCGGAAGTCGCCAGGAGGGAGCGTGCCCATCTGTCGACGCAGCCGCCCGCTGCTGCCACCGTCGTCCGCCACGGTGACAATTGCGGTGATGTTGTCAGTGTACGCGCGCAGCCCGCGCAACAACTGTGGCATCCCCGTGCCGCCGCCAATCACGACGACGCGCGGTCCGTGGCGTCGCTGTTGGCGCTTGAGAATAGCGCGCACTGCCGCCTGGCTTTCCGGCGTCCGCAGTTCCGGCCACACTTCACGCAAGATGATCTGGTGCAGACGCCAGGCGCCGACTGTCGCGACGCCCAAGCCCAGCCCAATAAAGAGCAGTGCGCGCAGCCAATCTGGCAGGAAACCAAGCACCAGCCAGTGCAGTGGCCCGCTCTGAATCAAAAGCACCAACAGGAAAGCTAGCCCAATGCTCGTTGCCAGGATGCCAGCCAAAGCCGCCAGCAACCAGCGTTTGATGCCGATGCCGGGGCGGAGTAGCAGCATCCATACGCGCTCCAGGTTGATAATGGGAGTCTTGTGCTCGGTCATCTTCATTTGATTATAGCCCGGCTCAACGGGCGGGTTCAAACGGTCGTTGCGTTCCAGTGTCGGAGCTGACGGCACTCTCAGTCACGCCCCGGGCGCAGCTCAGGGCGCCACATACAACTGCACTTGCCCACCATAAAAATCGCGCGTCCGAGCCAACTGCATCTGCGCTGCCAGTGTTCGCGGGATGAGTCCTTTCGGGTCCGTGTATGCTTCATGGCTGTACACCAACCAGACCCGATCATGCTGGCGTAGCAAGGAAAGAAGCGCAGGGATATCGTCTTCCGTCATCTGTGGTTCCAGGATGCCGTCAGCGATCAAGTCGTGCGGCAATCCCTGTTTTGTCACCTGAAGTGCATATAGTTCTTCGTATGCCTTGAAGTAATAGTCGAACGGGATCGCCACAAAGTTGGAGTTGAAGAGCACCAGGTCTCCCGGTTCAGCAAAATTGGCCACATAGCCGGCCGGGATGCTCCAATCCTCTTTACGATAGAAGCGGTAGTAGTCGCCAACCGCAAACAGGTTGACGGCGCCAAGCACGCCCACCACGAGGATGATCAGAAAACGATTTTTGAATTGCACGGCGCCGGCCGCCAGCACCAGGAACAAGGGCAGCGTGATCCAGATCAAGGTGCGGTCGTAAAAGATCGGTCGGCGGAGACTCACGAGCAGTTCACCGACAAAGGGAACGGCAAAGAGCACAGCCAGCAACCAGAAGCGCGCCAGCTTGCGCCGGAAATGCACCACACCCAACCCTAACACCAACCCGTATAGCCCCCAGATGATCACGGCCAGACTAGTTGGCAAGGGCGCCGAGGCATTCAAGAAAGATCGCAATGTCTGGAGCACAGCATCCCAGGTCGGCGCAGGAATCCAGAAACGTTGATCGACCACACGGGCTTGCTGAATAAAGAAGTAGAGCCAGGGACTCCACAGCAGGAAGATGGCGATCTGCGCCTTCGCCCAATTCCCCAAGGTAGGAGCCTGGAGGGAAAAGTGCGCGCCAGCCCGGTTACGCCGCTGAAAGAGCATCAGGCCGAGCACAAACACGTTGACAGCTAGTGGAAACAGGACAGCCGTATTGTGTGTGAGCATGGTCGCCGTCGTAAAGACAACAAAGGCAACCCAGGCCAGATCGGTTTCAATGCGCTGCATCGGCGCCCAACGCTGGCGCGCAAACCAGCTGCGCCAGCCACGCAGCGAAGGACCAACGTCACGAAATTCAGGGGCGATGTCCGTTACCGCCGCTGTGGCGCTCCGCCAGGTGTGCAGATAGTCGCGAAATTGGCGACCAATGGGGTTGACGCTGCGCGCATCCGTCAGCAGCCTGACCAGGGCATAGATCGCCATGGCGGCGTTGAAGGTCAGCAGGGTGTACATGCGCGTTTCCTGCGCAAAGTAGATGTGAAATGGCGATAACGCCAGCAACAGCGCCGCTGCCAATCCCACCGCAACCCCAGAGATGCGCTTGCCGATCAGGTAGATAACCGGAATTGTAGCGGCGCCAAAGAGCGCAGAAAAGAACCGAACGTCATACGCTGCATCGCCGGTAAAGGTGATCCAGTAATGAAGCAGGAAATAGTAGAGCGGCGGGTGCTGGTCGAGCCTGACGATCCATTGCAACAGATCGGAGACGCTGTGACTGGCCATCCACACACTGAACGTTTCATCCAGCCACATCCCCTTTGCGCCGAGCAGCAGCACACGCAACGCCCCACCGATCAGGGTGATGAGGATGACAAACCCAGGCGCCCACTCCTCCAGATCGATTTCTTCGTTCATGTTTTTTCCAGGTGTATGTTGCGCAGAGCCTCCACCTTCCCTGGAAGCCAGAGTAGCAAGGCAGGTGATCGTATGCTGCCTGACGCCTAATTTTACCCCGCGTCGCCGAGATCGCTAGCGCGACGGATGGCAGTGGCGCCGTAGCGGTGCTGCAACTCACGGACGGCAGTGTAGAGCCGCTCTGCGCGCTCATCCGGCGCTTCCCACAGGCCAAGCTGGCGCGCCTCGCTCAGTCCGGTCACGCCAAGGCCAATGAGCCGCACAGCCTCTCCCCGCCAGACGCGCGTCAACAGGGTGCGGGCGGCAGCGTAAAATTGGGCGGCGTCATCCCCTGGTTGCGGCAACGTCGTCTGCCGCGTTAGCGTGGTGAAGTCAGCCCAGCGGATTTTGAGCTTGACGGTGGCGGCCAACAAGCGCCGACGCTGCAGGCCGCTTGCCACTTCCGCCGCCTGCTCTTGCAAAGTCGTGTGCAGCAGGGCGGCATCGGTCACATCTCGCACAAAGGTCGTCTCCTGGCTGATCGACTTGCGCGCGTGTTCCGTGACGATGGGGCGATCGTCCAACCCGCGCGCGTGGTGCGCCATCTCCTGGCCTGACTTGCCGAAGCGCCGCACCAGGTCGCGCTCTGGCCAGCGGGCGAGATCGCCAATGGTGTGAATGCCGAGGGTGTGCAGTCGCGCCGCTGTCTTGGGGCCGACGCCCCACAGCGCAGCGACGGGCAGCGGCGCCAAAAAGTCGGCTTCGGCGCCCGGCGGCACAACTTGCAGCGCACAGGGCGGAGCGTCCCCGCGCGCCGCTGCCTTGCCTACATTGTTGGCAATCTTGGCAACGAGTTTGTTCGTGGCCACGCCGAGCGAAACGGGCAGCCCCAGTTCGTGACGGATCATCTGCTGAAGCTCGATTGCCAGCGCCGGCGCCGCCTCCAGGCGATCGGTCACGTCGAGAAAGGCCTCGTCGATGGAAATCTGTTCCACCAGTTGTGTAAATCGGTGCAGGATCGCCATGACCCGCTGCGAGTGCGCTACATATTCGCGATGGCGCGCCGGCACAATGATCAGCGCCGGGCAGAGCCGCAACGCCTGAGCCATCGGCATGGCGGAGTGCACGCCCAGGCGTCGCGCCGGGTAGGAGCAGGAGGCGACGACGCCGCGACTTTCAGGCCTGCCACCAACAGCAAAGGGTTTGCCGCGCAGCGTCGGGTCGCGCAATTCCTCGACTGCGCAGAAGAAGGCGTCGAGATCGAGATGTATGATCTTGCGCTCCATCATGGCGTCAATACCCGTTGCGGTTCATGAGCTATACGCACGGGGCATACGTGATGTGAAGGTCAATTCCAGCATTTGCTTTGCGCCCTGCGTCTTAGCATCAGGTTAGGGAGCCATACAAAGGACTCTCAGTACCCAAGCTGCTTGTCCACCAGATTTGGCATCGGCCGGCCGTTGGCAGCGGCGGTCAGCAACGTCGCCAATTCCTGCAGGCGGCGCTCCTCGGCAGCTTCCAGCCACCCACCGCGATGGGGACTAAGCACTACGTTGTCGAGTTCATGGAAGGGAAAGCGAGAGGGCAGCGTGTGCGCCCGCTCTTCCTCGCCGTGTGGATAGTTGTACCACACATCGATGCCGGCGGCGGCAAGGTGGCCGCTGCGCAGAGCAGCGTAGAACGCCGCTTCATCGATCACCGGTCCTCGCCCGACATTGACCACAATGGCGCCCTGCGGCAGCAATGCCAGTTCTGCGGCGCCGATCAGCCCGACGGTATCAGGCGTCTGCGGCAACACACAGATCAAAATGTCGGCGGCAGGCAGTAGAGTGGGCAACTGGCTCACCGCATACACAGCCACGCCGCGCTCGACAGGTTGCGTTGGTGCGTGGCGACGCACACCGCTGACCTGCATCCCCAGCGCCTGACAGAGCGGAGCGATCTGACGACCGATGGCGCCGTAGCCGAGAATCAACGCGCGCTTGCCTGCCAACAGCAGCGATGGCGCGCCGCCGTAGCGCTGGCGCCAATCGCCCTGGCGCAACAACCGATCAAGCGGAACGATAAATTTGGCGGCCGCCAATAGCAACGCCAGGGCAAATTCGGCGGTGGCGACATCGTTGTAGTGCAGGTTGTGCAGTGCAATGTGTGGATGCTGCAGCAACAACTGCCGCAGCTCTGGCGAGACGCCAGCGTAGGGCACGATCACGGCGCGCAGAGCGGGGCTGGCGGCCAGCCATTCCGCCTTGACTGCACCGTGCACCAGAATGTGGCAATCGCTCGGCTGTGCGTCTGGCGCGGCAGTGACGTGAATGTGCGGCGGCAACAATGCTCGCAAGTCATCGACGCGTTTGGCCAGATCGGAGGCGGGAATATAAACATTAAGGCGCGCCGGTAAGGTGGTTGTTGAAGGCATAACGGATTGTCTCACTGAATGTAGAGCATGGTCATTTGCCCTCATGATACCACATCCAGCGCAGGCCCAAACGCAGTGAGCGATAACCTACAGAAGGTGGACGCGACGTCCTGGTGAAGCGACTTCACTGATGGCCGGATGACTTCTGTCAATGCCTATGATTCACCGGTTGCAACCATTCTCCCCCCCAACAGCAAGTAGACCCGGTCCGATTTGAACGCTTTTCAAGTCGCGATGAAATCGCTATAATCGACCTCACCGCAGCGAAGGAATTGTTCCGAGAAGGAAAACATTGTGATCACACCAGCTCATATCCAACAAGTCGAACAGGATGGCTACACCGTCGTCCGTCAGATGTTCACACTCGAAGAGGTGGAGACCTATATTGACCACTTCATGCGCTTGCGTCGTCAAGGCAGCCACGCGGGTGATTTCGCCGGGGTGGCCGCCACTGAGAGCGATCCACTCAAAGCCTACCCGCGCATGATCCACATGCACCGGTGGGACGATCTCTCGCTGCAGTGGATGCTTGACCCGCGCATCCGGCTTGCCCTGACCACCTTCCTGGGCAAGGAGCCGTTGGCTGTACAGACGATGCTCTACTTCAAACCACCCGGCGCGCGCGGGCAGGCGCTGCATCAAGACAACTATTACCTCCGGGTGCAACCAGGCACTTGCATGGCGGCCTGGCTGGCGCTCGACGATTGCGACGAGGAGAATGGCTGTATGCAGGTGGTGGTGGGCAGCCATGCCTGGCCCGTGCTCTGCACAATCGAAGCCGACCTATCGCAAAGTTTCACCGACGTGACTGTGCCGCTGCCGCCTGACGCCGACGTGCGCCCAGTGGTGATGAAAGCGGGGGATGTGCTCTTCTTCAACGGTCAACTTGTGCATGGCAGTTATCCCAACACCAGCACGAACCGCTTCCGGCGCTCTCTCATCGGTCACTACATCGAGGGCGACGCACAGCAGGTTGGCCGCTGGTATCACCCTGCGCTGCGCATGGATGGCTCCGTTGTTGAACTGGAGGAAAGTCCGGGCAGCACCCAATGCGGCGTCTGGGTTGAACGCGATGGCACGCCGGTCATCGAGGTCGGCGGTATCAATGTGGTCGAACGCGGGATTCACGACTAATCTCTGCGTTGTCAAATAAGTTATCAAGTAAGTTGTCAAGCAAGCATCAAGAACAAACTGCGAGAAAGCACAGGAGGCGCCCATGAACCTTGATCCCAAGAAAACTGCCGTCGTCATGATCGAGTTCCAAAATGACTTTACCACCGAAGGTGGCACCTTGCACGGGGCTGTTAAAGAAGTGATGGAGCAGACGAATATGCTGGCGAACGCCGCCGCCACCGTCCAGAAGGCGCGCGAACTGGGCGCAACGATCATCCACGCCCCGATCACTTTTGTCGAAGGTTACCCGGAGTTGGGCGCTCACCCCTATGGCATTCTCAAGGGGGTGGTGGATACGCATTCCTTTGTCAAAGGTTCGTGGGGGGCGCAGATTTGTGAGGAGATGGCGCCGGAGCCGGGCGATCTCATCGTCGAGGGCAAGCGCGGACTATGCGCCTTCGCCAGCACCAACCTGGATTTTCTGCTGCGCGGGCGCGGCATCGAGAATGTGGCGCTGGGCGGCTTTCTCACCAATTGCTGCGTGGAGTCGTCGATGCGCACAGCGTATGAGCATGGTTTCAATGTCTTCACCCTGACCGACTGCGTGGCGGCGACAAGCATGGAGGAGCACCGCAACGCCATCGAGAAGGATTACCCCATGTTCTCACATCCGGTCACGCATGATGAGTTTCTTGCCTCACTGGCCGGCGAAGCTGCGATGGCAGACGCCAGTCGCGGCTACAGCGGCTGAGCCGGGTCGCCCATCACAACGGCGGGGTGAGC
>DMDA01000105.1:0-2367 GCA_003451595.1 Chloroflexota bacterium | reverse complement strand
GCTCACCCCGCCGTTGTGATGGGACGGAATCACACGGGGCTGCTTCACGGTTGGCAAGCGTTTGACGCCCTCAACTTGAAGTACACCCGAATCACGCTCTGTTAGCGATTGATGAAAGGCAGGATAGACCACACCTTCGACCATACTGTGCACTGCCGTCACGGTCTCGCTGTCAGGCGGCGACGTGACGCCGCCCGCGCTGGCGCTGGCAATATTGGTCACCGCACCGTTGAGCAAATCCGCCGGCTTGATCGTGTAAGTTGCCGCGCACGTTGCGGATCCACCTGGATGGAGCAGCCCACTTGGCACCCGTCGTCGTGATCTCGGCTCCGGCATCGCACCGATCGTGCGGCTGGAAGAGGCGGGACTGCCGATCGGCATTGCCACCGACGGTTCCGGCAGCAACAACTGCCAGGACATGTTGGAGACGCTCAAATTCAGCGCACTGCGGCAAAAGGTGGGGCGGATGGATCCGTCGTGCGTGCTGGCGCAGCGCGCGCTCGACTGGGCGACGCGCGGCGGTGCACAGGCGCTGGGCATGGCAGATCAGATCGGCAGTCTGGCGCCGGGGATGAAAGCCGACTTCTTCCTCGTCAATCCCTTCACGCCCAAAGCCACGCCCGTCCACGACCCCGTGGCGACGCTTGTCTACTCCGCAGGGCAGGCAAATGTCGAGACGGTGGTGGTCGATGGACGCGTGCTGATGGAGGGCGGCGTCTTCACGCACCTCGACGAGGCAAAGCTGCTGCGCGATGCTCAGCACGCGGCGCAGCGCCTGGCCGAACGCGCCGGCACAGAGAAACTGCTGGAGACGCGTGGGAAGTGGCGACCGGTTACAGTGTGACCTGACCTGCCGCTTTGGATAGAATCATCAGGCTGGCACATAATCCGGCGCCTGGTGCCGGTAGTAGGTGTTGTACAACTCGGCGTAGTGACCGCCGGCCGCCATCAGCGTGTCGTGGTCGCCCTCCTCGATGATCTCGCCCTTGCGCAGCACGATGATGCGGTCCGCCGCCTTGATCGTGGAGAGACGGTGCGCAATCACGATGGCGGTGCGGTCAGCCAGCACCACGTCCAACCCTTCCTGAATCTGCGCCTCGGTCAGCGGATCGACCGACGCCGTCGCCTCGTCGAGCACGACGATCGCCGGGTCTTGCATCAGCACACGCGCCAGCGCAACAAGCTGCCGCTGCCCCATCGAAATGGCGCGCCCTTCCTCGCCGACGTCGGTTTCCAGCCCGTTTTCGAGCACTTCCAGCCAGTCGCCGCCGCCAATCTTAGCCGCCACGGCGCGCACCTCGGCGTCGGACGCATCCTGGCGGGCGTAGCGAATGTTGTCCGCCACCGTGCCGCTGAAGAGAAAGGGCAACTGCGGCACGATGCCCAGCCGCCGCCGGTAGCTCGCCAGATCGAAGGTGCGGATGTCTTGATCGTCGATCAGAAGCTGTCCGTCCTGGAACTCGTAGAAGCGCGCCACCAGCTTGCCCAGGCTTGACTTGCCGGCGCCGGTGTGCCCGACGAGCGCCACCGTCTCTCCGGCGGGGATGATCAGGTTGAAGCGATGCAGCACCTGTTCCTGGTCGGTGTAGCGGAAGGAGACGTTGCGAAACTCGATGCGCCCGCGCAGGTTGTCGGCGGGGCGATCATCGATCTGCACCACGCGCGGGTCAGCGTCGATCAGCGCAAAGACACGCTCGCTGGCGGACATGCCAAGCTGGAACTGGCTCCAAAACGACGCAATGCCGGTGAGCGGGAACCAGAAGAGGTTGATGCTCTCCACAAAGAGGAACCAGTCGCCCGGCGAGACCTGCCCGTCGAGCACGCTCAAGCCGCCAAAGTAGACGATCAGCGCCGTGCCGATGCCGGCGACGGCGTTCAAGATCGGAAAGATGCCGCTGAAGACAAACCCCTGGCGCAGGTTGATGCGGTAGGATTGTGCGTTAACCTGGTTGAACTCCTGGTAGATCGTCTCCTCCTGGCGGAAGGCTTTGGCGATGCCGATGCCGCTCACCGTCTCCTGCACTTTGGCGTTGACCTCCGCCAGCGCGCGGCGCGCCTGTTGCGTCGTGTGCCGCGCCAGCCGCCGAAAGCCGAGCGCAATGATCACGATCACCGGCGCAATCGCAGCCGCAATCAGCGCCAGCCGCGCGTTGATGAAAAAGAGTACGCCAAAAATGATGCCCACCAACAGCACCTGGCTGATCAAGTTGAGCGTCAGTGTGACCACGTTGGCGAAGTCTTGCGTGTCGGGGGTGACGCGGCTGACGGTCTTGCCGGTGGGATATTCGTCGCTGTCTCTTATACACATCTGACGCTGCCGACGAACGGGATGGGGGAGATGCAGGTGGGGGCCCTACTGTTAAAAAA
>DMDA01000111.1:3408-5653 GCA_003451595.1 Chloroflexota bacterium | reverse complement strand
AGCCTCGGTTGAAAGAGAAGCCAACGCCGCTGCGAGCGGCGTCTACAGGAAGGACGACTATGACTACGGCGACCAGGGAACGACTCTACGAATTGCTGCCGGCGATCTACCGCATCCGCGACGCCGAGGGCGGGGAACCGCTGCACGCGCTGCTCACGATCATGGGCGACGAGCTGGCGCGTATCGAGGATGACATCGCCGGTCTCTACGATGACTGGTTCATCGAGACGTGCGCCGAGTGGGTCGTGCCCTACATCGGCGACCTGCTGGGCGTGCGCGGATTGCATCAGTTGACCGCGGTGGACGGCTTTAGCCAGCGCGCCTATGTCGCCAACACGCTGCGCTATCGCCGACGCAAGGGCACTGCGCCCGTGCTGGAGCAACTCGCCCGTGATGTGACCGGCTGGCCCGCGCGCGCTGTAGAGTTCTTCGAGCGGCTGGCGACGACGCAGCATCTCAATCACGTGCGGCTGCACAGCCCGGCGACAGCCAACCTGCGTCAAGCCGCCAACCTGGAACTGACCGGCGGCGCGCTGGAGACGGTGAACCACACGGCGGAGGTGCGCAACATCGTTTCCGGGCGCGGGCGTTATAACATTCCCAACGTCGGGTTGTTCCTGTGGCGGTTACAACCTTACTTCATCCAGGGCGTCACGCCGCAGCCGGTCGCCGACCCGCCCGCTGGCCGCTACCGTTTCAGCCCCCTGGGCAACGACATCCCCCTCTTCAACCGTCCGCGCACGGAGACAGAGATCGTGCACCTGGCTGAGGAGCCAGACCTGCCGGGCATGCTGCGCCGTCGTGCGCTTTACGACGATCTCGAAGCGCTGCGGCTGGGAGAGGCAACGCAGAAGCCGGTCGCCAGCGCTTATCTGGACGCCAGCCCGGCGCTGCAGGTGCTCGTTCCCGATGCGCAAGGCAAGCTGACGCCGATTCCCCCCGCCGAGATGCTCATCTGTCACCTGGAAGACATCCCCGGCGAAACCGACTGGCGGCGTCCGCCCACGACGAAGACATACGCAGGCCAGGCGCTGCCGATCCGGGTCGCCGTCGATCCGCACAACGGTCGCATCGCCTTTCCGCCCGGCGTCGTTCCGACCGACCTGGCGGTGAGCTACACCTATGGCTTCCCGGCCGACCTCGGCGGCGGGCCGTACACGCGACTGGAGACGCTGGCGTTCGACACGGGCGCCGGCGTCTTTGCCACGACGGTGGCGCAGCGCGGGGGCGGCGATCACGAGAAGTTGGCCGACGCCATTGCCGCATGGGCTGGCGCCGCCGAGCCTGCCGGCGTGATCACCGTGCTTGACAGCGCCACCTACGCCGAGAGCTTGCTAATCGCCATGAGCGCCGGGCGTTCGCTCGTGATTCAGGCGGCGGATGGACAGCGCCCGCTGCTGAGGTTGCAGGATGCTGGCGGCGCGGCGCAAGCCTTGATCGTCACCGGCGCAGACGGCGATCGCACATCGCTCACCCTCAACGGATTGTGGATCGAGGGCGGCGTCAGCGTGCAGACAGCCAGCCTGGAGTTGCTGCGCGTGCTGCACTGCACGCTGATTCCCGGCTGGCGCATCGATGCCAAAGGCGTGGCGCTGTTGCCCGCCCAGCCGAGCATTCTGGCCATTGGCCCGAATCCTGACTTCCGGCTGGAGCTGGTGCGCAGCATCTGCGGCGCGCTGCATCTGGCAGCGGACAGCGACGGTATGAGCGCCAGCGATTCGATCATCGACGCCTTCGGTCCGGCAAACGTCGCCTATGCTGCGCACAATGGCACGCGCTCCGGTCCACCCGCCAGTTTCGAGCGCTGCACAGTGCATGGCGAAGTGCGCGCCCGCCAGTTCGATCTGATTTCAGAGAGCATCATCCTGGGACGGGCGCTGGCGGATCAGCGGCAAGTCGGCTGTAGTCGTTTCAGCTTCCTGGGCGCTGGCTCGCGCGCGCCGCGCCGCCATCGCTGCCAGCCTGATCTGTCGCTGGCCGCCTACGCCGAGGCGCGTGGCAAGGAAGTCGATGACCTGACCGCCGCCGAGCAGCAGATGGTGACGCTCACTGTCACGCCGACCTTCACCACGCTGCGGTATGGCGAGCCGGCTTATATGCAATTGAGTGCAAGCTGCCCGCCAGCGATCACCACAGGCGCTGAGGATGGCGGCGAGATGGGCGTATTTCACCTGGTGCAGCAGGCGCAGCGCCTCGCCAACCTGCGCAACGCGCTGGATGAGTATCTGCGTGTAGGGTTGGAGGC
>DMDA01000111.1:1388-3107 GCA_003451595.1 Chloroflexota bacterium | reverse complement strand
TCATTCTCCTAATCTCCTAATCTCCAATCCCTTTTCACTGAGAAGGAGTGTGCTTTATGCAAGGCGATTTTACCCGGTTGACCTTCGACCGTAGCAAGCATTACAGCAGCGTTCTGAACCAGCAGGGACGTGTGGCGCTGGATGCTGACTGGAACGAGCAGGTTGCTATCGAGCAGCACGACGCGCGCACGACGCGGCAGGATGTCATCGGGCTATGCGGCGGGCCGCAGGGCGTAGACGCGGCGGGCGATCCGCTGGCCGGCTTCGATGTGACGACTGACGGCGCCACACTCAGTGTGACCAAAGGGCGCTACTACGTGGACGGCATCTTGGCGCAGAAGGAGGCGACCACCCTCATCACCGCACAGCCGGATTTCCCGGTGACGTCGCTGGCGCAGGTCGCCGGGTTGGCGCCAAACGTTGCGTTGCCTGCCGGCGCCTACCTGGCCTATCTCGACGTGTGGGAGCGCCACATCACCGCGCTGGAGGATGCGTCAATTCGCGAGGTGGCGCTGGGCGGCCCGGACACGACCACGCGCACGCAGGTGATGGCGCAGGTCAAGCTGCTGCGCGTGGGCGATGCAGGCGTCGCCTTCGACTGCGCTGCACAGAGTGCAGCGTGGGACGCGCTGACGGCAGCCAGCAGCGGTCTGCTCGAAGCGCAGGCCGAGCCGGACGATCCGAGTGAGAGCGCGTGCGTGGCGCCGGCCAGGGCGGGCTATCGTGGGTTGGAAAACCAGCTCTATCGCGTTGAGGTGCATCGCATCATCTCGGCGACGCGCATCGGCGTCAAGTGGTCGCGCGAAAACGCCTCGGTCGTCGTGGGCTGGACGGGACAGGACAACCTCAACCCGACGCGGCTTACCGTCAGCAGCACCGGGCGCGATGCCGTGCTGGGGTTAGCCGCCAATCAGTGGGTCGAACTGACCGACGATGCTCGCGAAAAGCGCGGGGAATCTGGCCTGCTGGTCAAGATCGTCAAGGTCGAGGGCAACATCCTGACCATTGATCCCGGCGGTCAGGCAGTGGCTTACAGCGACTTTGCCAGCAACCCCAAAATCCGGCGTTGGGACATGCCAGCTGATGTGGGCGAGATCGTCGTCACGACCGGCGCTGTTGCCTGGACGGAACTAGAGCTTGGCGTGCAAATTCGCTTGAAGGCAGGCGCCTTCCGCCCTGGCGATTACTGGCTGATCCCGGCGCGCACGGTGAAGGCGGACATCGAATGGCCGCGCACGACCGGTGGAACGCCACAGCCAATTCCACAGCCGCCGGTCGGCGTGAAGCATCATTATTGCCGGCTGGCAGTGTTCGACTTTGCAGCCGGAGCGTGGACGAAGCGCGGCGACTGTCGCACGCTCTTCCCGCCGCTGACGCAATTGATCGACTTCTACGCCGTGGGTGGCGATGGGCAGGAAGCGCTGCCCGGCGCCCCATTGAGCCAGCCGCTACAACCGTTGCAGGTCGCCGTCACGAATGGACAACAGCCGGTCAACAACGCGCGCGTGCGCTTCCGCCTGGTTCCACAGACAGCTGCAGGCCAGCTCACCGGGACGAGCGGCGCGGGCAAGAGCGTGGATGTGACGTCAGGCGTCAACGGCGTCTACTCCTGCACCTGGCAGCTGGGACCAACGGTGCAGAATCAGCGCGTGGAAGCCTTCCTGGTTGAGATTGACGGCAAGCCATTTGTGGACGCCGCCGGGGAGCCAGAATTGCCGC
>DMDA01000111.1:0-1132 GCA_003451595.1 Chloroflexota bacterium | reverse complement strand
GCGTGTGCAGACCTGGCGCAGGCGCGCACTGTGCAAGAGGCGCTAGACATCCTCTGCGCACTGCCGCGCGGCGGAGGCTGCTGTGTCACCGTCGGCGCGGATGGCGACTTCCCCGACCTGGTGACGGCGCTCCGAGCGTTGCTGGAGCGAGGCGAACGCGAGCTATGTCTCTGTCTGCTGCGTGGGGTGCATCAATTCAACGGTTTCGATTTCGAGGCGCGCGACGATGAGCGAGCGCTGCACATCAGCATCAAAGGTTGCGGCGCAGCAACGCAAGTGCTGTGGCGCGAACCACTGCGGCTGCGCGGAGTCGATGCGGTGACGATCTGCGATCTGACCATCGAGGCGCTGTTCATCCCCGATCGCGGCGACGCCGCCCTGCGCTTCGAGAGTTGCACGGCAGTGACGGTCGCCGCCTGTACGCTCGAAGGCATGACCGCGCCCGGTCGTATGGAAGGTGATCTCTTCGTTCCCGGCGGCGCGCTGCTCGCCGTCATCGATGGCGACGATGTGCGGTTAAGCGGCAATACCCTGAACACAGCTTTGCCGGACATAACGTTTCCGCCGCTGCGTAACCTGTTCGAGAAGGCAGGCATCGGCGAGATGGCTGAACTCTTTGCCCTGGCCAACGAGCGCGTGCGGCTGGCGGAATGGCGGGCGATGGCGCTCCGCGCCGGCTCAACTCTAGCGGAGGCCAACCTGGATGTGCGCAAGCAGATGACGGCTGCGATCCAGCGCGAACTCAACACCCCGGAGAATCGAAGCGCCTTCTCGGCGGCGGAAGTCATCCAGCTCAGCAAGCTCATCTTTGCGCTCAACGGGGAGCGTGTGCGTCCGCCTGGGCTGCTCGACATCCTGTTTGACCTGCGCCTGAGCGCCATCAAGGCGCGCGCCGGAACGGCGGTCATGCTCAATCAGCGACGCGTGCTGAGCGAACTTGATCGCGGGCTTGCCGACATCGTGGCGCTGCTGGACGAAGACGACTTCGTGCTGCTGGAGAACAATCGCATTGCCGGTGTGGTCAGCCTATACGGTATGCCTGGTTCGCTGGAAATGATCGCGCAAACCGCCGGTGAAGTCGTCAAGTTGGATCAACAGCCAAACGAACCTGGCGGCTCGCGGCTGTCGATCT
>DMDA01000126.1:2621-45721 GCA_003451595.1 Chloroflexota bacterium | reverse complement strand
TGCGCGCACCTCGCTGACGATGTGCGTGACGTGGCTGTACTTCTCCACCGCCATCATCCCCGGCACGGTGACGCTGCCGTACTCACTCCCCCGCCCCAGAGCGTTGCGCCCCAGGTCGACCAGCATCACGTGCTCGGCGCGCTCCTTGGGGTCGGCGAGCAAGTCTTCGGCGAGCGCGGCGTCCTCGGCTTCGCTCTTGCCGCGCCAGCGCGTGCCGGCGATGGGATGCAGATGCGCGTAGCCGTCCTCCAACCGCACGTGCATCTCCGGGCTGGAGCCGATCAGCCGCAGCGGCGCCGCGCCCATGCCTGCCACGCCCTGGAAATCCAGGAAGAACATGTAAGGCGACGGGTTCAACATGCGCAGTGCGCGGTAGATCGTGAACGGGTCAGCCGCGGTGCGCCGCGACAGTCGTTGGCTGAGCACGACCTGGAAGATGTCGCCCGCAGCGATGTACTCCTTCGCCGCCAGCACCATCGCTTCGTATTCCGCCTGGGTGAAGTTGCTGCGCCACGCCTCGCCCGCCGGCAGTTCCTGGCTGACCGGCGGCGTGAGCGGCTTGCGCAGGTCGGCGATGATATGCTCGATACGCGCCACGGCGTCGGCGTAGGCGCCGCGCAGGTCGGCCTCGACGCGCAGGTTGGCGATGACGAGCAGGCGATGGCGCACGTGGTCGAAGACGACCAGGTTGTCCGCCAGCATCAGCGCCATGTCGGGGACGTGCAGGTCGGTGCGTGCGGTGGCGGGCAGCCGCTCCATGAAACGCACCAGGTCGTAGCCAAAGTAGCCGACGACGCCGCCGTTGAAGCGCGGCAGCCCGCCGACCGGTGCGGGTTTGCGCGGCGCCATCAGTTCCTCGACGATTTGCAGCGGGTCGCCCTGGCGCTGCTCCAGCACAGCGCCGCCCGCCGCGCCGATCGTCACCTGATCGCCGCGCGCGGTGATCGTCAGCGGTGCGTGGACGCCGATGAAGCTGTAGCGCCCCAGTTGCTCGCCCTTCTCCACCGATTCGAGCAGAAAGCTAGGACCGCGCCCGTTACTGCTCCCCTGCCCGCAGAGCTTGAGATAGACCGAGACCGGCGTCTCCAGGTCTGCCGGCAGCTCACGGTAGATCGGGATTAGATTCCCCTGTGCTGCCAGCGCGCGCACTTCTTCGAGTGAAGGTTTGTAGGTTGATGCCATCGATGCCTCCTGGTGGAGAGATTAGAGATTGGAGATTAAGAGATTGAGAGATCAGGAGATTCTGTGTTGGCGAGCGCGCAATCTCCAATCTCCAATCTCCAATCTCTCAATCGCCGAATCACTCAATCTCCAAAATAAAAATCCTCGTCCCCAATCAACAATTAGGGACGAGGATTGTGTTCCCCGCGGTGCCACCCTGGTTAGACTGGAAATAAAAATCCTGCGGTGAAACGCAGGATCGGCGCCAGTCTCACTCTGCGAGAACGGGAGAGCGGTCTCCAATTCTCCGCGCCCTGGTAACGGTGGCGTGTCCGGAGCAGACTACTAGGTCATTCGTTCGTTGCTCGACTCCCCGGTCCATTCACCGTCGGCGCCGCTGTCCTCTTTCCAGCTACCGAGGACTCTCTGAAGCTCGCTTTGACGGGTACTCGTCCGGTTCACAGTCTTTGGTGTTCAATTGAAAGGGAGTATACAGAGGTTGGGATAGGTTGTCAAGCTATGATGAACGTTTTTTCTGGGGACGATTGGCGGGTGCGCAGTTACCTTGCCAGCCGCAATCGCCGCTGACCGTCTTTTGCGATTTCCGCCATCTTGCCGAGTTGTTCCAATGTGCCCAGACAGATCAGGGCATCGCCGGCTGCAACCTGGAAATCGCCGCCAGGGTTAGCGTCGAAGGTGCGTTGATTGCGCCGCACGGCCAGCACGTTGACGCCTGTTTGTGTGCGGATGTGCATCTCTCCCAGCGTGCGCCCAACCAGCGGCGAATCGACGCTGACCACAAGCTCCTGTAGCCGCAGCTCCAGGTCGCCACGCTGGACGACCACGTCGAGAAATTCCATCACGCCAGGGGCCAGCAATTGCGTCGCCATCTGGCGGCCGGTGATGACATAGGGATTGATCACCTTGTCGGCGCCGGCAATGCGCAGCTTTTCCTGATTCTCCGGTTGATTGCAGCGCGCCAGGATGAAGAGGTCGGGGCGCTTCTGGCGAGCGCTGAGTACGCCACCAAAACCAGCACAATGCGCAACCGGCGCAGCAAGGTAGGTTCGTTGTTGATCATGCCGCGTGCTCCGTGACTGCCGGGGGCGATAGGGGGTCAGGCAGGTCCAATACAAACACGGCGAATGACTCACCGGTCGGTCGAAAGCCCAGACTGCGGTAGAGTTGCTGCGAACGGTGATTGGTTGCCTGTGTGTTGAGGAGTACGCGGCTGCACCCCCACTGTTGCGCCAGTTGCAGCCCGGCGAGCAGTAAGGCGCGTCCGTAACCTCGTCCCTGATGTTGCGGATGCACAGCCAGGCGCGCGATCGTGCAGGTGGCCTGCTCGAACTGTAAAGCGATGTAGCCAATCAGCTCCTCGCCAGCAATAGCGACCAGGAGCGGTCCCTGCAGAAGCGCATCCTGCAAATGGCGTTGCGAGTAATGCCAGAGCGGGTCGAAGGTCTGGCTGTCGAGATGCGCCAGCGGCGTCAGATCGGCGGGAGTTGCATTGCGGATGGTGCGGGCAATCGCAATCGCGGGAGCTGGCGCCGACCATGTGCGCTGCTGCAAGCGCTCCAATGCAAAGAATTGCACGCGGTCGGCCAGATGCATGCCCGCGTCGCGCAGTGCACGATCCAGCCAGCCCTCGCCGCCGTAGGCGATCAATTGGTGCGGATGCGGATTTCGCATCGCACGCGTGGCAAACGCCCGCAGTAGATGTTGCAGGCCGGTCGTGGGGGAGCAGGATGCGTGAAAGGCGACGCCGCGCACATAGATGCGATCCGGCGCGGCCGCGGGTAAAGAGGGCGGGCGCACCTCCGCCACCGTGATCAACAGCGCCAATAGCGGCGCTGCAGCGTGCTCTTCGGCATAGAGCAGCAGACAGTGATCCGTCGCCAGCGCCGTTGCGATATCCTCAGCGCCGAGTTGCACGCGCTGCCTGGGCGCGCGATCTAGCAGAGCGTAGACAGTGGTGGAGTCGGCGGGGGTGGCGGCGCGCACAATCATAGCGAACCTGCTTGTGCATCGAGGACGATATGTAGCACAAAGTGCGTCATCGGTGCAGCCTGCTGGCGCCTATCCAATCACTTTGCGACTGCCGTACAGCTGTTGGTAGTAGGTCTTGAATTCTCCGTTGCGGATCGGTTCCCACCACCAGCGGTTCTCGACGTACCAACGCACAGTGGTGCGGATCGCCTGCTCGTGCGTGTATTCCGGCTCCCAGCCCAATGCCATCAGTTTGTTGACGTTCATGCAGTAGCGGCGGTCGTGACCTTGCCGATCCTCGACATGCTGGATCAGAGTGGTCGGCTTGCCTAGCTCGTCAAGCAGAATTTCGACCATCTCCAGATTGGTCATCTCTTTGCCGGTGCCGATGTTGTAGGTCTCGCCGATCTTGCCTTCATGCAGCACCACGTCGATGCCCGCACAATGATCCATGACGTATTGATAATCGCGCATCTGCTTACCGTCGCCGTAGACCGGCAAGGGGATGTCGTTGAGCGCGTTCGTGACAAAGAGCGGCACCACTTTCTCCGGGTATTGGAAGGGGCCGATGTTGTTGGCGCCGCGGCTGATCGTGACCGGCAGGCCATAGGTGATGTAGTACGCGTTGACCATGTGGTCGCCGCTGGCTTTGCTGGCAGCGTAGGGGCTGCGCGGCGCCATGCAGTCGGTCTCCAGGCTGCGGTGGTCGCCATGAATATGGCCGTAGACCTCGTCGGTGCTGATCTGGTGATAGCGCAGGTTGCCTGCCTTGCGCGCCGCTTCAAGCAACACATAGGTGCCGTAGACATCGGTCTGGATGAAGGCGTCCGGGTTCATGATGCTGCGATCGACGTGCGTCTCGGCAGCGAAGTTTACGATGGTGTCGATCTTGTACGCTCGCACGGCGCCATCCACCGCCGAGGCGTCGCAAATGTCGCCGTGCACGAAGCGCAGCCGGCTGCCATGCTTCGCCTGGATGTCCTGGAGGTTTTCCAGCCGTCCGGCGTAGGTTAGCTTGTCATAAACGACAACAGTGTACGTTGGATACCTGTCTAGCAGATAGCGGACGAAATTGCAGCCGATGAAACCGGCGCCTCCAGTGACTAATAGATTTTGCATGTTATGCTCCTCAAAAATGTTTCGGTTGTTGGCGAATCGTCAGACGCTTTCACCGGATTTGTCAGGCGATCAGGCGTCTACATCCATATCAGCGGGCATGCCAAAGCGTCGTTGCCAGGTGCGGCGCAGGCGCTGCTTGCGTCCAGGTTGTCGATAAGCAGGCAGCGGAAAGTCGATGGATAGCGTGAGCGACGGAAAGCGATGATCTTTCTTTGCGCACCATGGCCACCCGCTGCTCGTCTCACTCAGACGCTGGCGGGCTGCCCAACGTTCCTGCTCCCCGCTGGCGGCGCTGAGCGCCAGAAAGTCGACGTCATGGCGCAAGCGCGCGCGGGCGGCATCCACTATCGCCACCATACGCCGCCAATGTGACGCCAACGTTGCGGAGACCATGTCGCTATGTTCTGCACTGCCGCTGTTGACGGCAAAGCGGGCGGCGTAACTTTGGGTGGCCTGAAAAGCGGGTAATAACGCATCGACATAAAAAATAACGTGTACAGTGGCAACGCGCTCGGTGACGCGTGTCAACAGGCGAACTTGTGCTGGCGTCAGGTCGAAATAGGGGCCAGGTTCAAAGGTGCGCCACTCACCATACGCGCGTGGTAGGCGACGCAGCCGTTCTGCTACTTCGCTGACAAGCTGGGCGGCAGCGTGCGCCTCGGCGTCCAGGCTGCCGGTGGCCAGGCGATACATGGGGGCGAGCAGGGGTGACTGCAGGGCTTCCGCGCTGGCGATAACCGGCGCGCCGCGCTGCCAGGCGCACAGGGCGGCCGCCAATGCCGGAATCGAGACTGCGGTTGTCGTCGGCGTTTGCACCAGATCGCCACTCACTTTGACTATAGCAACCCGACCCGCGAGTGGTCGCCCAGCGTCATCTTGTACGCTTTGGGCTTGATCGGGCTATAGGTGATCTCCACATCGCGACCAATGATGCTGTCCTCAATGCGGCTGGGGATGCCGACAATGCGGCTATGATCCAGCACGATGCTGTGCTCAATTTCGCTGTCCTCCACCAGGGTGTGGTGGAAGATGCTGGTGAAGGGGCCGACATAGCTGTTGACGATGCGCGTATCCTCGCCAATGATCGCAGGGCCGCGAATCACGCTGTTGATGATCTCGGCGCCACGCTCGATGGTGACCAGGTGGTCGATCTTGCTATCGCGGTCGACATAACCTTCGACCTTGTGTTCAATTTCAGCCAGGACGCGGTTGTTGGCCTCCAGCATGTCGATGGGCTTGCCGGTGTCGATCCACCAGCCGCGATGGATATAAGGATGCACGGCGTAGCCATTCTCGACCAGCCACTGGATCGCGTCTGTGATTTCCAATTCGCCGCGCCAGCTGGGTTTGATGCTGTTGACGGCGGTGAAGACGTTGTGGTCGAACATGTAGATGCCAACCAGCGCCAAGTTGCTCGGCGGATTGCGCGGCTTCTCGACCAGCCGCTTGATCCTGCCCTGCTCATCCAACTCCGCCACGCCATAGTGCTGCGGCTGGTCCACGGCCGTGAGCACGACCTGACTGTTCCACGTGCTGGAGGCAAACTGGCGGATCAGTCCGCTAATGCCGCCCTGGATGACATTGTCGCCCAGGAACATGACGAAGCGTTCGTCGCCCAGAAAATCCTGGCTGATCTTGACGGCGTGCGCCAGCCCCAGCGGCGCCTCCTGGGGAATGTAGGTGATATTGACATCCCATCGCCGCCCGTGCCCGACCGCCTCGCGAATTTCGGCGCCAGTGTCCCCGATGACGATGCCAATTTCATCGATGCCTGCCTCTTTGATCGCTTCGATGACCCGGAAGAGCACCGGCTTGTTGGCGACCGGCACCAATTGTTTGGCGCGGTTGAACGTGATGGGATAGAGGCGTGTGCCTTTGCCGCCGCTGAGAATGAGACCCTTCATTTGCTGCTTCCTTTGTTATTCTGCATTCAGCAACACGGCGCCCAGCAGATTTGCCTGCACGCGCGCCAAAATTCCCTTCGCCCGCTGCGCCTCGTCTTTTTTGGTGTGACCGCCGTTGACCAGCATCACGACGCCATCGACCTGGCTTGCCCACAGGGCGGCGTCGGTGACCTTTAACAGCGGCGGCGCATCGATGAGCACGTAGTCTGCCATGCCTGTCAGCTCCGTCAGCCGCTCGCCCAGGCGTCTGGTGCTGAGCAATGCCACTGGATTGCTGACCGTTGGGCCGCCCGGCAGCACCCACAATCTGTCGATGGTGGTCTTTTGCAATGGCGCCGGGCCGCCGCTCTCCAGCCACTGCGCCAGCCCGCTCGTGTTGGCGACGCCGAAGATTTCGTGCTGGCGCGGTTGGCGCAGGTCGCCATCGACCAGAATCACGCGGTCGCCGGCCTGCGCCATGACCACGGCCAGGTTAGCGATCGCTGCGGTTTTGTCGATGCTTCCATCCACAGCAGCCATCAATATGGAACGCGCCGGTTTCTCCAGGCTCGAAAATTCCAGGCTGGTGCGCAGGCTCTGGTAGGCTTCGGCAATTGCGCTCTGTGGTTCAGTCAGCGTTATCAGATTCATGGTCAGTTCCTTGAAATATCCAGAGATTCGGCGGTAGCGAGATGCTGAGATGGAGATCATGCCACAATCTAGCCATCAACAATTGCGTAAGCACATGATCGTCTCTCAGTCTCCAAATCTCTTTCAGCCCCCAAATCTCTCAATCTCCACCTTTCCAATCTCTACATGGTCGCGATTTCCCACCGACAGGCGTGCGCCGCTTTGCCAGTCATACATACCGACGATGACGGTGTATTCACCCGGTGGTAACGTTGCTGGCAGCATCACTGCCAGTTGCTGCGCTCCCTGCCAGGCGGTGGGCCAGCTCGTCGCCGGCAGTCTGCTCACCGCGTCTGCCGGCGCGCCATCCCACTGCGCCATGTTGGCGCCGTTGGCATCGAGCACCTGCACAAAGACCGAGTAGTCGGCTGGCGGCGGTGCGTCGGCGCGCCAGAACAGTGAAACCGGCAACGTCGTCTGTGGGCGGGCTGTGGCAGGCAACGTTGCGCCTGCCAGCCGTAGACCGCCTTCAAATGCGGCGTCGAATGGCTGTGATGGCGTGCCCATGCTCGGAGCAACCTGTTGCCACGCCGCGGCATCCGCCCCTGCCGTAAAACCACCCAATCGCACCAGGCTGCCCCCTTCGAGGCGTGGCAGCGTCGGTTCCACCTGTTGTGCGGTCAGACGTCTGCCTTCCTCCCAACCTGTCTCGCCGCTGTAGACGCCCACGCCCAACACGAAGTGGTCGGTGTCCAGCGTCCATGGCAACGTCTGTATCAGCACCGGCTTCCCTGGCGTCCACAACGTTGTAGGATACCACAGTGATGCTGCGGGCGGATAAAAGCGGCTATCGTGCAGCGTCTGCAACTCGCGGTCGAGATAGCTCACGTAGACGCGCAGGTCCTCCGCCACAGGGCGCAGCGCTTCCCACAGCAGCGTAACCACCAGCTCGCCGTAACGGTCCGTTGCGACACGATAGCCGCGCAGCGCCAGCACCGCGTCTGTTTCGTCGCCAAAAACTACCGTTGTCGGCGTAAATCCGTCATCCAACATGGCGTCATCCGGTGTATCCCAGGCCGTGAAAAATGCCGGCGGCAGCGTCTTGTTGGTTGCCCCCCGTTGCAGGAGCAGATAGCCATCCAGCGCAGCAGCGATGCCAAAGTCGCTTGCCAGCAATTCCTCGACGCTGCGCTTCAGGTCGCTCGGATGTTGCGGCCAAGCCGGGCCAGTGACATCAAGCAGCACGTAGTCGGCGTCGTCCACGCGCGGGAAGATGTAGAGAGTGCGGCGCCCACTGACATGCGGGTTGAGCCGGTCTTGCGCCGACACCACTGCATCGGGGGGAATCTGCGCAATCACAGCCTGGGCGCGACGATGATGCGCTGTCTCTGTCAACGCCAGATGATGGCCACTCCCTGGCAGCACGCCCCACAGCCGCTGACCGATCAGTGCGCCGCCGAGTACGATGATGGCAACAACCCAATGAAACGCGACTGACCGCAGATTTTGAGCAGCGTCCAGCGGTTCAATCTGCGCTATCCGCGCTCGACCCTTCTTGTTATTCCTGATTCTGTCATGAACGCGCGCCACGCCCATCACCGCCGCCAGCATCACAAAGGGCAGCACTGGTGCAGCATAGATCAATGTCGTGACCTGGTGCATCGGCGCAAAGTCGGCCAGCAGGTTGATGGCCAGTGAGGGCAACGCCAGCAGCAGCACCTCCGGCGCCAGCAGCGACGTAAAGCCAACCGGCAGCAACAGCTCAAAGAAATAGCGCCCGACGTTGGCTTCGCCCAGTTGCGTCAGGACCAGATCAGGGCGCGTTGCCAGCGTGATGAGCTTTTGCGTTGTCGTTGCGCCCAGATAGGCGTAACGACCCCAGTGAATGTTGCCGCCAGCCACTGCGTTTTGAATGCCAAGCACCGCCAGCAGTGACCACCCTCCCGCCAGCAGTATCGTCATGACGCCCAGGCGCCGACGTTGCAGCGCCAGCCACGCGTAAAGACCCATCATAGCGACAAGTAGGCCGATTTCTTCCTTGCAGCTTGCTGACAGGAGGGCGAACAGCGCGAACCAGCCCGTGCGTCCGGCGATGAGAAAGTAGAAAGCCGTCATCAACAGCGTTGGCGTCAGGGTCACGGGATGGAATTCTAGCCAGTTGGCCGCCTGCATCGTTGGGTTGAGCAGAAAGGCGAGGGCAAGGACCAGCCCCAGCCAGTCGCCTAATCCACGTCGGCGCGCCAGGGCGAACAGCGGGATCGCACCCAGCGCCACGACCACCGCCTGCAGTACGAGCAGGAGTTCTGGCGTAGGGTGGATGCGATAGAGCAGCGCAATCGGCAGCAGGATCGGCTCGACGTGATAGCCGAGACGGTTGGTCAGGTCACTTTCCTGGTTGGTGAGGCGGAACCAATCACCGTGCGCCGTGTTCCAGATCGTCTGGTTGAGATTGCCCATGTCCAGCGCACGCGCCTCAAACGCGTGATAGCGTAGCAAGGTCAGATGGCTGAAATAGGCGGCGTACAGCAAAACCGCCAGCGCAAGCAGCGCCAGCGGTAGCAAGTTGTTCGAGGCACGCGAGTGACGCAAGTCAGACAGCTTCACGCGGATGATGCGGCTCTACACTACATGCTGGATGCGAGTTGTACAAGGGCGTCGGCGCACTTCATCTTTGCGCAACTCTGCGTGTCCACTGTCCAAAATTGGCATAAAATCAGGCGGTCTTGGGCGCACCGACGCGGCCAGGTTGTGGCTCTAGTTGCGTTGCTTCGCGACGGCTGCTGCGTGGGATAGCGCCCAGCACCGGCATACCCAGCGCACGCTCGACCGCCGCCGGCGTGCGCAGCAGATCGGCTTCCAGCCATGTCAGTAGCAGGACGATGCCGATGCCCAGCAGCAAGCCGAGCACGGCGCCCGCCACGGCGTTGAGCAGGGGCTGGGGTTGCACCTGGCTATAACCGATGTCGCGGCTGCGAATCTTGACCTCGATCTGATCGCGCTTGTCTTGTTGCGCGTAATAGGCGGTGCGCTCCTCCAGGAATTCGTCGGCAAAGCCGAGCGCAGCTAATTTGGCGACTTCGCCGTCGGCGTTGCGCACCTGCATCTTGATCGTGAATGTGCTTGAATCTGGCTCGATCTGCGTGTTCGCCAGCAAGTCGTAGGGGTTCATGTCGAGTTGCTGGCGGGCAATGACGCGGGCGGCGACTTCTGGCGTCTTGAGGTTGGCCGTGAAGTTGCGCATCAGGTCTTTGGCGGTGTTGCCAAGTCCCCAGTCCGCGCGCGCCGGCACTGTGCTGACTTCGACCGTCGCCTGGTAGAGCTTCTTTTGGAAGTTGCTGATCGTAAATGCCAGCAACGCCGCCAGCACGACGGCAACGACGACGATCCATCCATATTTGCGCAATATCAGAAGGTATTCACGGGCAGACATTGGCGATTGATCTCGTTTCTATGTCTCTATTCGCAACCTGCGCCTACTACTGGTGTCCAGGCTGTGGTTTCCAGGCTGACACTACAACGGCGTAACACCGGCAAGATCACAACGTCGCCTGGCGACCAATAAACGTGCTACAGCATAACTTTGTTCACCGGCAAAGTCAATTCGAGCGGCTGAAATTCCGGTTGACTTCAAGACACAAAAAGTGTTCGATGCCTTCACTAACGGTTTGTACACGGTCTGATCAGATGCTATGCTGAGCACTGGATGTGAACGTTCGCAGGAGAAGTTGCAGATGCGCAGGTTTTTGCGATTTTACTTGTTAGTTGCTTTGGTATTGTTGTCGATGTTGATTGTCAACCCTTCAGGCGCCATCGCGTCGGCGCCACCGCATCCGTGGGGGTGCCAGACCACCTATCCTATTCGCGTTCAGCGCAGCAGTACATTTTGGAATTTATGGGAGTATGCTGGCGCCTCCGCCTCTGGTAAGATTCGCTTCTGGAAGCACTACTACGTCGTGTATAATCAGCCGACATGGATGACGCGATACGCCCACACTGACAGCGTCTATTGCCCGTAAGGGACGGCCACTCGACTCCTGGCCCAACTCCCACAGCGGGGTGGTCAGCTGGTCTACTGCCTGACGCGTGGAATCTCGCCAATTACTGACAACCCCATCTCCTCCATATCTTTTGCAGACCGGACGGTGTCATCCAGATAATGGAGCAGGTAGACCAGTCCAATGCCAACCAGGAATGCAAGCAAAACGCGCAGTGGCAGCTCGATCTGTGCGCGCACGCCGCCACCCACTGCGCTGATCGACGGACCATCGATCAGGGTCACGCCGGCGTGGTTTGTGCCAAGTTGCTGGAAATAGAAGGGGGTGTTTTCAGCCAGCTCCGCTGCCGCCGCCTGGGCGATCGCTTCTAATTGCGTGGCGTCGCTCCAGGTAAAGCTCAAGGTGATGATGCGGTGCAACTTGCCTGTTGCTGCGCTGGCTTGAATGACGCCGGGTGGCACGACGATGTTTTGCGCCTGCAGCCGCGCACTGACGTTGGCAGCGAACAACTGGCTACGCACGACCTCGGTGAAATCATCCACCAGGTATTCGCTCGTCAACCAGGCATAATAGCGCGGATCGTAGGCGGTGCCATCTTGTTCGGCGGCGGGCAGCACCCCCACCAGCAGGCGCATGGTGGCGCTGTAGTTTGGCGCTGCAGACTGCCAGGGGCGCAATTGGAGCAGGCTCAACAACGCTACCAGCACGGTCAAAGCGATCGGCAACCACCAACGTCGTCGCAGAATCGCCCAATGTTCACGTAATTCCATTTATCACTCGAAGCTCTGTGAGATGAGTACATTTTGCCGTTACGTTCGCTCAGGCTGAATATCGCCCTGACGTTTCCTCCGGCAACTCCATGCCACGATCTGACCGCCGTCATTATACTACAGGGCGCCCCAACAGCGCGTTCAGGTGCGCAGTTAGTTTTTGCCGAAATGTAGTGATGCTGAAGCGCTCCGCTTGCGCCCGACATGCATCCGCCCGATAGGCGTGTGGGTCGAAATTTTGCAGCACCGACAACAGGCTCGCCGCCGTCTGCGCGGGAAAAAGTTCGCCGGTTTCGCCGGGCATCACGGTGTCGAGAGCGCCGCCGCCAGCAAAGGCGATCACGGGGCGCCCTGCACTCAACGCCTCGACGGGCGCAATGCCGAAGTCCTCCAGTCCGGGAAAAAGGAATGCCTTGCAACCCTGCAGCAGTTCTCGCACCCGTGCGCGGGGCAGCCGGCCAGTGAAGGTGACATTGGGCGTTGCCTGCGCCGCTAACGCCGCCCGGTCGCGCCCCTCACCAACCACGATCAGCTTTTCCTGCGGCAAGTGGGCAAAGGCTTTGATCGCCAGGTCGATGCGTTTGTAGGGGATCAGCCGCCCGACGACCAGGTAATAGTCGCCAACCGTAGGCTGCTGCGCCGGGCGGAAGTAGTCGGTGTCCACGGGCGGATGGATGATCACGCTGTCGCGATGGTAGATGTCACGGATGCGGCGCTGGATTTCGCTGCTGATGGCGATGAAGTGATCGACACGTTGTGCGGCGGCGTAATCCCAGCGTCGCAGTTGCGCCAACATCGGCTGCAACAGCGCCCCCAACGCCGGGTTGATCTGCTCGCGTTCGCGGTACTGATCAAAGAGCCAGAGAAAGCGCGTCGGCGTCAGGCAGTAACAGACATGCATCGCCTTGCGCCTGCCATTGTCGGTGCGGACGCTATGACAGAAGCCGCTCTTGTTGCTGAGGACAAGATCGTAGTCGCTCAGGTCGGTTTTGCCGAAGGCCAGCGGGTAAACCGGCAGATACTTCTGATGGTGGTGAGCGACGCCGGGTAGCCGCTGCATAAAGCTCGTGCGGATATCCCATGTCTGATACGCAGGTGGCATCGACGGGCGGTCGTAAATGCTGGTAAAGATCGGTGCGCCAGGGAAAAGCTGCACCAACTCCTCAAGGACATTTTCGGCGCCGCCCATCTGATTCAGCCAGTCGTGGACGAGGGCGATGCGCAGGTGTGGCGCAGTAGTGGGCGTTGCTCGCGTGCGTGGTTGATCGCTCATTGTGGCGATTGTAATCGACCGCACGCGAAGGCTGAAATTGCAGGCGACTGCTAATAGCACGGCGACCAATGCAGGTGCGCTCGCTCAACATTGTTCAACCAGATCACAACCGATGCACAACAAGTTGAATCTACGCTACAACTGCAATCCCTGCATTGACATGTGGCAAGTTCGACGGCAACCGCTGAGCGTTCACATAGAACCAGGCGCGTGCCGTCTAGTTTCCTGAATGGAGCTGCTATGTACTCGTTCGACATGACATCTGAACAGAAGATGTTGGTGGACACTGTGCGTCGGTTCGCCGAGAAGAATCTGCGCGCTGTCTACCGCGAGGCGGAAGAATCTAAACACATCCCGGAAAAGGTGGTGCAGACGGGTTGGGAGCTGGGCTTGTTGCCCGGTTTCATCGATGCCCAATATGGTGGTTATGGGGAATACTCGGCATTGACCAGCGCCCTGTACCTGGAAGAGATGGCATGGGGCGATTTGGGCATCACCTTGCACTTGTTGACGCCCAACCTCTTTGCGATCCCGATCGCACAATTCGGCAATGACAAGCAAAAGGAGCAGTATCTGGCGCGCTTCTGCGGCGATGCGTTTCCACGTGCAACGGCGGCGTTGGTCGAGCCGGTGATCCAGTTCGATCCGGCGGAACTCCAGACCACAGCCGTCAAGGAGGGCGAGAACTTTGTTATCAACGGCAAGAAAACCTATGTGCCGTTGGCAAAACAGGCGGAAATCTTTCTTGTCTATGCGCAGGAAAACGGCGCTACGCAGGCATTCATCGTGCCTGCCGACACGCCCGGCATCAAGATCGGCAAGCGCGTCAAGTTGATGGGCATTCAGGCGTTGGAGATGTATGAAGTCGAGTTCGAGAATGTGACGGTGCCCAAAGCTAACCGTCTGGGTGGGCTGAAGGGCATCCGTATCCAGAAGTTGCTTACCCTCAGCCGCATCACACTGGCGGCGCTGGCGGTGGGGCTGGCACGCGCTGCCTACGAATATGCGCTTGCGTATGCCAAAGAGCGGGTGGCCTTTGGGGAGCCAATCGCTCACCGGCAGAGCATTGCCTTTATGCTTGCCAACATGCGCATCGAGATCGAGGCCACGCGCCTGATGGTGTGGGAAGCTGCCTACAAGTTCGATAACGGTGAGGATGCCGCCAAGTCGGCGCAGCTTGCCAAGCAGTACGCTGACAAGATGGTGCTCGAAGTGACCGATGGCGCCGTACAGGTGTTGGGCGGGCATGGCTACATCCGTGAGCACCCGGTCGAGTTGTGGCTGCGCAATGGGCGCGGCTTTGTCACGATGGACGGCGCAGTCGTAGCGTAATCAGCAACCAGCGAAAGAGGAACCCACTATGGCAATCGAATTTAAGATGCCCGAAGCAATCGAGAAGCAACTGCGCAATGTCCAGATCGTTGCGGAACATGCCATGCGTCCGGATAGTCGCCGGCTTGACGATAATGAACATGAACGCCCCTGGCGCTACGTGAATATGATGTTGCCGCAAATGCAGGAGATGGAGCGCGCCAACATTGCCGCTGCCAAAGCGCGCGCGGCCAAGAAAAAAGCCGCCGCCGAGACTGTCAAGTCCAACGGACATCACGGCGGGGTCGCTGTGCTCGAGGCGCCGCCTGCCGAGGACGTTGCCAGCGAGGGGCGGGAGAGCATCGCCAACATGACGCTTGTGCACATGATAGAGATGCTCAGCTGGGGCGACGCCGGCATCTATCTTTGCATTCCTGGCGGGGCGCTAGGCGGCGCTGCAATCCAGGCGGTTGGCACAGCCGAACAGATCGAGCGTTTCCTGACGCGCTACACCGAAGGTCCGCCCAAGTGGGGCGCTATGGCGATGACTGAGCCGCAGGCCGGCTCCGACACCGGCAACATCCAGACCACTGCCACCTTCGACCCGGCCACCAATGAGTGGATCATCAACGGGCAGAAGATTTTCTGCACCAATGGCAAGCTGGCGCTGGAGGAATCCGACGGCATGGTCGTGGTTTGGGCGACGGTTGACAAGAAGGCCGGGCGCGCCGGCATGAAGCCTTTTGTTGTGGAGGCGGGCACACCAGGCGTGATCATCGCCAAAGTGGAGCATAAGCTTGGTATTCGCGCCAGCGACACGGCGACGATCATCTTTGACAACGCGCGCATTCCGGCGGACAACATCCTGGGCGACCCCGAAGTGCAGACCGGCGTTGGCGCCAAGGGCTTCAAGGGCGCCATGAAGACCTTCGACTCGACCCGCCCGATCGTGGCGGCAAGCGCCATTGGCATCGGGCGTGCGGCGTTTGAGTTCACGCGCGACACCCTGGCGAAAGAAGGCGTCAAGATGGAGTACGGCAAGCCGCGTTGGAAGCTCTCAACGGTGCAGGCGGATTTGCTGGAGATGGAAGCGCAGCTCCGCGCTGCGTGGTTGCTCACGCTCAAGGCAACGGCTTTGCTCGATGCGCGCCAAGAGAACAAGCTTGAGTCGTCGATGGCAAAAGCGAAAGCAGGGCGCGCGGTCACGATGATCACGCAGAAGGCGGTTGAACTCCTTGGCCCGCTCGGCTACAGCACTGAGTTCCTAGTTGAGAAGTGGATGCGCGACGCCAAGATCAATGACATTTACGAAGGCACCGGGCAGATCAACACATTGATTGTCGCCCGCGAGATTCTGGGCTATACGCGCAACGAGCTGAAGTAGAGAACACGATCCATCATGCCCCTCGGCGCCCGCCAGCGCCGAGGGGCTTTTTTATCCCTGGCTGCCATGTGGTGGCGCAATGCAAGCGATCGCCGAGGGCGACCTGGCGCCACAATGCGCGGCGCGCCCACGTTGCCGCCCATCCCTACAACATCGGGAACAAATTCAGTCGCTCATCGTCAACAGTTTGTATCGTTGATTGAGGCCACCGCCAACGCTTTGTGTGAGCATACACAAGGCGCCGCGTGGCAAACCGAGAAAGGATTGACCTGGTATGTTGCAAAGATTTCTCCCGTTCTTGATGGCGGCAACCTTACTGTCGGGATGTAGCAATGCGTCGACGCCGCCAGGAGTGGCGAACACCCCGCCGGCCACGCCGCCGGAGGCTGTGCTACAGGCAACCATGCCGCCGACGACGGACGCGCCGACGGCCGCGCCACCGGCTGCTGTAGCGCAAGCGGATACGACGGCGCCGGCAGTAGTTTCTCCGCTCTTTCCTGTCAACGACGAGAGCGGCAAGTATGGCTTTGTCGATGCGACCGGCGCTGTGGTGACGCCATTCCAATACGATTATGCGGATGCCTTTGTCGAAGGCATGGCCATGGTGCAGCGCGATGGCAAATATGGCTTTGTCAATGCCGCCGGTGAAGAGGTTGTCGCGCCTCAGTATGAAAGCGCCAATAGTTTTACCGAGGGCTTGGCAAGCGTCCTGATTGATGGCAAGTGGGGCGCCATCGACCGCACCGGCGCGCTCGTGATTCAGCCGCAATTCCTGACGCCGTTGCTCTTTCGCGATGGTCTGGCTTACCTGTCAGCGCCTGGCAAGTACGGTCTGATCGATGCGACGGGAAATATAGTCGTCGCACCACAATATGAATGGCTTGGCGAGTTCAGTGCTGGCCTGGCGCCGGTGCAGATCGACGGCAAATATGGTTACATCGACACACAAGGCAAGCTCGTTATCCCTGCTCAGTTCGATGATGCTGGTCGTTTTGCCGCCGCCGCCCCATCTGGACAGCCTCTGCTGGCGCCAGTGCGCGTTGGCGACCAGATGGGCTACATCGATACAACCGGCGCCATCGTGATTGAGCCGCAATTTGCCTATGCCGGACCATTCGTCGATGCCCGCGCGCTGGTGATTACGGACAATGTCACGTCGCGGTTTGGCTTTATCGACGCCAGCGGCGCGTTGGTGATTCCTGCAAACTACGACGATGCCGGCGAGTTTAGCGAAGGTTTGGCGGCTGTACGGATAGGCGCCAATTATGGCTACATTGACCGGGATGGCAAGGTTGTCATTGCAGCGCAATTTGATAGCGCCGGCCCTTTTCAGGAGGGACGCGCTGCAGTTGGCGTGTTGCGTGACAACACTTATCTCTTCGGCTATATCGACGCTACAGGCGCCTGGGTTGTGGAGCCAGCCTATGCCATCGCCAATCCATTCTCGGAGGGGCGTGCTGTGGTTGGCGTCAGTGAAGCGAATTCGTTTCTGATGCGCTATGGCGTCATCGATCGCACTGGCAAGGTCATTGTTGCACCGCACTACGATGCAATCTATGACTACGCCGAGGGATTGGCGCCAGTGGTCCAGGATCAACAGGCTGGTTTCATCAACCTGGATGGGCAGGTGCAGATTCCGCTGCAATTCTTGGAAACCCAGGCTTTCAGCGCAGAGGGTCTGGCGCCTGCGCGCGTCGGCGATGAATATGGTTTCATCGACCGCAGCGGCGCATTCGTTATTGCACCGCAATTTGATTCCGCCTTCACCCTCCAAGATGGCGTCGCCCGTATCATGGATGGCGCGTTGCGCGTCTACGTAGCGCCGACAGGCGAGGTGGCGTTCCAGGCGCCCGGTGCACTTGGCTCCGATTTCCGCGAGGGGTTAGCTAGTTTCACTTCGGGCAATCGCGTCGGCTTCATCGATAAGTCGGGCGCCGTTGTGATCGAGCCGCAATTCGTGCAGGCGGGCAGCTTCCATGAAGGGCTGGCTTGGGTGCAGATCGGCGACAAGATGGGCTACATCGACACGCAGGGGCATCAGGTCATTCCACCGATATACGATATGGCGGTCGATTTTAACAACGGTCGCGCCGCCGTCGCGTTGAATGGCAAGTTCGGCTTCATCGATGCCAGTGGCGAACTGATCATTGAAGCTCAATTCGACGGCGCGCAGCCCTTTGACAAAGAAGGGATTGCCACTGTGGTGCAGGCTGGCAAATGGGGCTTCATCGCGAGCAATGGCGCATTCATCGTGCCTCCCCGCTTTGATAGCTACACCTATCAGTTCTGGGGACAGGATGCCTTCCCCGAAGGATTGGCAGCGGTTGGTGAAAATGGGCGAATGGGCTACATCGATCGCACCGGGCAGTGGGTGATCGAGCCGCGCTTCCTCATGGCCGAGCAGTTCAGCGGTGGCGTAGCCCGTGTTCAGGACGAAACAGGCTTTGGGCTGATCGACCGCACAGGCGCTTTCATCTGGGGGCCGATACCGATGCAAACCGGCCCCGGCGTCGGCTGAGTCTGGCTGTGACGGCCAGCGTACTGTGGCATCACCAATCCTGGCGCTCAGGCAGTCAGCTGCGTTGAGATTGCACCGGATGCAAGGAACGCACTGCCAGCGTTGTTTCATGGCAAAGCGAGACGACGCCGGTAGTGGGCAGGCAACCAACGCCACAGCTGCCCGTCAAGGCGCGCCGCTGCGTAGATAACCGCCGCGTCCTGTCCCCCACAGGATGCGGGCATTCGCTGTGCCCGGTAGGTCGTAGGCGATGACGCCGCTGTGCACAGTGTTGATTACCATCTCGAGATCGGCGTCGTCGTCGAGATTGGCCAGCGTCGGCGCAGCCAGGCCGCCATTCCAGTCGCCAGAGAAGGGAGCCGGCAAGTCATCCACATACAGCACCGCGCCCAACGCATCGAGAATGTGCAACTTACCAACGCGATTCCCACCCTTTTGCGGCCACGAAGTGAAAATAACTTCCGCCCTGCCGTTGTTGTCCAGGTCGGCGACCACCGGTTCGGAGGCGAAGCGATAGAAGCCTTCGCTTGGATCATACACCGAGTGCGGCCAAGCGCCATGCTCGGTTTTGTCCAGCCACCAGGCATGTAGTCGTCCGTCGTAGGACGCGTGCAGAATCTCGGCAAAGCCGTCGCCATCCAGGTCGGCAATCACCGGGTTGGGTGGCGCCGACTCGATGACGTTGTAATCCTCGCTCAGCGGCGCGGCGGCGTCATCCGGCGTCGGGAGCGCTGTCCAGTCAAAACCGCTTGCCTGCCAACGGCTGCGGTCGGCGTTGAAGAGAAAAGGCATCTCGTACAGGCTCTGATACGGATCGGCGCCGCAGTTGTAGACGTTGCCCACGACGATGATCTCACGCACGCCGTCGGCGTTCAGGTCGGCGATCACCGGCGCACTGTTGGCGAAGTTGGGGCGATGCTCGACGCCGCAGTTGGCATAGCCGCGCAGGTCGACGGCGTCATCTACGTGCACGCCGACCTGGCTCCACACCTTCGGCCCCTGTGGGTTATAGTGGTTGTAGCGGCTGTGGGTGGGGAGCTGGTTGCCATCGCGATCCAGCGCCGTAATATAGTGTGTGTCGGTCGGCCCGATGATTTCGGCATAGCCGTCGTCGTCCAGGTCGGCCACCGCTGCGTTCTGGTTGTACATGCCCCAGCCGTAGCCCGGTTCGCCATCGCGGCGGGCAGGCCAGCCGTCGCGCAGGTGGCCGTCAGGTTCATAGACGCTTAGTTGCCGTGTTGCACCGCCAGCGGCGCGCCCGACAACAAGTTCCAGTTGATTATCTTTGTCGATGTCGGCCACTGCGAGCGTGCGTACTTCGCCGGCGCCGAAAGGGTGGCGCGTCCAGCGTTCGCTGCCGTCGGCGTTGTAAACAGTCAATTGGTCGCCGCCGCGTCCGACCACGATCTCCAGATCACCGCGTGCATCAATGTCCGCTACGACGATGCCGGGCCAGGCGCGGCTGCCGTTGTCCGCACGCTGTTCCAGCGCGCCCGTTGCCCCATCGAGGATCACCAGGTCGTAGGCGGCGGCGATCACTTCGGCGCTACCGTCCCCATCCAGGTCGGCCACCGCTGGTGACGCGTACCAACCCGTCTCGCACCAGGAGCTGAAACAGCCGCCGCGTTGCCACTTGAGCACAGGAGGCTGGATGCCGGAGCGTGTGACCAGTGGGAGGTAGACGTCACCGAGATACGGACGCACCGGCGCCGCCGCAACCGGTGGAACGCCGCCCATGCTGTACAGCGTCACCAGCGCCAACACAAGTGAACAGCGTGAAAGTTTCATCGTCGGCTCCTCTTCTGAATATAGGGCAAAGGGCGAGTCACACGGTAGCATATCCGAGATGTGCACGCCAAACCAGACGACGCCTGACCGATCCGGCTTCGACTTGTGACCGGTGTGCACCATGATCGATGCATAAAAGTGACGCGAAAGTGATCATCTCACACCGCTGCAAATTGCCGCCACTCTCTGAGTGTGCTAGACTACCTAAAATTGTATTCCATTGAATCCTCTCTGCGTTCAGAGAGAGCAACATCATTCCCAACGATGTGGGAGGTCTGCATGAAGTCGAATCGAGTGCGACCCATTGCCTGGTTAGTCGCCTCCCTGTTTGTGATGGCGCTGGCGTTGGCTGCCTGTGCACCGAATGCCAGAGAATTACTGATTTCACCGCGACTGGGTGAGCAACTAGCCGCTCTGGAAGCTGGCAACGAAGTGGTTGTGGCGGCGCCCACAGAAGCGCCAAAGCTGGCCGATCTCGCACCAGAACAGATCACGGCGGGATTGCCTGAAGATGTGGCGGCGGCGCTGGCAGTGGCGAATCCTGATAATGGCTCCCAGATTGCGCTGGCGCGAGGATGTGTTGGTTGCCATGGCCTTGACCCGGCAGTGACCATGACTGGGCCGACCTGGTATCATGTCGGCGATACAGCAGTCAGTCGCGTCCCTGGCGAGAGTCCGGCGCTCTATATCTATCACAGCATCGTCAACCCAAGCAGTTTTGTGGTGCCGAACTACCCCAACGGCGTGATGCCGGCGAACTATGGAGAACAGCTCTCCAAGCAGGAACTGGCAGACCTGATCGCGTATCTGCTGCAACAAAATGCTGCCAACGGCGGATGAGCTGAAGCGCAGCCAAATTGAGGACAGTCAAAAAGGGATCGTGCAAAGCGCGATCCTTTTTTGTTGATCGCTTTGCTGACATGCTCTGTAAGCATTCCACTTACCCCGCTGCTGGGAAATCATGCTATAATCGCCTGCGATGGCTCAAGAACGAATTGCCCCGAGCGTTGCCGAACGGCGCTGCCCAAATTGTGGCACGCGCGTCGCCCGCAACGCTGAAAGTTGTTTCATGTGCGGCTACGACTTGCGCAACCAGGCGCAGGGACAGCGTCGTTTTTCCTGGATCGACGTGACGCTGGTCATTGCTGTACTCGCCGTGCTGGTCTTTTGGTGGCGCGTCGGCACAGAATCATCGGTGCAAGAGGCCGACAAAGCGGATGTCGTGCAAGCCATTCTGCCCACCAGTGTGCCGTTGATGGCGGCGACTGCCACCCCCGTGCCCACTGCCACGCCGCCGCCAACGCCCACGCCAGTGCCGATCGTACAGGAGACGCTGCTCATTCGCCATGTGGTTGAAAGCGGGGAAACGTTGCTATCCATCGCCATTGATTACGACGTGTCGGTGGAGGAGATTCAGCGCGCCAACAACCTGACCAGCGAGTTGATCCGTGCGGGCGATGAGTTGGTCATTCCGGTGCTGCGTGATAGCGCCGCCGCCCAGTCGAGTGCAGCGGCTACTAACTTCGAGTACGTGGTCAAGTCGGGCGATACGCTCAGCACAATCGCCATCACCTTTGGCACAACGGTGGATGAATTGCTCAGCGCCAACAAACTGGCGGCAGGTGAGTTCTTGCAGCCCGACGACACCCTGCTGTTGCCCTTGCTCGGTGCGCCGCCAGAAGCATTGGCGGTTGCGCCTGACGCCGTGCCAGAGGCGTCAGGCGCCGGCTATGCCGCGCCGCGCCTGCGTGCGCCCGAAGAAGGCGCGACCATCGCGCGCACCGATCCGGTCAACTTTGCCTGGGATGGCGCGGACGCGCTGGCGGCCAACGAGTGGTTCGTCCTCCAGATATTGCCGCGCAATTTGGCCGCTCGCAAGTTGCCGCCGGCATGGACAAAACAGGCTGGCTTTCGCCTTGAAGCTGCGCTGGCGCCTGGCGAAGGCGAGGCTGCCGACTACGCCTGGCTTGTTTCTGTGGTGCGAGTGAATCGCAACGCCGAAGGGCGCGCACTTGTGGAGGCCGTCAGTCAGCCCAGCGCTGTCCGCACCTTCACCTGGCGTTGAGCCTGCCATTTGCCTTGCAGGGAAAAACAGTGTGAACGCACGTCTACAACATGTCGCCATTGCCCGTCCGCCTGACACAGACCACGCCGCCCGTGCTTTCTACGGCGATCTGCTCGGTCTGGTGGAGATAACACCGCCAGACTCCTTGCAGAGTCTCGGTGTGCTGTGGTTTCAGATCGGCGACGCCAGCGAACTGCATATCTTTGTGGAGCAGCCTTTAGGGCAAGACCTTTCCGGGCGGCACTTTTGCCTGGCGGTGGAAGATGTCGAAGTGCTGCGGCTGCGGCTGATCGATGCGGGCGTCAAGGTGGCTGCCGATGTGCCGATTCCGGATCGCCCGCGCTATTTTGTGCGCGACCCCTTTGGCAATCTCATTGAGTTGACTACGATTGACAGCTCAGGCCTCCGCACCTGAGCGGCGCCCCAAACGTAGGACTGCCTGTCATGTCGTCACCGGTCTTCATCGGTCTGGATTTGGCTTGGAGCGAGCGCAATCGCACCGGCGGCGCTGTGATCAGCGCGGGCGCGCTGGTGGCGGCGACCGGCCTCCTCACCGATGACGCCGCCATCGAAGCCTTTATCGCCGATTATCTGCCGCCGGGCGCACCTGCCGTGATCGCCGTCGATGCACCCTTGCGTGTGCCCAACGTCACCGGGCGTCGCCGCGCCGATCACGAGGTGTCGTTGGCATGGGGTAGGGTGGGCGCCGGCGCCTATCCGGCGAACCGCACTTTGCTGGCGCACAATGGCGTTGTGCGCGGCGAAGCGTTGGTTGCACGGTTGACGGAACGCTTCGGCTGCCGCGAGTGTGCGCCGATCCCACACCAGGGCGATGGTCGCTACATTTGCGAGGTCTTCCCACATCCTGCTCATGTCATTCTGTTTAACTTGCCGCGCACACTCCAATACAAACGTAAGCCCGGACGCACACCGACTCTCATCGCCGCCGAGTTTGCCCGCTACCAGCAACTCCTTGCCAACCTGCGCTACGCCGATCCACCGCTGACGGGACTGGAGACAGTGACTTCGCTTGACGCCAGCCAGCGGCGCGGTCGAGCCTTGCAAGAGTTGGAAGAGATGCTAGATGCCATTACCTGCGCCTATGTCGCCTACTATGCCTGGCAGCATGGGCCGGCGCGTCAACAGGTCTACGGCAGTGTGACGGAGGGCCACATTCTGACGCCAGCATCGTGACGCTGCTGTTGGCGTATTATGAACCGGAGCCATTGAACATGAGTACAACCCTATCCGCATCAACGTCCGTCGCGCCGGCTGTGGCGCCCCCCGACACACTCAATGCTCGCATCGGCGTTCTCACCCGTCGCGAGGTGGAGGCGCGTATCCTGGCGCCGATCATCGATGCCCTGGGTGAGGCTTTTGGCCGCGACGCAGTGATTGACGTCGTCCGTGACGCCATCATCCGCATCGCGCAGACGCAAGGCGCGGCGTTGGCCGACAGCATGGGTGATAACTCGCTGGTCGCCTTTGCCGATTCGCTGCGCTTCTGGACGCAAGACAACGCGCTGGAGATCGAGGTACTGGCCCAGGATGAGGAGCAGTTCAACTTCAACGTCACCCGCTGCCGCTATGCTGAACTTTACCGGGCGCTCGGCATCCCGGAATTGGGCGCTGTGCTGTCGTGCAACCGCGATGGTGCGCTGATTCAAGGCTTCAACCCGGCCATCGAATTGACGCGCACGCAAACAATCATGGGTGGCGCCGCCTGCTGCGACTTTCGTTACCGGCGCCAGTCCCGTGCTGTGGAGGAATGAGCATGCCTCAGCTTGCCCACACCTATTCTATTGTGGCGCTTGACCCGATGGCGGGTCAGCTCGGCGTCGCAGTGCAGTCACACTACTTTGGCGTCGGGATTGCTGTTCCCTGGCTGGAAGCAGGCGTCGGCGCCGTCGCCACCCAATCCTTTGTGGAAATCTCCTACGGCCCGCTCGGTCTGGCGCTGATGAAGGCGGGCAAGACGGCGCCCCAGGCATTGGCCGCGCTTCTGGTTGCCGACCCACAGCAGGAGCAGCGCCAGGTGGCGATGGTGGACGTGCACGGCAATGTGGCTGTGCACACCGGAGCGCGCTGTATTGCGGCGGCGGGTCATCGCACGGGCGAGGGCTACGCGGTTCAAGCCAACCTGATGGAGCGGGCGACCGTGTGGGACGCCATGGCCGAAGCCTACGAGCAGACGCGCGGCGATCTGGCCACGCGCCTGCTGGCGGCGTTGGATGCAGCGGAAGCCGAAGGCGGCGACATTCGCGGCCGCCAATCAGCGGCGTTGGTTGTCGTGAATGCTACGGCATCGGGGCAGCTCTGGCAGGATCGTATCTTCGACCTGCGCGTCGACGACCATGCCGAGCCATTGGTTGAACTGCGCCGGCTGCTCAAAGTGCGCCGCGCTTACGATGCGTGGAATGCTGCGGAGGCATTGTTGGCTGGCGAGCATGTGGACGCAGAGCAGGTCGCGGCGGCGATCGCCCTTTTCGCCAACGCACCCGATCTCATGCCGGAAAATGCAGAAGGCGTCTTCTGGTTTGGTTGCGCCCTGGTCAATGCGGGAGCGGTCGAGGCGGCGTTGCCCTATTTCCGGCGCGTCTATGCCGCACAACCGGTGTGGCGTGAGCTGGCGCCGCGTCTGGTGGAAGCAGGACTGCTGCCGCAGGGGGAGGCGCTGCTGCGGCAGCTCAGCGAACTATAGGGGTCAGCGGCTCACATCTTCGCCCAGGCAATGGAGCGTCGCTTCCAGCACCCGCACCGCCCGCCAGTAATCATCCAACAGCACATGCTCCTGCGGCGTATGGTCGAGACTGCTGTCCCCTGGCCCGTAGGCGACGATCGGGCAGCGCCATGCCGGGCCGACCACATTCATGTCGCTTGTTCCCGTCTTGAGCACAAAGCCGAGTTTTTCCGTTGGCGCCACTGCGCGCAACCCCTGCAAGAAGCTGCGCACCAGCGGATTGCTGCGTTCACCGCGCCAGGCCGGTTCGTAGGAGCTGAAACGCAGCGTGATGGCGGTGAGCGGGCCGGCGAGTGTGATCGCCGTTGGATGTTCGGGGGAGATTGGAGATTGGGAGATTAGAGATTGGGAGATTGGAGATTGGGAGATTGGAGATTCAGGCGTATTCCCCTCTCCTTGTCTCCCGCTCTCCTGCTCTCCCGCTCTCCTGCTCTCCCGTTCTCCCGTTCTCCCGCTCTCCCCCTCTCCTGCTCTCCCCCTCTTGCTTGCCCAGGCGCACAATGCCGCTGTAAAGCGATCCACGTCGAAATCGAGCGGCAGGCGGATGCCGCTGCTGGCGATGACGTGATCGTGCATTTCTGCATCGGTGAAGGTGGCCAGCCGACGCAGGCTAGGTTGGAATTGCTCGAAGGCTTTGTCACGTTCGGCGTTGAACGCGGCGGCGTAGTCGCTAAGCCAGTTCCAGAACTCGACGGCGACGACGGCGACGCCCGCGTCCGGGCCTGCCGTGTGCGCCATCGGCTGTGACGCTTCCATCTCCACCAACAGCCGCCCTTTGTAGCCCAGGGTGACGCGCATCCAGTGGCTCGGCTCGCCGATGATGCAGGCAGTGGGCAATGGCTCGCGCACGCCGTCGAAGCGGTCGCGGATGAAGCGGGCGCCCTTGCTGCTGGCGGCTTCCTCCTCCACCGCGCCGACAACGACCAATCGCACGTTGTGCGCGTGCGCCCAGGCGCTGCCAACGCGTGCGACCGCCGCCGTGAAGGTCGCCAGTGGCCCCTTCGCATCTACACTGCCGCGCCCATAAAGTGCATCGCCCGCCGCCGTAGACTCAATGCGCACAGGGATGTTGCCGGGCACGGTGTCGATGTGCCCGAGCAGCACGATGGTCTGGGCGGCGTCCATTGCGCCAATTTCGCCGACGGCGTTGCCTGCTGCGTCCACGAATGCGCGGTCGTAGCCGAGCGCTGTCATTTGCTGCACCAGCCAGGCGCTCGCTGCCGCCTCTTGCTGCGACAGCGACGGGATCGCCACCAGCCCGCGTAAGAGTTCAATGGCCTGTGTGCGTTCCATAGCGTCATCACCCTGCATCGGCGGCGGAAAGCGTGCGCACCAGCGCCTGCACGCCAAACTCGATCTCTTCCTGCGAGATGATCAACGGCGGCAGGAAGCGGATCACGTTGGGGCCGGCGGGCAGCGCAATCACGCCGTGTTCCTCCATCAACGCCTTGAGATATGGCCCCGCCTTCTGGCGCAGCTCAACCGCCAGCATCAGGCCAATGCCGCGCACCTCGCGCACCAGCGCCACATCCGCCAACTCCTCGCGTAGACGACGCAGGAAGAACTCGCCCAGCGTCGCCGCCCGTTCGATCAGCCCTTCATCCTGGTAGGTCTGGATCGCCGCCAGCCCGGCTGCGCACGCCAGCGGGTTGCCGCCAAAGGTGCTGCCGTGTGCGCCGACGTAGAGCTTCGCCTGCACGCAGTCGGTGTAGGCGATGGCGCCCATCGGGAAGCCGGCGCCCAGTCCTTTCGCCAGGCAGATCATGTCGGGCTGCAAGCCATGATGCTGGAAGCCAAACCAGCGCCCGGTGCGTCCAAAGCCGGTCTGGATTTCATCGATGACGAGCATGGCGCCCCGCTCACGGCAAAGGCGCTCCACCCCGCGCAGAAAGTCGCCGTCGCCGATATTGACGCCGCCCTCGCCCTGCACAATCTCCACGAAGACGGCGGCCACAGTATCGTCCAGCGCCTCGTCGACCTTTGCCAGGTTGTTGTAGGGCAGATGCACCACATCGATCAGCGGCAGGAACGGCTCACGGTATTTCTTTTCCCACGTCAACGCGACCGCGCCAACCGTGCGTCCATGAAAGGCGGAACGGAAGGCGATGGTGCGCAGGCGCCCGGTCGTAAGCCGCGCAAACTTGAGCGCGCCATCGATCGCTTCGGCGCCGCTGTTGGCGAGAAAAACGTGGTTCAGGTGCGGCGGCAACACCTCGACCAGTTTGGCGGCAAAGCGGGCGCGCACATCGTTGTAGAGAAAATTCGGGCAGGAGATCAACGTCTCTGCCTGCGCGGCGATGGCCCTGCTCAGCGCCGGGTGACAGTGGCCGAGCAGCGTCACCCCCTGCGCCGAGCCGAGGTCAAGATAACGCCGCCCCGTCGTGTCGTAGAGCCAGCAACCTTCGCCGCGCGCAATCACCGTGTCGTTGCGCCGCGCCGTGGTGCCGCCGAGGATGGATTCTTCAAGGTTGGCAAGTTCAAGGACTACGTTCACCTTATGCCTCCGGGTCTGGATTCCACCAGCACGGGCCTTTGCCTTGCCGCGCCTCGACCGCCCGCGTGCGAATATCCGCCATCGCTTCAGCCGTCAACGGACGGAAGCTCTGCGCTGCCGCAAACGCCTGATCCTGCTCGTTCGGGAAGCTCAGCCCCAGCAGCGCCACGTCCGGGTCGAGCGTCAGTGTGTAGTGCAAGCACTCGCTCACCGTCAGACGCGGCAGCACGGCCACCGCGTCATCCACGCCGCCGGAGGAGAGCTTGCCGCGCGGGCGCAGTTGCAGCGGCTGGTTGTAGCCGGCAGTGTCGCCCAACAGCTTGCCGGCGCCAAAGGTCTTGAAGCAGATGCTGCCCACGCCGCGCGCCTTCGCCAGCGGCAGCGTCTCGGTGATGTAGCGTTCGTCCACAAACGGCCCGACCGGGAACATGGCAATGTCGCACAGCCCGGCTTCGATAGCCACCTTGAGCACATCGGGGTTGTGCGACGAGATGCCGCCGAAGCGCGTCTTGCCCGCCTTGATACAGTCGGCAAGCTGGTCGAAACCGCCGCCGGGCGCCATCAATGTTTCCAATGTTGCCATGTCCGACAGCCCGTGAAAGACGAAGGCGTCGGTGTACTCCAGCTCCAGCCGACGCAACGAGTTCTCAATCTGCGGCGCAACCGGGTCGAGCAGGTCATCGATCTTGGAAACAATAAAGAGCCGGTCGCGCACCCCCTTGACCGCCTGCCCGACGATCTGCTCGGAGTAGCCGTCCTCGTAGCCGGGCGCAGTGTCGACGACATTCAGCCCGGCGTCGATGGCGCGGCGCAACGTGGCGACGCACGTCTCCAGCGGCAGGCTGCGGTCAGCCAGGTCGCCGGCGCCGAGCACGCTGGCGATGAAGCCCGTGCGACCAAGTTCGCGACGCGGGGTGAACAAGGATGTTGTTTGTGTTTCTTCACGCGTTGATATCATAGAATCGACTCCTGTCGGAGCATTGCTTCGACTTGTTCGTAAGTATACCCGTTACCTAGGTCCAGATCGCGCCGCGCACGCTCGATGCGCACCAGACGCTGATAGTGCTTGATGTCCTCGATCAGCTGATTCCACGCGTCGGGATGCACCAACACAGCGGCGGCTTGTTTCTGGCTGGTCACCAGGATCGGCGCGTCGATCAGTCCTGTGAAGATTTCAGCTTGCCGTTTATACAGCTCAGCCATGGGCACAGCGGTCATTGCTTGAGAAGTGTCCATATCATCAATCATCCAATCTGCGTCCCGCCGCCAGCGAGCGCCGCCGAGATGGGCGCGTCGATGCGCCCGTCGGCAAAGATCACCTTCTGCACGCCTTCGTCGATGGCTTCGACCGCACCCATCACCTTTTTCTTCATGCGCCCCTCGGCGTACTGCATGAAGTCATTGGCTTTGTGCTTGGGGATTTCGCGGATCAGCGACGCCTCATCCGGGAAGTTGCGCAGCAGACCAGGCACGTTGCTGAGGATGATCAACGCCTCGGCGTGGAAGGCCGCCGCCACCATCGCCGCCGCACGGTCGCCATCGACGTTGATCGCCTCGCCCTTGTCCGACGCCGCGGGCGGGGTGAGCACCGGGAAGTAGCCGGCGTCGAGCAGCGTGCGCAGCAGGTGGGTGTTGATGCGCTCCACCGTGCCCGTCCAGTCGTCGCGCAGCACCATGCGCTTGCCATCGATGCGCACGCGCAGCGTCTCCTTGCGCGTCCCCTCGAAGATGCGCCCGTCCAGCCCGCTCAAGCCGACGGCGTTGACGCCCGCCATTTGCAGCTTCTCCACCCACATCTTGTTGAGCTGGCCGCAGTAGACCATCTCGAAAATCTCCAGCGTGCGGCGGTCGGTGCGCCGGCTGACGTAGCCGCTTTCGCTGGTGACGAACTGCGGCGGATGACCCAATGCCGCGGCGACTTCGTTGGTCGTCTCGGCGCCGCCGTGCACGAGCAGCAACTCCCGACCTTCGCCCCGTAAGTTGACGATGTCGGCGACAATCGCCTCGATGTTCAAGTCCTTGCCGCCGCCTACTTTGACTACAATCATGAAAAACGACTCCACCAAATAACTTTGCTTATTGATTCAAGAGTTTGTCGACTTCGTACTTGACTTCAAGCCAGACAGGAACCAGGTCAAGCTGTCTGATCCACTTTGTCAAATGCGCCCAGTCAATCTCGTCGCCTGACATCGCAAGTATGCTCGCAACGTCGCGAATATGCTTTGTCTGGCGACTGAGGCCGTAATACCTGACTTTGTTGATGATCAGATCATCCGGCGCATGAACATAGACTGTTCCCAGCGGTTCATCAAGATCAACCAGGCGACGTCGCGCCAGGCACACCGCGCGGAAAGTGTCATCCGGCCTAAGCAGAAACAACTCTGCCTTGTAACCGCTGTCGAGATGGATCGCGTTGACAGGCAGGTCGCCTTCGGGCTGGATGAGAAGATCGAGCAGAATCTCTGGCGGAACCAACATCCTGCGCGCTTCCAGTTCCTGCGACAACTGTAGGATTTTCTGCCCCGGGAGATGTACAACGAGATCGAAGTCGCGCGTGGTGCGCACTTCGCCCCAGGCATAGAGCGCAAAGGAACCGCCGATCATGTACTCGAGCTGGGTTGCGTCAAGCGCATCCAGCACGAGCCGCGCAAAGGCTAGGATGGAGAGGTCGTTTCCCATCGCCGTTTCTTTCGCTCATATTCCAACAACCCCGTCCGCACGATGCGATAGGCTTCCGCCTCACTCAACGCCGGCTCGCGCTGACGCAGCCGAAAAACCGCCACGCGCTCCCCGTCGGCAATCATCGACGCCGCCATGCGCACACGCTGCGCTGGCGTCATCCGCCGCAGAATCTCCATCTGCGCCAGGTCAATCTCCGCCACGGCGCCGGCAATCTCACGGCGCATCTCCTCGGTGACGACCAGGGGCTTTTTGTGCTGATAGTTTGGGTTGTCCATTGTCTCGGTCCAAATTGCAGCGCTGATCTGCCAAATAGTTCATGTACTGGTTGCAGCAAGAACCTCAGCCGGCGTCATCACACGCACGGGGCTTCTACCAGCGAAATGGCGTGCATTCCAGGTGACGAACATCTCCACGCCCGGGGTTGCGGCAACAAGTTGCAAGATCAGCGCGTCCAGGTAGGAAATGCGTTGCATCATGCTCTGCAGCGGGCTTTCAACAAACTCTCGCCGAAAACAACTCATGGCTTCCTGTCCATCCACGCGCGGGAAGATAACGTTGAGTCGGTAGGCGTCTTGTAGCCACATTGGCCACTGCTGCAAGTAGCCTGGCGAAAGATTGAAAGAGAGCTTTCCCAAGACCTCCATGATGCTATAGATCGTTGCAGCACGCGGCGTTGTCATCGATAGAAATTGTTGGTTGACTGGCTGGCGTTCATCGCGCGAAAACGCAAATGCCAGGAGCAGGACATCACTATCGATGACGATCACGCGCGACCTCGGCGATTCGCCAGATATTCATCGAAGGTGGTCTCCTCGTCTAGCTGGGCCAGTTCCGCACGAATGGCGGCCGCCATCGCCTCGCCACGCTTGATCGCCTCTGGGTTTTCATCCGGCTGCACAATCCACACTGCGGATTGCGTCTTGTCCGCCTGCATTTCATGTTGCAAGCGTGCAACCTCCGACGCAGGTACGCGACGATAGCCGCTGCCCGGCAACCGGATCATGCGGATGATGCCGCGGTCTTCCCAACTGCGCAGCGTCTGTTCATGCACCCCTAACAGCGCGGCAGCACGCTTCAGGGTCAAAGCCTCGGTTTTCTCCAACACCATGAACCCCCTGATAAACTATCAACATTTTATAACATTTATCAGGAATTACTCAAACACACAACCTGAACCGGGTGCGTCCCAAAGTTTGGGCGAGAAGCGTGCGTCGCACTGGTTACAGGTTGAAGTGCCCCCCCGCATCGCCGCTTATTTTAGATCCGGGTAGAGCTGCCGATACCCATTCACCCAGTAGTGTGGCTGCACTTCGCGCAAGCGCTTCATTTGCCAGCGCGTTGGGTCAGCGGGGTGCGGCACCGCAATCTGCACGTCATCTCCGAAGTAGATGAGCCGCTCCTGACAGATGCCGCACGGCGTCTCCTATCAAAAATCATCCTGTTTTGCTACACCGGATGCAATCCCGGAAAACTCAACCCTGTCGTTTCCTCCCACCCATACATAATGTTCATCGCCTGCACGGCGCTGCCCGCCGCACCCTTCATCAGGTTGTCGATGGCGGCAATGGCGACGACGCGCCCGGTCGTGGGATCGAACTCGAAGCCAACGTCGGCATAGTTGCTGCCTGCCAGAATCTTCGGCTCCGGGTAGCGATAGACGCCGGTGCGCTCCTTGACGATACGCACGAACGGCTCGCTGCGATAGGTTTGCCGATACGCCTTGAAGAGGTCCTTCTCCTCGACGCCGGGCTTGACGAAAACGTGCGCCGTCGCCAGCACCCCGCGCACATTGTCGACCGCCGTGGCGCTGAGATGCACCGCCGGCTGCGCGCCGACGCGCGCCAGCGCCTGCAAAACCTCGGCGGTGTGGCGATGACCGGTCGGCGCAAAGCTGCGCATGACGCCCGCGCGCTCCGGGTGGTGCGTGGCCTCACTCGCCTGGTTGCCGCCCTCGCTGGAGCCAACCTTGACTTCGCAGATCACGTCACGCCCGTCATCAGCAAGATGATTGGCGAAAAGCGGATAAATCGCCAGGTTCGTTGCGGTGGCGTTGCAGCCGACGCCGCTGATGTAGCGCGCGGCGCGCATTTCCTCGCGGTGCAGTTCGGGCAGACCGTAGACGAACTTCTCGAGCCAGGCGGGGTTGGCGTGCGCCTTGCCATACCAGCGCACGTAGTCGTCGGGGTTGCGCAGGCGAAAGTCGGCGCTGAGGTCGATGATGCGCTCTGCCAGCCCGGCGTAGTGCTCGATCTTCTGCATGGCGCCGCCGTGCGGCAGGCACAGAAAGAGCAGGTCGCACGGTTCGACTTCGGACGCGCTGACAAATTGCAGCTTCGTGCGCCCGCGCAGGTTGGGATGGGTGAAGTGAACAAAGTTGCCGGCGTTGCGTTCGCTCGTCACCTGCTGCACGCGGACGTGCGGGTGATCGAGCAGCAGGCGCAGCAACTCACCGCCGGTGTAGCCGCTGGCGCCGATGATGGAAACGGTGATTGGTGTAGGCATAGAAGTTGTTTGCGCGTTTTGTGATTCAACGAGTTGAGAAGCTCACCGCCCAGAGCCTTGCCGGTGCGCCCCGGCCGCACTGGTGTGATAGTTACACTACTATAGCAAAAGTTGCCTGATTCGGCAGATATTGCCGCTCCTGTTCGCAACGTCGGCAGAGCAACGCGCGGGTGGGGGGCGCGCCGCAGTACCCAGGGTGAGTGCAAGTTGGCGGTGGTTGGCGCATATTCCTGCCAACTACTGATTTCTGGGTTGATATTGTATGAGCGCAATGTTGCGTATTCCGTGTTGCGTGAGGGCTTCCGACATGTAGCACGCAAAAGAGGCTATCCTGTTGGCTAGTGGCGCTAACCCATCGGGCAACGTGCACCCAAACGCAACGTGAACCGGACGCGCGCCAGAGGCTTTGCCAAGCAGTTTACAAGATGGTATAGTGGCCACACCTGAACTTCCCTGCCGTCGTGCGCCAGAGACGGAAGCTGTTTTGTTCGGCGCCAGCCAGATACTCAAATTGCCGCCATGTCTGAAAAACCACGCTATGTCGAGATGCAACGTTGCCTCACTATTCTACGTCAGTTGCAGCGATCCCCGGCTGATAAAGCAGAGCTGATGGAGTACGTGCGCATTGAGGTGGGGGTAGAAGCCTACGGCGACGACGCCAAACTGGCCGACAAAACCTTTGCACGCGACATCGACCGGCTGCGCACCTGGGGCGTTGAAGTCGATGTTGGACGGGGCCACCAGTATTATCTCAAGAGCTATGGCGACTTCAACCCGGTGAGCCTGACCGACGAAGAGCTGAACACCGTTGCTTTCTTGCTCGAAACGTTTGCGCCGGGTGCGCCGCAGGCAGAAGCCGTGCAGCAGTTCCTGCAGCGCGTTCTCGACTGGATTCCGCTTGGGCAGCGTGACGCCATTGGGCTGAGCCGTCAGCGGCTGCGCGTCGATTTGCGTCGCCGTGACGAGGACGATATTGCGCCTGTGGTGCAGACGGCGGTGGATAAGGCATACAATGAGCGCCGGCGTCTGCGCTTCTGGTATCTGTCACCCGGCCAGGCCGACGGTGCGCCGCGGCGCCACACGGTCGAACCGTGGTATTTGCACTTCGACACCATGCGTCGCCATCTCTATCTCGACGCCTACCGGCTGCATGTGAGCGGACCGCTGGGTGAATGGTCGCAGCCGCGCTGGCAGAAGTACCGCCTGGGACGCATTCTGCCCGACGAGATCGAAGTGCTGCCCGACAAGCTGCCGCCGATGCCGCCCAAACGTCCACGCCATGAATTGGAGTATCTGCTGGCGCCGGAGATTGCGCGGTTGGGCGAGGTCAGCCGCCACTTCGACGACATGACCGTGCATCCGCCGGACGAAGAAGGCTGGGTGCGCGTGACGGCGAAGACGGATGACCTGTTTACGGCGGTGCAGATGCTGCTCGGCTATGGCGCCCGCTGCCGGGTGATCGGCGGTGCAGCGGCGCGGAAAATGATGGAAGAGAACGTGTTGGCGATGCTCAAACTCTACAAACTCCCCGCATAAACGGGGTGATGCGGTGAGAGAATGTAGGCAGACACGCTCGGCAGGCAGCCACACCAGCCGCTGCGTTCCGAGGTGGTGATGGTTCACGTGCCGATCCCGCGCGGCATGGGAAGCCGTCTGCCGAACGTGTCTTGTTGCTGCAGAAAGTCGAGCCGGGTCGTTCGGAGTTGAGAAACTGCGCCTGGCATGATAGTTTTGGGCGAGTTGATGTGGCAGGTGAGGGATGTTTGGAGCGGAAGGGTGACGAGATGGCTGACGTTGGGTGGGTGGTTGGGCTGACAGCGTTGATGACAATGGTAGTGACGTGGCAGTGGCAGCAAGTGGCGGGGCGCTGGCAGCGTGGCCGTAGTCTACTGACCGTGTCGGAGCGCATCGAACGCGAACACTGTGAACGCCTGTCAAAGCTATAGCCGACCGGGCGCAGGGCTGGCGTGAGCTGTGGCGGTGGGGCTGATGGGGGCTTTGGGGGGCCGGCGCTGGGGTAGCAGTGGGGAATGCGAGCATGTACGTTCGACTGAAACCCGTTTATTCAAAACTGGCTGATCCTAATGAAGTTGCAGCATTGGGTCTAACCGACAAGCTCCCGGTTGCGGCAGATGGTGCGCGCTGGCGGTTGTCACAGCACCAGGTGGATACGTATCGGGCGCTCATTGATCCGCACGGACCAGACGTCATATTCAATACTGCGATGACAGGTGATGGGAAAAGTCTTGCTGGTCAGTTGCCGTCACTTTTGAATGGGTGGCGCCGGAAATTGTTTGCTATGTACCCAACCAACGAGTTGATTCGCGACCAACTGAGACAGGCGCAGCAGACGTGGATGTTGTGGCAACAATACCCGCAAATCGAGGCGCTTGACAGCAACGCGTTGGATCGGCGGATGGAATCACAAGATTTCAGTCAAAGTGGGGCTGCCCTATTGTCAATATTCAACAATTATGATGTGCTTCTCACCAATCCAGATATTTTTCACTACATCATGCAGTCCTTTTACGTACGGGCAGGAAAGACCGGAGATGCGGCGGACAAGGTTTTTGCGCCAATGGTCCACGCCTTCCAGCAATTTACCTTTGATGAATTCCATATCTTTGATGCGCCACAAATCGTGAGCGTGGTCAACGCCCTGCTTTTGATCGATGAGATGACGCGCGGTCAGCGCCGTCAATTTCTGTTTCAATCGGCCACACCCAACCCCTTGATGCTTCAATATCTGGAGCGTGCAGGCCTTACAGTCACGGTAGTAGAGGGGCGCTATAGTCACGGTGATTCGAACCCTGACCCAGGCAAATGGCGGCAAATCTTGCGAGGTTGCGATCTTCACTTTGATCAAGGCACAGTGGAGCAATGGATAGATAAACATCTTCACGATACTTTACTGCCATTCTTCTTCGCAGACCCGCCACACGCCAAGGGCGCCATCATCGTAAATAGCGTTGCACAGGCAAAGCGCCTGGTTCAACGCTTGCAGGGGGAGTTCGCCAAATATGGGCTGACAATTGGCGAGAATACCGGGCTGACCAGCCGTACACAACGATCAGCGTCCTATGACTGTGACTTGCTCATCGGCACCAGCACGATAGATGTTGGCGTTGACTTCCAGATTAACTTTCTCCTATTTGAGAGCCGTGATGCTGGTACGTTCCTGCAACGGCTTGGTCGTCTTGGCCGGCACGATGGATACGTGCGTGATGGCGACCATATCTCTTTCGGCAGTCGCTTTGCTGCGTATGCTCTTGTACCACCCTGGACGCAAGAGGCGCTATTTGCTGGACGAGGTAAGGAGCCACCGCTGTTGGTTGGCGGAACGGAGATCGACCGGATCGTTCTTGCCGATGCCATTCAGAATTCATACCCGCCGACCACGACCTTTGACAACTATGCACGGGAATGGGGCATTTTTCAGTCAATTCGTGTTGTGCGCAAACTCAACGAGCCTTTGGTTCGCGGTCAGTATGAAGGAGTGCGCACCAATTTGATCAAGCGTTACGGTGACACATTCCGCGTAGGAATCGTGAAGAAGATAGGGGACTACAACAACCTGCTCAGTGACCAACAGACCTTGTACGAGGAGATCACTGCGTTTCGTGGCGGTACATACTTCGACTGTGCAGTGCTGGACGAGACTGAAGAAGGCGCTGACCAGATCAAGACCTACGATTTGTTTGCCCTGGTTGCAAATGGAAATCTTGACGCGCTTGATGAAGATGAATTTTGGGCTTTTGTGGCGCGACAAGGATTGAAGCGGGAGTCGATTCGGTGTGAAACCCCGGTCGCATACTTCCGATTGCGTGGCTTTTTACCCGAACGCACACGCTATTCCATCAAACTGAAACAGAATTTAGCAGATTGGGATAGCTCACGCTTTGGCGTCGCCCAGACATTACAGGGTATACAACTCCACGCCGATTTTCCACAGAGCATTCCAGGCTATAACGGCATCAATCGTAAACTGGCACAGCGCAAGGTGCCGGCGTTGATCTGTCTGCAACATCATCCATTGCAACTGAAGCGTGCGTTGCGCCTGCCAATGCTGTTCCCGCTCTACGAATTTCATAGCCTGGACAATCTACAGGGCGCCATTGCCTTTGGCCGTGAAGCGTTGCTCCTACATACCGCTCTGAAACAAAACCGATTGGATTGCGGCGGCACCGCTGTAATCCTTTGAGATGAGGTGTACAGATGAAGAAGACAGCCAATAATTTGCCCGAAGAACAGATTAGTTTGTTAGACGATGTGCCTGAAGTTGATCAAACTGACCTGACTGAAGATGAATTCGACCTGGCCGAAGAAGAACCCGAAGTTGAGCAGTCACAGCGATCCTGGCCAGAGGAACCGTTATTTGTGGCCCTCTTGCGGAACGCTGTGCAAAAGCAGTGGGGACAAGACAAGGTGCTTGATGATTTTGTTTCGTTTGTAGCACCGCCACTATCTGAACTTCTTGGGCACGTGACGGCAAAAGGCGGCGATTTTGCTGCGAGGAAGCGCGCCGACGCAGAGCAGCGTGGCGAGGACATCACCCGCATCCAAGAGTACGCAGCGGATCAGTCTATGCGCGCCCACCTCGTGAACGGCCTGTTTCCCGTGTTGCATGTGGCCAAGACACTGCAACGATGGGCGGCGCCTCAGTTCCGCTACTACGATGACACAGTGCGACGGCTCTTCATCGCAGGCTATGTCTTGCATGACTGGCTGAAATTGCCAGAAGTCGATGTTGAGTTGGAGAGAGCAGGTCTGCGTCACGATCAAGTCAATGCCGCGCAACACCGACAGATCGTAGAGACTATCTTCCTCGGTTGGGGTCAGCGGTTGGGGCTGGACCGATTTTTGAACGAGAGCGGTGGTTTACAGGCCAATCTACATGAATTGATCTTTCTCGCCAGCAACACGCAAGTCAAGTGGGGGACATTACGCAACCTTGCCGCGCTGCCAGAGTTACACCTACCCGCTGCGCAGCGTTCCTTAGCTGAGCAACTCTGTCGACTGGCAGACTATCTTGCCTACATCGGAAAGACGCCGCGGGAAGCAGCGACCAACAGTGCAATTCACGGCGTCTTGGCGGCGCTCAGCAACCAGCAGGCAATGTTAGTCTACCACCATATAGCTGATATAAGAGGTGTTCTCACCAACCTAATTCAGAACGCTGCGCTCGATGCTATGCAAAGCGACGACTGCGTGCCGCTCCTATATGCGCCAAGTGGGGTGGTGTACCTGACGCGACGTGGAACCTGGCGCGCACCTGATATTGATGAAATTGGTGAGGCCGTTATCAATCGTGTGCGCCAGGTGGCGCGGAGGGTGCTCATCTCCAACCTCACGGGCTTTGGGCGCGATGGGAAGGGCATGAAATTCGCCGACTACTACAGCCTGTTCTTTGACGGGCAAGACATGGTCAGTATCGGCTTGCAGGCGACGATCAAGATTGTTCATTCGAACAAGGAACCCTCTGCCGGGAAACGTTGGGACAAACTCAGTGGCTGGATGGACATGGATGTAACCCGTGCTGAAATGGATGATGTTCGGGTCGATCAACTCGCTGAATGGTCGTACCTTGCAGAAAAGATTGCCCGCGGACTTCCGGGTGGCGAAGATGCGCCACGGGTGTTGATAGATGATCTGGGAATGATGGATCTGTATCAAGATTTCCTCGCCGTTCCCCGCGATAGCCGAGCCGGTGGCGTTGGATATCACTGGTACTTCCTGGCTGGGCACTTTCTCAAACGCAACCGGGGTCTCGATCCACAGGCATGGGAAGAGCGAATCCGTACTGTGGCTAGGGCACTGATCGGGTATCTCCAAAAGCACGAAACTGAGCAGCCGGTCAGCGACACCAACAAGGATGACGGTTTTGATGATCTCCGCAGCTATGTCAGGCATGGTCTGTCTTTCGGCCCGATAGAAGACAATATGGCGAAAAACGGCGGCGCAAGTCTGTTTGAGACAGAGTTCATTCGTTATGGTGCTGCGAAGAAGCGCGGCAAAGAAGCTATGTGCTCGCTGTGTTCGTCGCCCTATTCTATTGAGAAGCAGCAAGAGTCGGCTATTCTTTTTGCGCCACAGGTCTACAGCAATAAGCTGGGGTTACATGGCTCTGACGCATTGCGCAATATCTGCTCGATCTGTGGCCTTGAAATCATGTTGCGTCAGTTATTGATGAACGACAGCGCAGCAGTCGGTGGTAACTTCGAGGGTCGAAAGCTGCGTTATCTCTTCTTTTATCCTACATACTTCTTCACTCCTGAGACACTTAGCCTTTTTCGGCTTATCCAGGACAACCTGCGCGGTATGAGTTTCACCGAACTTCGCAAACAACTCCTGGAAAAGGACGATGGCGCCACAACTCTTGATTTCTCGCCTGGACATTGGCAGCGATTACAGGATTTACTATTGGCGCCTAATGACAGTAGCACTGTTGGAAAAGATCGTTTCCTGCGTATGCATTTTCCAGAACATGAAGCTATCACCTTTTTCTTCATGGGCGTACCACCACCAGGGCGAGATGCAAAAGATGCCGAAGCATGGGTGCTGCCAGCATTCTTAGCCTTGTTGCTACCGCTCTGTGTGGATATCAAAGTGGTTGCAAGTGAGACCTCACTGCCATTTGTCAATGAAGCGGACGAATTCAACGAAACCATCATGTTCGACAGCGCCCATGCTGCTATCAGATATTTGCTGGGCGAGGAACGAATCAACCTTGACCATGTACTTCCACTGCTCAACCGGTTGACTGTTGCTTACTTCATACATCTTGACGCAAACGCCAGAATGGCGAAAGGCAAATTCGACTATCGTTGGCAAGACCTGCCCCCGCTGGCCCGCAGCCTATCAGAGTCATCGGTCTTCGCCTTCCATTACTTAAAGAAGTGGCAGCGTGCCAATCACCTGGATTCGATTCCAGCCGATAAGGCGCGCCTCTATCTGCAATACCAGTCCCTGCTTTCCCGCACCACGCCAAACGATCAAGGAGAAAGAGACATGAGCCATGCACGCACATTGACTGAGCTATATCGGCGCTTCTATCGAGCGAAGAGCCGTGCATCCTCCAATGCCATCCTGCGCCCGATCTCCGTGGCGTCCAAAGCCGTGCTCACAGCAGATCGACGCATCTACTTGGACGCCGAAGGTCTTGTCGAGATTGTTCGAGGAGAGTTGTTCGGCTTCATCGATCGGGTAGCAAGCAAACGTGCAGACGGCTACGTGCCGCATATTGAGGTGGACGGCAAGTATGTTGTCGATGAAGCAGCCATCCAGCAGTTCGCCACATATTTCGTGAATGACCTGTTCTATGGGGCATTGCGTGGCGATGTCAGCGCACTGCGTGGTCGTCAACTTAATTTGCTGAAGAACGCCTGTGAAGTCATCTATCGCGATATGGACGCTCAATACTGGGCTGAACGCAAAGAGGCGGAATCTGACGACGACGCCGATGAGGAGAGCCAGGTTCAAGAGCAACTGCTCGACTAATTAACAACAAGAGTCTTCGATTTCAATCATTCAGAGGAAGGAAAAAGGAATATGAGTCACCTGAACCGTCAATGGTTTCCTGCGACAGTGCCGGCCAAGCCGTCGGGCTACTACGCACATATCATCATGCTGCGTGTGACGGAAAGTTATCCGTTGTTTCAGACTGACGGCGAACTCAACACCGCCCGTGTCGCAGCCGGGCTGGCCGACAAGACACCAATCACACGCCTGACGATCTTCAAGCGCAAACAAACAACGCCTGAACGCCTGGTTGGCCGTGAACTCTTGAGACGCTACGGCCTCATTAGCCCAGAACCTGTCTTTGATTCCAAGGACAAGAAGACAGAAGATGCTGGCGGTCTGCCGCTCGACGAGTACAACGTGAAATTCTGCCAGTGGACACCGGATGCTATTGTGTATGGCTACGCTATTGGCGACACCGGGTCGGAACGCAGCAAGGTATTGAGCGATACCGGATTCTCGATTACGCCCTACGATGACAGCCACGAAGCCTTCACGCTCAATGCACCATATGAAAGTGGCACAATGAGCCAACGTGGTGAGGTCACGAGTCGTATCAACGAACAGGATCATGTTATTCCGCAGGTGATCTTCCCGACAATCCTTACCACACGCGACCTGACTTACCCGCTCTTCCGCTACGTGCTGAACAACGTCATGCGCACCAAACGCTACGGCGCACAGACGACACGCACAGGCCGGGTCGACAATCAGGTCCTCGCCATTGTTCTCTGCGATGGCGAAATCACGAGCAATCTGGCGTTTACCCAGCGCGTCTACGATTTGTTGGTTGCCAGAAACGCCATCAATCCGCCCGATCCTATCGATCCATCCCTGGCAGAGTCAGTTGTGCAAGAGATCATCCCTGGAATGATTGCAGAAGAGGGCGTCGCTGTGAACCAACTGCTGATGGGGGACGAGTTGGCAGAGGAATTGCGCTTCCTGGCCGCAGAGACTTCAAGTGAAGCTGGCATGAAGGCGTTACTCGAAGCGGCGTTTGCCTCGAGTCAGCAATATCACGATACCTGGCTGGTCAAGACGAAGGCGAAGAAATAGCGCGAGGTGAGCCATGCAAGTAACACGATGCAGGTTAGTGCTGCATGAGAACCTGTTCTACGCAACACGCGAGATTGGTCGACTCTATGAGACTGGGCGCTACCTGCACAACTATGGCTTGACGTATGCACTTGGTTTTGCCGTGGCGCCCTATTTCAATGCATCTGCGGTTCCGCGCTATGCCGACGACTTGCTTCCACTGAACGCGCAACAAGTTTATGTTACACCCGCTCGCCCAGTTGATGTGACGTTTGAACTCAACACCTTCAAATACGCCGATAATCGCTATCGTGTGAAGATGGAACCTTCGGGAAGGAACACGCCAACGTTCGGTCGTGCCAAGGAATTAGCCGTCGGTAGCACATTTGAATTTGCAATTGTAAGTGAGGGTGAACGACGCGTGCCACGTTGGATTCGACTTGGGAAGTGGATGAGCAAGGCATCTGTCCATGTTGTTGAACAACTGAAGGTTCAGGCAACATCAATAGGTGTCTTTATTTGTAATTGGCCGGTTAACCCGCTGGACTTACATCAGGAGACTAAGTTATTGGCATATGACATGATTTCGATGCCACCAGTCAGTGTTATAGATCATGTTCAGCTATCAGGTTCGTATCTTTCTCTATCAGATGGGAGTAACATACCTGCTGGTTTAGCCTACCGCTTCCCCAAAGGATGAAACTAAAGCTAGTCCAGTGACACCATTAACTCCACCTCCGCCAGCACTGCGTCGAGACGGGGTGCGGCGGAGGCGAGGATGGCGTTTGGGTTGCCGTCGTGCTTGTGGTGCGGATGCGTGGGCAGGTGAAGCCCGCGATGGTGGTCTGTGTTGTCATAGCGAAAACGGAGGTTGCCTTGCGCATCCAGATACGTATAGGAGTACATCAGGCGTGGTTCGGCATGTCAAGGTCGAGATACTCTCGAATGTGAAGAACCGAACCATCGATGAATTCGATGCGTGCACGCAAAAAGCCCGTCGAAGCTGTGCGCACTTCTTCGGTCATTGTCCAGACCGCTGCCACGGCGCACGCGCCGAGCAAGGCGCGCATCTGTCTAAAGTAACGATCAACCGACAATGGCGATACCCTTCAGCGCGCTCTGTTTCTGCAACAGACGGTCTAGCAGACGTGATTCACCGATCCATTCATCCAGGTCGAGGGTTTCGGCAATCTCGTCGTTGGCAAAACGGCGCAGAAACTCGTCGGTGCTCATTGCATACTGCGCCTCAAAGGTGCGCAGCCGTGCTTGTGTCTGGCGGATGGCAACATCGAGCAGTCCTGCTTCTCGCGCCAACGCCGATTCGACCAGGGGTCGGATCGATTCTTGCTCTGCACTAACTAGCGTCAACGTCGTCATAGGAAGTCCTGTCAATTCCGACAAAGTCCTGCAGCGAATGAACACGCACATCGATAGCACTGTGTTGTTCTACGCCACCAACAGATGCGATGCGAAACTCAGTTTCGTAGCATCCACGATTTTACCGTTGAGGAGCCATCATGTCAACGACTGCATTACGCGCCCTGGTGCTTGACCTCTCTGCGCTTGACGAAGGCGTACTGCCGGTGCTGGCGGGCGAGCTGGCGCACGCCGCCTTCTACGCCATCGTGCAGAGCGTCGATCCGGCGTTATCGCAGCAGATGCACGATGCGCAGGGACGGTCAGCCTTTGCGCTCTCACCGCTCTACGGCTACTGGACCAGCCCCTATGACCGCAAGGTCAAGGTCAACGCCGGACAGCCGGGCTGGCTGCGCATCAGCCTGCTCGACGACCGCCTCTTTGAGGTCTTTCAGGAGCATCTGCTCAACAGTCCGCTGCCCACCATCCGCCTGGGCGATGTGCGGCTGGCAGTGCGGCATGTCTACGGCGCACCGGGCAGTCATCCATGGTGCGGCTTCACCACGATGGAGGATCTGCGCGCCTTGACAGCTACACCTACCCGCTGGACGCTGGATTTTGCCAGCCCGACCGCGATTCGTTGGGGCGAGGCTGACAACAAGGCGCGGCGCATCGAGGTCTTCCCACAGCCGCGCATGGCCGTCGCCGGGCTGCGCTCGCGCTGGGATAAGCTCACCGGAGAGACGTGGGGGCGCGAATTTGAGGAGTGGGTCGAGCGCAACGTGATTGTCAGCGCCGTGCGACGCTGGCAGATGGAGAGCTTCACCTATCAGCGCCAGCGTTATAAGGGCGGCGTCGGCACGCTGGAGTATGAGGTGCTGGATGCC
>DMDA01000126.1:0-2414 GCA_003451595.1 Chloroflexota bacterium | reverse complement strand
ATCACATGAACGACTATTTGCCGCTCTCCTTCATCAATCAATACGCGTACTGCCCACGGCGTTTCTGGTATATGCACGTGGAGGCGGAGATGATTGAGAACGCACACGTTGCGCGCGGTGTGGCGCACCATGAGCGGGTGCACACACAAGGCTACGAGACCACGGCGGCCGGCGTGATTGTCCGGCGCAGCGTGCAGGTCTACAGCCACAGCCTCGGCATCAGCGGAATCTGCGACATCGTCGAGGAAGCAGACGACGGGACGCTGACGCCAATTGAGTATAAACAGGGGCAGCGTGGGCGTTGGACCAACGACCACGCGCAGTTGTGTGCACAAGCGCTCTGTCTGGAAGAGATGACCGGACGCCCGGTGCCACGCGGCTTCCTCTTCTACTTTGGCGATCGGCGGCGTGAGGAGGTGATCTTCACCCCCGAACTGCGGACGCTGACGACCGGCTTGGTTCAGGCAATGCAGCGGGTCGTGGCACTTGGTGAAATGCCGCCGCATACCGAACAGCGGGCGCGCTGCAACGGTTGCAGCCTCTACGACGTGTGTCTACCCAAAGAGACCGAGCAATATCTTGTGGAGCTACAGCGATGACTACGCTATACCTGACCGAACCGTACAGCACCGTGCGCAAGGACGGCGACACACTGATCGTACAGATTCCAGAGAATAAAGAAACGGGCGCCGAGAAACGCACGGTGCGCGTGCCGTTGCTGAAGGTGGAGCAGGTGGTGGTCATGGGTGACAGCACGGTGACGACGCCGGCGCTGCTGGCCCTGCTGGAACAGAACGCCGAAGTCTGCTTCTGCGACTACTGGGGGCGATTCAAAGGGCGGCTGGCGCCAGAGGTCACCAAAAATATCTTTGTGCGCACAGGACAGTTTCGTCTGCACGAAAACTACCCACAGCGAGTCGCGCTGGCTAAGCGCTTTGTGCGCGGCAAGCTGCACAACCAGCGCACACTGATTCTGCGCAGCAACCGCGGCGGTGAACGCACCGAAATCTCTGTGCGGCTGGCGGACTATGCCGAGCAAATTGGCGCATTGATTGACGAAGTGGACAAGCTGTCGGTAGAGCAGGACGGCCCGCCGGACCCGCGCTATCCACAAGCGCAGTCGGCATTGGGTGCGCTCAATGGGCTGGAAGGGTCGGGCGCGGCGGCATTCTTTGCCGCGTTTCGCCATCTGCTCAAGCAGGACCTGGGTTTCGACGGTCGTCACCGCCGGCCACCGACCGACCCGGTCAACGTGCTGCTCAGCTACGGCTACACGCTGCTGATGAACCACGTCATGAGCGCGGTGCAGATCGTGGGGTTCGACCCCTACATCGGCTTTTTGCACAGCGAGGGCTACGGCAAGCCGGCGCTGGCGCTCGACCTGATGGAGGAGATGCGCACGCCGATCGTTGATTCGGTGGTGATGACGGTGATCAACAAGAACATCCTGCGCGCCGAGCACTTCGAGGAGATATTGGGTGTGCAGCGGCTGACGCCGAGCGGACGCAAGCTCTACCTGCAGCAGTTTGAGCAGCGGCTCAACACGGAGATCGAGCACCCAGTCTTCAAGTACAAGGCGACCTATCGGCGTTGTCTGGAATTGCAAGCGCGGCTGCTGGCGAAATTTGTGTTGGGCGAGCTACCGGACTATCGCCCATTTCAGGTGCGATGATAGCATGGCAGACAATCGGACGACGACGTTGTACGTGGTTGCCTACGACGTCCCCGACGATCGGCGGCGCGCCAAGATTCACAAGACGCTGAGCGGTTATGGGCAATGGACGCAGTACAGCCTCTTTGAGTGCTTTCTGACGGAGAAGCAGTACATCCAGCTGCGTCAGCGGCTGGAGCGATATTTGGCGCCGGGTAAGGATTCAGTGCGCTTCTATCCGCTATGCGCTGTCTGTCGGGGGCGAGTAGAGACTGTAGGCAGCCCGAAGCCGGAGGAGCCAGATTTGTTTTTGATATAGCCGCCTGCCGAAGGTCTGTAGCATGCAAGAATGATCGTCATTATCGAGCATGCGAGCATCGAAGCAGGCAGCTTGACACAGGGTGACGCTCGCAGCTAGGCGCATGCGGCAGCAGGTGCTAGCCGGTGCGCAATTCCAGAGAGGAATGCCTGTGGACATTTGAGCAGGCAGCTGAATTGGCGGAAGCATAGAACAGCCGTGACCTGGGGACTGGTCAGCGGTACGCCCAGTGCTCGCTGGTGGGAGGAACATCAAAGAATGGAGCAGGAAACATCGACAAGAATCCTTGAAAGAGTCCAGTCGATGGGGTATACTGCAACCATGACTCAGTTGATGCAGCCAGTATCAGGGACGATGCGAGCGCAGGTCTGAAAGACGTTCAACCCAGGTGAGGGATTGAAACCAGCCCGAGTTTGGGTTAAACTATCAGGCAACAATAGGTCT
>DMDA01000123.1:36045-53709 GCA_003451595.1 Chloroflexota bacterium | reverse complement strand
GGTTCCCTACGCCGGGCTGGCGCTGGGCGTGCTGATGCTGGCCGGCATGGCGCTTACCATCCTGCAAATGCCGTTGACGCCGCTTGATCCGGCTGCCAACCAGGGCGGCGTACCCATCGTGCTCGGCGTTGAGATTTATGCGCAGAATATCTTGCTTGTGCAACTGGCGGCGGTGCTGCTGCTGGTGGCATTGATCGGCGCGCTGCTGCTGGCGCGCCGACCCAAAAATGAAGAATCTCCAATCTCCAATCTCCAGTCTTAATGACCGAGATTGAAGATTGGAGATTGAGAGATTCTTGGAGGAAGAACTCGTGGTTCCAACCAGCTACTATCTCATCCTGAGCGCCATCATTTTCACCATCGGCGCGGTGGGCGTGCTCAGCCGACGCAACGCGCTGATCATCATCATGTGCGTCGAGATGATGCTCAACAGCGTCAACCTGACGCTGATCGCCTTCGCCATGCAGTGGAACAATCTCAACGGTCAGGTCTTCGTCTTTATGGTGATGGCTGTGGCCGCTGCTGAGGTTGCAGTCGGGCTGGCGATCTTGATCGCGCACTTCCACCTATCCAAGACAACCAACATCGACGATGTGAATTTGATGAAGTGGTAAAGACAACTTTGCCGGAGAACGATCATGTTTGAATCTGTCTGGTTATTGTTTGCCCTGCCGGCGCTCGGCGCGCTGATCATTCTATTCGCCGGGCAGTGGATGTCGCAGAAGGTCGTCGGATGGGTGGCGTCGGCGGCGGTGTTGGCTGCGTTTGTCGTATCGGTGATGCTCTTCTTCAGCCTGACCGCGCTGCCCTCCGCCGAGCGCAGCATCACCATCACCTGGTGGCAGTGGATGACAATCGGCGACTTCAAGGTCCCTGCCGCCGTGCTGATCGACCCACTGAGCGTCACGATGGCGATGGTCGTGACCGGCGTCGGCGCGCTGATCCACATCTACTCGATCGGCTATATGGATCATGAGCCGCGCTACCAACGTTTCTTCTTCTACCTGAACTTCTTCATCCTCGCCATGCTCACGCTGGTGATGAGCAACAACTTCCTCGGCATGTTCGTCGGCTGGGAAGGCGTCGGTCTGGCGTCGTTCCTGCTGATTGGCTTCTGGTTCGACAAGCGTGACGACATGTACGGTTGGTACGCCGACTGCGGCAAAAAGGCGTTCATCGTCAACCGCATCGGCGACTTTGGCATGATCCTGGCGATGATCATGGTGTGGTCAACGTTGGGCACGCTGGTATTTACTGAACTGGGCGAGACAGTGCATCACCTGGCGCCTGCCACGGCAGCCATCATCTGTCTCCTTCTTCTTCTGGGCGCGGCAGGCAAGAGCGCGCAGATTCCGCTCTACGTCTGGCTGCCCGACGCCATGGCTGGCCCCACACCCGTCTCTGCGCTCATCCATGCAGCGACCATGGTCACAGCGGGCGTCTACATGATCATCCGCACCAACTTGCTGTGGCACGTTGGCGTCCCTGCTGGCGAGGTGGCGGCCTGGATCGGCATGTTAACGGCATTGCTAGCCGCCACCATTGCTATGGGTCAGACCGACCTCAAAAAAATCCTGGCCTACTCGACCGTATCGCAGCTTGGCTACATGGTGGCGGCGGCAGGCATGGCGGCATACGGTGCAGCGCTCTTTCATCTGGTGACACATGCCTTCTTCAAGGCATTGCTCTTCCTCGCCGCTGGCAGCGTCATGCACGCTACTGATGGCATTCTGGACATCAACCGGTTGGGAGGGCTACGGGCGAAGATGCCAACAACGTATCGCACCTTCCTCGTTGGTGCAGCGGCGCTGGCAGGCATTCCGCTGCTCTCCGGCTTCTTCTCCAAGGATGCAATTCTGGTGGCGGCGTTGGATCACAACATCCTGCTTTACATCGTCGGTGCGGTGACGGCGCTGCTCACAGCTGTCTACAGTTTCCGCGCCGTCTTCCTCACTTTTCACGGCCAACCACGCGACCCACACATTTTCGAGCACGTGCACGAAAGTCCACGCATCATGACGACGCCGTTGTGGATTCTCGCCTTCCTGAGTCTGGTTGGTGGGGTCATCAACCTGCCGTTCATATTATCGCTGGAACATTGGTTGGAGCCAGTTGTTGGTGAACACGAGAAGATTCTGCTTGTCACAGAATTGCTTGGCATCACCCTGAGCATTGTGATCGCCGTCTTCGGCTTCTTGCTGGCGCGTGCGCTCTATCTACGCCACGAAAGCTGGGCGGAGCGGCTGGCGGCGCCCATCGCCTTCTTGCGTCCAATGATCGAACACAAGTGGTATGTCGATGAGCTTTATCGCGCTACAATCGTCAACCCGCTCAAGGCTGTTTCTGGCTGGTTTGCCCGCGTCTTCGACCCGAAGGTGATCGATGGCGCCGTGAATGGGGTCGGCGCCGTCGTCAACGACGCGGGCGAGGCAGTGCGTAAGCTGCAAAACGGCGCCATTCCCACCTATGCCCTAAGCATCTTTCTAGGCGTCGTGGCCGTACTCTTTTATTTCTTGTTTATTGGATAAGATTCAGGGACTAGCCTTATGGCCTCATCGATTCCATATCTGCTCACCATCATCACTTTCCTGCCCCTGCTGGGGTCGGTCATCGTGATGCTCGTGCCGGGTGACGGGGCAAAGAAGTGGCTGGCGTTGGCGACGACGGTCGTCACCTTTTTGGTCAGCCTACTGCTGTGGACGAACTGGCAAGACGGCTACGCCGGGATGCAGTTCGTCGAAGACGCGGTCTGGTTTGCGCCGTTGGGCATTCGCTATGCGCTTGGCGTGGACGGGATCAGCCTCTTCCTGGTGCTGCTGACGACTTTCCTGATGCCGATCGCCGTTTACTTCAGTATCCTCTACGTCGACAAGCGCGTGGGCGCGTACATGGCGCTGATGCTACTGCTCGAAACGGCGATGATCGGCGTCTTCGTGGCGCTCGACCTGGTGCTCTTCTTCGTCTTCTTCGAGGCGAGCCTCATCCCGATGTACTTCCTGATCGGCGAATGGGGCGGACAGAACCGAGTATATGCGGCGGTGAAGTTCTTCCTCTACACCTTCGCCGGCTCGGCCCTAATGGTCGTCGCCATCCTGATCGTCTACTTCTCGGCGGGCACCTTCGACATCGTGGCGCTGCAGAGCACGCCGCTGCCCGCTGTCGTGCAGACATGGGCGTTCCTGGCGTTCAGCCTGGCGTTCGCCGTCAAGACGCCGCTTTTCCCCTTCCACACCTGGCTGCCCGACGCCCACGTGCAGGCGCCGACCGCCGGCTCGATCATTCTGGCGGGTGTCTTGCTGAAGATGGGCACTTACGGCTTCTTGCGTCTGGCGATGCCCGTTTTCCCGCAAGCCGCCGAGCAGTTTGGGCCACTGCTGGCGACGCTGGCAGTGATCGGTATTCTCTACGGCGCGCTGGTGGCGCTGATGCAAAAGGACATCAAGTCGCTGGTCGCCTACAGCTCGGTGGCGCATCTCGGTTATGTGATGCTCGGTGTGATTGCGATGAACGCGCAGGGCGTCAGCGGCTCCGTGCTGCAAATGGTCAACCACGGGCTGAGCACGGGTGCGCTCTTCCTCATGGTCGGCCTGCTCTACGAACGGCGCCACACGCGCATGTTGGATGAGTTCGGCGGGCTATGGGCAAGCGTGCCGGTCTACACCGGACTTTTCCTGGTCGTGGCGATGAGCAGCGCCGGGCTGCCGGGTCTCAACGGCTTTGTCGGCGAGTTCACGATCATGCTCGGCGCCTACAACTACATGCCGATCTTCGCCGTACTGGCGGCGGCAGGCGTGATTCTGGCGGCATGGTATCTGCTCACCGCCTTCCGCAAGATGGCGCAGGGCGAGATCACCAACCCAGCCAACGACAAAGCCAATCTGAAAGACCTCAATCTCAAAGAATTGGCGATGGTCGTGCCGCTGGTGATTCTCTTCTTTGTGATCGGGCTTTTCCCCAACCTCTTCTTCGACAAGATCAACCCATCGGTCGAGGCGATGCTGGCGACGCGCACTGCCTTGATCGAGCAGGCGACAGCGGAACAGATGCCAGCGCTGGAACTCGCCGAGATCGTGGTGACGGAGGCAAAATGAACAGCGCACTCACAGAACTAAATCTGAACGCAGTCTTGCCAGCGCTGACGATGGTGATTGCAGCGGCAGTCGTCATACTGCTCGACATTCTCAACCGCAAAGGTAAGACGCCGACGCTGGCGTGGCTGCCGTGGGTGGCGCTGGTCGGCGTGCTGGCGACCGCAGGCGTCTCGATCTGGCTGCTCAGCCAGCCGGTTTCCAGCTTCCAGGGCATGGCGGTCAGTGACGAACGTGCGCAGGCGCTCAACCTGGTCGTGCTGACCGGCGCGGCGCTGGCGATTTTGCTCAGCGTGCGCTACATTCCAACCGTCAACCTGCAGACCGGCGAATATTACACGTTGATCCTGCTTGTCAGCGCAGGCATGATGATGATGGGCGCCGCCACCGATCTGATGGTCGTCTTCCTGGCGCTGGAGACCTTCTCGCTCGGTCTATACATCCTAGCTGGCCTCAGCCGCATCAGCCGACGCAGCAACGAAGCGGCGATGAAGTACTTTTTGCTCGGCGCCTTTGCCAGCGCATTCTTTGTGTACGGCGCAGCGTTTGTCTACGGCGCCACGGGCAGCACTCGCTTCGACTTGATTGCCATGCGCCTCTTCGAGGGTCAGGCAGACGTGGCGTTGCTGGCCATCGGCGTCACGATGTTGATCGCCGGGTTCGGCTTCAAGGTCAGCCTGGTTCCCTTCCACATGTGGACGCCCGACGTCTATCAAGGCTCGCCCACGCCGGTGACTGCGTTCATGAGCATCGGCACCAAGGCGGCGGCGTTTGCGGCGTTCTATCGCTTCTTCGCCACCGCGTTGCCCACCGAGCAGCCGACATGGGGCATGGCGCTCGGCATCCTGGCGGTGCTGACGATGACGCTCGGCAACCTGGTCGCGCTGCGCCAGAGCAGCCTCAAGCGTCTGCTCGCCTATTCGAGCATCGCCCACGCCGGCTACCTGCTTGTTGGGCTGGCGACGGCGACGCCAGCAGGTATCGACGCCGCGCTCTACTACCTGATCGCCTACGCCTTCATGAATATGGGCGCCTTCGCCGTGGTGATCTTGCTTGAACGGCAGGGCGAGATGGATGCGACCGGCAACCGGCTTAAAGGGCTGGCGAAACGTCATCCGCAGGTTGCGCTGTTGATGAGCATCTTCATGTTCAGCCTTGCGGGTGTGCCGCCGTTTGCAGGCTTCTTTGCCAAGTTCTTCGTCTTTGCGGCGGCGGTGCAGGGTGGCTACTCCTGGCTGGCTGCGGTTGCTATGCTCAACAGCGCCATCGGCGCCTGGTACTATCTGCGCATCGTCGTCGACATGTACTTTGCTGAGCCGAGCGAGGAGACGCGCATCGAAGCACAGCGAACCAGCATCCCTGTCGCCATGACGCTGGGCATCGCCGCCGTCTTCACCGTGGCGCTGGGCGTGCTGCCCTGGCTATGGACAGGGCTGGTGCAGAGCGGGGCAGTGACAACGCTGGCGCTGCGGTAGGAACGGGTTGATACAATCCCAATAGTGTGTCAGCGACGGGAGCAAAGTCCCGTCGCTGACACACCGTTCTAGTCAGAGAAGTGCAGATGCTGAAATCCCGATGAAGCAAGTCGGGTCAGGAATGGGACATGGATGTAGAGATATCGCAGATCAACGCTACCTCCCAACCGGTCACATAGCTGCTCCCCAGTCGCGTGGGCTTATCGGCAACAACCTATCGGCTGGATAGTTTATAGCACCTCTGGATGTCTTACGGGCGCTGATCAAGTAGGTACTTAATCAAAGATATCAGGCAAAGTGGGCGAAGTGCCATAAAGCCAATCGTATAATTGAGCTTGCCTTCCCCCGATCGAACCATCTGCATAGATGACGCTCATGTTTTGTGAGCGCCGAATTTCCCATCCTGCCAATACGCGCAGATAGTCGCGTCCCATGCAGATAAACAGTTCTCGATAATTTGTGTTTGCATCAAGGATGGTGGACAGGTCAGCCAACACGCGGGGCCGTAATTCCTCTGCTCGTTGCATCGTCATACGTCGTTCATAGTTGGCAATTGGCTGTTCGGAGGGGATCAGGCCGTATTCAGCGGAAAGAATATACACGTCAGGAAGAGATTTGCCTTCATACTCCACTCGACCAACGCCTCGACGATAGCGTCGAAGCACTCGAAACAATGGCCCGTCATAACGGTCGATAGCTGGCAATAAGCCAGGGTCAAGGCGTTTGCGCTGTGAGCACGACAAAAGGAGCAGTCGCTGCGTTTGCCCAGTATCATCCATGGTTTACACCCAACCACGTGTCAACGCGATCTCGATCAATACTTCTGCCGGGGTCGGCGCTTTGTTGGCAACAACACTTTCCCCAGCATGTTTGTGCTCCGGAGTAGGCGGCGCAGGACGGTGCCGTGCGTTGTCATAGCGAAAGACCAAATGCTGCTCGGCATAAAGGGAGCAGCAGCATAACTGTCAATGACGCGTTTAACCTCGTCGAAGCGCTCCTGTATCACCGTACTCAACCTCTTGCAAATGCGCAAGCTTCTCCGCCAGTCGCTGCATCAGACGGTACTCCCCAGCCCATTGCACATATTCATCATCGCTGCCTTCCAGGTCTTCGGCAGTCATATGTTCGATGAAATGTTCAGAGGTTACGCCGTACTTACGCTCGTTGTGCTTGTGGTGATGATCGTGATCATCATCGGCAGCATCTTGATCGTGCTGATTGAAGCGCCCATGCCAGGCGCCAATATCAAGACCGGCGACGATGCTGTCTGGTGGGCAATTGTGACCGTCTCCACCGTCGGTTATGGTGACACGTATCCAATGACGCCAGCAGGACGGCTGATCGGTGCGGCCATGATTGTGATGGGGGTTAGCCTCTTCTCGGTGCTCACCAGCTATATCGCCACCCAGTTCATGGCACGGCGTAGGATTAGCAGCGTCAGCGAGGTGGAGTTGCTGCGGCAGGAAATGCGGGCTGCGTTTGTCGAGTTCCGACGCCGCGCCGCCGACGAGAATGCCGCGCTGCAGGCGGAGTTGACAATGCTGCGCCGCCTGCTGATGGAGATCGCTGACACAACACCGCCTGAAGCGTAGTGACCGGCGTACATGCGGTGAAAGTCGGCTTGCAGACACGGCTACACCTCCGCAACCCGGCCATGATTCAGCGGCAATCCACTTATGCAATGATGACAGTGGAGTGGTCTGCGCTTTTGCGTCCGTTTTGCCACTCGCCGCCAAATCTATTGATTTCGTTTCTCAGGATCATTTTATGCAAAATTTAGCGTTTCGCCACTTGAAAGCCCTCAGTGTAGAAATTGGTGCGCGCCCCGGTGGCTCGGTTGGCAATCAGGCTGCCGCCGCCTATATCGAATCCGTGTTCAGACGCTGCGGGCTGGCCGTCGAGAGCCAGGAATTCGCCTGCCCAGCGTGGGAGGAACTCGGCGCCTGGCTCTGCCTGCACAATTCAGCATTGCCGGTGGCCGCCAACGCTTACTCTCCCTCCTGTCTGGTGACTGCACCCGTGACGCCTGTGCACACACGCGCCGAACTGGAACAACTTGACCTGGAGGGAAAACTGGCCGTCCTCTACGGTGAATTGGTGCGTCATCCGCTGCCACCCAAAGCCTGGCAATTCAAGGATGAGGCGGATGCGCGCGTCGTGGCGTTGCTGGAAGCAAAACACCCGGCGGCAATCCTGACCGTGCAGAGCCGGAGCGGTGAGATCGAGCGCCTGATCGAAGATTGGGAATTTCACGTGCCCTCGGCAACCGTATCGGCTGAAGTCGGCGCTATGCTGTTGAATCGTGTCGGTGAAAACGTCCGGCTACGGATCGATACGCGGCACAGCCAGAGCACGACCGCCAATGTCGTTGGCCGGCTGCCGGGTCTAACGCGCCAACAAATCGTGCTGTGCGCCCACTACGACACCAAAATCGACACCCCCGGCGCTAGCGACAACGCCAGTGGCGTGGCAGTCATGTTGGCGTTAGCCGAACAGCTCTGCCGCCAGGAACAACCTTACAGCCTGGAGTTCATTGCGTTCACAAATGAAGAATATCTGCCATCGGGTGACGACGAGTATGTGCGCCGGCGCAGCGCCACCTTCGACCAGATCGACGCTGTGCTCAATTTCGATGCGGTCGGGCTGCGCCAGGGGCCAAACACCATCGCAGCCTTCAACCTGACGCCTTCGCTGCAGGCCGAGGTAGAGCAAACCATCGCCCACTTCCCCGACGTTCGTTGGGTGGCGCCCTGGCTGGAGAGCAACCACACCACCTTTGCGATGCGCGGAAGACCATGCCTGGCCTTCACTGCGCGGGTCGAAGAGCAGCATTATCACCTGCGCTCTGATACAATCGAGCAAATCAGCAGCGCGCGGCTTGACGAAATGGTGCAGCTCGGGGGCGACCTGATCGAGATGCTCAGCCAGCGTCTGCGCGTACCAGCTTAGTCACTCAGCCATCATGCGACACTGGTCGGGCGCGGCCAGGCGCGCCCGACCAGTGATACATGATGCACGGTTTGCGCGCGAACGTAGCGGGTGCTTGCCCTATCTCATAAACAACACAGATAGACTTTGCTCATCTTCCCGGAAGCTCAGAGCTTCCGGGAAGATATCGGATGCACGATGTTTGATTGTGCTATCTATCAGGTAGTCAACTCTATTGACACTGCTCTCCGTTGCCCTCATTCTCATTTCAGCGCTCTTGCATGCGCTGTGGAATCTGTTAGCCAAGCGCGCCCATGGCGGCGGCGTCTTTACCTGGCTGTTTTCGGCCCTAACAGTCCTACTCTGGGCGCCAATTGTGGCGACGTACATTGTGCGCTGGCAACCGAAGCTCGCCTGGCCAGGGGTGCTCTTCATCCTTGGCAGCGCTTCCCTGCACGTGAGCTATTTTCTCGCCTTGCAGCGCGGGTATCGCACCGGCGACCTGTCGGTGGTCTATCCCCTGGCGCGCGGCGTCGGTCCGTTGCTGACGCTGATTGGCGCCGTGCTGCTACTAGGTGAACGTCCAACATTGCCAGCAATTACCGGCGCGGGCTTGATCATCGCAGGAGTCTTCGTTATCGCTGGTGGCGAACAGATGTTACGCCGTCGCCAAATGGGAGCCGGTGTTGCCTATGGACTGCTAACCGGCTTGCTGATCGCAGCATATACATTGTGGGACAAAACCGCCGTCAGCACACTCCTGGTGGCGCCGCTGCTCCTGGAATATGGGTCAAGCATTGGGCGCACGCTGATTCTGTCACCGATGGCCTGGCGACGCCGCCGCGAAGTTGGCTACGAATGGCGCACCCATCGCTGGGAAGCGATCGGCATCGCAGTGCTCAGCTCGCTAGCCTACATCCTGGTATTGACTGCACTGGTCACAGCGCCGGTGAGCTATATTGCGCCGCTGCGTGAGGCGAGTATCTTGTTTGGCGCGTTGCTGGGCGCCTGGTTACTGCGCGAAGGGCAAGCGCAGCGGCGCTTGCTGGCCGCCGGGGTGATGGTGATCGGCATCGTACTGTTGACGGTGGGGTGAGGCTTCAGCCGCCGCGCAGCCACTGTAAGACGATGACCAGCAGAATCACCGTATTGGCAATGCCAATAATAGCGGCGACCTGCCAGAGACGCATGATGGTGCGGCTGCGTTGCTGTCCAGCTGTGACGCTGTCCAACTCAATTTGCAGGCGCGCTGCTTCGGTCTCGCTGGCGGTGAGGGCGTTGGCGTAATTCTGGAGCGCCTGGTGCGCGCTGCGCTGTTCCTGGGTGAACTGCTCTTGTAACGCCTGATGCCTGGCCAGCGCTGCGGCCAACTCCAGGTCACGCGCCTCCAGCTCGGCGCGCAGCCGCGCCAGCCGTTGATTCAGGGCATCGAATCGGCTCTGGCTCGAATTTTCCCATTCGTGTTTGGCTGCATTCAGCCGGTCAAGCAGCATCGTCTTGCGTTCCACCTCTTGCTGGAGACGCAACATTTTGCGTTCGGCATGGTCGAGCTGAATGCGCAACGCGCCCTCGGTCGCATTCGTAGCTTGCGTCAACGTCTCCAACTGTTGGCGCAACGCCTTGCGCTCGCTCTCGAAGGTCGCCCGTTCTGCCGCGTGCGCCTGTTCGACTTCCACCAGCTGCGCACTCAGCTCGGCATTGGTGCGCTCTAGTTTTTCCAGGCGTGTCCGGCTCTTTGCCAGTTCCTGTTCGACCTGCGCCAGGCGTTGACTGGCGCGCGCCATCTCTTGCAGCGATTGGGCATAGATCGACGCGGGCGGTCGCCCTGCACTCGCCGCATCCAGCCCCAACTGCCGGGTGGCATCAAACGCGGCGCGCAGGTGAGGATCAGAGAGCACCCGGTATGCTTCGTTGATGCGCTTGATCTGCTGTTCGGCCAGGTGGTGATGCTCGGCGTTGCGCTGATGGCGATCCGGGTGAAACGCCAGCGCCAGAAATCGGTAGCGCCGACGGATTTCCTCTTCGGTTGCCTGCGGCGATACGCCCAGCACCTCGTAATGATCCACCTGTTGCGTGGAGATGGTCATGCTAATGATTCTTGCCGATGGTAGCTGCCAGTGATGCCAGCGTCGCGCCTTCAATGCACCAATTCTTCGGGTGCATTCTACTGCACGTCACCCCTGTGCCCTAATGTTCCCCGCAACCTGCAGACGAAGCTACCCATTTTCACGTCGAGATGATGAGCAAGCGCGCAAACCGAATCAATGACATTTCGCGCGCTTGTTGATTTGACAAGCCCGACCACTCATAGTATTGTAACAATTACAAAATTTTGTAAGTCCTTTAGCGAGAAAACGACCGCTGCTCAGACTACAAGTTTGAGCAGCTTTTTGTTTTTGCTGTTGGGAACGACCACATTTTGTACCGTAGTTAGTAAACAGTATTGTATTTCAGGAAAGGAAGTTTCCAACATGGCTACTCGTGAAAAAGGCACCGTCAAGTGGTTCAACGATCAGAAGGGCTTCGGCTTCATCACGCCTGAGTCCGGCAAGAAAGATGTCTTTGTCCATCAGTCGGCGATCATGGCCGCCGGTTTCCGCACCCTCGCCGAAGGCGACAAGGTCGAATTCTCGGTCGAGCAAGGCCCCAAGGGGCCGTCAGCCGCCAACGTTCAGAAAATTTAGGAACACTGAACGCTTGCGGGTGCAAGCCGGCAGTAATTAACGGCAGCGCCGTCTAATTTGTCGTGCCAGTCACAGCGGGATTCCAGCATTGGTTGGAATCCCGCTTTTTTGTTGCCGCCAGCCGCCGTGAAAAGGGGCATGAACTTGCGTTTTCGCCAATTTTGACACCAGAAATCAGGTAGGCTATACTAATCATGCTAGAATGTAAGTCCTACAGCGAGTGAAGTATAGCCGCTCTGACTTTACGTCTGGGCGGCTTTTGGTTTTGCCGTTGGAAATGACCACATTTATAGCAACAGTAAACGTTTTTGCAGTTAGTACCAGGAAAGGAAGTTTCCAACATGTCCGCTCGCGAAAAAGGCACCGTCAAGTGGTTCAACGACCAGAAGGGCTACGGCTTCATCACGCCCGACTCTGGCAAGAAGGATGTCTTTGTCCACCAGACCGCCATCATGGCCGCCGGTTTCCGCACCCTCGCTGAAGGCGACAAGGTCGAGTTCTCGGTCGAGCAAGGCCCCAAAGGCCCGGCAGCCGCCAACGTCCAGAAGATCTGATTCTGCCGGTCGGAAGCGCGGCGACGCCTTGCCACCGACTGTAAAGCAGTAGTTTTGATCGAAAAAAAGGGATCGGCCATAACCGATCCCTTTTTCTATGCAATTTTGCTGTCACCCCGTTAGCTCCATCGCCTTTCGACGCCGAGGCTAACTGCCCAACACATACGCAAAGATCAGCGGTGCGACGATGGTGGCGTCACTCTCCACGATAAACTTGGGGGTGGTGATGTCCAGCTTCTCCCACGTGATCTTCTCGTTTGGCACGGCGCCGGAGTAGGAACCGTAACTCGTCGTCGAGTCGCTGATCTGGCAGAAGTAGGCCCATAGCGGAATGTCATCACGCTCCAGGTCTTGACGCAACATCGGCACGACGCAGATCGGGAAGTCACCGGCGATACCGCCGCCGATCTGGAAGAAGCCGATCGGCGTCGTCGCAGCGGTCGCCGAGTACCATGCCGACAACGTCATCATGTACTCGATGCCTGTTCGCACAGTGTGCACATTTTTGATGTCGCCGGCCATGCAATGCGCAGCGTAGATGTTGCCGGTCGTCGAATCTTCCCAGCCAGGAACAAAGATCGGCAGGTTCTTTTCACAAGCGGCCATCATCCATGAATCTTTCGGGTCAATTTGGAAGTACGGTTCCAGCTTACCGCTGCGTAGGATGCGGTAGAGGAACTCATGTGGAAAGTAGCGCTCACCTGCGCGGTCAGCAGCGGTCCACTCTTCTAGGATAGCCGCTTCGATGCGACGGATCGCCTCTTCTTCGGGGATGCAGGTGTCGGTGACGCGGTTGAGGTGGCGTGAAAGCAGCTCGTGCTCGTCTTCTGGCGTCAGGTCGCGGTAGTTGGGCACGCGCACGTAATAATCGTGCGCCACCAAGTTGTAGATGTCTTCCTCCAGGTTGGCGCCGGTGCAGGAGATGGCATGCACCTTGTCCTGACGGATCATTTCAGCCAGCGACAGTCCCAATTCGGCGGTGCTCATGGCGCCGGCCATGGCCACCAGCATTTTGCCGCCGTTCTCAATGAACTTCACGTAGCCCTCGGCAGCGTCAACCAATGCTGCGCTGTTGAAATGCCGATAGTGGTGCTTAATAAAGGCGCGCACGGCGCTTGCATGTTCCATGATTTATCCACCCCGCATCATGCTATACGAAATCGCTTTGTAAACCAGCTTGGCGACGGCAAAGTCTGCCAGGTGCAATCCCGGCATTGGCGCCAGCTCGACACAGTCCAGCCCAACTACAGTGGCGTGCGCGTTCAACGTACGCAGGATATCCAACGTCTCCGGCCATGTCAAACCGTCTGGTTCGGGCGTACCCGTAGCGGGCACAATCGCTGGGTCCAATCCGTCTACGTCGATGGTGAGAAAGACGCGTCGCCCCTGGATGCGCTGGATGAACTCACTGCGCCAGCTGCCATCGTGCACAGCCTCCGTATACCAGACGCGCGTCCGCGCCGGATGCGCACGCGCGAAAGCGACTTCCTCCGGGCAGACAGAGCGGATGCCAAGTTGCAGCACCTGCTCAACTGCTGGGTCGTCCAACAGGCGGCGCGCGATGCAGGCATGGCTATAGGGCGTGCCCTCATACTCGTTGCGCAGGTCACTGTGGGCGTCGATCTGCACGACGGTGAGGGGGCCACCCACTGCGTCAAGCAGCCCGCGTCCGACGCCAACGCTGACTGTATGTTCACCGCCCAAACCAACAACGAGCTTACCAGTGCGCGCAGCGGCAGCGACAGCGGAGCGAATTGCAGCGACAGCCGCCGTCGGGTCTTCCGGCAGATCGAGAGCGGGCAGCGTGTGTACACCGTAATGCAACGCCGGTTCCAGATCATATTCGCGATCGTAGAGTTCCACCTGCTGCGACGCGTGGATGATCGCGTTTGGGCCAGCCCCTGTGCCGCCACCATAACTGACAGTGGCCTCAAATGGTATCGGTAATACCAGCACGCGTGCGCGGTCAAACGCGCTGTGTTCAGCTTCCAGCCCCAGAAAATTGTCGGGTGTCGTCATTTTGCCTTCACTTTGTGCGAAGTCCATGCGCCTCAGGCATGAGAAGGCGAGTTGCCAGACATCTCGTCTCTCGCAACTCGCCCCGTGCCCCGGCTGAATCAAACCAGCTAAATCAAAATCGCCGCACTGATCACGGTCGTCCACACGCCGCCCGGCGCCGCCGTGACCGCCATCGTGATGCTGGTGCTATCGACGATCTCGCCGCCCATCATGTATTGTTCTTTGCGCTCGTTGTAATCCTTGTCAACGTCGAAGTTAATACCAAGCGTTGTCGCCAGCATGGTGGCGGCCAGATCTTCGGCGTAATCGCCAGCTTCCTTTTCGGTCTGCCCATAGCTATGATGCTCGGAGAGGTACCCGTATTTGTCGTGGTCGGCAGGGCGCGCCACACCAATCGAAGCGGCCATGCGGCGACCCGGCTCGTTGCTAGACATTTCAGCGATCACCGAAAAGACGATCTCACCAGCCTGTAGCAATTGCAGTCCTTCCTCTTTCGAGACAATTTGACAGTGCGGCGGGAAAATCGAAGAAACGCGCACCAGATTGAACTGGGCGATACCGGCCTCGCGCAGCGCCAACTCGAAGCTGGTGAGCTTCTCCTTGTGAATGCCAACACCGCGCGTCAAGAACAACTTGCGTGGAATCAACCGCATTTTGCACCCCCTCCAATGAAAGACGAACAAAAAAGGCGCCGGCCAGCCAGAGACCGCACACCAACCACGAATAGTATGATCTTTGGCGGTGTGCGTCAAATAGCGAATGGGTTGAAGGTCTACTTTCTGACAGCTTTGCGACGGAGACAGCTTTGCGACGGAGACAGCTTTGCGACGGAGACAGCCCGGACAACAGATGCAGGCAGCAATGAATAGTGCGCTACGCCCTGAAGAGGTTATCGAACAGAGAAAATTGCACCGGGCGTGCTATAGTGGCGTCAGCAAGAATTGATCTGGCGCTGGTGCAGACGGCTTCAGGAACCCAGTTTGGGAAGCGCCCGGTGATGGGAATGCCCTGTACTGCGCGCCGAGGCAAGACAGACGACGCGCGAGGCGCACACCTCATACACCAGAACCGCCGCCTGGCTTGCGCCCACGTGGAGCAGGAGTCTTAGCATGGGGATCGCTGCAGATATCGCCATCATCATCGTCGCCGCGCTGATCGGCGGATTGGTTGCACAGTTTCTGCGCCAGCCGTTGATTGTCGGCTACATCCTGGCCGGGGTGATTGTCGGGCCGTATACAGGGGGGGTCACGGTCGGCAGCATCGACGACATCGCCCGCCTGGCCGAGATCGGCGTGGCATTGCTCCTCTTTACGTTGGGGATCGAGTTTTCCCTCAAGGAGCTGGCGCCGGTGCGTCGCATCGCCTTGATTGGCACACCGATCCAGATAGCGTTGACAGTTGCAATTGGCTATGGCATCGGTCAGTGGCTGGGGTTGGATTGGGTGGCGGCGCTCTGGTTTGGCGCCGTGATCAGCACGTCCAACACGATGATTGTGCTCAAGACGCTCAGCGCGCGCGGGCTGATGGGCACGCTCTCCAGTCGCGTCATGCTCGGCATCTTTGTCGTGCAGGACTTATGCATCATGGCGATCATGCTGGTGCTGCCCTACATCGGCGGCGACGCATTCGATGTTGTAGCGTTGCTCTTTACAGTTGTGCGCGCTGGACTCTTCCTCGGCGCCATGCTGTTGATCGGCACACGCGTCATCCCCTGGCTGATGCGCCGCATCGCGCGCTGGGAATCGCGCGAACTCTTCCTGGTCACAGTGACGGCATTGGGGCTGGGAGTGGGGTACGCAGCGTTCCTGGCCGGGCTTTCCTTCGCCTTTGGCGCATTCCTGGCCGGGCTGGTCATCAGCGAATCGGACTACAACGTGCAGGCGCTGGGCGAGGTGATTCCACTGCGCGACATCTTTGCCATGATCTTTTTCGTCTCCGTCGGGATGTTGCTCGACCCAACCTTCTTGCTGGCTAATCTCACGCCGGTGCTGCTCGTGGTGGCGATGGTGGTCATCAGCAAGGCGCTGCTCTTTGGCGGATTGACTCGCCTGTTTGGCTACCGCAACGTAGTGCCATTGGCGACGGCGCTGGCGCTCTTTCAGTTTGGTGAATTTTCATTTGTGCTGGCGCGCATTGGTGTGACAGACGGCATCTTTGCGCCCGACACCTACTCGCTTATCCTCAGCGCTGCGTTGGTCAGCATCCTGATCACACCGCCCGCGTTCGGTCTGATTCAACCGCTCTATGGCCTGCAGCAGCGCCTCTTTCGCGGCGGGCCGATGCAGACCTTCGACCTGCCAGAGCAAGGGCTGCGCGACCACGTCGTGATCGCTGGCGCCGGGCGCGTCGGCCAGTTTGTAGCCGGAATGCTGCACCGGCTGCATGTGCCCGTCATCGCCATCGAATTGAACCAACAACGCGTTGACGAATGCAAGCGCGACGGCATCCCGGTGCTCTACGGTGACGCCAGTCATGCCGTCGTGCTCAAGGCCGCCGCCATCGAGCGCGCGCATCTGGCGCTGATCACGACGCCCACGATCAAAATCACGCAGATGGTGGCGCAGCAAATTCGCGCCCTTAATGCAGACCTGCATATCGTCGCCCGCGCCGAAGCTATCGAACAACTGGAAGCGCTGCACGCCATCGGTGTGTACGAAGTTGTCCAACCTGAGTTCGAAGCCGGGCTGGAGATTGCCCGCCAGGCGCTGCTCCATCTCGACATTCCTGCATTGGAAGTGCAACGCTACACCGATGGCGTGCGCCACGATCTCTATGCGCCAATCTATCAACTTCACGCCGATTACGATGCCGTGCACGCGCTCGAACACGCGCGACGCTTGCTTGAATTCTCGTGGGTTACACTGGCAGCGAACAGCCCGCTCATCGACCGCACCCTGGGCGAAGCAAAAATTCGCAGCCAGACCGGCGTTACCATCGTTGCCATCATGCGCCCAAATGGACTGATGATCAACCCTGACCCGACCGAGACGCTACGCGCCGGCGATATCGTGGCTGTGCTGGGCAACCATGGCGCGATAGCACGCTTTGCGTCTCTGGCCTCACCCCAGTGAAGTGAGTGAGGTGAAATATCGTTCACAACTTCCCGGAAGCTTTGGAGCTTCCGAGAAGTTGATCAGCTAACCTAGAGGTCAGCAGCGCTGATTTAACGCTGAATGGCAGGCAGATATAGCCACGTTGATGCAGAAGGCGTCGTTGCTTCCGGTGCGAAGAGCGCAACGATGCCCGGGTGCTGCAAGCTGATGGTTACCGTGTCTGCACCACTCCCACTTGTGGTCAGCCCCTCGCGGTTCCAGGCGCTGGTCAGATCGTCCCACCGATAGGCTATCCATGACCAGACCGCCGGCGCCGGGACGACGAGGCGCAGCGGTTCTGCAAAGTGCGCATCGGTGCGAAGTTCGCCATCGGCATATATTGCCAGCGCCAATGCCGCGCCACGGTGCGTCATCCCTTCCGGGTGCTGATAGGCCAACGGTGGGGCTGGCGCCAGCGTCATATCCAGGTGTGTGGCTGTCACTGCTGGCAGCGCAAAGCCCTGGGGCGCTTCCACGATCAGCGAAACGTCCCCAACTGTAACCGTCTGGCGAGCGCCAGGCGCCAGGTGGATTACGCTGGTCATTGGTGGCGCCAATCGCACCGCTGCTGCGCCACGTACCTGCACGATCTGTCCGTCACGCGCCTGTCCGCGCACCGCGATCGTGTGCAGCAGTGGCCCAGGGAGATCGGTGAGGGTGACGGTGTGTGCAGCTTCGATGACAGCCTCGGCGCCCGGCTCAAGCGAAGTGAGCGCCAGCGGCAACATCTCACCCGCGCTGTCGATGACCTCCAGATTCGACACAGGCAGATCGCCGTGATTGGCTATCGTATAGCGGATCGCCACAATTTCCCCGACACCAGC
>DMDA01000123.1:34863-35804 GCA_003451595.1 Chloroflexota bacterium | reverse complement strand
GGACCGGGTGCATCAGCCATCGTGACTCGATAGCGCGCCACGCCGGTCGTCACTTTACCAGGGGCGAGGGTGTCGTCGGGCAGCGGGATTTCGCCCGCCCGCGCATCGTGCAGCGTGACGCCGAACAACGTCACATCGCCCGTGTTGCGCACGCGATAGGCGACCATCACATCGGAACCGATCGTGGCAGTAATGGGGGCGCTCACAGTTGCGATTTCGAGGCGCGGTTGCGACGACAGCATCACGGTCGTCCTGCCTTCGGCCTGCACCTGGGGTGCAGCGCCAAAGCGCGTGTGTGCCGTTGCGGATACTTGCAACATGAGCGGACCGGGCAGACTGTTTTCCTCCACACGCTGATAAACCATTGCCGTCGCTGTCTGTCCCGGCGCCAACTCCGAACTGGCGAACTCAGCATGTCCCGCAGGCGTGGTCTGGAGTGCAAAATCGGTCAGTGTGGCGTCGCCAGTGTTGCGCAGGCGCACGGTGGCGACGATCTCTTGCCCGACCTGCGCATGTGTGGGTGCGGTTACCTCGACAGCAAGCGCTGGGGTGCGGGTCAAGACGATCTGAGTGCTGGCTGTTGACGCAACCGATGCACCGCCTTGCTGTGGCGTGGCGTGTGCGGTGATGGTGAGCAACACTGGGCCGGGTTGCACTGCTTCTGTGATCAGGACGCGCACCTCACCACTGGTGGAGACGCCAGGCGCTAACCGAGTGTTGCTTAGCGTCACCGGCCCGAATGACGCCGCATCCGCCGCAAGCTGGTCAAGCGTCACGTCGCCGGTGTTCGTGATCTGGACGCGCACGACTACGGTCTCACCGCTGCGCGCAACCGTGGTGGGTGGCTGCGCGGTCAGCGCCAGGCCCGGCTGTGATTGCAGCGCCAATGTCAACGTATTGGCTGTTGTCGCCTGCACGCCAGCCACCGTATTCACACCGCT
>DMDA01000123.1:33749-34596 GCA_003451595.1 Chloroflexota bacterium | reverse complement strand
TGGTGAGGGCGATATTGTGCAAGGCAACGCGTCCAATATTGGTCAGGACATAAGAATATGTCACCGTCTCACCGATTCGCGCTGTAGTAGGAATGAACACGTGTGTCAATGCCAGCGCCGGCGCTGCTTCCAAATCCCACGCCAGCGTCTGCGTAGCGGTGACCGGCTGTCCGTAGGCTGTGTGTGCGCTCACCAACAACGACTCGACCAGCGGGCCGGGAAGCAACGCCTCACCTGCCGTCAGAGTGCCGGTGGCAGAGATGGCTGCGCCTGGCGCCAGCGCACCTATCGTCGTCAACGCGGCACTGCCCTGTGCTGCATGTAACGCCAGATCGTACAGCGTAAGCGCGCCGGTGTTTTCGATGTGGGCGCGATAGTGCACAACCTCGCCCACAACAACCGCAGGCGCAGTCTCGATCGTCAGGTGCAAAGTTGCCGGCAGCACATCGATCATCCCTGCGTCTTCGGCTACGACCTCCATGCCAGCTATGGATTGCGCACGCACGCGCACCTGATTGTGTTGGGATGCCGTCGCGTCCGTCGGCACCGTATGGGTTGCGACCAACGTCGCCGCTGCGCCTGGTGCAAGCGCAGCGACGGGCAGCGTGTGGGCGCCGGTCAACGAACTGAGCAGCGTCACCGCTGTCAGTGGCGTGTCGCCGGTGTTGGTGACGGTGTATGTAAATGTGACTGGCGCGCCGGCCGCCACTGTTACGGTATGGGGGGTGACGCCCACCGCCAGCGCCGGCCGGATGACCTGGAACGTGTGGGTGGCGTTGCGCGTGGTGTGTTGCCCAAGTTTGTCGGTCGCCGCCATCATGGCCGTATAGACGCCGCTCATCGCCAC
>DMDA01000123.1:28288-33567 GCA_003451595.1 Chloroflexota bacterium | reverse complement strand
GCGTTGGCATGGACGATGGCAGGTGCTTCCAGGCTCACGGCGAAATCAGGCGCACCATCCACGAAACTTTCCAGCGGTGGCCCGCCTGCAGCGCCGACTGCAGGCACTTCGAGCAGATCATCGCCGTTGGGAATGAAGAGTTGCGGATGGTCGAAGGGCGCAGCGGCGCGACGCACGCGCTCGTCTGTCAGCGCAGTCAGGAAGGCGGTGAGATCCTCGACGTCGGCGCGATTGATCGGCAATGGCACGATGGCTGGCGCCAGGTCGTGGAGATTCTGCTGACGAAAGTCGCTGCCGCGTGCGTAGAACTCAACCACCTGCGTGAGCGTCGCCATGCCGCCATTATGCATGTAGGGTGCTGTCAACTCCACGTTGCGCAGGCTCGGCACCTTGAACGCGCCAATAACGGCCGCATATTCGAATGGACTCACCGTCGGGTTGAGCGTCAGTGGCGGGCCGATCGGTATGCCGAGCTGCGCCAGACGTGACGCGGATAGCGGATTGCCCAGACTGTCCAGCCCCCCAATGCCGACATCCTCCGCAGTAGGGCGCACGCCGATATTATAGAAGCCAAGATCGTAAATGCCGAGTGTATTGTCGGCGGTCGCCATGCGTTCGATGAGCGCGCCCACATCGGCGCCCCCCTCTGGTTCCACAGCAAAGAACTGGCTGACCGATGCGTTCGTGAATTCAGGGCCGGCGTGACAGGCAACACACTGCACCACGTTCATGAACAGGTGTTGCCCTCGCAATTGTTGCGCCGTCAATGCAGTAGCGTCGCCTTGCTGGTAGCGGTCATAAGGCGTCTGATCGGAAACCAGCGTAGCCTCGTAGAGCTGAATGGCCAGCCCGAAGAAGAGCGAAAAATTCGCCTCTATCAGCGTAAATTCGTTTGTACGCAGCGGTCGTCCAGGCGCAGGCGCAACGCTGGCAGCGCCATCCTGAGCATAAGCGATGATGTCGTTTGCGTCCCAGAAACGCGGCGCGAAAGCCGCCTGGATTAGCGCCGCATAGGTCGTCTGGAGACCACCGTCAGGCGCCGCCAGCGCCCCTAACACGCTGTCGGTGGGATCGACGCGCTGCCCGGCAAGGGGCGCCAATGCCAGCAATTTGCGCCCCAACTCTGGGAAGCGCCGCCCATCCCACGCCATCTCAACGGGGTTGTTGACCGGCCCCACCGCTTGCGACGCCAGGCTGGCCTTGTCGAGGCGCACATATTCAGGCATCACCACGCCGCCCTGCACTGACCATACATGCGCCTGCGGATCGCGCACCCCCAGATGATTGACGCCATTGAAGACATAGCTGGCGCGGCCATCCCAAAAGTTGCGCAGATTGAAGACCGCATTGATCACCGATGGTGCATTCCGTCCGGTGACCTGGCGTGTGTTGACGCCGTCAACATGAAAGATCGGGTCAGGGATACTGACGCCAGCATCAATGCGAGCCCCGGGGTTGATGCCAGCAAAGGTGGTGCGCACGACGCCCTGGCTCCCGGCCACGTCATCGTGCGAACGAATGACCTCCTGTACGCTCGCCAACGGGTCGCGCACCTGGTGAAACGGGAAATCGCTGGCCTGAAAGGTGCGCAACGGTGCACCGCCATTGAACTCTCCATCAGCGCCCGGATGTCGCTGGTGCGTGACGCGACGGTCGACGCCGGCTGCATAGTGGCAGGAGGCGCAGGCCTGGACGCCATCGCTGCCCACCTGCATGTCCCAGAAGAGCGCTTTGCCGAGCTGGAGCGCTGCCTGCCGGTCGCGGACATAGTTGCCAAGCTGCGTTGGTTCGGGCACAGCCACCGTGGAGAGTGCGGGCGGCGGCGGCAGGATCGCCTCCAGGACGAAGGTCGTATCGGCAGCAGTGGCGCCGGTCGTACTGGTCACGGTCAACTCGAAGGCGAGGGTGCGAACATCCAGCCCCGGCAGAAAGGGATAGATAAACCACGCCACAGGCGAGGTGGCCGCTTCGAGCGTGACCAATGGACCGGCAACCTGACGCCAATGGTAGGTCAGTCCAGCGCCGCGCGAGGCGCGGCCATCGAGGTCCACCCGCCGCCCTACCTCTGCCACCTGATCCGGCCCGGCGTCGGCCACCACAGCGGCGCCCTGTGCGCGCACCTGAGTGGGCAGCCCGGCCAACAGCAGCAGACACACCACCAGCCAGCGCCAGGTGCGGAAGACTTGCGCTGTGCGCACCGGCATAACCGAAACACGGCGATGATATATGCGCAGAGCCAAACGAGAACCCATTGCCACCTCACTTCACAAGACGAACCGGCGGTGATAGCTGTCAGTATGGTCCCAGAGTATTACCCGGACATCGCGATGGCGTTTCAAACTTATCGCGAGGGTGGCAGCGGCGTGTGGTCGCGGCCTGCTTGATTTGCGACCGTGCGCTGGGGGAAGCACGCCGCCAGAGGAGGCTCAGCACGTTGCTGAGCCTCCTCTGGCGGCATAGATGTGGAAATTCCTTGTAGGTGGCTACCTGCGGCTGACCATTGGCATGTACACGAAGTGAGCACTATTGCCACTGGGGACGGTGTTGGAGGACGCTTCGCTCACAAGCGTGCAACTCAGATTCTGCCCGCGCTGGATCGTCAACGTCACACCGTTGCGCGCATCCAGCGGCGGCTGACCTTCGCAGCGCACTTCAAGGAAGCGCCAGTTGCGTTGCTTGGCCTGCAACGTGTACTCGCCCGGCGTCAGCCACTGGAACATCGTGTATTGGTCCGCTGGCAGCGTGAAGTCCATGGTGTTGAGGCGGAAGTTGAAGGCAACGACGGTGCTGCTATCGCCACGCACCACGTGGTTCAGCGTCAGCGTCGAGCTGGTCACCTCAACAGCGCTGGCGTCGACGTCACTCACGCTCACACCTTGCGCGGTGTCGGCGGTCGCCGTACTGCGCAGCGCCAGCGGTGCGCCCCAATCCTGCGGTTGTACGCGATAGGTCACACGCCGGGTGATGCGGGCGCCTGGCGCCAACATACTGGCATCCAGTGAAATCGCCCCTAGCTTGCTGTCAACTAACCGGACATTGTACAGAGTCACATTGCCGACATTGCGGAGCGTGAACAGATAGTCGATCTCTTCGCCGATGTTGACCTGCGCCAGGCTGGGCTGCTGAATCACATCGATGGCGGCGTTGCTCGTCAGCGGCGTGCGGCTTGCACTCGAGACAGTTGCCACCCCAACACCGTATACAGGCCGCGCGGTCGCCGTGAGTTCGGCAACCAGTGGGCCGGGCAAGTCTTGCTCACCGATGGTGCGGCTGCCCGTCACTTCGATGCTCTCACCAGGCGTCAACACGGTCTGCACTGGAATGTACGCCGAGTTTTGGTTGTCCGTCACATTGACCAACTCCAACGTGACGTCGCCAACATTGGTCAGGATGTGCTTATACGCCACCGTATCACCGATGGTGGCGGAGTTGTGGCTGGCCGTGCTCGCGATCTTCATCTGGGGGTTGCTGACCAGCGCCACTGCGCCGCCGGCTGTCGCATTGACCGTTGCCCCCGTGATGTTCGCCTCACCGCGCACATGGAACGTCACCGCCAACGGGCCGGGCAGATGTCTCTCAGTGATGTCCACCTCCAGCACGCCCTCGGTGCGTTGCCCAGGCGCCAGCGTTGTCGTCCCCAGCGCGATCGCCCCCAACGCGCCTGACGCCACACTCAGCCCACGCAGCGTGAGGTCGCCGGTGTTTTCGACCACCAACGTGAACCGGGCGCGCCCTCCCACCGCCACCGCCGGTGCGTTGGCGTGGACACTGGCCTGCAGGCGCGGGGTTGCCACCACAAAGACCATGTCGGCATCGGCGGCGGAGACCTGCTTGCCGTTGCTGCGCACCGTCGCCCTGACTTGCATCTGATTCACGATTGGCGCCAACACGTCTGACTCTTTGACCACATAGGTGATCGTCCCGCTGATACTCTTACCGGGCGCCAGCGACTGCAGCGCGCGCGGCTGCGGCGTCGGCAGGTCGTGGCTCAACGTGACATTGTCTAGCATCATGGCGCCAACGTTCTGCACCTTGTAGGTAAAGACGATGGTCTCACCCGGCTTCGCCACCAGCTTGTTGACACTCTGCACCAGCATGACGTCGGCATTGTCGACCAGCGCCACTGAATTGGCGGCCTTGATGACGATCTCCGGCAGTTCGGGCGCCGGTCTGCCCTTTACGGTCAGCGTGTTGACCAGAGGTCCGGGCAGGTCGCCCGCCACGATAGGCGTCATCCCTTGCGCTGTAGCCGATTCGCCGGGCGCCAGCTGGCTCTTACTCAAAGTAAGGAAGCCGAGGCGAGTATCGCTGGCTGTCAGCCCGTAGAGTGTAACCTCGCCGGTGTTCGTGACCGTGTAGGCGTAGCTGACCAGCTCACCCACACTGGCCGGCTGCGGGGCCACGCTGCTGGCAATATCGAGTTCGGCGCGATAGTTGAGCGTCACGACACTGGCGGCAGTGGCGCTGACCGGCGTATTGACGCCGAGCGCATTGGCGCTTGCCGTAACGCGGTTGCTCAGCGGACCGGGGAGATTAGCCGCTGTGATCGTGTAGGTGGCGGAAGCAACCGCTGCGCCGCCAGGCTGCAATGTTGTGCTGCTGAGCGTCAGCGCCCCTAGCCGGCTGTCGCTCAGCATAGCGTTGCCGAGCGTCACATCGCCGGTGTTGCGGACGATGTAGGTGTAAGTCACGGCATCGCCGACGCGCGCCGCATTGGTCGATGGCTGCACAGAGACAGCCACTGCGGGCTGTCCGCTGACGGCGACCGACGCGCTGGTCGTGGCGCTGACCGGCGTATTGGGCGCCAGCGCCGAGGTAGCCGAAGCCAGCACCGCCTGCGTAAGCGGGCCGGGCAGGTCATTCTCGCCGACAGTATAGGCAGCCGCGCCTTGCGCCACTTCACCGGGCGCCAGGTTGGCCTTGTTGAGCGCCACCACGCCCAGGCGGCTGTCATGAACTTGCACACCGGTTAGCGGGGTTTCGCCGCTGTTCGTGACGCGATAGGCGTAGGCGATGTTGGCGCCGATCGTGGCGGTGTTCAGGCTGGGCGTCACCGCAACCTGAAGGCCGGTGGTCAGGGCATGGACAAAGGCGCTCGTCGTTCCGGTCACCATTTCGCCGTAGGAGTCGATTCCTTGCGCCGTCGCCGCGCTGGTGATGTCGCCCATCACCAGCGTTGTGCAGGTGAAGCGCCAGGTCTCATTCAGGTCGAGCACACCATCTGCGTTGGCGTCGCCAGTCGCATACTGTACATCGGCGCACTGGTCATCGGTGACAGT
>DMDA01000123.1:3342-27984 GCA_003451595.1 Chloroflexota bacterium | reverse complement strand
CCGTGTTGCTGCTGGCGCGCTGGACGACGGTCACGTGCGGGTCGATGATGTTGACCCAACTACGCTTGCTGAGCGTCACTGAGGCGCCCTGGGCGTCTTGCGCTGTCACGCGCGCCGTGTTGGTCGTGTCTTTGTCCAACACAGCCTGGCAGGCGTAATCCCAGACTTCGCCCACATCCAGCATCTGGTTTGCGTCGAGGTCGCCATCGACCAACTGGATCGCGGTGCAGATATCATCCTGGATGCGAACGTTGGAGAACGCATCGCCGCCCGTGTTGGCAATCTGATAATAGTAAGTCAGCGGGCGATTGGCGTAACCGCCTTCCGCCTCTGGCCACATCATCATCGTCAGCATGGCGCCATTCGTGGGCAGCGCCAACAAGTTCGACTGCGGCGCATCATGGACACGCATGATGCCCCAAATACCGGCCTCGCGGAAAGCATAGCGCATATCGCCAAACAGGTAGTCGCCGCCTGCGCCAACCTCGCCGCCCGCGCCGCCTGCCAGCTTCAACTCGAAGGTCTCACCAGCGCGGATCGACTTGACGCCGATCAGGTTGGCGTCACGCGTGTTTGGCTCCAGCGGCCAGCGGTGCCCTTCGACGGCGAAAGTCTGTCCCTGCGTACCCCACGGCTTGCCCAGCCGAATCACGACCGGGTCGCCGGTGTAAGCGTGGAAGAGATTAGCAGGGTCACCGTGGAAAGCATTAGTAGCAAAGACAGTCGCCGGGTTCGGGTCAGCCAGCAGACGGCCGGCCCAGGGATCGGCGCGATAGTTCATACCGGTAAAGCCCTTGACCTGGATCGGGTAGGGCATCTCATTCTGGCCGATGACATCGTCTTCGTCCTGCAGCAATGCGACATACTCGCGGAAGCTGCCGCTGGCGCTCAGAATATCAGCGACGACACCCGACCTGACTTCCGTGCCGTCGACCGGGTTGCGGTAAATAGCGTCGGGTGGTTCGACGATGACGGCGCCGAAGGCTCCGCGTGCGACCTGATGCGGATTCGCCAGGTTGTACATAAGCGCAGTGCCCAGTTCGCGATCTGCATAAAAGCGGTAGAGGCGACGCTGCCCCGGTGCAACAGTTGAATCACGATTCCAGCCAACGGCAGCGCCATAGGAGCCTTGCGGGTCGTAGGTGAGTTTGCTCAGGTGCAGGGAAGCGGCTTCGGGCAAGGCGCCGGGCGTCGGCGCTGCAAGATTGTTGCGGAGCGTAATCTCCAGACATTCGCCAGCATTCACACGCAGCACGAGCGGCGTCACCGGTTTGGCCCCTGCCTTGATGGCGGCTTCTTCCTCGGCGAGCGCGTAGATCATGCCACCGCCGTCGATGGCGGCTGGCGGCTCCTCCGGCGACGGGTAGGGGGCAAAATACTGAATCGGCTGCCGGAAGATCGACACATCGTAGCTGCGCACCGGCGCCCCCGCCGGACAGACATCACCAGGGTCGGTGGCGGGCTGCACCTGGTTGCCATTGACCTGCATGTTCTGGGGGAAGCCGACGCCAGCCGGCGCCGGGTTGCGTCCCGGCAATGGCTGCAGATCGGGTTGCGCCGTGTCATGCACGCGCAGCAAACCCCAGGCGCCATCGACAAACTGCTCTTTGATCGTCGTATAGTAGAGATAGTCACCCGGTCGCTGTTGGATGCCGCCAGCGCCGTTCTCCAGAATCAGGTCGTAGCGTTCGGAAACATCCTGCCCGGAAACATCGCTTTGGTCGCCTTCCAGGCTAAAGCGCTCCTGGCGGAAGCGGTGGCCGCTGATACGCAGCGCCCCTTCCTTTTCCACCACACTCATGCCGCGCACAATCACCGGGTCGCCCAGATAGGCGCGGAAGATCGGCGTGTTGGGGTCGCCATTTGTTGCGGAACAGAAGTAGCGACTTGGATCAAGCCCGCGCTCGATGAAGGGGGCGGCGGTTAGGTTGATGGCGCCGCCGCTGGGTGGATTAGCGGGGTTGTCAGCCATGAAGAAGACAACGAACTCGCGGAAACCGCGCACCGTGCCATCCTGTGGGCCGGGAAACAGGCCAGCCTCCGTGACGCCCGCCACACCGGTTGTATAGATGTCGGCGACAGCGCCGCTGCGAATCTCGGCGCCGGTGCGCGGGTCGTGGTAGGTCGAACCGCTCGGTTCGATGATATGCGCGCCGATCAAACCGTGATACCAGTCAAGGAAGGTGATGTGGCTATGGAAAAAGACCGTACCCGAATCGACGTCGGAGTACCAGCGATAACGCACGAACTCGACGCCTGCCGCCTCGCCGACCAGGTGGGTATGCTGCAGCGGGCGATCCAGCGTGATCGTGCGCGTGCCTGGATCGATGCTGACGATGTTGCGCACTTCGACGTTCCCTTCCCCTAGACCAATGCCGATGGCGATGCCAGGACGCAGGCGGTTGATCTGATCGACCACGATATTGATGCTGCCAGCATTGGCCTGGGCGCGCAGTGTGCGTGCGCGCGGGGCAGCGGCTGTGCCGCCCTCGGTCGGGTAGGGGCGCACCGACTGCTCGAAAGCCATGCCACTGATCACACCATCGGAAGCCGCCGGGTCGAACTGGACAAAGTGCACATGCAGGTTGACCTTGGAATAGTTATGCAGCGACTGCGCATCGGATAGTTCGCTGGTCAGAATGATATCGACGCAATCGCCGACATTCGAGCGGATCACCAGCGGCTCGCGCGGCTTGACGCCGCTCTGCACAGCGCGCTTCTCTTCCGCGAGCACATAGAGCATGCCGCCCGGGTCCTGCTTTTGCGGTGTCACCTGCAGCGGCTGTTGGATGGCGACAATCGGGTAAGTGCGCACGGGCGCATCCGCTGGGCACATACCGTCCGGGCGCGACTCGGTGGCACTTTCGCCCGCCCATGGTGCGCCGCCATGCATGTTGGGGGCATAGGGCGGGCGCTGTCCCAGGTGTGGACGGAGGAGCGGCCAGGCAAAGCGACCGTTCAGCGGGTTGAATAGAATCTCCGGACGCTCACCGGGCGTGGGTGAGCGATAGTTTGCCCACACGGCGCTTGTCTCTGGCTCACCCAGATAGAGCGGGCCGTTGGCGGTCGCCTGCTTTGCCCAATCCCAGACGGTGGCGTCGTCACTGACGAGGCCAGCGGGAAGATCAGGATTGGCGGCGCGATCCGCCGCCGTGATGCGACGCGGCGCGCCCTGCGGCGGCAACTGGCTCTCGATCCATTGCTCAATGCTCATCTGCGTTGCCGGGTTGGTGATTTGAGCAGCGGGCAACAACAATTTGCCTTCAATCGTGCGCCCGATCAGCCCCAGCGAGTTCACAGCCTGCGGCGCTTCGGCGCGATCGGGCAGCGTTGCCAGATTGGGTTGCAGCGTGTCATAAACGCGCCAGAATGACCACATGCCCGCAACATAGTGCGAACCAATATGACAGTGCCACAGGTAATCGCCCGCTGTCTGCTGGCAGCCGCCCGCACCGCACTCATGCTCCAGCGTAAAGGTTTCGCCAGGGCCGATACTCTGCGAATCCAGACGCACGGAACGCGCATCCTGGGTTGGGGTTTTCTTAAGCCCCTGGGCAAATTCCATGCGGTCGTCGGCGAAGGGGTTACGGCGCCAGCGCGTGCCGCCGCCATGCAGGTGAAAGACGTGGAAGACCTCGCTGCCGGCGTGCACCAGGCGCGTCTTGGTTGGTTCGCCCAGGTAGGAACGCTGAATTGGCGTAGGCGGGTCGCCAAACATGTAGGAGCTGTAGGCCAGTGATTTTTCGCCCACCAGCATCAGGCGATTCATGAATGGTTCGCTGCGGTAGTTGATCGCACGCGAGCCAGGACGGTAGGCGCCGCTAATCTTGGAGTCGAGCACAGGCAGCTTGGCGCCAGACGCGTCGAAGAGTTCGGTCTTTTCGTCGCCGATCTCATGGAACAGAATAGTAAACTCGCGGAAGTCGGGGCCATTAGGCGTATCGATGATCGCTTGCCAGCCGCTGCGCAACTCCGCACCAGTCTCGGCGTTCAGGTAACGCGAGCCAGCCGGTTCAGCGATCAAGGCGCCAAACAGTCCGTGGCTGACTTCGACACGACTGGCGCCGTGACTGTAAAAGTAGTAAGCGCCTTCCGCAGTGGCATCGCTGGGAATCGAGTAACGATAGATCGTGGACGCTCCGGGCGCCACCATACTGCTTGGATTCAGCCCAACGCTGCTGCCCGCGCTACCCATGGCGTACGCCAGCCCCTGCACGTGAAAGGAGGCGGGCGTGAGCAGCCGATTGGTGAAGTTGATCTGCACGCAGTCGCCCAGGTTAGCGCGGATGACCAGCGGTTGGATTACGTCGTTACGCAGGCCGGTGGAGACGCGCTGCGCCGGGTCAGCAATGGCCTCAGCCGCGCGCACAGCGGCAATGTTTTCATCGAGAACATACATGAAGCCGATCGGATCGTTGTCGCCAAACTTGTTGAGTGTGATGCGCACGTTGATCGCCGATACGGCGTAGGTGCGCAGCGGCGCGCCGTCGGTGCAGTTGTTGGTGAACGCCTGCGTCGTCGTCGGGGCAATTGCGCCGTTCTGAAAAGTGACCGGCATCATCGAGAGGAGCATACTGGCGATCACGGCGAGCGAAATCAGCTTCCAGCCGCGCACGACGGCGGGCAGCGCCAGGCGTTCGCCGCGTGCTGTGGCCTCCGTCCAAAAGCCGGCGACAAGCACAACAAAGGCCAGCGCCGTTGCGATCAGCGCGCGGCTGACCGGCTCCGGCGCATGCAGGTGCAAGCCGATGCCGTCGAGCCAGTCCACCATCGCCATCTCTGCGACGCCCAGCGCCAGCATGCCGGCGCCAAAGAGCAGCGCCACGATGGCGGCCGTCTGTATGGTTGCGCCGACCGTAGCCCCGGCGATGCCCAAACTGCGCGCCAGCCAACACCCAACATAAATCGCTGCGGCAGCCACGGGTAGCAAGAACATGCCCAACAGCCCGAAGTAGGTCAGGTGGCGCCATACACTCAGGTGCGTCTGCACGACAGCGTGTTCGGTGATCAAATGATGCCCACTCAGGGCGACCACGGTCAGCAACATGGCGAGCAACCATGGCGTGTTTGTCGCCAGCAAGTGGCGGATCGGAGTGATTCGCAGCATGTGCATCCTCTCAATACAGGTCATAGCAAACGTGAATACGGATGGTTGCGTTGCGTCAGGAATGGCTGGGATCGTGGCCGGGCGCCGTGCCCAACGGCAGGCGAACCTCGCCGGTGCGGCGCGTCCAGACAATGCCGAGGTCGGGTGTGTCGGCGGGAATGTCGGCAAAGAGGACGCCTTCGACTGCCTGACCGGGCGCCAGATGTTGATTGCGGAAGCTGCCAATGGCAAGCGGTAGCCAGCGCTGCCCATCGGCAGCGACGATCTCGAAATCGGCGGCGCTCACGGTCTGGCTACGGTCGCCTGTGTTGCTCAGCGTCACCACCATGCGCAGTCGGCGCAGCCCCTCTTCAGGCATGCCTGGCATCATGGCGGCAGGCATGGCGTAGCCGCTCGAGACATCCACCACCGACTCATCGGTTTGCACCGGCGTCAGCGTGATCTCATTGGTGTCGTCGCTGTGTTTGTGCTCGGCTACCCAACCTGCTGCAGCGACGGTCAGGTGCAGGCTGTCGATCGTGACCGTATCGCCAATCTGCGCCGTCACTTTGGGCATCACCACGGCACGCAGCGTAACGCCGACGCCGACCGCAATGATGAACAACGCCAGCGTGACAACGAGCAGGCGCAGGAGGCGCCGCACAGACAGAGAGAGCTTCGAGACCGGCGTCAGTTGGAGTGGGAGCTGCGCCGGTTGGCGAGAGATAACATTGGGGATGCGCCTGGACATACTGTTCTGGTTCCTTTCGACGATGCACCGGAAGCAAGCGGTCATGTCTCCAGTTTCCACAACACATCTTACAGGCGTATGGACGACTTGTTTCTAAGTTATTGCAATTGCAGGCAGTTTGCACACCGCATGAGCGGCGTCTGGCATAGACTCACGGTGTGACTTGGGGCAAGGACGCGACTCCTGTCATGCGTGGCTCGAAGCGGTAGCCGACGCCATATTCGGTGACAATATATTGTGGGTTCCTGGGATCAAGCTCCAGTTTCTGGCGCAGACGCCAGATGTAGAGGCGCACCTGTTCAGGTTCGTCTTGTTGACTCCAGCCCCAAACATTTTCAAGGATTTGGCGAAAGGTCAGCACGCGCCCAACATTGCCAACCAGATACTCGAGCAGCCGTAGCTCGGTGCCGGTCAATTTGAGCGGGGCGCCGTCCACATAGACACGATGTTCCTCCAGGTCGATAAGCAAGCGCTCATCCTGATAGCCTGTGCGCCGCCCGGCAGCGGCAGCCTCTGCCGGGCGGCGCCGACGCAACACGGAGCGGACGCGCGCCACCAGAACTTCCGGGCTGAACGGTTTGGTCACATAATCGTCGGCGCCCAACGTCAGCCCCTGCACGATCTCATGATCCTGCGCGTGCACCGTGAGGATGATCACCGGCGTCTGCGCCAACATGCGAATCCGCCGCAGCGTTTCCCAACCATCCATCTCAGGCATGGCAATATCCAGCAGCACAACATCGGGGCGCAGTTCGATGAAACGATGGAGACCTTCCACGCCGTGCTGGGCGCCGAAGACGATGGCGCCCTCCGCGCGGAAAGTCATCTCGAGCAAGCGCTGGATGATCGGATCGTCCTCAATTGTCAGCACCTTGATGTCTTTCATGTTGTATATCCCGATGGGCGCGGCAACAACAAGTCAATCAACGACGCGCCACTGCCAGATTCGGAGGTGACAACTGCGTCGTCGCCAACTCGAAATGCAGCAGCCGATGTGGTTGCAGCCACCGATACATACTAACCAGCGATCATTACGTCGTCAATCGTCAGGTGGCTAGTCTTATCCACCAGGATGCAATGAGCACGGGGAGAGTGCTCTCCCCGTGCTGTTCAATCCCCCGTGCTATTCAAGAAGACGATATTGATTGGTGCAGTATCGATTGGTACAGTATCGATTGGTGCAGCAAGACAACTACTGGACGCGGAACGCCGTCGCCGAGACCGCAGTGCCACCAGGATTGACGACCGAGATCGCCCCGGTAGTGGCGCCTGCAGGCACGACAGCACGCAGTTGGGTCGCGCTGACAATTGTAAAGGTTGCCGGCGTCCCGTTGAAGCGAACCTCCGTGGCGCGATTCAGGTTTGTGCCGTTTACCGTCACGGTGGTTCCAACCGGTCCGGTCGTCGGCGTGAACCCGCTGATCGTCGGCGGCGGCACCACAGTGAAGAGCGCCGTGCTAGTGCCAGTGCCGCCGCTCGTACGCACGGCAATCGTACCGGTCGTGGTGCGCGGCGCCACCACAGCTCGAATCTCAGTGTCGCTGATGACCTGGAAGGAAGACGCGTTCGTACGGTTGAACGTCACCGAAGAGACGTTGAAGAAGCCCGCGCCCCGAATTGTGACTGTCGTGCCGACGCCGCCAATAGTGGGCGTGAACGATGCAATCGTCGGCGGTGCGATGAGCGCGAAAGCCGTGCTCGACGCCGTGCCACCCGGGCCGGTCACCGTCACCGGGCCGAAGGTAGCTGCATTGGGCACTGTGGCGTTGATCTGACCGGCGTTGACGACGGTGAAGGTCGCTGCCCCTGTGCCGAAGCGCACGCTGGTAACGCCCGTGAAGTTTGCGCCCAGAATCGTGACCCGACGCCCGCGCTTCTCGGCAGTTGGGTTGAACCCCGTGATCGTGGGCGGTGGAATCACCGTGAAGGCTGTGCTGCTGACGCCTGCGCCATTATCGGTGACGACTGCAATCGGGCCAGTGGCCGCGCCTGCTGGCACCGCCGTGCGAATCTGCGTGGCGCTCAGCACGGTGAAAGCAGCCGCCGTGCCATTGAAATGCACCGCAGTCACGCCCGTGAAGTTCTGCCCGTTGATCGTCACCGTTGCACCCGCAGCGCCCTGCAGCGGTGTGAACGAGGTGATCACCGGCGGGTCGAAGGCAACGACAAAGCTATTAGCCGACTGCGCCGAACCCGCAATATTGGTAACCTCGATCGGGCCATCGGTGGCGCCGGCGGGCACGATCACGCGCAATTCCCCATCAGAGACAACCTGGAAGGCTGCGGGCACACCATTGATACGCGCTGCGCTAACACTGGTGAAGGAAGCACCCTGCACCGTGACCAGTGTGCCGACGCCGCCACGCGCCGGAGTAAAATCAGACACGGTCGGGGCTCCAACGCCGATGCCGCCTAACTGGGCGATATGCGGACTGTTGACGCCGTCGCTCTGCACGACCACCGCCGCGCGCCGCACGCCGATTGCCTGCGGCTGGAAGCTGACGCTGATCGTACAACTCTGATTCACCGCCAGCGGCGTCACACAGGTGGCGCCCGTCACGGTGAAGTCGCCACGATGAGCGCCTGTCACACCACTGATCGCTAGGTTTTGCACCGGCTCCGGCCCCAGGTTGGTGAAAACCAGATCACGGCTCACCGCACCGCTGGGCACGCCGCCCAACCCGAAGTCGAGCATGGCCGGCGCCAACGTCACGGTGCTGCCCTGGATGACGCCCGTGCAAGGGGCGGCAGCGCCGGGCAGCTCGTCATACTCATAGTGCGTCAACTCGTTGCTGAACAACGGGTCGCGTCCCAACCACAACCCCACGGATGAACCACCGACAGCATTGGCCACGTCGGCGCCGGTCAGACCGGTGAAGCGCGCGGTCCAGGTGCTGCCCGTCGGCGTGTCATATTCGAGCACGCCATCCAGCCCGGCGCCGGCGCGGAGATTGGCTCTACCGTTCAGCGCAAAGTCATTGTCACCGATGATGCGCGCCTCCAGCGCCCCCAAGGGCAGGCGCCCGCCGAAGCGAATATCATTGGCATAGCCATGAATCTCGACGACGCCTGGACTGACCTCGGTTGCCGGCTGCGTCACCACAATTTCTTGTACGAGCGTCTGGTCACGACGGGTGACAGCCAACGTGGCGCTGTCCACCGCTATCGTGCGGACAAGATCGCCAGCGCGAATGTCGGGCACGCTTTCCGCCCAGCACGCACCACCCGCCACGCCGTGATTGATTTCGATGTAACCATCGAAGCCCGGCGTATCCGGCAGATCGACAGGAATGACATCGACGACTTCGGCCAGCAAGACGCCACCGCGTACGACCTGCACGGTGACCAGCTCGTTGGGCAGGAAGCCCATCGCCACCATGTAATCGCGCACCGGGAAGACTTCGATGGCGACGCCATTCTTGGGCGGGTCATTGAAGCCATCCATGATGTCGGAAGTTCCGATCAGCACGACTTGCTGGGGACTATTCGGTGCATTGGCGGCAATCGTCAGCGCCGCTGAGCGCGTCCCCAGGAAACCGGGCCGGAAGATGACGTTGATGGTGCAGGTGGCGTCCGGCTCGATCCCACTGCCGACGCCACAGGTGCTCTCCGGCGCAATAGCGAAATCCCCGGCGTGTGTGCCAACGATAGTCAACTCGCTGAAGAGCAACGGTGCGCCGCCTTCATTACCGACGGTAACGGCCAGCGCTGCACTATTGGTGGCCACTTCAGTCGCCGGGAAGACCAGGCTGGTGACGCTAACTAGCAGGCTGGGCACTGCAGTCAGTGAACCAATGCCAGAGACAGGCACGATCTGCGGCGTGCCGATGACGTTGTCGTGGATACGCAGGTTGGCAGCGCGCGTTCCTTCAGCGGTCGGCGTGAAGCGGACGACGAGGGCGCAACTGTCACCAGGGGCGATCGACTGCGCTAGACAACTGTCGCCTTCCGGTGTGACGCTGAAATCGCTGGCGTTGCCGCCCGTGAAGTCGTAGCTCGTCACGATGAGCGGCGCCGTGCCAGTGTTGGTCACGCGCAACGTGCGGGTGGCGCTGGCGCCGACCAGTCGCACCGGGAAGCTCAGACTGCGCGGGCTGAGCGTGGCGTCAGGCGAGGGCGCCTCGGCGGGTGCAGAGCACGGCGCCTGTGGCCCGTTAACCTCATTTGGCTCGTCAAAGGTGATTTCGTTGAGCGCCAGGGGGTCGCGACCAAGCCACATGATGCGCGGTCCAACCAGCGGATTGATGGCGCGTTGTACGTCCGTGTCGGTCAGGCCAGAGAAGGTGGCCGTCCAGCGCGTGCCATCGGGATTATCGGGGCTAATGGGGTCATAGGCCAGGACGCCATGACCGGGCGCCAACAGTACACGCTTGCCGCTCAAGTCGAAGCGATCCGATGAATGGTTAATGATGCGCGCCTCGAGCTGGCCGATGGGATAGGGCGCACCATCCAGATCGCGGGCGTAGCCATGCATTCGCACAACGCCGGGCGCCGCCAGATAGGGCAGCGTCGTCACGCGCACATTGGCGACATACGTTTCGTGTGCGATACCGCGCGAGGTTGTCGCCCGCACAATATCGCCGGCGCGGATATCAGGCGTGACGCCTTCCCAGCATGGCGCCCCCGGATGATTGACCTCAACGATGCCGTCGAAGGTGGCGGTGCCGGGGTCATCGATAGGTGCAATGTCGGATGCTACGCCGATCACGACGCCATGCCGGATCACCTCGACGGTGACGGTCTCATCGGCGGCAAAGCCTTCATGTGAGACAAAATCGCGCGAAGGGAAGACGCCCAGGCTAACTGGCGGCAACGGCGGATTGTAGACGTTGTCCACCTGCAGCCCGCGCCCGACGAGCACGCTGGAGACCGTCCCATTGGCCGCGTTGGTCGCGACGGTCGCGACGGCGTCGCGCGCTCCAGGCGCCGACGGCGTAAAGCTGATGTCGATGGTGCAAGACGCACCGGAGGCCAGCGGACCGGCCAGACAGCTTGCTGCGCCAACATTGGTGTAATCGGCAGCGTTGGCGCCGATGATGTCAATGGCGGCAACCGTCAGGTCAGCGTCGCCCAGGTTGTAGAGCGTGAGGCTGCGCACCGGGCTAGCGTTGCCCGCCGAGCGCGTGGCAAAGACCAGGCGTTCCGGGAGCAGGTGGGCGAAGGGCGCCGGCGGCGCCCCGGCGTCCATACCGACGCCGGTCAGCGGGATCACCTCGACGCCGCCGTCAGAATTGCTCTGGATTTCCAGTTGTGCGCTGTGTAAACCGGCCGAAAGCGGCGCAAACTGCACGTCGATGGTGCAGGCGCCGCCGACGGGAACCGGCGTCGCCAGACAGCTCGTGGCGACGACGGTGAAATCTTCGGCGTGCGTCCCGACAATGATCAGCTCACTGATCGCCAATTGCCCAAAGGCGCCCTGGCCGCGATTGGTGACGGTGAGCTGTTGGAGCGCGCCTGTGTCGCCCACGCGCTGCGCAGTGTAAAGGAGGCGCGCAGGTGCTGGGTCAGCGATTGGCCCGTCGATGGGCGCCGTACAGGGCGCCTGCGGGCCAGGGGCCACTTCCGGGCCGACCTCAAAGATCGTGATCTCGGTGGCGGCCAGCGGGTCGCGACCAAGCCAAACGCCGCGCGACTCCTGCTCCAGGGCAAGCTGCACGTCGTTGGCGGAGAGATTGCTGAAAGTGGCGGTCCAGCGCGTCGAACCGGGCGCGTCATAGGTGAGGACGCCGTCGCCCGGCGCGCGCAGGGTGCGCCGTCCACTCAACTCAAAGATGCTGCCCGGCGCAACCAGACGCGCCTCAAGTTGATCCAACGGGAGTGGGCTGCCCGCCGCGTCGGCGGCAATGCCGCGCACCGTGATGACGCCCGGCGCAGCATTGAACGCTGGCTCCGTGACGACGACATTGGCGGTTGTCGTCTGGTCGATCTCGGTGATCAATTGGCCGGTGTCTGGATCGGGGCGCACCGCTGTGAGCCGCACGATGTCGCCACCGCGAATGTCGGGCGTCACCTGCTCCCAACAGGCCGCGCCAGGATGGTTCACCTCGACGATGCCGTCGAACTCCGGCGTATTGCGCAGGTCGATCGGTACGATGTTGGAGGCACGACTGGTGACGATATATTGATTCTGCGTCGGGTCGAAACGCAGCACCTCCACGGTTACGGTGTCGGTGTCACGGTAGCCGCTGGCTGAGATGAAGTCGCGCGCCGGGAAAACGCCTATCTCGCGCGGCGGGGGCGGGGGATCGTTGACAATCTGTGCTTGCGCCTGTGTCCAGTAGGCCAGCACAAACATGGCCATCAGCACAAGGCTGGCGCCCACCTGACGCCAATTGCGCCAAAGCTGGACTGGGTTCAACGGATTTGCGTCGTCGGTCATAGTGAGTCCCTTTCGAGTGAATTCAAACATCCGTGCGTGTACTACTGACTGGCGCAGAACTGCGTTCAGCAACACACCACGCCCCCCATCTCATCCAGCAGGCAGGTGCGGTCATGCTGCTTGCAGTCTAGGCATGGGACATCGCTTGCTTGTTGCCAACTTATCGCGAAGTTGTTACAGCCGCAGTTTGCTGCTGCCGGCATTTCTGTCAGTTGATTGCAAGGTTATATTCGCATTTTTCGTTCTAGAATGCTTGGCACCGAAAGAAACGCCCAAAGCGGGGTAATACGCCAGTTGGGGGGTGCGTGATGGCGTAGCCAGAGCAACGGCAAGCAGTGCAGCAGAACGTGCGCTTGTGAAATGGAGGTGACCGATGCCAAATATCACAGTGTTGCTCGTCGAAGACGATCCTGCCATTCTACGTATGGTGCAGTATCTACTCACTGACGAAGGCATGACAGTGGTCACCGCTCGCAACGGGCTGGAGGGGTTGCGATGCTTCTATGCTGCACGCCCAGATCTGGTCATCCTCGATCTAATGATGCCAGAACTGGATGGGTGGGAGACGTGCCAGCGCATCCGCGAGCTGGCGGACGTCCCGATTTTAATGCTTACTGCGCGCGGCCAGGACGAAGATATGGTGCGCGGATTGAGCACAGGCGCCGACGACTACATGGTGAAGCCCTTTAGCCCGGAAGTGTTGGTGGCGCGTATTCAGGCGCTGCTGCGGCGCACAGGCTGGGCGAAAGAGGCTGCGACGCCCGTCGTCTTCAGCGACGAACGCCTACAGATCGACCTGGAAGCGCGGCGCGTCACGGTGGCGGGGAAGCCGATCCGTCTCACGGCCACCGAGTTTCAGTTACTGGCCTATCTGGTTGCCAATGCAGGTCGCGTCCTGACCTTCCGCCAGATTCTGGAAAATGTCTGGGGCTGGGAATATCAGGATGATACGCAGTTTGCGCGGTTGTACACCTGGCGGCTGCGCCAAAAGCTGGAACAGGACCCCAAAAACCCCAATTACATCCTGACCGAGTATGGCGTCGGCTATCGCTTCGAAAAACCAGTGCGTGCGAACTGACCACGCCTGCCATGTTCCGGCTATTTCGCTTCTTTGCCATCGCCAGCATGCTGGTGGTGGCGTTTGGTGCGCTGGCGCTCAGCATCTTCTATCGACAAAACGCCGTGCAAGACTTGTTGCGCGTCGAGCAAGACAAGAATGTGGCGCTGACGCGCTCCTTTGCCAATACCCTCTGGCCTGAATTCTCGGAACTGCTGAGAGACTCCGCCGCGCTCAGCAGTGACGCACTGCGTAACAGCCCGGCCGTAGCGACCCTGGATACTGCGCTGCGCCAACAGATGACCGATCTGAACATCGTCAGGGTGAAAATCTACGATTTGCGGGGACGCACGCTCTATTCATCCCAATTAGGGCAGATCGGCGAAGACCAGGCGCAGAATACCGGGGTGATGGCAGCCGCCAACGGTGAAATCATCAACGAGTTGACTCATCGCGACGAATTCAACGCCCTAGACGGCGCCATCGAGAATCGCGACGTGCTGGCAAGTTATCTGCCGCTGCGCCGCGCACCGGGTTCTGCAGTGGAGGGCGTCTTCGAGCTGTACAGCGACGTAACCCTGTTGTTGGACGAGATTGACCGAGTGCAATGGCACATCTCAGCGGGCGTCGTGCTGATCCTGGGGCTGCTGTACGCCGCGCTGCTCTCCGTGGTGCTCTACGGTCAACGCATCATCCGCCAGCAATACGCCGAGCGGACGCGCGCAGAATTCGCCCTCCGCCGCCAAAATAACTATTTGACGACCCTCTACGCCACGGCGCTCCGCGTGCTGGATCGCCGCGAACTGGATGTTACCCTGCACGAAGTCCTGATACAGACAGCGCAGATCATGCAAGCCGTGCACGGGGCGATCGCGCTCATGCACGATGACCAGGAGTTCGACGTGGCAGCAGGCATCGGCGTCTTTGCCGCACACCGCAACGCGAAGATTACGCTGGCGCCATCGATCATCGCAAGCTCCTTTGATCATTGTAATGATTATCATGATTATCATAAGGTACAGCGCTATGATCGGGCCGTGATCAGCGAATGTTGCTGGGAAGTCTTACTTCCCGCCGAACTGGCAACGTTGATCACCATCCCTTTGCGTACGCAGCACCGCGTCTCCGGGCTATTTCTGCTCTTTGCAACCACGCCCGGCGTCATGCCATCGCCTGAGGAGATCGATCTGCTGGCCGGCTACGCCCAGGTCGCGTCGCTGGCGATCGACAACATCAGCCTCTATCAGAATCTACAAGCCGAGCTGACAGAACGCATGCGCACTGAGGCAACGCTCGCGGCCAGCGAAGAGCGGATGCGCGCACTGGTGCAATCGATGCGCGATGTGGTCTTCACAGTGGATTTGTCCGGTCGCTACACTGGTTTTTACGGGCGGACATTCGAGGAATACGGTCTGCTTTCTGACTCAGTTGTGGGCAAGACCCCTGCCGAAATCTTCGCCTCCCCAGCTGCCGAGCTTCACACCGATGCCATCAGGCGGGCGCTTGCTAACGAGTACGTTGTCTTTGACTGGGAGATCGCAACCACCGACGCACACAAAGTCTATTTGCAGACCTCACTGTCACCCGTCATCAACCACGCCGGTGTAGTGAGCGGTCTGGTCGGCGTTGGGCGCGACTACTCTGAACTAAAGCGCCTGGAACGGATGAAGACCGAGTTCCTTGCCAATGTGAGTCACGAATTGCGCACGCCGCTTGCTTCGATTCTCGGCTACACCGAAATTGTGCTCCAGGGACGCCCCGGCTCGCTCAACGAAATTCAGCAGGAATTTCTGCAGACAATCCTGGAGAGTGGCAAACGGCTCAAACGGTTGGTGGATGACCTGTTGGATGTCTCCAAGATCGAGGTCGGCAAATTTCGGATGCAATTTGACAGAACCGACCTGACAGCGTGTATTCAGCGGGCACTGGAAGCAATCCAGCCGGTGGCCGACCGCAGCGGTGTGGAGATTGTGGCGTCGCTCCCGGCAACGCTCCCCTTGATCCTGGCTGACGCCCAGCGCATCGGTCAGGCGCTGGACAATCTCCTCAGCAACGCCGTCAAATATGGCGGAAGTGGCGGCAGCGTCACCGTGAGTGCAACACAGCAAGAAGATGGCGTCGGCATCACTGTCACCGACTCCGGCATTGGCATCACGCCAGAGGACATCCCCCAGATATTCACCCGTTTCTATCGGGCCGCCAATGTCACTGCCAGTAAACGCACCGGCACCGGGCTTGGACTGTACATCACGAAAGCAATCATCGATGGCCACGGAGGACGAATCACGGTCGAGAGCCGACTGGGCCGGGGGTGCATCTTCCGCGTTTGGCTGCCAACCATGGAAGACTGCGTCTTTCCATCCGAGAAAGCCTGATCGATGGGGCGCGCTTCAGATTTGGACGCCTGCAGACACTTGCCCTCTCCGTGAAGTAGACCCTATCCCCCCGAGGCAATTGCGGCTTGTGCCTACCGACTGGTATACTGTCGTTGCCAACGTGCAGTGAACCAACGATCCCAGAAAGGATGTATCCGATGAGGCACAGCATAACGCGCGCGGCGTGGCTGACGACAGGGCTGACGATCATGCTGGCGGCGTTGCTCTTTGCTGCCTGCCAGCCGGTGAGCACCTCGCCCGCGCCGTTGCCCGATTTGCCGGATGCCACCGCTGACTGGCAGAAGATCAGCGAGGCCGGAAAGATCATCGTCGGCACAGCGGTCGATTACCCGCCTTTCGAGTATTATGACGCCAGCTTCCAACTCGACGGCTACGACCCGGCGCTGATGCGCGCCGTCGCCCAACAGCTTGGTGTAGAAGTGGAGTTCGTCGACCTAGCCTTTGACGGCCTGGGGCAGGCGCTGGCGCTGGGACAGATCGATGTCGCCATCTCTGCAATCTCAGAGACGCCAGAACGCGCCAGCCTGATCGACTTCTCCAACCCCTATTTTGCCTCCTCTGACGCCTATCTCACGCGCCCGGGCGCCTCGCTCACGGTGACATCCAACGCAGACCTGCAAAACCTGCGCGTGGCAGTGCAACGCGGCTCGATCTACGAAGATCAAGCGCGCAAGACCCTGGTTGAGCCGGGCTTGATTCCACCTGCCAACCTGCTGCTCTATGATGACGTCGCCGCCGCCATCCGCGACCTCAACGAGGAGCGCGTTGATGTCTTTGTGCTCGATTTGCCGGTGGCGCAGAAGTATGTTGCAGCAGGTGAGGCGCGGCTGGCAGGCGAAGGCGTCAACGCGCAGCTCTATGGCATCGCCTTACGCAAAGGCTCCATCGCACTACGCGAGCAGATCAACGCTGCCCTGGCAACGTTGCAGGCCAAAGGCGCGCTGGCGCGCCTGGCAGAGCAATATCTAGGCATCGCCGCCGCCGACTTGCCCCCAATCACTGCGGCGGCGGTTACGGCGCCTGCGGGTGCGCCCATCGTGCCGCCCTGTCTCGACGGCATGGCGTGGGTGGCTGACCTGAGCTACGACGACCAGGGCATGACCGTCCCACCCGTCATGGTTCCTGGCCAACCCTTCCAAAAGTCGTGGCGTGTGCAAAACATCGGTACGTGCACCTGGGACAGCAGCTATTTCTTTACCTTTGCACGCGGCAGCGCACCTGGGGCTGCAATGGGCGGAACGCCGGTCAATGTGCGCGGTGCGGTGGCGCCAGGCGCGACATACGACGTCGCCGTCGATCTGGTGGCGCCATTGCTTCCCGGCGTCTATCAAGGGCTGTGGGAGATGCGCAACGGCGACGGACGCGCCTTTGGGCAAACGCTGCGCGTCGGCGTGCAGGTGGCCGGCGCACCGACGCCCACACCCGCACCGACGCCCACACCCGTACCTGGCATCGTCTTCTACGCCGATACGAACAAGGTGACACGCGGCCAACCCGTCACCTTCATCTGGGACGTGACGGACGCAGCGACAGTTTACTTCCATCGTGACGGTGAAGACTGGCAGGCCAACGGCGTCGAAGCCAGTGGTCAGCAGACGGTCTACCCAGATCGCACTGCCACCTACAATCTGCGCGTGATGCGGCAAGATGGCGTCGAGGTCATCCGCACGATTACCATCGAGGTTTTGGAAAGTGCAGGGCCGCTCATCGAATCCTTCACTGTCGTACCCAATGACAATGTCCCGGCAGGCACATGCGTGGAGATTGCGTGGCGCGTCACCGGCAACGATGCCGTCATCCAGTTGACACAAGGTGATCGGCTGTTGTGGGAGGCTGCGCCGCCAGCAGGATCACTCCAGGATTGTCCGTCTGCAGTAGATGAATACATCTACGCCCTCACCGCCACCAACGCGGAGGGCGCCGACACTCGCCAGCAGAGCGTGCGCGTGGTCGATGGCGCCGCCCGCACGCTGAGCGCCCCGGAGGCAGCGCCCGTGATCGACGCCTTCGCTGTAACACCGGAAACCGTCGCCGTCAACGAATGCGTTGTTGTCAATTGGAATGTTGGCGGCGATGTCAAGACGATTCAGATTCTGCGCAACGACGTGGTGATCCTGGACGGCGCACCGTCAGCTGGCTCCGGTCAGAATTGCCTAACCGCAGCAGGCAGCTATCGCTACAGCCTCATTGCCACCAGTTCCACCGGGGCGAGCAGTCGCGCCGAAGTCACCGTGACCGCGGCGCCGCCGACGCCAGCGCCGCCGCCCGCCTCCATCCCCACCGACGCGGCACTGAATGACACAGCACTGACCGCCGCACCGTGGACGCTGACGGCGCTCTTTGACGGCGTCAGCGCCATGAAGCCGCCGCTGGCAGACAGTGAAATCACCGCCGTCTTTGGCAAGGATGGCGCGCTCTCCGGTGCAGCGGGCTGCAACAACTACACCGGCAGCTACTTTACAACTGACGGCGCCATAACCATTGGCCCGGCGGCCACTACCATGCGCTTCTGCGCAGAACCCGCCGGCATCATGGAGCAGGAAGCACTCTATCTTGCGCTGCTGACGACAGTCGCAACATATACGGTCGATGCAAGCGGGTTGACGTTGACAGACGCCAACGGTCAGACAGTCGCCACCTTCGCCGCCGGGGAATAGGCTGGAAAATAGTTGGTGGCAACCATGCATTGCCAATCAGTGAACGCCCAGACGCCGCCGAACAGATGGTTTAGCGGCGTCTGTATTTTCCAGCCTTGACCAGACCGCTATAATGGAGGGCGCACCGGCGTCTGGCAAGACGCAAAAGCCCTATCTTTGCGTCGGGCTGTAACCGGCGTGTTACCAGGATCGCAAAAATCAAGAATAAGGAGACCCAAATGACAACCATGAAAAAGCCCATTTCCTGGCTCGTCCTGCTGCTCATCGCGTTGACGATCAGCGCGTGCGCACCGGCAGCCGCCCCTGGCGCGACACCGTCGGCTGCTGAGGAAGCAGCCACCAGTGAAACCACCGCCACTGTGACCAGCGTTGCCGCGCGCCCCAACGTCGTCTATGCCCTGCCCGACCTGGGTGGTCGCGTGGTGAGTGCGGCGATGGCGAATGACTACACGCCGCTGCAATTCATCGACCCGACGACGGGTGAGGCTGTGGGCTGGGAATACGACGCCGTGACCGAAATCTGCGCCCGGCTCAACTGCGTGGTGGAGTGGAACAACTCGTCTTGGGACGCCATGATCGCCGCCATCAACGCCGGTCAGTTCGACATCGGCATGGACGGCATCACCATCACCGAGGAGCGGGCGCAGCAGGTGGACTTCAGCGCACCCTACATGACCTCGCAGCAGTTCATGCTCGTGCGCGCCGACGAGGATCGCTTTGCCACCCCCGCCGACTTCGCCGCCAACCCTGACCTCCTCATCGGCTCACAGGCCGGCACCTCTGGCTTCTACACCGCCGTCTACGACATCCTCGACGGTGACGAAGCCAACCCGCGCATCAAGCTCTTCGAGACCTTCGGCGCCTCCGTCCAGGCCCTCATCGCCGGTGACGTGGACATGGTGCTCGTCGATGCCGCCAGCGGTCGCGGCTACATCGGCGCCAACCCTGACGCCCTCAAGATTGTCGGCGACCCCATCAAGTCCGAAGAGTTCGGCTTCATCTTCCCCCCCGGCTCTGACCTCGTCGCACCCTTCAACGCCGCTATCGACTCGTTGCAACAGGACGGTTTCGCCGAGTATCTGAACACGAAATGGTTCTTCCTCTACGATCCGAATCAATGAGAAGAGATTGGGAGATTAGGCGATTAAGGGATTGGGAGATTGGAGATCAGGAGATTGAGGGGAACGCCGTCTGTCCACCCAATCTCTAGTCTCCAATCTCCTAATCTCCCACAACACGGAGTAAGCTGATGAGTGAGACGTACATTGTCGCCGCCACCCGCACGGCGATCGGGAAGTTTGGGGGCGCGCTGAAGGAGGTATCGCCGGTTGATCTGGCTGCGCATGTGATGAAAGCGGCAGTCAGTCGCGCCGGGATTGCGCCAGAGCAGCTCGATCTGTACATCTTCGGCAATATTCTCAAGCATGGGCACGGTCAGTTGCTGCCGCGCCATGCTGCGCTGAAGGCCGGCATTCCGGCGGCAGTGGATGGCTATGCCGTTGACATGCTCTGTTCTTCCGGCATGATGAGCGTAATGAACGCCGCCATGACGATTCGCGCTGGCGAGGCCGACCTGGTGCTGGCAGGCGGCGTCGAGTCGATGTCGCAGGCTGGCTTCGTACTCAGCGCGCGCGCCCGCTGGGGCTACAAGTTGCTCATCGGCGGCGCTACCGAGCAACTGCAGGATGCCATGCTTGTCGATGGCCTGACCGACCCACTCACCGGCGAACTGATGGGCGAGGAGACCGAGCGTCTCTGCGCCGAGCACGGCGTGACGCGCGGAGAACTCGACGAGGTCGCCCATCTTTCCAACGCGCGCGCCGCAGGCGCCACCACCACAGGCAAATTTGCCGCAGAGATCGCGCCGCTGGAGATCGCCGACCGCAAAAAGACGGTCATCCTCACCAACGACGAAGGAATTCGCGCCGATACCACGCGCGAATCGCTGGCCGCGCTGCGTCCGGCATTTGGCAAGGAGGGTGTGCTGACCGCCGGCAATTCCAGCCAGCTTTCGGACGGTGCAGCCGCGCTCGTCTTGGCGAGCGACAAGGCAGTCAGGCAATATGGTCTGAAGCCTATTGCCAGAATCCTGGGCAGCGCATGGGCGGGCGTCGAGTCGTGGCGCTTTGTCGAGGGGCCGGTTCCGGCGGTGCGCAAGCTGATGAGCAAGCTCAACGCCGACGTCAGCAGCTTCGACCTGGTGGAGAACAACGAAGCCTTTGCGCTCAACAACGTGCTGCTGCGCAGGCTGCTCGGTGTCTCCTACGAAAAGATGAATGTGCACGGTGGCGCCATCGCGCTCGGCCACCCTATCGGCGCCTCGGGTGCGCGCATCCTGGTGACGCTGGTGCATGCTTTGCACACGCACGGCAAGGTGCGCGGGTTGGCGACCCTCTGTCACGGCGTGGGTGGAGCGACGGCGGTGGCAGTGGAAGCAGTATAAAGTGCCTGTCTGAGGCGACCAGAGACATGCCGGTATCCCTGGTCGCCTCGCCCCAATTTCGATATCAGATTCCACGTCCATAGCCGCGCTCGGCAGCATCCCTGGCGTTGCCGAGCGCGGCTATGGACGCGTCACCCCTCGCAACTCGATCCTTGCCCCAATTTGCTGCGCTGACAGGCGCGTCAGAAATCGATGACGCATGGCGTCATCGGTAATGTAAGCAGCGTCGTGCCGTCGCAAGGCATAAATCTGTTCGAGCACTGTCCCTGCGCGCACATCGCCATTTGCCGCCAACACGCGCTGACAGACCCAATAGGTGTAAAAGGGTTCATCGACCCCCACCCGCTGGTCTGCAGCCAACATAGGCAAGATCACAGCAACCTGTTCCAGCGCCTGCGCCCGGCTGCCTTGCGCCAGTGCGATCGCAGCCAGGCCCGCGCGCGGCTCGGCTGCCAGCGACGCTTTGTTCGCCCCAAGATATAGCGCCAGCGCCTGTTGATAGGCAGCAGTGGCTGCCTCCCATTGCCCCTGAGCTGCGTAGGCATGGCCTCGGTAGAGCTGAACCTGCGCCTGGCGGATGGGGTCGCCAGTTTGCTGGGCAATAACCCAGCTACGGTCGGTCAGACTCAGCACCTGCTGGTCAAGGTTCTGGTAACAAGCCAGCAGCGCCTGCGCCAGCAAACCATCCAACAACTCTCCCGCCAGAGGCTCAACAGTGGTGATCGCCTCTTGAAAGTGGTCAAACCATACGTGCGCCAGGTCGTACTCGCCTAGCAGTGTGCTGAGACGGCCGAGCGCAGTCAGGCAGGCGATCTCATTAACAACATCGCCCACCTCGCGAAAGAGGGTCAGCGCCTGCAATGTCAGCGTGTAGCCCGGGCTATACTCGCCCAGCAGCCGATGGATTTCCCCCAGGTCGCGTGAGATGATTGCCTGCAGCCAGCGATTGCCCACGCTCTGCGCAAGCTGCAATACACGTTGGCATTCACTGCGTGCACCATTCAGGTCGCCTAGCGCCCGCGCAATATCCACCAGATCGGTCAGGGCAAAGGCTTCGCCGTAAATCCTGCGCCAGCGGCGACAGAGTGCGATCCTTTGCTCAGCGTAAGAACGCGCCGCGGCAAAATCCTGCAAAGGGCTGAGCGCAATCGAACAGAGCCAGCTATACGCGCGTATTTCAACTTCAGGCATCATTTCGCAAAAGCGCTCACTGCTTTGATACTGTTGCGCCAGGTGAATTGCGCACGCCAGCCGCAGTTGGGCTGCCTGATTTTGTCCTTTGCGGCGCAATGCCTGTCCTGCCACGAGATGGCCGAGTGCTTCGCCTTCCGCGCTCACTCCGCCCTCCCCCAGAGCAATGGCCTCTAGCGCCAGGGTCAACGCCTGTTCGTGTTTACTCAGGCTGATGAGCAAGGAAGCATGGATCGCCATCAGCTTGCTCAAGAGCGCCTGGCGAGACAATGACGTTGGTTCAGCGCCTGCATCCGACGTGCGCATCAAACGGCGCGCCCCCTCGGCGGCCAGCTGAAAAACTCCAGCCCCTTCCGACCACAAGCCGGTAAAGTAGTAGAACTGCCACAGGGTAAACGCACTAGCATCCAGCTCGTGCAGCGCTTGCTGGCGGACTGCCCATATCCAAGCCTGACGAACATTATCAATTTCGCCCTGGATTTCAGCCGCCGCCTGTTTCGATGCGTGGCGCGCCATGCGTTCTTCGCGTGCGGCAACAAATGCCAGGTAGAAGTGACTGTGCCGCGCCTCGACTGTGGCAAGTTCAGCGCTGTCCAGTTGTTGCACCGCAAATTGACGCACCAACTCGTGAAGATCATAGCGCCCTTCCTCGCCGACGCTCTCCTCCCAGTTCAAGAGCGACTTGTGCACCAGCTTCGTCAGGATCACTCGCGATGCACCGGCCACACTCTGCGCTGCGGCGGCCGTAAAGCCTCCACGAAAGACGGAAATCCCCCGCAGAGCGCGGCGCTCATCCGCATTCAGCAGCTTCCATGACCACTCGAAGACCGCGCGGAGACTGCGTTGACGTTCGGGGGCATCCCGCCAATCAAAGGCCAGAAAGTCGAGGTGTTGCTCGATCTCGCTGGCGATTGCACGCACCGGCAGCGCATCCACCCACGCCGCCGCCATCTCCAGTGCCAGCGGCGCCCCATGCACCAGCCGACAGATCCGTACAACATGAGCCGCGTTGATTGAGTTGAGTTGAAAGTCAGCCTGGGTCCGCCGTGCGCACTGAACAAAGAGTTGCACAGCAGGCGACTGTAGCGCCTCATCCACAGTTTCGCCTGACGGCGCCTCCAATCCCCGCACCAGGTAGCGATGTTCGCTGCGTAACGCCAGGTGCTCGCGCGACGTTGTCATGACCTGCACCCCAGGCGCACGTTCCAGGAGTTCTGCTACCAGATGACTTCCCTCCAGCAGATGTTCGAAGTTATCCAGCACAAGCAACATTTGTTTGGTGCGCAACGCCTGGATCAACACCTGATCGGGGTCGCTCCCACGCAATTCGATGCCGAGCGCACTGGCGATGCTTACGCGCATCGCCGCCACGTCGCTGAGTGACGCCAGCGCCACAAAGAAGACGCCGTCAGCGTATCTGCGATGTGGGCGCCGGGCGAGGCGGGGGTCACCGGGTGCGTCAGTCAAATCGACACAGGCGTGGGCGACGGCAAGGGCCAGGCGCGTCTTACCGATACCGCCAGCGCCAACCAGGGTCAGAAGCCGGACGCCAGGCTCCTGCAGACGAGCCAGCAACTCGGCGACCTCGCGTTCGCGCCCGACCAAAGGGGTCATTTCCGCCGGCAGGTTATGTAGAAAATGATAAGGAATTGGGGTTTGTGGCGCGCCTTCTTGCCCTCTGTCCTTGGGCGGTTCGCCGATCGTCTTGTTGAACTTGCCAGCTCGAATCTGCTCTGCCAGGGCGACGGTCTCGGCGTCCGGCTCAATACCGACTTCGTCGCGCAAGAGGCGGCGGCACGTTTCGTACTGCGCCAGCGCCCGACTGATGTAACCGCTGCGGGCAAGCAGGCGCATGATCTGTTGGTGAGCCTCCTCGCGGTACGGGTCGAGCGCCAGTTTGCGTTGAGCGTAGTGCAACGCCTGCTCAAGCTCGCCCTGCGCTTCGTACGCCGTGGCCAGGTGGTGGAGCGCCAGCAGCCCTTGATGGTTCAACGTCTCACGGTGCAACAGCAACCACTCTTCGAACTCCGGTGCGTTATCCAGCCCAAACCCGGCAAGTAGTTCACCGCCATACAGATCGACGGCCTCGGTGAGGCGCGCCAAACAGGCATGACAGCGGTGCAGATCAGCATGCGGGTGGACTTCACATTCGGCCATCAAGTGCTGGAAACGCAACACATCCACCTGGGCGGCGGCAACGTGAAAGGTGACTGTCGAGTGGGTGGTGGAAAAGAGGGTGGCGGTGAGGCCAGGGGAAGCATTGTCGAGGGTCTGGCGTAAGCGGTGCAAGGTGAGCCGCAAATTGGCAAGTGCAGTCTGATGGTCGTTTTCAGGCCAAAAGAGAGCCGCAAGCCGTTCGCGGCGTTGCGGACGGCCTTCACTTAACGCCAGGTAGGTCAACAACGCCCGCACTTTGTCCGTGCGAAAGCCGGTGATCGCGCCTGAGGCCGTTGAGACTTCGAATGCACCCAAAAAGGTTAGTGATAAAAGACCCATAGTGCGCTAACCAGGGCAAGTTTGGAAACGATCCAGGCTGGCGTTGGCAACGCTTTGGCAACGCACGCCCATTATTCTCCCGGCAACTCTTGCCAGCGCGCCGGACATTCTCCTGGCGATGGCAACACAGAGTTGGCAACACAGAGTTGGCAACACAGAGTTGGCAACACAGAGTTAGCAACACAG
>DMDA01000123.1:2069-3140 GCA_003451595.1 Chloroflexota bacterium | reverse complement strand
GAGTTAGCAACACAGAGTTGCGCACGATAGAGGGGCAGGCAACCTTAGTCATGCGGCAACGTCCACACGACCACCACATCGGGCACTAGATCGATAAGGAGTAACCCATGCCTGTCAACACACATCGACCTGCAACAATCCGTCTGCACCGCCGTCACTGGCTGCTGGGCGTCATCGCACTCGTGAGCGGTGCGCTGCTCGGCATGGCGCTGTATCCGGCGTGGACGCGCGCCGTTGCGCCCGACCCGGTCACCGCCGCCTGGCAACGCGCCCGCGCCGCTGGCAGCTATCGCTTTACGAGCGATCTGACCCAGGTGGCGCTACCGCTGGCGACGATCGGGAACGTTGGGCGCACCAGTCGCACTGACCAACTCTACCTGGAGGGGCAGAACGACCTGCGTAGCCACCAGATGGTCTTCTCGCTGTGGGGGAATGGCGGCAGCGTGCTACAACCAGAAAGTGGCGTCAGCGTGCGCATGAAGGACGGTAAGACCTACGCCCGGCACGGCGCCGGGGAGTGGGAAATCGTCGACGACATGACGGGCGCTATTGCCCCACAAGGCGATTTTATGAATTTTCTGGCCACCGTCAAGGACGTCATCGCGCTGCCTGCGGAGCAGCGCAACGGGATCGCCTTCACGCGCTACACCTTCACGATCGACAGCCCGCGCCTGGCGCAACACCTCCACCAGCAGATGGTCGCCGATTTGCGTGCACGCGGTGAGCTGCCCAACGGCGTGCAATTGGAGACGCCCACCTTTTTTCGCGACATGCAAGGGTCGGGTGAACTTTGGGTAGGCGACGACGGTCTACCGCTGCGCCAGATTCTCACCTTGCAATTCCCGCCGCAAGACGACGAGCAGATGCACGCGCAGATCGTCGTGAACTTCTCCGACTTTGGCAACGCGTCGCTGACCGCGCCTCTGATCGCCGTGGCAGGCGGGCAGGGGATGACAAGCGTGCTGGCGTTCCTGACCTCGCTGCCGCTGGCGCCAATCGCGCTGACGCTGCTCATCGGCGTCGCCGCCCTCGTGTTGATTCGCTATCGCCGCGCTCGCGCCCTGCAAATTA
>DMDA01000123.1:0-1813 GCA_003451595.1 Chloroflexota bacterium | reverse complement strand
CCGCCCGAATCCAATCTCCAATCTCCAATCTCTACTCTCCAATCCGCCCCCGCGCTCCAGACCACCGACACCGGCCTCGACACCGACGGCGACACGCTCACCGACTTCGCCGAAGAGCGCATCGGCACGAGCCTCGCTAACACCGACACCGATGGCGACGGTCTCAACGACAATGTCGAGGTCAACGGCTTCTCGTTTGGCAGCCAGACCTGGTATACCAACCCTGACGCCACCGACAGCAACGGCGACGGTCTGGGCGACATCGTGGAGTGGGGAGTGGATGCGGGCGGGAACTTGCGCACCACACCGCTCGACACCGATAACGACGGCTTTCCCGATCTCTTCGACCCCGACAACGACAACGACGGCGTGCCGGATCACAAAGACCTGGCGCCCTTTGCGCACGGCGCAACCGTGTACGATGGCAACACCCCCCTCCAGTTGACGGTCAGGAATCTCACCGCCGGCAAACCGACCTTTGTCGAATTCCAACTGCGCCCGCAGGATGAAAAGCAACTCTGGTTCGCCTACAATGTGCTCGACTGGCCACGTGACGATGCCGGCCAGGTGCGCGATGTGGACGACAAAAGCTATGCCGACCTTGCCACCGCCGCCGGACGCACCGCCGAACCGACCGAAACCAATGGCGACATGAAGGTGCTGCCGATGCTGGAGATTCGGATTCCGGCAGATAGCGCCAATCTCCCTGCACAAAGCGATCTGACGCCCTTCAACATTTCAGTCAACGACTTCACGACCGACGGGCAGACCAAGGTCGTCTACATTCCGCTCAACATCGTCACCGATGACAAGAGCGGCCAGCGCGTGGCCTTCTCCGGCCAAATGCGCTATCTGCCGACCGGCAATTGGCTCAACCCGCATCAGGTGCGGCTGGCCTGGGTCGTGCAGACGCTCGTCGACATGCCGTGCGACAAGGACGTGGACACCTCCGCCGACTGCCAGGCCGACGGCTATCGCAACAACGTGCCGCAGATGCTCCAGACCTACTACGGCAACTGGACGCTGACCGGGCTAAATGTGCGCGAGGAACACGGCACGGATATGGCGATCATTTTCGAGGACCCCGCCGTCGACGATAATGTGAAGGACGACACCGCGCTCTGGGCGTTGGCCCACGTCTTCGACCAGCACTTCGTCATCGGTCGCGACGCCGGCAATGACGGCGTGCGTGACGTGCAGGTGGCGAACATGGCCGCTCGCTTCGATCGCGACAACAACCCCACCGACGTGCAGCGCATGGACGTGCCCAACATCCTCCAGGTCGTCACGCGCAGCTATGCCACGCTCGACGCCGCGCTGGCCTCGACCGCGATGACCGAAACCGCCGCGATTCTGGACACCGTCTTCAAGCCGCTGGTCACCAACGACCGCCAGATCCAACCCCTGCTCTTCTTTGCCCAGGAAAACCGCGGGCGCTATCTCACCCTAGACCTGAGCACCACCGGACAGGGCTATGCTGCTGTCAACGGCGCCGCGCTGACCTTCGACCTGGCGCCAAGCGCGGCGCCGGCGCTCACGGTGGACGTCAACGCTGGCATGAAGTGGATGAGCTACTGCGCGCCGGCCACAGGCGCTGTTACCCTCAGCCCCTGCTCCGACGACGAAGCCTGGGCCACGTTGGAGGCTCGCTATGCGGCGCTCGCCCCACAGGCTGACGACGAGGAGCCGGGATGGGTGGGTGCGCGCGTGATGCTGGCGCAACTCTTTTTCACCGGCATGCCTGTCTCTTATACACATCTCCGAGCCCCCGCGCCCGTACTAGATCTCGCATGCCGCCTTCTCCCTGACACTA
>DMDA01000108.1:1843-42253 GCA_003451595.1 Chloroflexota bacterium | reverse complement strand
TGCGTTGCAGGGTCTGCTTCATGGCAGGGGTAAGCGTTTGCTCGGTGGCGTGTGAGTTTTTCGATGCATGGCCGTTGTGCGACAATGACAACGATATTTATCTGACTCATACGCTGGCAACTTATGTCTGAAATTCACGCATCTTACCCAACTCGTATTGCCGCCAGACTTCAGCTCGCCGAGCACCGCGTTGCTGCGACTGTCCAGTTGCTCGACGCAGGCAACACATTGCCCTTCATTGCGCGTTATCGCAAGGAAATGACAGGCGGGCTGGACGAAGAGCAAATCCGCGCGGTCGAGCAGACGCTGGCGTCGCTGCGCGCGCTGGACGAGCGCCGCACCACGATCCTGACCTCGATTCGCGAGCAAGAAAAGCTAACGCCCGAGCTAGAAGCTCAGCTCCTGGCTGCCGAAACGCTCACTGCGCTCGAAGACCTCTATCAGCCCTATCGGCCCAAGCGCCGCACGCGCGCCAGTATAGCTCGCGAACGCGGCCTCCAGCCACTCGCCGATCTGATCCTGGCGCAGCCGCGCAAAGGCGATCCTCCTGATGTTGCCGCTCAGGCGTTTCTGGGCGAGGCAGTGCCTACTATCGATGACGCGTTAGCCGGCGCACGCGATATCGTCGCGGAAACGATCTGCGATCACGCCGAGGTGCGCCGCCAGACGCGCGACAAGGCAATGCGCTTTGCCACGCTCACCGCAGCGCGTATTGAGGGCAGCGCCGACGAGAAGGGCGTCTTCACGCTCTACTACGACTTCGCCAGCCGCATCGACCGTCTCAAGCCTTACCAGGTGCTGGCGCTCAATCGTGGCGAGGCGCAGAAAGTGCTGCGCGTCACCGTTGACATTCCCGAACGCGACTGGCGTCAATCGATGCAAAATGTCTTTCCTGATCACCCGCTGTCTTCCTGGTCAGAGCAGCTAAAGCAGGCGGCGGAGGATGGCGCCAGGCGGCTGCTGCTACCCGCCATCGAGCGCGATGTGCGCAGCGCGCTGACCGAGCGCGCCGACGCCCATGCCATTCAGGTCTTCGCCGCTAACCTGCGCGGGCTGCTCACCCAACCGCCGCTGGCCGGACACGTCGTGCTGGGCATCGATCCTGGTTATCGCACCGGCTGTAAGGTAGCTGTGGTGGACGCGTCGGGTAAAGTACTCGAAACCGCCACTATCTACCCACACCCGCCACAGAAACAGCAGCGCGAGGCGCTCGCTGCCCTGGCCGCACTCGTGCAGCGGCACGGCGTCACCCTCATCAGCATCGGCAACGGTACGGCCTCCAGAGAGACCGAGCAGTTGGTGGCGGAGCTGATCAAGCGATTAGAGATTGGGGGATTAGAGATTGGTTCATCCTCTTCCCCTGCGCCTACGCTCCAATCTCCAATCTCCCAATCGCCTAGTCTCCGTTACCTCATCGTCAACGAAGCCGGCGCCAGCGTCTACAGCGCCAGTCCGCTCGCCCGCGCTGAATTGCCCGACCTCGACGTGAGTCTGCGCGGCGCCGTTTCGATTGCGCGGCGCGTGCAAGACCCATTGGCCGAGCTGGTCAAGATCGACCCCAAATCTATCGGGGTTGGCCTCTATCAGCACGATGTCAACCAAAAGGCGCTGGCTGCCGCACTCGACGACGTGGTGGAAAGCGTCGTCAACCAGGTAGGCGTCGATGTCAACACGGCCTCGCCTGCGCTGCTTACCTACGTCGCTGGCATCGGGCCGAAGCTGGCAGGAAACATCGTCGCTTATCGCAACGAACATGGCCCCTTTGTCACTCGCGCCGCCATCAAAAAAGTCGTCGGGCTGGGGCCGAAAGCCTTTGAGCAGGCAGCCGGCTTTCTGCGCGTGCGCAGTGGCGATGAACCACTTGACGCCAGCGCCATTCATCCGGAGAGTTACGCGGTGGCGCGTCAGGTGCTCAAGCTGGCCGGCGTGACCATGTACACGCCCGTGAGCGAGCGCCAGGCGAAACTCGATGCACTGCGGCAGCGCAAGCCCCTCCCTGTGCTCGCTGCCGAATTGGTAACCGGCGAACCCACACTGGCCGACATCTTCGCCCAGCTCGTGCGTCCCGGGCGCGACCCGCGTGAGGATGTGCCACCGCCGATCTTGCGCAGCGATGTGCTCTCGCTGGAAGACCTGGTCGTCGGCATGAAGTTGCAAGGTACAGTGCGCAATGTCGTTGACTTTGGCGCGTTCGTGGATATTGGCGTCAAACAGGATGGCCTGTTGCACCGTTCGCAGATTCCACACGGTCAGCAGTTTGGTGTCGGCGACATCATCGATGTGGAGATCGTCACCATCGACAAGGAGCGCGGGCGCATCGGTCTGGGCTGGCCGGGCAAAGCGATCGTTGATTGGGACGTAGCAGCCACCTAATAGATAGCACAATCAAACATCGTACATCCGATATCTTCCCGGAAGCTCTGAGCTTCCGGGAAGCTGAGCAAAGTCTATATGTGTTGTCTATAAGCAGTCACTTGGCGCAGGTTATCGCTTTCGGCATGACATGCGCCCCCGACATGACACCATGACACGCCGCCTCGTCAACCCGAAGATGAGGCACTGCAAGTAGCGCCCTCAAGATGCAAAACAGACAAGCAACAAAATCGGCAAACAAAAAGACGCCGGAACCAGGCACTGGTTCCGGCGTTGTGTGAGCGGGTGAAGAGATTCGAACTCTCAACATTTTGCTTGGGAAGCAAACGCTCTGCCGTTGAGCTACACCCGCAAGTGGGCACGAGTGAGTAAGAGTATAGCGACAGGCGGCGCGGCTGTCAAATGCAGCGCAATAGCAAGTTGGAACATTTGCCTGCTTTTGCCCGTCACCGCAGTAGATTTGTCCCAGACTCTTTCCTGGCTCTGACTCTGACCGAATGGTACAGGAGGCTCCCTATGCGCTTCTTACAGCTTGCTCGCTCGTGGCTGTCGATGATGGTGTTATGCGCCATGGCGTTACTATTGTTAGCGCCCGTCACGATATATGCACAAGAGACATGGCCACCGTCTCCGCTCCCGCCCCAGCCGCTTCCGCCGATCGGCGAAGTGGCGCCGATCAACCAGATCGTGATCGAGCGGCACGCCGTCGATGCCGTAATTGATGGTCAGGTCGCCCAGGTGCAGGTGACGCAGGTGCTGCGTAATCAGTCCGGGCGCATGGCGGAAGGCGTCTATATCTTTCCGTTGCCCAAAGACGCGGCAGTCAGTGACTTCCAAATGACGGTGGATGGCGAGGTGCTGGAAGGCAGACTCCTCGATCGGGACGAAGCGCGGCGCATCTACGCGCAGATCGTGCGCAGTCAGCGCGACCCGGCCTTGCTGGAATATCTTGACCGTGGCCTCTTCCAGACCAGCGTCTTCCCGATCCCGCCCGGTGAGACGCGCACGGTGGCGTTGAATTACACCCATCTGGTCGAGCGCACTGATGATCTCTATCGCTTCAACTACCCGCTGAGTATGCGCGGCTACGGCGCGGCGGCGCAGGAGGTCGATCTGCGCATCGAGTTGCGCGACCTACCTGGCCTGCGCACGATCTATAGCCCGAACTATCCGATCACGATCGAGCGCACTGCTGATGACGCCGCTGTGATTACTTATGCGGCGGATGCGGCCACGCCCGCCAGCGACTTCGATCTTTACTTCGGCGCGGCGGAGGAACTGGTCGGGTTGAACCTGCTTTCGTACAAGCCGGTGGGCGAGGATGGCTTCTTCTTGTTGCTGGCCGCCCCTGCGTTGAACGCCGCAGCCGACCAGGTCGTGGCGCGCGATATCGTCGTCGTGCTCGATGTCTCCGGTTCGATGCAGGGCAAGAAGATCGCACAGGCGACGGCGGCAGTGCGCTATCTCGTCGAGCATCTCAACCCGGAAGACCGCTTCAACCTGCTAACCTTCAGCACCGGCGTTTCACAGTGGGAGCGCCGCCTGCAGCCTGTCGGCGAGCGATCACTGGATGCAGCGTTGGCGTGGCTGGAAGATGTACGCGCCACCGGCTCGACCGACATCAACCGCGCGCTGCTCGCAGCCCTGGCGCAGCTCGACACACCGGACGCCGACCGTCCCGCCTACATCCTTTTCCTGACCGACGGCCAGCCGACACAGGGTGAGACCGACGCCAACGCCATCATCCGCAATGCGCTGCAGAACCTTCCCGCCGACCGCACGCCACGCCTTTTCACCTTTGGCGTCGGCTACGATGTCAACACCGACCTGCTCGACACGATCGCCACCGAGTTGCGCGGTCTCAGCCAGTACGTGACGCCCGACCAGCTGATCGACGAGGCGGTCAGTGCGTTCTACGCCAAAGTCAGCACGCCGGTCTTATCCGACATCGCCATCGATGTTGGCGCCGACATCGTTGTTGAGGACATCTATCCTTACCCGCTGCCCGACCTCTTCGCCGGCGAGCAGCTGGTGGCGGTGGGGCGCTATCGAGAAGGCGGCGCAGTCGAGGTCACGCTGACCGGGCAGGTGAACGGCGTCGAACGTGTGGCCGTTTACCCGCAGCAGAAACTGGCGGAGAGTGGTGGCGAACCCTTCGTGGCGCGGCTGTGGGCGACGCGCAAAATCGGTCACCTGCTCGCCGAAATCCGCCGCAACGGCCCCGACCCGGAGCTGATCGAGGCCATTACCGACTTGAGCCTGCGTTACGGCGTGGTCACGCCCTATACTTCCTACCTGGTGTTGGAGCCGGCGATCGCGCCCACTGCGGGTGGCGAAGTCATTCTGCCCGGCGTGCAGGCGATGCGCGACGAGTTGGTTGCACGCGGCGCGGAAGCGGCGGCTGAGATGGCCGCCGCGCCGGCCGCCGGGGAGGCCGCCGTCATCGCCAGTCAGGCACGCATTGCCCTGCAGCAGGCGCAAATTGCAAGCGCAGATTCAGGTGAGCTGCGCTACGTCGCCGGCCGCACGTTCATACTGCGCTCGTATTTGCCCGGCGCCGACGGCCTGGCACGCGCCCTATGGGTCGACACAACCTATGACGAGACGATGAAACTGACCACCATCGAATTTGGCAGCGACGCTTACTTCGCCCTGCTCGACGATCCCACCTTGGCGCAGTGGCTGGCGATTTCATCGGAGTTGATCGTTGTCACCGGTGAAGATACGGCGCTGCGTGTCACGGTGACAGAGTAGGAAATTACTGACCTCTAATAGACAACACGCATAGACTTTGCTCATCTTCCCGGAAGCTCTGAGCTTCAGGGAAGATATCGGATGTACGATGTTTGATTGTGCTATCTATAAGTTCGCTGTTCATCTTCCTGGAAGCTCCAGAGCTTCCAGGAAGATTGGATGATTAGGAGATTAAGAAACTCATTCGCAGAGCACTCAATCTTCGCATCACCCAACTTTCCTCCTCACTTCCCCAAATCCGCCAGATCAAACACCGGCCCGTGCACGCAGGCGCGTGTCCAGCGGCCGTTGCCGAGCGGAGTCAGACAGGCGTGACACGCGCCGTAGCCGCACGCCAACCGGACATCGACTAGCGCCTGGGCAAAGCCTCGCTCCACGTGCAACCGCACCGTGCGCACCGCCTCGATCAGGCTGGGCAATGCCGCACCCGGCAGCGCCGCCGCCACGACATCCGCCCAACTCACCACCGCCTGCAACTGTGCCTGCCAGTCTGCGCCAGGCGCCGCTTGCTGCACCTCGGCGGCAAAAGGCAGCAGATCGCGCAGCGCCGGGTCGATCGCGCCGTCGCCTTGCAGCAGGACGACCACGCGCCCACCGCTGTCGAGCATGGTGTGCAGCAACGGCAGCAGCGCGGCTACACGACCGGGCGTGCTCACGATGGCAAGCTGACGCGTTCGCGCGGGCAACTCAAAGCCATTGCCCAACGGCCCGATCAGGTTGATTGGCGTTGCTGGTGGCCGCATTGTCAGCCAACCCACGCCGGGGTCGTTGACATCCGGCGTGGTCAGCAGCCAGCGCTCACCGTGGAGATCGGTAGTGGCAGGGCGCCAGGCGGCGACAAAGAGGGGCCGCCGTAGATAGAAGCTCCAATCGTGGGCGCGTCCCCAGAGCGATGCGTCGCCGCAGTGCGCCAGGAAATAGCGTCCGGCCAGTCGCGCGCGCACCACGCCGGGCGGCAGCACGACGCTCAGCAGCACCCCACCCGCAACAAGTTGGCCGGAAAAGGTCAACGCCGTCAGGCTTTCATCGGCCTCAAACGCAGGCTGGTTGGGCGCTGTGAATTGTGCGGCATTCATGATAGGCTATCCCGCATAGGTATTGGGTGAGAGATGCATACGACCGTATTGGTCGCCATTTTGTATCGCCATTTTGTCACCGTGAGGAAGATTGCACCAAATGCTTAAGGGGGTTGCGCCGCATGTGGGCGTATGGTGGCGGACGCGGTTATGGAGTCGCAAGTTGCCCGCCACCAGCACCATCGAGTTGCAGATCGGGTGGCCGCTGCTGTTGCTGCCCTTTCTGCTTTTTGGTCAACTGGTGACGCCTCATCCAGTTTGGATTGTGCTGCTGGTGACGATTGCAGCGCTCTATGCCATCGGCTACGGCTGGGTGCGCGAGCAGGTGCAGCGCGTGCGCTTCACCCGGCGGCGCGCTGGCGCCATCCTGGTGGCGGGAGACCAACTTCATGAGGAGTTTGCCGTTGTCAACGCAAGCGGGCTGCCACTCTTGTGGGCGGCATTTATCGACGCCTCTGACCTGCCGGGCTACACACCCGGCGTTGTCGTCGCTTGTGGCCCCAATCAGGACTATCGTTGGCGTACGACGGCGGAATGTGCACGCCGCGGCGTCTTCCGATTGGGGCCTCATCACCTGGAGCTAGGCGACCCCTTTGGCCTCTTCCGCGCCGCACAGACGACGGATGAGTTCGAGACGGTGCTCATCTACCCGCGCGTTGTGCAACTGCCAGAGGTGGCGCTGCCGCGCGGTGGCGCCGACGCCCACGCCCGCCGCCGCCGCTCCATGCTGGGCACGCGCCCGGCGGCCAGTGTGCGCGACTATATCGCCGGCGACAGTATGCGGTTGGTGCATTGGCCGACGACTGCGCATCGTGGGCGGCTGACGGTGAAGGAGTTGGAGCAGGAGCCGAGCGGCGATGTATGGCTCGTGCTCGATCTCGACGCGGCGGTGCAACAGGGCGCCGGCGCCGAAGGCACGCTCGAATATGGCGTGATGTTGGCGGCCAGCCTGGCAGCAGAGATGGTATCTGGCGCCGACCGTCGCGCCGTCGGGCTGTTGGCGGCTGCGGGTGACGCCGTGATCTCGCTGGCGCCGCAGCCGGGGCAGGCGCAGTTGTGGTCGGTCATGGCCGCGCTGGCGCCCGCACAGCCCTCCTCGACGCCGCTGCATGAATTGCTGCGGCGCAGCCTGCCACTGCTGGGTCGTCGCCACACACTGTTGGTGATCACGCCGGCCTGCGGCGATAGTGCACCGCTCTGGATTGCCGAACTTGTGCGTGCTAGTGGGCAAGGGCTGTTCAGCAGCGTGCTGGCTGTCACGACGCCCGATCAGGCTGAAGCCGCCACTGCTGCACTCACCTTGCTGGCGCAGCTCGACATTCCCCATCAATTGCTGCGCACCGACGCCCGCCTGCGCGCCGCGTTGACCTATCGCCGCACGCGCAAAGTTATCCGCACCACACCGACCGGCGGCGCTTTCACCGTTGAGGTGGAGGAGGAGGTCGGATGAACGAGCGCACCTTTGGTTGGGCGGAACACGCGGAGTCGCAGGAGAGCATGTGGGTGCTGCGTGTGTTGCGCTGGGTGGCGGCAACGTGGCGACCATACCTGGGTTGGCTGACGCTGGCGCTCTGTCTGCTGCTGACGATGCTGCCTGCGCTGCTGCTGTGGGAAAATCGCTGGCTGCGCGTACCGTCGTTGAACGGTCGGCTCTACGTGGCTGGCCCGCTGGCGGTGGTGCTGGTGTGGCTGGTGGGCGGCTGGCGCGCGCCGTATTCAAGCCGGCGCAAATTATTTCGTATAGCCATGCAAGGCATTGCCATCATCTCCCTCAGTATCTTTGTGCTAAGCGAACTACTGGCGGGCTGGTGGCCGGGACTCCCTGCGCTCTGGGCTGCGGTGCGCGGCAGTGGTTGGAGCGATATTGCGATGCAGATGGCGGAGGCCTTCGTACGCGTGGGTGTGCGCTATGCGCTGTGGTGGCAGGGCGTGCAGAACAACGCCGCCGGGCGCGACGATCTGGTCTTTTTCGGCTTTGCACTGGGGATCATCTGGTTGTTGGGATTGGCGACGGGCGGATTGGCGCGGCGCACCCGTCAGGGATTGGTGGCGGCGTTGCCGGTGCTATGGCTGGTCGGGCTGGTGATGCTCTACAGCGCCGTGGATCGCTGGCTGATCGTAGCGGGTGTGGCGCTGGCATTGTTGCTACATCTGGTGCTGGATCAGCAGGCGCTGGTGCGACGCTGGCAAGCGTTGCGTCTCGACTACAACCCGCTGGCGCTGATGGAGCGCGCCCTGCTGACCCTTGGTGTGATGGCGGTGGTGCTGGCGGTCGCGGCGCTGACGCCCAATCTCTACTGGACGGAGCTAACCGGTCGCTACTACGGGCTGATCGCGCCGCTGAATGCTCGCCTGGAGGCGCTCGGCAAGCGCGCCTTTCCAGGGATGACGGGCGTGAATCCCTGGGCGCTCAACGGTGGCGTAGCCGGCGGCTTGCCCAATGACTTTTTACTGCGCGCCGGGCCAACGGCCAGCGAGCGCCTGGTAATGCGCGTGCGCACCAGCGAGACGCCCACCTTTTACGACGCGCCGCCGCTGGCACACAACCTGCGCAGCGCGACCTTTTCCCGCTACGATGGGCGCGGCTGGCGCAACCCTGCCCAACTCAACCGCACTGAGCATGCCGCCGAGCAGCCTTGGGCCGACCTGGTGTTGACGGGGCGACGACCGCTGCTACAGAGCATCAACCTGACCTTTGCCGGGCGCGTGATCTTTGCTGCCGGCGAACCGGTGGCGCCGTCGGTCGATTACACCGCTGAGGAGCGCTTTCCCGGCGATCTGGTGGCGTTGACGGCGGATGTGCGCAGCTACACTGTGACTTCCCTCGTCCCGGCGTTGACAGAGACGGAGCTGGCGGCGCTGCCTGCCTGGGGTGGAGAGATGCAACTGCCGCCTGAGTTTGCGTTGTATCTGGAACTGCCGGAGAGCGTCACCGCCCGCACACGCGCACTGGCGACGGAGTTGACCGTTGGCTACACATCGCCCTACTCTCAAGCCGTCGCCATCGAGCAATACCTGCGCACCTTTCCCTATGATCTTGACGCACCTCCGCTGCCGGAGACGGTGACGGATGTTGCTGACTATTTTTTGTTCGATCTGCAGCTCGGTTATTGTGACTATTACGCCACCGCCTTCGTGGTGCTGGCGCGTGCAGTCGGGCTACCGGCGCGCTTCGTCACCGGTTTCACGTCGGGCAGTTGGGATGCGACCGGCCAGTTGTGGGTGATTACCGAAGCCAATGCACACTCCTGGCCGGAGGTCTACCTTCCCGTGATCGGTTGGACGCCCTTCGAGCCGACGGCGGCGCGCCCGACGCTGGCGCGCATTGGCCTGGCGCGTGGCGTCGAGTTTGCACCGGCTTCGCCACTGGCTGCACCACCCATGCCCCAACCTCCGCTGCCCTTTGATGACCGCTGGCTGTGGCTACTGGCGCCGATCAGTCTCCTGGTGATCGGCAGCCTGGTCTGGCTGCGGCGTCGCGCCTTCCGCCGCGAAGACCCCTGGTTGATGTTGCTACGTTGGGGACGCCGCCAGGGGCGCGCGCCGGAAGCGGGCGAGACCGTGCTGGAGTATGGCGCGGCGTTGGCTGCTGTCGTGCAGACAGGGCATCAAGACGCGCTGGAGGAGCGGCGCATCATTGGTCGCGAGGTGCTGCAGATGAGCCAGGAAGTCAGCGCACTGCACTACGCACCGGAAGCGCAACGCGCACAACTACGCCAGCGCATTCTCGAACGCTGGCAGCGACTGCGCGGCTACCTGCGACGGCTTGGCCGGTTCTAGGCGTTCGTTTTGCAAGTCGCCGGCCTTGATGCAAGAGCGCTGAAGTGTAATAAAGCAGATAAAAGGGCATTAGCCGTATCAATCTTTGTGTGGTTTGCCGGGAATGGCTGGTAGAATGGTAGTAAGCTGAAAGGATGACACCATGATCGAGAGCCGCCTGGCTTCACAACTGACTTTTATTCTTGAGCTTGATCGCCTGAAACGCGTTTTGCGACGCACCAGCCTGGTTGGCGGCGATCGCCGCGAGAACAGCGCCGAGCATTCCTGGCAGCTTGCCGTCATGGCGATGGTGCTAGCCGAATATGCCAACGCGCCTATCGACCTGCTGCACACACTGAAGATGCTTCTTGTCCACGATATTGTTGAGATCGACGCGGGTGACACGTTCGCCTACGATGTCGCCGCCAATCTTGACAAGGAAGCGCGCGAACAGGCCGCCGCCGACCGCATCTTTGGTTTGCTGCCAGCTGATCAGTGTGATGAGTTCCGGCGCCTATGGGAAGAGTTCGATGCGCGGGAAACGCCCGAAGCGCGCTTTGCCAATGCACTGGATCGCATGATGCCTGCACTGCAAAATTATGCCAACGGCGGCGGCACCTGGCGTGAACCGGGCGTCGATCGCACCGCAGTCTATCGTCGTCTCCAACCGATTGAAGAGGGCGCAGCAGCGCTTTGGGCATACCTGGACGCTAGGCTGGTCGATGCGGTGGCGCGTGGGTTGATCCGCCCGTGAGATGGACGCCGGTTACGAAATTCGCGAATGCACCGAGGCAAGCTGCCGTTTCCGCTTTCCAGCGGCGACGGCGCAGCTGGCTGGCGATCGCTGCCCCTGGTGCGGTGGGCGCACGCAAGTTGTGCATCGGCTGGCGCCGCCAGGTGACGTCGCCTCCGGACCCGCTGCGGCAGTTGCTGGTGCTTTCCCCGCCATAGCGGGTCTGCTCGACAACGTGCGCAGCGTCTTCAACGTAGGGTCGATCTTTCGCAGCGCTGATGGCGCCGGCTTGCGTCATCTCTACCTGTGTGGCGTCACGCCCACGCCAGAGCATCGCAAGCTAGCCAAGACCGCATTGGGCGCCGAGCAACATGTGGCCTGGAGCCACCATCGCAACAGCGTGCTCCTGGCTGACGCGTTGCTGGCGCAGGGGTGCACCCTGTGGGCATTGGAGACGCATGTCAACGCCTGTTCGCTTCTGGATGCGCCGCATATCCCGCCGTCGCTGGTGCTCGTCGTTGGCAGCGAAGTCACAGGTGTTGATCCTGACCTGCTGGCGCGCTGCCAACAATGCGTCGCCATTCCGATGGCGGGGCGTAAACAGTCGCTCAATGTGGCCACGGCGTTTGGTATAGCTGCCGTGTTGCTGAGCAACCGTTCATGATGCAGCGAATTGCGCACGTTATGCCGACACGATCTTGAAAACGTATGCGTGCTGGCAAGGTGATCACCTCTGACTTTGTCAAGAGCCTTTTTTGGGGGGGCGCACTTTGACGCCTGGGTGCCAGCGGAGACCCTCTACACTTCCATGATGGCGCCAATCTCCAATAAGTGTTCCAGAAAGCATTGGACGTCGCCTGACGCCTGTATCTCTGTCAAGTGGAAACGCGTCGCCAACTGCGACGTCAGGTCGCGCACAGTGCGCGCCTGCTCTAGCTGATTCCACAGCCAGGTGCCGCTGGTGTTGAGCACCAACACCTCACCCCGCTGTGTCAGCACGATCAACGCCTGGTCATCCACCACGCGCGCCGCCGCCTGTGCGTGCCACGTCACGCGCGTTGTTTCCTGGATCATGTCAACACCTCCCAAAAGTGTTCATCTTTGCAAAATTGCAACCGCGCCACTGATGTGACGGCGACCATCGCTGCGGCGGCGCGCATCACCAGCGCGGCGCCGTGCGCACAGGTGGTGACATAGGGCGTGCACGCCACCAATCGCGCTGCGCCGGCGCCAGCAGGCAAAGGCAGCCGGGCGTGGCGCGGCGCTTGTTCCAACGCCAGTAGCGCTGCCAGCGGCGCCCACAAGTTGCTGCGCGGCGCCGTCCATTCGTTGCCGCGAAAAGGGACACCGCATGCCCAATAGCCGGTCGATGTGTGTTCGACCAGCACCAGATCGTCGCTGAGCACGGGCCACCTCGCCGACAGCCGCGCCACTGTTGATTTCCCTGCGCCCGACGGCCCGAAAAAGACAAATGCTCCCGCTGTGCGCACGACACCAGATGCATGCAGCAGTAGTCCACCGCGCTGCACCACATCCCAGCCTACGAGCACGCGCAGGCAATTCTCTACGTTGCCATTGGGGCGCAGCACAATTTGGCCGCGCCGTTGCGTCAGTACAAAAGCGCCTGCTTCCGTTGGCGTCATGCACGTCACGCAGGGGCCGCAACGCCGCGTGCGCAACGGTAGGACGCCAGCAGCTTGAATTGGCAGCCAGGGCGCACCAGGACGTACACTCACGGTCACATGAAAAGTCGCTGTGGACGGTTTGTCGTCAATAAAAGCTGCATAGCGTCGCTGTATGTCATCGAGCATTGCTGGCGGCAGGCGTCCAACATCCAAAGACAGTCGCGTTGCGCCGATGCGTAGATTCAGCATGGCAGTCAAGGTTCACCTCCATAATGGCCAACTGGCATCCTCTCCCGCACGCGGATTGCTGCGCGCCACGTTCGATAGGCTGGCGCTGGCCAGAGCACTGCGCACCATAACGCCACCATCGCCACCGGATTGTGCAGCGCCCAACCGTCCACCAGCCAGCGGATGATGCTGTGATCGCTGGCCAGCAGCGCGCAGCGGAATCGATCCTGCCAGCGTGTGCGCGGTGGCCAGGCCGGATGCGGTGATGGCTGAGCACCCCAGGCGACTGTTGTAGCTGCCACGGCGCGCAACAACGCAGGTGCGATATGCGTCGCCTGGGCAATGGTGGACACTGCGCACCAGTCGATGTGTGGAGCGTCCATCACCAGCGCCAGATCGTGCAGACGCAGCAGTGCCAGGCGCCCCTCGTCATGTTGGGTGGCGTGGAGGCAAAGGTGCACAAACTGCGCCGCTGCGTCAAAGACGCGCAGAGGGCCGAAGGTGGTTGGCGCTGTCAGAGTGTGCGACCAAAGCCATGCCGCCAGCACCGGATTGTGGAGGGCGGGCCGAGCGAAGGGCGCCGTGTGCAAATCAACTTGCAGACGCGGCGGTGTGTGGCGCATGAAAGCGCGTTCAGCCAGAAAATATTGTGGCCCGCGTACACGTTGATGGGGCAGGTCGGTATATCCGGCCAGACGTAGCATGCTTTCTGCCTGAGCCGCGTCCTCGCTCCGCACCCATAGATCGATGTCGCCAAGCGGCCGCGCCCCGAGCGAGGGGTAGACTGTCGCCAGCAGCGCCACGCCCTTGAGCGCCACGACGTCAATGCCGTTCGTCATGAGCTGCGCCGACAAGTGCACTGTCTCTTCCAAGGCAAGCGTGTTGGCTGCCAATGCAGCGTAGTAGGCTTGTTGCAAACTCTGGTGCACAGCAGGCGGCAATGTCGATAGGACGCCCGCCCGCTGTAAGGTGATATACCAGAGCGGCAGCAGGCGCGCCTGGCGCCCGATAGCCAGCGCCTGGCCCCACTCGTGCGCATCCCAGGCCGCGTCAACTGCTCTGTTGAGCAAAGCGGAGAATGCAAATGGGGAGGAGCAGTTCGCCCCGCGCGACTCGCCCTTTGCCATCCGCCGTCTGCAATCTGTCCCTATCGTGAGCTTATGCGGACGCCTGCCCATTGCACACCTCCCATTCCTGCCATTGTCCCCACCAGCGCCGGCGTCGAATACGAATCACGACGCCGACAATCGCTGCACTGGATACGGCGCGATCACAACGCTTGACCGCGTCGCCTTTGGTGATCACGCTTGCGCCAGCCACCGCCATGACGCGGTGTACGATCAGCCCGCGCCGACTGCCCACCACCACGATGTCGCCGCACCGCCAGACGCGGGTGAGATCGACCAGCACCTGATCGCCGGGATGCAGCAGCGGCATCATGCTGGCGCCACGCACCCGCGTCCAGATCAGGGCAGCGGGTGCGGCGATCGGTGGCGACATTGCTGGTTTGTTCATTCCCCCTCCGCACGCGCCGCCTGCATGAGGGGCAGAAAGAGCTGCGCTCCTGGCGCCGTAGGCGTTTGTGTGGCGGATTGCCACGGGGCGTCAGTTGGCGATGGTGTGGCCGACGGCGCTGGCGTAGGCGGCGCAACAGGTGTTGCCGATGCTGTCGTCGGTGTGGAAGTAGCTGCTGGTATTGCGGTGTCAGTTGGCGTCACTGTGGCGGTCGGTGTTGGCGCGGCAGCTCGCGTGGCCGTCGGCGACGCCGGGTGGGTGGGCGGTGCAGTGGGCAGCGCAGTGGGCAGCGCAGTGGCCGTGACAGGCGGCGCAACTGCGCGCCAGAACAACGCTGGATCGCCCAAGAGGTGAAAGGTGTCCAGTGCACTGGCGTAGGCGCCGCCGCCCGCACCATAAAGATGCACTTTGGCTGCCAGCATCGCCTGTCCCAGTGTCATGCTGGCGGTAGGATCAGCCAGCGCCGTCGTGAGGAAGTGCTCCAGCAATATATCTTGCCCGCGCAGCGGATTCTGCCCGCTCGAAGACCACGTGGCGACGGCGCCGCCGTTCACTGTGCGCAACAGCGTCTCGGCCAGGGTGTCGTAGGGGCCGTGAAAAAAGCCTGTGTAGCAGCTCATCTCCAGCGCGACGAAGGGCGTAGTTTCGTTGCCTAGCGCCAGCGCATCGCTGGTGCGCAACAGGTAGGGCGCTCCCGCCCAACTGAGGGGGCTGGCGTGACCGGTGTAGATCACCAGACCGCGCCCGGCGCGCGTGCAGGTTTGAAATGCCGTTGTCAGGGCGCCAGCATCCGCAAAGCGCGGATAGGGTGGATCCGGCAGGTCGCAGGCGGCAGCGGTCGCTGCGGCGCAGGGATTGTAATACAGGCGCTCAACAGATTGCCCGGCAGCCGTAAGTAGGGCTGCAGCGCGGTCGGCCAGCGCCCAGAAGTTGCCAGCCGGGTCAGGATGGCCGTCGCTATGAAAGGCATTGTCGGCCACAATGACGGCGCGCTGGCGCCAGGCGGCGTCGGCGCCTGCCGCCTCGAATGCCAGGATTTTGTTGATCATGGCAGTTGCCTCGGCGGCTGTGCGCGCTGGCAGTCGCCCGATCATCATCTGCGGCAGCTGGCTGTCCGCTGTGGCCGTCACGTAGCGATTGTCGCTGGCGGTTTCGCCAATGACGGGATCGACAGCGCGCAGATAGGCAGGCACTGTCGGGGAGAGAGGCGCTGTCTGATAGCCGCGTGGGTCATAGCTTCCATCGCCAACCAGAAGCACGTAGGCTGGGGCGGGCGCCGGCCATGCAGTGAGCGTATGGTTCAGAAAGCGCTGAATGGCCGCCGGGTCAGGACGTCCATCGCCGAAGTCATCATAGATCGCCTGCACATCGACCACGCGCACGCGCAGTCCGGCAGCGCGGCGTTGGCTGATGAGCGGCGCCAACGCTGGCGTCAGCTCAGCCGGCGTGAGGATCAAATAATCCGCGCCATCGACCGGGTTGCGTAAGTCGGAAACTGGCGCGACGGCGATCGCCGTGGGCGTCAGATACGCCGCCGCTGTGAGCGCCAGATAGGTTGCCGCGCCATCCGCTGGCGTGTCGAATGTCACGCGACAAGGGCACGGAGTTGTTACCGTCGCCGCCACGCGGCGCGGTCGATCAGGATCGGCCAGGCTGAAGACGGCGACGTCCGGTGTGCTGAAGCTATCGAGAGTGAGCCGGTGGTCAGACGGAGCGGTCAAGACCAGTTGATCCGCCTGCGCCGTAAGCTGGCGGGGATAGGTGACGGTGAAGGCGTCCACATATTGCAGATCCGGTGTGGGACCAGACGCGCTGATGCGCAGCGAGTTGACGCCTGCCTGTAGCCACGTGAGCGGCACGGTGGCCGTGATCGTGTGGGTGCGGCGTCCGTCCCAGGCCGATGTCGCCACGTTGTGCTCGTTCACGGCAACCTGGGTGAGGTGAGCGCCGTCGTAGCCTGCCAGCACCACGTTCACCTGCGCTGCGTCGCCAGCAGCCAGCTCGCTCACGGTGAACGGGTAGGTGCGCGTCACGCTGATGGCAGGCGTCAGGATGTCCCAGTACCAGTGTTCGGCGTCTTCAGTCAGTGGGACGTAGCTGTAGTACAGGCGATTGCGTTCGTAGCGGTCGCGGTGGAGGTAACTCACCATATCGTGTGTGGCAAGGGGCGGCGTCGTCTCTTCGATGGCGACGCCTGGCTCCGCAGTGGCGTGCAACCAGAAAATGGCGTCGGCGGCGTAACGTGTTGATTGCACGTCGGCGTAGAAGATCAGGCTTTCGCCGGCGTCGCAGCGCGCATCGTCGTTGTCGTTGAGGAAGCCGGTCGCCACGGTTGGTCCATCCTTACCATTGCGCCGCACCTGCCAGTGCCTCGGTGGTGTGACCTCCACAGGGGCGCCAGCGTCGGCCAGCATTGCGCAGTCGATGCGCACCATGCCGCTGGCGGGAACGTGCACGCGCCACCGACGCTCATCTTGTGCAACAGCACGTAGCGAAAGCGCCGCTGGCCGTTGTCGCCACATTCGCCCCTGGGCATAGTTGAGTAACGCTGACTGCAGCACCGGCTCAAACATCCCCTCATCGAAGGTAGCGGCGTGTCCGGCGCTGGTTGGCTCCTTGTTTCCGATAAAGTCCAGCGCCACCAACAACCGACGGTGCACAATCAAGCGTCCGCCGTCTGCCGTAAGTTCTACCGGGTGAAACAACAACCGTGCCACTGTCTGGCTGCGCCAGGTCTCGATGCCGGCGATGGCGGCAAGTGGAGGAGAGGGCGCAACAGCAGCAGATGTCAGCGCCTCGACGCCTGAGGATGCTGATGCGCTGAATGCAAACGGCGGAGCGCCGGTGTCAACGGCAGCAATTGTTGTGTCGGTCAGCCCTTCGGTGCGATTGGCGAGTAGCGGTGCGGCTAAGGCGGCGGTTGTCTGCATATCATCAACGATGCGTAGTTCCACTGTTCGCCCTGGCGGAATCGCAAGCAGTGCTCCGATAACGGGAAGGCGCGGCGATCCTGGCCTGGCGTCGATCTGTGTTCCCGGCAACGTCAGAGACGTGACAGCTTGTTCGGCATAGTGCACAACGTTCAGCACCGGTAGCGGGGCGGTCAACTCCAGTAGCACGCCGTCATCACGCATTTGTATCATGCGAAGCGTGGTCGTTGCTGGCGATTCGGTCAGGTGTTGTCCGGTGGCGTGAAGGGTCGCCAGTCCCAGGCACATCAACCCAATCAATAGTGCGAAAAACCATCGGCCAGCCGGATTTGTGTTCATCACCGCACCATCTTATTGGCGTTAAGCATCGTTCAGAAGCGGACTTCGGTTGCAGTCGCAGGATGCGCCATCCTGGTGGCGTGCAATGTGCCACTGCACATCGTCGCCCGTGATGAGGCGTCTGTCATCCAACGCATGGCGTCTGCTGCCTGCGGCTACTTGTCCATCGCTATCAACGGCAGCCACAGCAGTTTTTGCGTGACGATGACGGGGCCATAGAGTGCGGTGGCGCCGGTCAGATCAACGTCTTCCAGCCAGTAGAAGCGCGTGGAGGCGACCGACGGCATCGTATCGACGAAGGTGTAGTGCGCACCACCGACGCCGCCCGCCGTCTGCGAGGGGATTAACGCTGTGGTGATCCTTTGACCATATGAATACGCGGAGTCGCTGCGGAGGACATGAAAGCCGGCATTGAGGGTCTCGTCTGCTGTTTCCCAGGCGAGATGCACGCCATCGGGCTGCGTTTCGGCGCTGAAATCGACGATGGTGACAGCGGTTGGTTCGCCGTCTTCGGCAATTGCCCAATCAGAAAAGGCGGTGACACCCGTTAGCTCGACATAATTGTTAGTGGTGTCGATGGTGCTGCGTCCCATCAGCCGCCAGCGGGCGCCATCGAAGCGCCAGAGGTGAAGGTTGGCTTCGGTGGCGCCGTTCAGTTCGCTGTCGAGATAGTGCAGACGCACCGTTGCTGCGCCGGTAAAACCGGGAGCGTTCAATGTGTATTGTCGCGCCACGGCGCCCGGAAAAGGCGGCGTCCCCTGGCTGAGCGTCACGCTGACGCTGGTGGGCAACGCGCCCGTAGTGAAGGTCACAACCGTGTGGGGATGACCGAAGCAGTAGCCGGTCCCCAGGGATGGGTTGATGCGCTGGACAACGCCGGTCACCTCGTGGTCGCCGGTGCAGGTAGCGGCATCGCCCAGGGTCAATGTGTAGGCGCCGGTGGTGGCAAGCCCGCCGCCGGTCAGGGCAAGCTGACCGTTGACGGTCGCGCTCTTGCCGAGGGTCACGCCGGCGGGATTGGCAACCGTGAGATTGGCGACGGTTGTTGTCAATTCGCCGCCGGTGGTCTGAGCTACGCTGCCGGCATATTCAAGCGTGCTCCCAGTGGCGTAGTCGATGGCGCCGGCAATGTTCAGTCCATTGGTGCGTTTCACGCGCAGCAGGCCACCGCTGGCAATGGTGATGGTATTGGCGCTGATGTACGCGCCGCTGCTCTCCAGCGTGCCGCTGATGATGACAGAGGACGCCTGGGTTCCATTTGTCGCCGTGCGTTCGATGTTGCCAGCGGTAATGAGCGTCGCGCCAGCGGCGACATCCAGCCTTCCGCTGTTCACCACGCCATTGTCAGGCCGGACATCGGTGGTTGTGCTGTAGGTTCCGCTGTCGATCAAGATTTCACCGCCTTTGATCGCCTGATTGGAGGTTCCGACCGCACCACTGTCCAAAGCAATCTCCAGGCGTAAGCCGGTTGAGCCGGCGCCCCAGTTTGGCGCAAAGAGCGTGCGTGAACCGCCGACCATGCGCAGGCGTCCGCTGCCGGTGATCGTCGCCGAGGTAGTGGTGCTGGTTGTCACCAGTGTGCCGTAGACGTTGAGCGCGACGCCAGCGCCGAGCGACAGGCGCGTGCCCGGCGTCGCCAGTGTGAGGTCGCCGACATCGCCATCCGCGCTGAGTGTCAGGGTGACGCCGAGCGGAATTGTGACGGCATCGGTGCTGGTGGGCGTATGGCCGCACGACCAGTTGCTCACCGTCGCCCAGTTTTCGGTGGCGACGGGCTGACAGGCATCTAGCGGCGCTGCGTCGAGACGCCGCCCAGCGCTGGCCAGCATCACTACGCCCAGCAGGATTAGCCCACGCCACAACCACGTCTTCATCACCGGCCTCCTTCAGCTATTGATCACTGTGAAGCAGTTGTCGACTGGCGTTTTGCCGCCGGCAGAGGGATCGCAAAAAGCCGCTGTCACTTCGAGCGGAGCGCGGTAGACGATGGCGGGCGGCTCGTACGCGTTGGGGTCGTCACGTTGCGGCTGTGCGGTGTGCGCCGACTCAGGCGAGGCGTTGGGTGCGTTGGCGTCCTGTAGCTGTGGCATCTGGTCTCTCCTGTGGAGGTCAAGTCAGTGGGTGATAGTCATCGTCGTTGTGACGTGGCGCCTCCAATCGCTGCTGGAGCGCCGCCAGATGTGCGGTCAGCGGTGCGGCCTCCGGTGGCATCAGCGCGCGATCGATCAATGCCTGCCGTCGCGCCAGCGCCCGTATGCAGTGCGCTGTGGCTGGCGCGCGCCAATCACCGTGCTCGTGGTGCGCCGCGCCGTGACACCGGCTACACAGCGCGCCCAGTGGACATCCACCGCAGATTGGCAATGCGTTGGCGTCGAGCGTTAGCAGCGACGTCCACTCCGGCGCGTTTTCCCAGATGGCGCGTAGTGACGCCTGGCGCACATTGCCGACGGCAGTGGGCAATTCCAGACAGGGATAGACATCGCCGTTGGGCGCCAATGCCAGGGCATTGCGCCCGACATTACAAAGTCGGCAACCCGCACCACTCATGGTGGGCGCGGCGGTCAGTGTGCGCCGATAGTGACGCACGAGGTCGGCGTAGTTCAGGGCGTAGCGCAATGGGGCGAGGTCGCCGTCGCGACGAGGCGTGAGGGTCAAGTCATAGCGGAAAGTTGCGCCCAGTTTGGCGGCCAGGTCGCCCAATGCATCGAATTGGTCAACGTTGCACCGCATCAGCGGCGTCTTGAGCACTGTGCGCACGCCGTGTTCGGCCAGCAACTCAAACGCGCGGCACGTTTGCGCAAAGGAGCCAGGCGTCTGTGTCACAGCGTCGTGAGTGGCGGCGTCAGCGCCGTAGACGCTGATCTCGACGGCGTAGAGTTGCAGCGACGCCAGGTGCGCAGCCTTCGCCGGGGTAATCGCCAGCCCGTTGGTGAAGATGCGTAGCACGAAGCGATGCGCATGTGCAGCGGCAGCAAGCTCGCGCCAGTCGCGGCGCACAAAAAATTCACCTCCCGATAGCGTTAAGTAAAGCACACCTAGCGCCGCCATCTGCTCGATTAGCGCCAGCGCCTCGGCGGTGGTCAACTCGTCGGCGGGGCGTCGATGCGGCGCCAGCACAGTCAGATAGCAATGGCGGCAGCGCTCGCTGCAGCGGTGAGTCACTTCCCAATGTACGCTTAACAGGCGACGGTGCGTCTGTGCTTCCGCCAGTAAGGAGTGATAGGGATTGGGCGAAGTGGGAGAGTGCGCGTCAGGCGCGGAAGCCATCGGGTGTTGCTCACTTTCGGGAACGTAAGAGATGTTGGCGTGATTGCAGCCAATTGCATGGCAGCAATTTTGCAGCGATTGCGTCTATGGATCAATGTCGCTCTGAACAAAAAACGTGCGACATTTGCTTGATATTCTTGTGGTTGACCCTGCGACAGGCATCGAATACCTGGAGTCAGATGCAATGTGCTCGGTGACTAACCCACTTCACCCAGTCGTTGGGTTGGGGTGATCATGTCCTGGGACAAAGAGGTTCTTGTTGGTCGCTGTATCAACCTTACGGCAAATCTAGGGTTATTGTGCAGAAATACTGCATGACTATGGGCGTCGAGTGGAGTATATTGTATGGCAATGTGCTTGTTGGCAGGTCTTTCCGCGCCGACAGCCACATCCACCACATATTTCGCCGCACTGCCGCTCGAGGAGGAAGTTTATGCCCTGTCAGCGCATCACCCAGATCACGCTCTCCTGCCTGCTGAGCATCAGCCTATTGTTGAGCAGTATCGCTCCAGTCATCGCTCAGGAGCCAGACGCCGGCGGTGCTATGTATCTGCCTGTCGTCAGTGGCGGGGCGGCCGCGCCTAGCCATACGCCTGGCGCTATCAACCTCTATCGCACGCATGTGACGCTGCGAACACCGGCGCAGTGGCGCGACTTGGCGCACATCGGCGCGGTGATTTTGGAGCGCGGCGACGATTGGGCGGTGGTGTTGGCCGACGACCAACAACTGACCGACCTGGCGCGCTGGCGCTTTATACCGACGGAGACGAATACGCTGGGCACGCTCGTGAATTATGTAGCGTCCGCCAACGGGGAGGCCATGGCTGGCTTTGGCCCACTGTTGGCACAGATTGAAGCAGCGGGTGACGTCGCGGCTGCGGATGCCGCCACACGCGATGCCGCGCGCACCGCGCTGCGCCAGAGCATGGCATCGCTGATGGCGGAACAGATCGCCTGGCTGGCGCAGGCTGCTGGCGTCGATACCGACAGCGATGGGCTGACGGACGACCAGGAAGTCATGTGGTGTACGGACCCGACGCGGCCCGACAGCGATTTCGACGGGACAAAGGATGGCGCCGAGGTTGTTGCGCTCAAGGCGTGGATGAACAACGAACTGTCCAAAGCGCCGAGCACGGGCAAGCCCTTTCAGGGCTGGCCACCGCAGAAGACCAACTGCTTCGACGACGACCAGGACGCCGTGCCCGACATGGCGGAGACACTCGAACTGGGGCTGAACGCCAACCGCGAATCAACCGACCGCGACAAGTTCGACGACGGGCAGGAACTCTTTGGCCAGACCTACTGCACCGGGCAGGGCGGCTTCTGTTCCTACGGTCCGCTGCCGCGCAACGAGGACTGGGGCGTCATCTTTGCCGAGATGCCGTCGTGGGTCAAGGCGCCGGGGCACCATCCGCTGGTGGCGGCGTTTCCGGCGCCAGAGGTGGATGTGGTGGAGTCGTCGTTGAGGGTGGAGACGGTCACGATCGTGACGACAGATCGGACGATTTCGAATGGGACGCAGAAGTCGTACAGTACGGCCAAGACAGAAGGCGCAAGCACAGCTGTAGCGAACTCGGAGATTTGGAATAACTGGCAGGAGAGCATAGAGACCCGTGAAGAACTGGGCGTATCTGGTGCTTCAGACTTTTCAACGACAGCGGGTTCTACGCAGCGTGCAAACAGTACGGGTCTGGGAAGCAGTCAGTATGAATCCAACAAAGTCTATGATGCCCGCCAGAGACTATATGCGGAATGCGAAGAAATCCAGAAGATGGAAGGTTCTGCAGATACTGCTGGCGGTGGCATCGAAGTAGGCAACGGTGCAGCCACAAAATGGGTTGTTGATGTCAAAGCGCACGGAGAATACTCGCATGAGTGGAATCGGAGCGAAACATCAAGTACGAATTCGGTTTTGACGAACCGAAAGTGCTCAGCTGCTCTGGCCAGTTTTTGTGATGTAGCAGGGCCAAACGACCCATATTGTCAGGAAGACATCACGACTATGCGATTCACCGACGACAGCAAGCTCACGGTCAAACTTGCTGACATTGACAACTTGCTTGGTGGATTGGCAGGCATTCAGCTTGCGCAGACACAGTCAGGTCAGCTACTTGGATTGCGTCTACGTGAAATCGCATATACACTCGCACGCCCAAGAGTTAGCACAGGCACGGTGACAGGATCGTCGAGAGGTGGATCAAGGACGGTAACCACCGAACAGTACGAAGAACAAACCGTCACCAACGGCGAAGCCTTCTCCACCGAAGAATCCTGGGGAACGGCCACCGCCGTCGACTCTGCGCATGCCGCCGACCTCTGGTTCACCTACAAGGTGCGCAACACCGGCACGGAGTACGCCCGCGAGCTCACCAACCTGGCCTTCAATCTCTACATCGGCGACGACCCCAACCCGGCGACCACCTACTTCGTGGCAGCGGACATCGGCGGCACCGGCAAGTTCGTCAACTTTATGCCGGCCGAGGAGCATCAGTACACTTCGCGCCGCATCCCACTCAGCCTGGAGCAGATGAAGGCCATCGACCTGGGCGGGCCGATTCGGATCGTGGTCGAGGATTTCTCTTACGGCATCGACGAGCTCTTCTACCAGGACGCTGCCAGCGCCGGCGTGGTTATCGCCCTGGAGGACGGAACGGACGACGGCGACGAGAGCATTGACACCTACCTCATTCCCACCTGGGGCAGTGAGACGGTGCTCAACGTGCTGGGCCGCTTCTTCCCGCACGAGACCGACCTCAACGGCATGATGACCGCCATCTGGACGCCGGAGTACCGCAGCGACACGCCCACGTGGTGTCAGGCGCCGTGGCGCCCCACCGACCAGCCGACCAAAGCCGTGTGGTGCAAGCACACGCTCTCCACCGCCGACTGGTGGAACGTCTACACCGACGGGCTGGGCGATGGCTCCGAAGGCTTCCAGGATACGCCCGCCGCACCCGGCGCCACCGCGCTCTTCCGCTTCAACCAGGACAGCGACCTCGACGGCTTTTCCGACCGCTCCGAGGCGCGGCTGGGCACCGACGCCAACGACGCTTCCTCCTTCCCGCGGCCCGAAGTGCTGGCCGGCGTGCACAACATCCTTGCCGGCAACAAGGTGACAAGCACGCTCTCGCTGCTCAATACCGGTCTCTATGATGCATATGGCGTGGAGGCGGTGATGGTGGCGCCCGACGACTCGATCACCATCGACAACAACACAGTGGGCGGATCCGGGCGCGTCAAGGCGCTCAAGCAGGTCATCGTGGGCTCGCGCATCGCCCTGCAAAGCCCGCTGCCCGCACCGTGGACGCAGGCCAACCATGCCGTGCCCGCTCCGGGCGGCTATTACACCGGCAGCGCCGACCGCACCTACACCTTCACCGTGAACTGCGGCGCCGGCGGCTGTGCCGTGGGCGAGGGAAGCTGGACGCTGAGCTGGAACGACGGCAAGGGTGCATCCGGCAGCCTGCCCTTTGGCGCCGGCTATGCGTCGCCGACCTTCCAGGCGGTGGGGGCGCTCGGGTTGACGCTGGCGCTCTACTCCGGCAGCGTGCAGAACGGCGAGAGCTTCACCGTCGCCGCCACGACGCCGCGCGACACCTTCCAGTACACCATCAACCGCACGCCCTACACACCGCCCGTGGTCATCGTCTCCTACAACGACCCGCAGGGCAACCACCGCTTTGTCGTGCCCACCCAGGCCATGAGCCTGACGGCGCCGACCGACAACCTGCAGCCCTTCGCCGGGCAGATGCTCCAGGATGTGGGCGTGGAGATCGTCACGCAGCAGGCCGCGGCGCCGGGCGCCAACAGCGTGCAATTGCTGGTCAACAACCCTTCCGACGCCACGCTGCAGAACGCCCGCCTCTTCCTGGAGTTCATCAACATCAGCGGCACGGTGGTGAGCGAGGTGCCGACGCAGGTGACGCTGCCGCCCGGCCCGACCTACACGCCGGTGAGCTTCAACACGGGCAGCTTCAGCCCGGCCTTCGATGCCAGCCAAGACTACATCGTCATGGCCTTCCTCACCGACTACCAGGGCAACATCCTCGACACGGCGGGCCGGCCGCTCTCCAGCTTCCAGGCTGATCCGCTACCCAAGGTGGCGGTCGACGCCACGACGCTGACGTGGAACTTCGGCACGGTGGCCCAAGGCGCGTTGCTCAAACACAAACCGGCGCTGGCCAATGTGGGCTACGGTCGCCTCTACACCTACCTGACGCCGACGCCTGGGTTGAGCCTGGCCGCACGCGCAGATGTTGTCGGAGCCGCCGACCTGAGCGACTACGAGCTGATTCTGCGCACCGCCGACCTGCCCGTGGGCGCCTATGATCGCACCGCCACGCTCAAGACCAGCGACCTCACGCAGCCAGCGCTGACCGTGCGCGTGCAGGGCACGGTGACGGCGGCGACTGGTGACACGGCGGGCGGCTTGCAGCGGCCGCTGGATTGGCCGGTGACGGTGACGGGACCGAAGAACCAGGGCGAGTGGGTTACCTTCACGCATACGCTGGGGCCGGATCCGCAGGGACTGCACCCAGCCAAGGCATATAGCTCGGACTACGCAACTCTGTATGGTGTAGGAAATTACGCAACTGAATTTTCGGGCGGAACTTCTGCTGGGAATCTCTTTGGAACGGGCGCTGATGGCGAGAAGATTGTATACACTCAGGAGGTTTTCGCCTCCCCCCGTTCCGCACTATCGGCAGACTCTACGGCCGGCCAATCAACTATCACACTGGCTACGTCGGCTGGACTCGCTAGTGGCGACGAGCTGTTGATCATCCAGATGCAGGGAGCAACCGCTGGTGGATATGAGTTTCGCCGCGTGGCTGCGATCAATGGCAATCAAGTCAGCCTCACTCAACCCCTAACCAATTCCTACTACCAGACAGGAACGAATCGTGCCCAGGCAATCCGCGTTCCGAACCATACCAATGTCACGGTCACGAGCGGCAACGCCTGGTATGCGCCCGCATGGGATGGATCGACAGGGGGAATCCTGGTCTTCCGTGCAACCGGAACCGTGACAGTCCAGTCGACTGCGTACATCGACGTCAGCGGGAAAGGCTATCGCGGTGGAAATCCCTCATGCTTTGGCTCCAGCTGCACTTCCGGCTTTGCCGGTGAAAGTCCATCGGGCCTGGGTACGATGACAACCGCTCGCAACGGAAGTGGCGGCGGTGGCGGCATGGGCGACCCGAGTGTCGTTGGAGGTGGAAGCGGTTCAGCGTCTGGCGGCGGTGGTGGCGGCCACGCCACTGCCGGTGCAACAGGGCAAAACGGCGGAGGTACTACAGTAGCTGGCGTGGGCGGTACCGCCGTTGGCGAACCGACCCTTGCGTCCGTGTTCATGGGCGGGGGCGGCGGCGCTGGTGGCTGTGGCGACAATGCAGGCTACGCTGGTCAACCAGGCACGAGCGGTGGCGGGATGGTATTTGTATTTGGTCGAACTGTGACAATTCAAGGCGGGATCCGGGCCAACGGACCGAACGCCACGAACCCAACGAAGGATGGGGCTGGCGGCGGCGGCGCAGGTGGTGCAGTCCTGGTGAAAGGCTCGGCGGTTCAAGTTGGGACAAACCTGGTTGCAGCCACAGGCGGACTCGGTGGTGTAACTGATAACGACGGTGATGGTGGGAATGGGGCAGCAGGGCGTATTCGGATTGAGTATTGTCAATCACTCAGTGGGTCGACAAATCCGGCAGCAAGCAGTCAGAAGATCGATTGTCATGTTGTTGAACAGGTTGAGGCAACTCCATATACGTCCGGCCGGCTCATTGTGCCGGAATACGTGGCTGCCAGCAAGACGTATCAGGTGCAGTACGCCCGTCGCCTGACCTTCGCTGCTGCGGACAGCCAGACCACCACCCTGCGCGTCCCCGCCGGCATGGCCAGCACCGCCACGCTCCAGGCGCTCGTCAGCGGGCTGCATGCCAACGCCAGCTTTGCCCTCGACATCGGCAATGACGGCAGCAACGAGTGGTCGGGCACAGTCGCCAACGCCAGCACCAACAACAGCCCCGACCTGGCTGCCGCTTTCAACGCCTACTGGGTGGCGCAGGGCGCGCCGGTCTCCGGCAACCTTGACGTACCGGTCAAGGTGACGTTGAGCCAACCCGGCCAGGTCTTGCTCTCCAATCTCCAATTCTCCACCGCCGGCAGCAAGCAACGCACGCTGCGCTTGAATGCCGGCACGGTCACGCAGGGCACGCTCGACCTGGCGCTGGGCGGCAGCGGGCAGCAGGCGATCAGCATCGCCGTGGATGTGGGCGCCGACGGCTCGCTCGACTGGACGAACAGCGTGAGCACGACGCTGCCCGTGCGCCTGACGACGGGGAACCTCGCCACTGCCCTCTCCGGCTATCTTGCCGGCAAGAGCGGGCCGGTCGACGTGCCAATCCGCATCTACGCGGCGCCGGACGTGCCGGTTGTACTCTACGACGCAGCGATCGCCATGCAGCCGGCGGTCGACCTGGCGGCAGGCGGGCTGGGCGTGGGCGGCGGTGTTGCGGCAAGCGGCAGCAGCGCCATCAGCTACCTGGAAGGCGACCAGGTGCCCGTGCAGGCGACGCTGAGCAATCCGAGCAGCCAGGAGAGCGGGCCGGTGACGGCGGCGTTCTTCGCTACGGCGGAAGGCTGGGGCGACTGGTACATCGGCAGCGCGTTCGTGGCGAATATCCCGGCCAACGGCAGCGCGCCGGTGGGCATCACGTGGGATACGACCGGCTTCAGCGGCAACGTGCCGGTCAAGGTCGTCGTCAATCCCTACGGCCGCACGGGGGAGACCAGCACAACCAACAACACGGTGTCGACGCAGGTCTCGATCACGCCGCTCAATCCGCCGCCCGCAGTCGACTTCGCGGCCACGCCGACGCTGGGCGGCGCACCGCTGAGCGTGCAGTTCGCCAGTGTCGTGACCAACACAGTGACGAGCTACGCCTGGGTCTTTGGCGACGGCCAGACGAGCAGCGCGGCCAACCCGAGCCACGTCTATGCGGCCGCCGGCGTCTACACCGTGACACTGACGGTGAGCGGGCCGGGCGGCAGCGCCACCAAGCGCCGTTCCAGCTACATCACGGTCACCAACACGCCCACGCCGCCTGCGGCAGCTTTCACCGCCACGCCGACCACCGGCGTGGCCCCGCTGACCGTTGCCTTTACCAACCAGTCCACGGGGACGATTACGGGCTATGCGTGGAACTTTGGCGACAGCCAGACGAGCACGGCCGCCAATCCCAGCCATCAGTACACGGCGCCAGGTGCGTACACGGTGGCGCTGACGGTGAGCGGGCCGGGCGGCAGCGACACGCAGACGAGGACGGGCTACATCGTCGTGACGACGACGCCCACACCGCCCGTGGCCGCCTTCACCGCCACACCGACCGCCGGTGTAGCGCCGCTTGCCGTCCAGTTCACCGATGCCTCGACTGGTGTCGTCACAGCCTGGGTATGGAGCTTTGGTGACGGCGGGCAGAGCAACGCGCAAAGTCCGGCGCACACCTTCCAGAGCGCGGGCATCTACACGGCGACGCTCACCGTGAGCGGGCCGGGCGGCTGGAGTAGCGCGTCCGGATCTGTGCGCATTCTCCCGCCGGCGCCCACCTTCAGCGCCGACCCTCCGGTCGCGGGCGGCCTGACTGTGACTTTTACCTTCACGCCATCGCCAGGCGTCACCCACTGGCTTTGGGAATTCGGTGACGGCCAGACGAGCACCGAGCAGAACCCGGTGCACACTTACGCCGCACCCGGCGTTTACACCGTGCGGCTGACAGTCTACACGTCGGGCGGGGTGAGCGCCAGCCAAGAGATGGTCGTCTCTGTGCGCGGAGAGACGCCGAACCCGGCTGGCTTCAGTCTGTATTTGCCGGCAGTGTGGCGATGACACCGCCGGATGATGATTCATCCATCCAGGGTATTGTCGGCGCCCAAACGAACAGGAAATCAACGCCTATGAAACGTGCACCCCGTCAACTTCTAGGATTTGTACTGCTGATCGCGCTGGTGGTTGTCGCATTGGGCAGTCACCTATTCCTTGACTTGCCTGCAACGTCAGTGGCGGCGCAGGGTTTACTAGGTACGCCGACGCCGGTCGCTGCCAAATCGCTGCCGCTGCTCATCACGCAGTCTGCCACTATACCTGGCGCCACTGTACCTGGCGCCACCGACCGTAACTTTCAGCGCCAGGCCGAAGCAGCCTTGCTGCAGCACCTGAAAGGCGGTGAGTCCAGCGCCGCTATCACCGGCGCAACGCCAGCAAGCTGGCCGGTGCTCACGCTGCCCCCAGCGCCGATCGCGCTGGAGACGGCGCGAGCAGCGGCGCACTACCAGATGCAAATTACAGCCGCAGGCGACGCCAGCGGCGATTGGCCGGGCGCCAAAATTGCCGCCGAGTTTGCGCTCTACGACCTGGCCGGCGAGGTGACCGCGTATCATTTCGTCGTCCATAACGCCGGGCAGCCAGCGGGTTACCTGACGGTGGCGGCGCTGGCTCTGCCCAACCCCGTGCTTGAGTTTGCTACGAGCGGGACATCGCCGCTGGCAGCGACGGCGCCTACGTTGCAAACCGCTAGCGTGACTGCACTGGCGCCGGATCACCCGCTTTATCTAGGTCTGCTGGGCTATGCCTATGAAGTGGCCGACGCTGCGCCTGACAGCCGCACCGTGATCAATCTGCTCGACGGCGCCACTTACGCTATCCCAACAGATGTCGCTGCCACACCGTTGCGCAGCCTGGTGCAGCCGGCGCCACCCGCCACGCTCTCGACCCAGGCGACAAGCGCCTACCGGCTGATCGGCGGCGTACCGGACTGGAACCAATTCTGGGGCAGCTACGGCTGTTGGAGCGGTTGTGCACCGACTTCAGGCGCCAACGTCATGGGCTACTGGGATAACAACGGGTATAGCAATCTTGTGGCTGGCAGCGAATGGCAAGGCGCGGTCAATGACATGCGCCTCCATATGAACACGGTTTGCACTGCCGATGGCGGCGGCTCGACAAATGTAGGCAGCGTCTCGTCAGGCGTCGTCAACTACGCTACCGCCAAAGGCTATACCTTCGCCAGCGAACTGTGGTGTAGCGATTGCAGCGTGGCGGCGTCTTACGCCAACTACCAGGGCGAAATCGACGCCAGCCGGCCTGTGCTTGTCGATGTGATCGGCCATGCACAATATGGCAATCACTCCATCGTTGGCGTCGGCTACGATTCGGCGGGCAACTACCTCATCATCCACGACAACTGGCCCACGACCGCCGAGAATGTCTATCTCCAGTATGGCAGCGGCTACAGCAGCATCTTTATGCACCCGGTGCGACCGGCGGGCACGACACAAGACACCACGCCACCCACAGGCGATTACACCAGCCCTTCTAACGGCGCCATCGTGGGGCGCACCGTCACGCTGGCTGCCACCGCCAGCGATGCGCAGAGCGGCGTTAAGGAAGTTCACTTTACTGCCAAGTGGAACAATGAATGGCGGCTCATCGCCAACGATACGAGCGCACCTTATCGCTTTGACTGGGACCTATGCGCAGCGGGTGTGCCAGACGGTGACATCGAGCTGGGGCTGGACATCTACGACAACGCTGGCAATGTCTTCCATCTACACACAGTCCATGCGAACCCACACATCACCAAATCCTACAATTGTTCGCCTGCCACCGCCACCTGGAGCGTGGACTACTGGAACAACAAGTATCTGGCAGGCTCCGTGAACTGGCACACGAGCGAGTCCGGCGCATATATCTTCCGCGACTGGGGCGACAACGGGCCGGGCGGCGGCATCCAGGTCAACGAGTGGAGCGCCCGCTATACCCGCACCGCCTACTTCCCCGGCGGCGACTATCGCTTTCACTGCCAGCACGACGACGGTTGCCGCATCTACATCGACGGCCAGCTCCGTCTCGACGCCTGGTGGGATTCCAGCTTCGACGGCCACGACTGGGGCGGCTATCTGGCGCCGGGCAACCACGAAATCCGCGTCGAGTCCTACGACAACCAGGGCGGCGCCCGCTTGGAGGCGTGGTGGCAGGGTCCGGGCTTCCTGCCGAGCGACCAGAGCTGCGACGCCAACGCCTGGTGTGGCGAATATTGGGGCAACCGCGCCCTCAGCGGTACACCCGCCATGCGCCGCAATGAAGGCGCCACCCTCTCCTTCAACTGGGGCGACAGCGGCCCCGACCCGACCTTCCCCAGTGACGGCTTCAGCACGCGCTTCCGCCGCAACGCCGACTTTGCCTGCGGCGTCTACCGCTTCCATGTCAACACCGATGATGGCGTCAAACTCTGGATTGATGATGTGATCCGTCTGGATCAGTGGCGCGACCAGGCGACCAGCTATAGCTTCGATGTCAACCTGGCCGACGGCGTCCACGCACTCAGGGTTGAACACTATGAGAATGGCGGCGGCGCCAGCCTGGGCGTCTGGTGGGAGCAACTCAGCGCATGCACCGTGAGCGTCGCCATCGAGCATGCCTCGACGCATTACGTCAAACCTGGCGATGTCGTGGCGCCGGTCGTGCGCATCGGTGTGACCGCAGGGACGCTCGACGGCGGGCGTGGCGATGCGCTGCTCCACGTGGCGGGCGACCGGCTAGGTGCGACCAGCCCGCAGCCAATCTACGGTATCGTCGCCAGCGGCGCGCAATACACCTTCGATGTCGCCAACAACGCCAACTTCCGCATGACTGCGCCAACTACTGAAGGCGTCTACAGCAGCTTGTGGCGTGTGCGCGCCAACGGCGCCCTGGTCGGCGAGCCGGCCACCATCAACGTGACCGTCGATGGCACGCCGCCCATGCTCTCCGCTCTGCAGCCGAGTGATGGAACTTTCCTGAACACCAGCCAGGTCACGCTGCGGGTCGATGTCGCTGACGGTCTGAGTGGGGTCGATCAGGTGCAGTTCTTTGTTGGCTACGACGATGGCGTAGGACAGGGCTGGACATGGTACAACCTGGGGTGGGATATCGACGGCGGCGATGGCTGGAGCATGCCCTGGGACGGCAGCAGCGCACCCGATCAGGGTGGTGTCGCCTTTTATGCCTATGCCTGGGATCGCGCAGGTAACGGGGAGGGCATCGGCGCCTGGAATATCACTCTCGATCGCACGCCGCCGACCTTCGCCTTTGCACCGCTGCCCGCCACCCAGCGCGTCAACGCTATCGATGTGCGCTGGGTGATGACTGACACAGTTGCTGGCGCCGATCACATTGACCTGGAGGTGCGCCGCGATAGTGATGCGTGGGAGAGCTGGCAAACAGTGCCAGGCGGGACCCTTGGCGCCTGGTTCATCGGCGAGCTGGATCACCGTTATAGCTTCCGCGCCCGTGTCGTTGACCGCGCCGGCAATGTGCGCTCCTTCCCGGCAACCGCCGAAGCGAACACTGTGCTGGCGCCGTGTACTTTCGACGCGTTCGAACCAGACAGCGTCCCTATGGATGCTTCGACCCTAGCGCCTGGTGACGTGCAGGCTCACACCTTCTGCGGGGCGGGCGACCGCGACTGGGTCACCTTCTATGCTGAGGCGGGCGGCACCTACACCATCGAAACCGCCGACTTGAACGGTCTCACTGACACGGTGCTGGAGCTGTATAGCAGCGATGGCGTGCTGATGCTTGCCAGCAACGACGACATCGACTATCCCGTGAATCTGGCCTCTCGCATCGTTTGGCAAGCATCCGTCAGCGGCTGGTACGCAGCCAGCGTTCGCCAGTGGGGGGATCGTATTGCCGGCGACGATGTGCGCTACATGCTTCTGTTGCAGGCGGACATCCCGACGCCCACACCCACTGCCACCCCGTGGATGCACTACATGCTACACGACCGCGCCACTTGTGAAGGCATCGACGGCGCCTGGAGCGAGAGCGACCGCCGCTGCCAGATGTTCCAGTGGACGACAGCTGTGATGCAGACACTTGAAGTGGCCGAAGGTGTCACGCTTCAGTCGACCATTGCAGCAAATCACGGCGCCCTGATTGTGCATGGCAGCTATCAGGGTTTCTTCCTCGGTAATGATGGCGTCATCACCAACTACGGACGCATGACGGTCGGCACAGACCCGCTTGCCAACAACACCATCATCCACAATTACGGGGAGCTTGTCGATACACGCTTCAGCAACGGCGGCACGGTTGATAATCACTGTATTGGCCGCGTAGTCAATCCGACCATCGACTCACAGCAAATCATCAATTCGCCTGGCGATCCAGCTTGCAACGCAACCGCCACGCCGACGCCGGAGCAGCCGGCGCCGCTTGTCCTTCACGCCATCGCTCCGGCGCAGGGACTTGCCAACGTTGCACAGACGGTAATTGTGACAGGCGTCGGTCTGCGGCCAGACACTGCCTTGCGCATCGGCGATGTGTTGCTGCGCAATTATGCCCTGGTCGATGTCGGCGGCGGTATGGCGCGGGCAGTTGTGCCGCCCAACCTGGCGCCGGGCGTCTATCCTGTCAGCGCCACCAACCCGAATGGCGTCACTTTTACTTTGCTCGCCGCCTATACCGTCATGGATGCTGTGCAGCTTGATCTATCAATCAGCGAAAGCGATCTCTGGTTTGACCCGCTGCCTGTCCGCCAGGGCCGCCCGGTGCAAGTCGGCGTCAATGTGCATCGATCTGGCGGCGCGGAGACGCTGACCGGCGTCCAGGTCACTTTCTATGTAGACAGCGTCGCGCCTGACAGTCGTCTGGACACGGTGCTGTTGCCGCCACTCCCGCCAGGCGTCGATGTCGTGGATAGCGTGGCTGTATTGTGGACGCCGGCCACGCCAGGCGCTCACACGATATTCGTCCTCGTCGATCCGCAAGATCGACACATCGAGAGCAGCGAAGTCAACAACACTGCTCAATGGACGCTCGAAGTACAGTCCTACACCTCGCCTGGCGACACTGCGCCGCCCATCGTGACGCAGGTGACGCCTGACAACGGCGCCCAATTGACTACGGCGCCATCGGTCGCATTGGCTATCGGCGCCAGCGACAATGTGGCCGTCACATCGATGTATCTGGTCGAACGCGTCTACAGCAATGCCGCTCGCCGGTGGATGCCGATTCAGCAAAGCGGCTGGATCGACTTCAACCCAACGGATACCTTCATCTTCAGCCCCGTAGGTGGCGCACGCTACCTCCAGGTCTGGGTGGCTGATGCGGCTGGCAATATCGCCACCGTGGCGCAGCAGGCGCTGATCAACTACTTGCGCACCGACGATGATCTGCTGGAAGGTCAGGTGCGCGTTTACCGCTTCTATCTGGCAAGCGGCGAGACATGGCAATTCACCGTCGATGCCCTGGCTGGCGACCCTGACCTCTATGTGTGGAACCCGGAGGGTAGGCTGATTGGCTACAGCAATCGCTTCGACCTGAGCGATGAAGCAACAACCATCACAGCCGCGCAGAGTGGCTACTTCCAGGTGGAGGTGCATGGCTATCGCGACAGCCGCTATACATTGCACGCTGCTGCTGGTACGGTTGTCGCCGAAGCGATCGTCAGCACCGACGACAAAGCACTGCCGGCTGCGCCTGCTGTTGACCTGACCAGTGCGCCAGCCGGCCAACAGGTATTGCCCGCTGCCCCCGTCGCAGCATCGGCAAAGGTGTTCCTGCCGGTTGCGCTGCGATAATTTAAGCCCCGCCATCGCATAAGATGGCGGGGCTTCACAAGCAAACTCCACCATCTAGCTCATTACAACACAGAAAAGAAAATGCTATATTGGATGTGGACTGATTCAAATCGGGCCGGTGATTCTTGCGGTTTTCTGTCTTTATCGTCAGTAAGGGGTGTTGATCATGTCACCGCATTTATCGGATGGGTCATCCATCTTCGCAACGAGGCGCAGCGCAGGCTGTTGTGGTCCGCTGCGCCTCGTCTACGTTGCCGCGCTCTTATTGGGTGGTTTGCTGGCGCTGCGATTACTGATCTTGCCTGGTCTGGCCGCTGACGCCGCTGCGCCAATGTCAACACCAGCTGCTCAAGGTGATGGGCTGGCGCCGTTACTGTTGGCTGCCGCAGGACAAGGGGCGCCCGATCGATACCTGGTCGTGCTGAAGCAAGATCGGGTGACGGCAGCTGCCGTTGCCAGCAAAGCCATGCAGGCGGCAACGGACTTGGGCGCCACTGTGCATTATGTCTATGCTGACGCCATCGCTGGCTACGCTGCCACGCTCTCTGATGTCGCACTGCAGCGCCTCCGCAAGGACCCCGATATTGCCTATATCGAGCAGGATCAGATCGTCACTGCCCTCGATGTGCAGAGCAACCCACCCTGGGGTCTCGACCGCCTTGACCAGCGCACCCTCCCGCTCGACACACTCTACACCTACAGCGCAACCGGCAGCGGCGTCCACGCCTACATCATCGACACCGGCATTCGCGCCGCCCATGTTGAGTTCAGCGGGCGTATCGGCAGTGGTCGTGACTTTGTCGATGACGATAGCAACCCCACCGACTGCAACGGGCATGGCACACATGTAGCCGGCACCATCGGCGGCTCGACCTACGGCGTCGCCAAACAGGTCACTCTGCACGGTGTACGCGTGCTTGACTGCGCTGGCAGCGGCTATACCTCTGGGGTGGTGGCTGGCGTCGATTGGGTGACGGCCAACGCCATCCGGCCGGCGGTGGCAAACATGAGTCTGGGCGGCGGCGTCTCCAGCGCGTTGGATGCAGCGCTCCGTAGCTCCGTGGCAGCAGGCATTGTCTATGTTGTGGCCGCCGGCAACGCCAACAGCGACGCCTGCAACACTTCCCCTGCGCGCGAACCCTCGGCGATCACCGTCGGCGCCACTACCAACAACGACGTGCGCGCTTCTTTCTCGAACTATGGCGCCTGCCTGGACATCTTTGCGCCCGGCGTCAACATTGTCTCGGCGTACTACACGAGTGACACAGCAAACGCCACCCTTTCCGGCACTTCCATGGCGTCGCCACACACCGCCGGCGTCGTCGCGCGTTACCTGCAAGGCGCCCCTGGTGCCTCCCCGGCTGACGTGGCGACCGCATTAACGGCGGCCGCCACCATCGATCTCATCCATGACCCTGGCACTGACTCACCCAACCGCCTGCTCTTCGCCGAACTCGGCCCGCCGCCTCCCCCAACCCCGACGCCAACCGGCACGCCGCCGACGGCGACGCCCACTTTCACACCGACGGCGACGCCAATGCCGCCTGTCAACGATGATTTCGACCAGCCGCGCGTTGTCACAGACGCCCTCTTTACCGATGTTCTGGACACGCAGCACGCAACCGTAGCCAGCGATGACCCGGTGTTGTGCAGCGGCAGTCGTGGCGGCGCGACCGTGTGGTATCGTTTCACGGCGCCCGAAGCAGGCGTCCTGGCCGTCGATACCTTTGGCAGCAATTACGACACCGTCCTGGCTGTCTTTAGTGGCACGCGTGGCGCCCTGACACGGCTGACCTGCAACGACGATTACGACTCGCTCCTCTCCTTTGTGTCGCTGAATGTCAGTGCGGGCAGCACCTACTACATCGAGGTGGCAAGCTATGCCAGCGCCAACGCCGCTGCCAAACTCACTCCCGCCGGTGTGTTGGCGGGCGGTGAGATGGTGCTTGGCGTCGCATTCGCTCCTGCCGCCCCAACGACGTCTACACCCACTCCCACCGCAACGCCCAACCCAACGACTGCCGCCGTGCTGGCCATTGTTCCGGCTGCAACCACCGTAGGCGTCAGCCAAAGCTTCAGCGTCACCATCCACGTGCGCACCACGCAGCCGGTCGATGGCGCGGCGGCTTATATCGACTTCGACCCGGCGGTGCTCCAAATCGCGCAGGTTACCGGCGGCAGCGCCTTACCTGCCGTTTTGCTCAATCAGATCGACAACGTCGAGGGGCGGCTTGATTTCGTCGCTGGCGCACTCAGCGCACCTTTCCCTAGCACCGACTTCACCCTGGCCACCGTTTTCTTCACGGCCACGCAGGCTACTGCCAGCACTTCCCTCAACTTTGCTGCCGCTAATCCGCGCCTGAGCGACGTTACCTTTGGCGGCGCCTCAATCTTGCACCACCGCGAACCTGCTGTCGTCACCGTCCTTGACACTCTCCTCATTGGTCGCGTCACGCCGCCGGGGCGCCCGCCTGCCCCTCACCCAAGCTGGCAAATCCCTGTGACGGTGACCTTACAGAATCAGGCAGGCGTTGCTGCGCCCGACCTTGCCACCATACTCGACAATAGCGGCGTCTTCACCCTCACAGCTTTGCCGTCGGGCGTCTACACCGTCGGCGTGCGCGGCCAGCAGACCTTGCGCAACAGTGCACGCGTCACTTTGACGGAAGGTGCAACTGTCGTGGACTTTGGCCTCTTGCGCGCTGGCGATAGTGATGGCGATGGCTACGTCTCTCTGGTCGATTTCTCCATGCTGGTCGCTACCTTTGGCGTCTGCGCGGGCAATGCCGACTACGACGTACGCAGCGACTTCAATGGCGACGCCTGCGTAACTCTGGTCGATTTCTCTATCTTGCGCACCAACTACGGCGCCGGGAACGCTGTTGTCGGGAATACAGTTGTCGAGCAAATTGCTGCGCCACTCCATAGCGATAGCGTGACCGCTAACTTGGACATTGATCTCTATGTGGCTGCGCTCAAACCTGGAGATCGTTTCCTGGCTGACCTCGTGGTGGAAGTGCAAAGTAGGGAAGCGCAAAGTGGCGAAGTGCAGAATGAAGCAATGCAGAGCAGCGGTGTAGATGGCGCTGCCGCCTATCTAACCTATGATCCGGCCATTGTGCAGGTGGTCGATCTTACCCCCGGCGCGCACTTCTCGCACTTGATCCAAAGAGAGTTTGATAACCGGAGTGGGCGCCTGGCCTTTGCAGCCGGCGCCTTGGAATCATCGGTTGTTGGGCGCTTTACCCTGGCGCGGGTTAGCTTTGTGGCTATGGCGCCGGGCAGCAGCGCACTTGCCTTTCAACACATCTTGCCCGCCTATAGCGACATCACTGCCAACGGTCGCTCAGTGCTTGCCGCAGCCGTCGATCAGCTGGTGACGGTCTCTGCACCGCCAGCGTTGCCTGCTACAGTTTACCTGCCTCTCGTGACACGTCCCCAGTAAACGCCGCGTAACCAAAGCGACCGTCGTGTGCTGCGTGTTTCGCCTTTTACGAAACACGCAGCACACGAACCACTGGCGTGCTGAGGCGCGCCTTGAGTCGCGCTAGACCCGTCCCAAACGGCCTCTTATAGACAACACAAATAGACTTTGCTCATCTTCCCGGAAGCTCTGAGCTTCCGGGAAGATATCGGATGTACGATGTTTGATTGTGCTATCTCTTCGCGCCAAACCATGCCTGTGTCGCGTCTCTCGTCACAACTTTAGCCACATTCGATGGTTGTATGCTACAAAGCCCTGCGCCAGAAAGAAATCAAGCGCTGGTTCGTTGAACGCCCACACGCTTAACGCCAGCATCGCAATGCCCACACTGCGGGCATAACCTTTGGCGGCCTCGATCAGCGCCGCGCCAACTCCCCGCCGCTGGTGTGTGGGCGTGACCGCAATGTGATGAATCCATAACCGTTCCAGCCGATAGGTCATCGACGTTTCTTGTGCGGGATTGGCGTCTGCGTAGAGATAACCGACAACAGCCCCGTCAATTTCAGCCAGGAAGATCACAACGCCGGGTTGCGTCAGCTGTTCGCGCACCATGGCCGGTGGGAAAGTCTCCATAGACGCCGACTTGAAAAAATCAGGATGCGCAGCCGCGTGGTAATCTTGCAGCGCAGCGTGCAACTTGGAAATGACTTCGGCATCCTGGCCTGTGGCTCGGCGCACCGTCACCATGGCTTTGGCGACTCTGGCTGCAGCGCGGCTGCGCAGTTGGGCTGCTGCGGCGGCGCGCATCGTCGCCACCGGTGCAGATTGCCCCGTCCATCGCTCGAAGGCCAACGCCCCCTGCCAGATCAACATCCCCAGGCCACCGATGGCACGAGCGCCCGCCGCCCGCGCCTGCTGCAATAACACCGTCTCCTCCGGGTTATACACCAGGTCATAGACGATCTGGTCGGCGCGCAGCGGCAACGCAACCGGCCAAGGCGTCGTATCGGCGTGCGGCCACATGCCGAGTGAGGTGCAGTTCACGATCAGCGACGCTCCCATCGCGGCCTCTAGATCATCAGGCAGGGCGATGACGTTGCCGGTCGTTGCGCCCAGATAAGGATGCAGGTCATTCAGGAGCTGCTGGGCGCGTGCAACGCTGCGGTTGGCGATGGTGATGTGGTCGGCGCCAGCTTGCGCCAGCCCATAGACGATCGCACGCGCCGAGCCGCCCGCACCGAGCACCAACACGCGCCGCCCTGCCGGTTCGACGCCGTGGGCGCGCAGATCGGCGATGAAGCCGGGCGCGTCGGTGTTGTCGCCAGTCAGCGCGCCGTCCTCACCCACGATGATGGTATTGACCGCACGCATTGCCTGCGCTGCCGGTGCAATGTGGTCGAGGAAAGGCAGCACCGCCTGCTTGTGCGGCACCGTGACATTCACCCCGCGCAGCCCCATCGCCCGCAACCCGCGCACAGCATCCCCCACTGCGCCCGGCAGCGTCGGATCGACAGGCAGCGGCACGTAGCGCCAATCCAGCCCCAGCGCAGCAAAAGCTGCGTTATGCATCGTCGGGCTGACGCTGTGACTCACCGGCCAGCCGATGAGACCAACCAGCGTAGTGCTGGCAGAAATTGCGGCCACATGGCCGCTCAGCAGCAGCCTCATCATTCAACCATCAAATCTGCGCCCAACGCCTGCAACGTCACCTCAAAGCCGGGGAAACTGTCGCCGGTGACTTCGGCGCCGTGCACTACGGTTTGTCCCTTTGCCACCAACCCCGCCACCGCCATTGCCATCGCCAGGCGGTGGTCATCGTGCGATTCGACCGGTGCGCCGATCAAGGGGGTAGGGCCATCGATGATGAAGCCGTCGGGGGTTGGTTCGATGTGCGCACCGAGCTTGCGCAGTTCGCTCACGGTGGTGGCGATGCGGTCGGTTTCCTTCACGCGTAGTTCGTGGGCATCGCGCACGATGGTGCGACCTTCAGCCTGAGTGGCAGCGACGGCCAGGATCGGCAATTCATCGATCATGGTCACGATCCGCTCACCGCCAAAGGTTGTTCCGCGTAAGGGCGAACTTGTCACGACCAGGTCGGCGACCGGCTCGCCGCCCTCCTCACGCGGGTTGGTGAATGCGATCCTTGCCCCCATCTCCATCAGTGCCTCGACAATGCCCGTGCGCGTGGGGTTGACGCCCACCCCGTGAATCGTGATGTGGCTTCCTGGCGTGATGGCGCCCGCCACCAGCAAGAATGCCGCTGAGGAGATGTCGCCCGGTACAGTGATGTCAAGCGCCTTCAAGGGTGACTGCGGACGTTCGCTGGAAACTTTGTTGCCGTAAACTGCCACCGGCGCGCCCATCGCCGCCAGCATCCGCTCGGTGTGGTCGCGCGCTGGGCCAGGTTCGATCACCACGGTCAGCCCATGTGCGTACAACCCGGCCAGCAACAGGCAGCTTTTGACCTGGGCGCTGGCGACCGGCATCGTGTATTCCATGCCGCGCAGCCGCGCCGGGCGAATGCCCAGGGGCGCATAGTCGCCATTCTGTCGCCCCATGATGTCGGCGCCCATGCCGCGCAGCGGGCGCACGATGCGTCCCATCGGCCGGCGGCGAATCTGTGCGGTGCCGTTGAGGAAGGTGGTGAATGATTGCCCAACAAGCAGCCCGGTGAGCAGACGAATCGTCGTGCCGGAGTTGCCGCAGTCGAGCACATTGGTTGGCTCTTGCAGACCATCCAACCCGCGACCGTGCACAATCAGTTCGGTGG
>DMDA01000108.1:1401-1580 GCA_003451595.1 Chloroflexota bacterium | reverse complement strand
CCTTCGGCGATGCTGCCAAACATCACGGCGCGATGGCTGATCGACTTGTCGCCGGGCACAGAGCAGGCGCCGGTGAGCGCCCGGCCGGAGGTCATCGTAATCTGGGTCATGCTACGTTCCTGATACAATCCGTTGGTGGAGTAATTAGGGTCGGTTTGTCTTGCCATCTGCTTTGACGC
>DMDA01000108.1:1240-1376 GCA_003451595.1 Chloroflexota bacterium | reverse complement strand
GTGCACAATCAGTTCGGTGGACGTGATCACGTCGATCTGGACGCCTAGTCCACGCATCACCTCGATGGTGGCGCGACAGTCGCCGCCGTCGAGAAAATTGCGCACATGCGTGTCGCCTTCGGCGATGCTGCCAAAC
>DMDA01000108.1:0-1128 GCA_003451595.1 Chloroflexota bacterium | reverse complement strand
GAAGCTGGCAGGCAATGGGTGGCGAAGCGCCACCCCCAATGCGGCTACACTATAGCGATGACTGGTGAGAAGGTCAAATGATTCAAGGGTTTTGTGTCACGACTTCGCCGATGGGCAGCGGGCCAGCTTCGACTGCGCCGCTTTCGATCGCATAGACGACCGCCTCCAGCCGGTAGCGCCCCGGTGGCAGTTCGGCGGGCGGCGTCAATGTCTTTCGATCGGGCAACGCCGACGCGAAGAAGAGATTGGTAGGGAGGATGCCGCGCGCTGGCGGGCCATCTTGCTGTGCGACGGTGACGCCATCCATGGTGACCAGGCGCAGCGACGTGTTGAGCTGGTGGTCGATGGGCGCAGTCGCCTGCCAGGTCAATTCGACAGGCAGCGGTTGACCTGGCGTGAGTGCACCCGCACGCCAGCCGGTCAGCGCCAGCCGGCCAAACGCAAGCGGCGTCGCAAGTTCGTGGGTTTCGACGAAAGCAGGCGACTCTTGCCAGCCTTGCGCCAGCAATGCAGTTACACCGCGCTCCTCGAAGGCTTTGTCGAACTGTGTCACAACCATGCGCTGAAAGTCGCCGTCATAGCGCGTTGCCAGGCGCAGGGCGTCGGTCACAAACCAGACGCGCGGCGCAGTGCGGATGATCTGCGTCAGTTGTGCGGTGTCATTGAGCAAGGTTGCACCGGTCCAGCGATCCACCAGCACGCCATGTTGGGGGATCACGAACTCTTCGTAGACATGCTGCACAGCGTAGTAGTCACAGGGTGCACCCAGCACAAAGGCGCACGCTGGTGGCTGCGGTGACATTACCACGTCACCCGGTTGGCGATGCGCAGCTACGTAGGCAAGCACGCGGTCGTAACCTTCCACCTGCCGCGTCAATACTGTCGTTGCTGGCATCCAGCCATACCAGAGAATCCCCCCTGACAGCGCCGCCGTTGCCGCCCAGCGCCAGCTTTCGCGCCGCAACAACCGCTCCAGCAACCAGACGGCGCCGGCTGCGGCGACCAGTAACCACACCGGTTGCACGAAGAAGAGATAGCGCGTCTCGCGCCACTGTCCGCCCACGAGCGTTAGTATGAAGACGAGGACGAAGGCGAATTGTAGCGTGAAAAAGAGCGTCGCCTGGTGAA
>DMDA01000110.1:68173-82544 GCA_003451595.1 Chloroflexota bacterium | reverse complement strand
AACCACATGAGATACATTACCGAGTTGCAACTTATTTTGATGCTGTGGTATACTCATGCCAACAGGATGCTCCCTGCTTACCTCCATTTTTTTGTTTCAAACAGTTGTGTTTGACGCCAAGGAGAAAAAAACATAATGGCAAGTGTAACGTTCGACCACGTCTACAAACGGTATGGCGAGGTGACGGCTGTCAACGACCTGAACATTCACGTCGAAGACAAAGAATTCCTCGTCTTCGTCGGGCCGTCGGGTTGTGGCAAGACCACAAGCCTGCGCTGTCTGGCCGGTCTCGAAGAGATTAGCGATGGCAACATCCTGATTGGAGATCGGATCGTCAACGATGTGCCGCCCAAGGATCGCGACATCGCGATGGTCTTCCAGAGCTACGCGTTGTACCCGCACATGAGCGTGTATGACAACATGGCCTTCGGCCTGAAGCTCCGCAAGACACCCAAGGCCGAAATTGACCGCCGCGTCAAGGAAGCCGCCGACATTCTGGACATTGGCCACCTGCTGGATCGCAAGCCCAAGCAGCTCTCCGGTGGTCAGCGCCAGCGCGTCGCCGTCGGTCGCGCCATCGTGCGTGAGCCGGCCGTCTTCCTCTTCGATGAGCCGCTCTCCAACCTTGATGCCAAGTTGCGCGTGCAAACGCGTGCTCAGTTGACCAAGCTGCACCAGCGCCTCGCCACTACCTTCATCTACGTGACGCACGACCAGGTTGAGGCGATGACAATGGCAAGCCGCATTGCTGTCATGAAGGATGGCCTGCTGCAGCAGATCGACACCCCGCAGGTTCTGTACGATCACCCGCACAACGTCTTCGTTGCAGGCTTCATCGGCAGCCCCAGCATGAACTTCTTCGACGCCACGCTCGTCGAAAGCGACGGCAAGCTCGAAATCAACAGTGGTGGCTTCCGCCTGCCGGTGCCGCAGCCCAAGGCTGACGAGTGGCGCCCACACAAAGGCAAGCAAGTCATCTTCGGCATTCGCCCGGAAGACATCCACGCCAAGCCTTTTGTGCCGCCAAGCATCCTCGAAGCCGACATGACAGCCAAAGTCGACGTCGTGGAAATGATGGGGAACGAGATTTTCTTGTACCTGATGACCCGCGACAACAAGCAGTTCATCGGGCGCGTCGACCCGCGTGTACGTTCACAGGTTGGCGATGAGATTCAGCTCGCCGTCAACATGGCAAACGCCCACATCTTCGACCCGAAGACTGAGATTTCGCTGGCAGGCTGACCACACACATATGAGACACATGGGCCGGGGAGCACAGCGCTCTCCGGCCTTTCTATTGCCTTCACCCGCAAGTACAGCGCCGAGGAAACATATGGATGCTGAGTTGACCCGCTCACTGGCGACGGCGGCCGACTTGCTGGCGCGTGCTCAGGCGGTTGCCGTACTGACCGGCGCCGGCGTCAGCGCTGAATCAGGCATCAGCACCTTCCGCGATGCCCAGACTGGACTGTGGTCACACTTTGACCCGCAGCAGCTCGCCAGCCAGTCAGGGTTCGCCGCCAATCCTGGCCTGGTGTGGCGCTGGTACATGCACAGGCTGGCGGCGGTCGAAGCGGCGACGCCCAATCCGGGTCATCTGGCCCTGGCGGCGCTGGAACGCCAGACGCCGCACTTCACTTTGATCACGCAGAATGTGGATGACCTGCACGAACGCGCAGGGAGCACCCGCACGCTCCATTTGCACGGCCATATTGCGCGCTTTTTCTGCAACACTTGCCAGGCGCCTTATACGCTCCACCCCGACGATCGCACGGCGCCGATGCCACCGGAATGCAAATTCTGCACCGGTTATATCCGCCCCGGCGTCGTCTGGTTTGGTGAGTTGCTGCCTGAACGCGAAATGTGGGCAGCCTGGCAGGCTGCCGATACGTGCGATCTCTTCCTGGTGATCGGCACAAGTGGCGTCGTCTATCCGGCTTCCCAGTTGCCAGTGCGCGCACGTCGCCACGGCGCACCGATCATCGAGGTCAATCCAGAACCGTCAGAGTTGTCAGTGATGGCGGACATCTGCCTGCGTGGGCCAAGTGGCGTGGTGTTGCCGCAACTCCTCATGGCGATACGCGGGCGCTGACCCGCAACAGGTTACGGCGGCGACCATTCCCAGACGCCATCGGCAATGGTTGTGGCGGTCATGTCGCCATTGATAGTGACAGTGAGAGGCAACGGCTGCGTGCCAGATTGACGCTGCACAACCAAGCGATACTGATCGGGCGTCAGCGTGGAGGGCAGCGTATAGGTGAAAGTGACCTGATGCGTGCTGTGCGGCGGCATGATGAAGTAGCCGGTGAAAAACTGTGTCTTGCGTTCGCCGCGTTGGGTGGCGATACTCTCTGAGGCAACGCCGGTGACATCGATCAACTTACTGCCCGCCGGAACGTAGACGCGCACATAATCGAAATAGCAGCGCGCGATCAGGTCGGCATAGCTCTTGCCGTAACGTGGGGTCAAATCACAGCCGGGATCTTCGGCCTCGACTGGATGCGTGTAGGTGAGGGTCAATGTCACCTGTGCCGGCTGGTCCGCACCGGCAAGCCAGCTTACCTGATAGTCGAGCGCACGCTCAATGGCGGCATCCACCTTGTTATACCCCATGTTGGTGTCGACGACGGCCAGAAAATCGCTGCCAGGCGAAGGTCGCAGCGCGCCGTCCCAGCCCTGCGCGCCGAGAACGGCAGCGGCCTCTGGATGATCCAACCACACCTGGATGGCGCGTGCATCCAGCGCATCGACCACCGCCGACGCCAGCGCGAGCATGTCCACGTCGCCGCTCTGGACTTTGCTCAATGCCGCCTGCGCCAGGCGCGGGATGAACTCCTTACGCTGCAGCCACCAGGCGCCCAACTCCTCCTGCGTCTCACCACCCACTGCGGTGTCGCTCTCGGCCGGGCGCTCCCAGAGCTTGACGACCTGTTCTTCGACATTTTCCCCGGTGATCGGCGTATCAAAACCTGGCGCCTGAATCTCGCCCAACGCAGTAAAGATTCGTCGCACAGCGTGCAGATCGATGGTCACGATGCCGTCAATGTCCAGGCCGACGTCGCTCTTGTAGAGCGCCTCCGCCACGCGCGCAGCGGTCGGCAGATCTGGCGACCAATTCGCATCGCGCATCACCAACACGGGGATGTTCATGTACGTTTGCATGGCGGCGGGCGCCGGTGGATAGCGTCCATCCGCGCGGTAGATGGAGTAGCTATCGACGAAGTCCAGCTCTGTCAATTTGCCCTGCTCTAGCGTCAGGCGTCCGATAGCAGCGATGAAGCCGCCGGTGGCGCGCAGCTCATGATTATTCTGCACCAGGATCAGATAGGTCTTGGGGCCATCCATGCCCAGGAGCGTTGGCAGTTGCGGGCCAAGCTGCGTCGCCACATCCGCCAGGGTAAGCAAAGCGGGTGCGGCGCGCATGAAGGGCGCCAGGCTAGCGGGCATGGCGTTAGCATCGACGGTCGCCAACGTGGTGCGCAAGGCATCGATTTGCGGCGCCAATTCGGGCAATGTTTCAGCCTGCTGCGCCAGGGCCTGCAGCAGCAAATCTGACGTGGCGCCGTTGGGTTGGGCGGTGTGCAACTCGGCCAGCGTTGGCGCAAACAGGTCGCTGCTTGCCTTTGTCAGCGCGAAGACCTGCGCCCCTGCCGTGAGCAGCTCGGACGCACTTCCAGCCAATTGGCCGTAGGTTGGCACAAAGGTCATCTGCTCCACTAACGGCAAGATCGGTTCGATTACTTGCGTGAATTGGTCGTAGTCGGCGGATAATTGCGCCAGGGAGTCCTGCAGTGCCACGGGATTGTCCAGTGCAGTCGTTGCAATCAGGGCGCGCAAACGCATAGCAGACTGGTAGGTCTTCCACCCTGCCCATCCGATTGTAACGCCGAAATAGCCCACGACCAGCAACCCCACCAGGAGGAGTACGCCAAGCACACGCAACAACCATCGGCGCCGCGCCCATGAGGCGGAACGCAGCGTCGAAGGCGCCTGTGCTGGTGGCTGTGATTCGATCAGTCCTTTACCAACTTCTTGCATCGTTCACTACAATCCGTTGAAGGTTTGCGCCCCGCTGACCGGAGCGGCCAATCTGCTTAACGCTTGAGTCGCCACAGTGGGCCGACTTGTTCCAGCTCAACTGCGTCGATCCACGCCGGCGGCTCAGCAAAGTAGATGGGGCGCAAGCCAGCATTCGCCGCCACCAAAGCCGCCGCTGATGTGTCAATGGCCGGCACATCCGGGTATAGATCGCGCTGGAGACGCTGATACCAGGCAAATTGATAGAGCGACTCGTTGACCGGAATCAGTCCTGGCGCCGCCGCCGTCAATGTGCGGTCGCCCCAGGCGCCGTACCACGCTGCAAAAGTCTCCCGATCCTCCAACGTCACCAACAAGCTGTCTGGCTCCAGCGTCTGCGCCAGCGCGACGAGATATTGCCGTGCAGTGTCGTCGTTGTGCAACGCCAGCGTCGGCCAATTCGTCGCCGCCAGCAACAAGAGCGCCAGCCCTGTAATCCCCGCTAACACCGGCGTCGCACCAGCAAACCGAGGCGTCAACCACACTGCAAGCGTCGCCAGCCCAACCGCCATCCAGATGCAAACCAGCCACACGACCGGTAGCAAATAAATCTCGCTATCGCGGGTGTAGTAGAGAATTGCATAGACGCTGACCGGCGTCACCCATAACAGGCTGAAGTTGCGCAGCCGCGCAGCGTTGCGATCCCATGTCGCCAGACCGACAAAGCCAAGCGCCAACCCCATCGGCGAAAACTGGGTAGTGAGTGTATAGGTCCACGTCGTCAGGCGCTGTAACGTTGTACTCAGCCCCCCGCTGAACAGATAGCCACGATAGGCAGCACCGCTGACCAGCCACTGAAAGCCATCCCAGTTGTCGGCGTATCCCCAGTTTACCGGGGGCGGGCCGTTGGACGCAGCCAACGGAATCCGCACATAGCACAGGGCGCCCAAACACACACCGCCGATCATGGCCACCAGTGGCGCCTGCCAACGCCTGACGCCGGTGCGCGCTGTCACCAGGGCGTAGAACGCAGCTGGTAACAGCAGGATCAGCGTCAGGTGATGAGCGACGCCTAACGCCACCGGCAGCACAACATACCACAGCCGCAACGGTTTGACCAACACCACCCACGCCAACAGCACGACCAGCAGCGCATGAAAACTGTAGACTTCGGTGAGGATCGACTGGCTCCACAATAACGGCGAGAAGGCCCAGGCCAGCCCGGCTGCCAGCGCCCACAGCCAGCGAGACGCCTCACCGCGTGGCAGCAATTCTCCCGCCACCAGCACGGTGAGGCACACGCTGGCAGCGCCGCTGATTGCGCTGAGCAGGTTGCCGCGCCACGCCAGATCGCTGGCAGGCGCCCACCAGCCGATCAGAGTCAACCAGCCTTGCAGGAGAGTTGTGTACAACGGGTAGCCAGGAGGATGAGGTACACCGCCAGTGATCGCAGCAGCCAATAATTCACCGCCATCTGCGCCCTGATGCGCCCAGGTCAACCCGGGCGCCAGGGACGCAAAATAGAGGGCGAACGCTAGCAATCCCGCCACGGCGACAGCGGACCAACGCGCCATCGTCAAGGATTACTGAAAGTCGGGCGGCGACGCCGGCGGCATACCAACGCTGATGGCAACCGATGTGGCCTCGGCGTTATCGGCCAGCGCTGCAGCCGCACCGTCGATCACAGCACCGTCAGCCAGAGTTGCATCCACCGCCAGCGACAGCCTGGTCGTCGTCACGCCACCGGCTGCCAGTTCAGGCCAGGTCACGACGATCAGAGTGGCGCCGGCATCGGTTTCCTGCGCCGTCACTTCGCCGCCATCCTCCGCTGACGCGCTGACAAAGCCTAACCCTGAAGGAACTTCAAAGGAGAACTCGACATTCACAGCGTTAGCATCCCCGGAATTGGTCAGGGTGAAGGCGAGCAGCAGCTGCTCGCCCTGCATCGGGAACTCTGGTTCGAGTGCAGCTGTCAGCGCCAGCACTGTCGGCGACAGAGCGTCTGACGCTGCGACCGGTGTGGCGGTTGCCGACGCTGCTGGTATCGCCGCGATCGGCGTATCACGCCCGGTGGTCACCGGCAAAGCGGCCAGCATGGCAGCGTCGGCGTCGGTGGTGATAAATTGCGCTGAAACCCAGCCGTTTTCGGCGCCACCCGGCACACAACAGGCCAGCCACCAGTCACTGGCTGCGTTGCGCCCTATCAGCGCTACGCTGGCGCCATTGCTCAACTTGCCGAGGACGGCGGCATTGGTGGAAGGTGCAGCGCGTACATTGAGTGAGACGGCGGCGACGACACCGCGCAATGCGCCAGCTGGCAGCGTTACAACTGGAGCCACTACATCAGACGCTGTCGGCGTGATGTCGGCAATCAATGTTGCGCCGTCGCCGAGTGGCAACGCCTCCAATTCGGCGACGGTGTAGTTGGGCGTCACAAATTGCGCGCTGACCCAACCCTGCGTCTGACCGTCGGGCAGACAGCAGATGTTGAGCCAGGTGTTGTCAACGTTGCGCGCCACCACAGTCACCACCGTGCCATTGGGCAGGCGCCCCACAACAGGGAAGGCGGCGCCAGGTCCTTGTCGCACGTTGAGCGTCGTGGCGTTGATCACACCTGTTAATGGACTGGTGGCTGCACCAGACGCTGGCGCAGTCTCGCTGACGGCTGATGGGGCGGGTGTTGGCGACGCCGGGGGAGTGTCATTTTTGTCTTCTTTCTTATCACGCGGACGCGGGGTGGGCGTCGGCGGCGGCGCTGTTGGCGCCGGGGGTGGGGTCGGCGGGACAGTCTGGAACAGTGCGAGCGGTCTTTCACTTGCCTGGGCCTGTTCCGCCCCGATCCACCACGTTGCTGCAACTCCAACAGCCAGCGCACAGAAACCAATGACCAACTGTCGCCGATGACGCGTAACGTACTGACTCAAAAATCTCATAACTTGATCCTTATTGATGGAATTGAACAGCTCAATGCGCCCCATTGCCATGAAGGATTGCCGGGATTGTCCGCAGCAAAATCTCCAGGTCACGCCGCAAGCTATAATGCTCGATATAGTCCAGTTCTAGTTGCAACCGCTCGGCAAACGCCAGGTCGCCGCGCCCGCTAATCTGCATTGGGCCAGTCATACCCGGCTTGACTGCCAGCCGTCGCCGCTGATCGTCACGATAGAGTTGTACAATGCGAACTTCCTCCGGGCGCGGTCCTACCAGGCTCATATCGCCGCGCAACACGTTGTAGAACTGCGGCGCTTCGTCGAGCGAGGTGCGCCGCAACAGCCGACCGACGCGCGTTACGCGCGGGTCATGCTTGAGCTTGAACGCCGGTTCCGCCAGAGCATCCAGATCGACTAGGGCGTCCAGTCTGGCTTCAGCATCTGCCACCATCGTGCGCAGCTTGACGATACGGAAGAGCCGGCCATTTTCGCCGACGCGCACCTGCCAGAAAAAGACCGGACCGGGCGAGTCCAGCTTGATCGCCAGCGCCGCCACGGCCACGAACGGAATCGAGACGACAAGCCCGACCAACGCACCGAAGACATCGATACTGCGCTTGATCAGGCGTTGCCAACCGGTCAGCACAGGCTGACGCGTACCGGGCGCTGTGCCAGCAAAGTGAATGGTGCCATTCAGGTAGCCGCTGCCTAACGCCAGGGCGCGCACTACTAACATACCTGGACCAATCAGCGCCAGCGCTGGAGAGCGTCGCGCCAGCTTGGCAACAAAGGGTAGCGTTGTCACCCCAAAAACGAGGGTCGCCACCCCGACGCCAATCCAGGCCCACCGCAATGGAGGCAGCATCACTCCTAACAGAGCCAGCGTCGTCAGTCCCAAAATGACGGCGAGCAGCACGATTTGCACTTTCAAGATTTGGGGTGTATGGCTATCTTGCACCATCCGCTCCGGGTGCCAGCGGATCATCAGCGACTTCCAAAAACCAATATCGTATTTGCGACGGAAGTACTCGCCCAGATCGCTGTCGTGTAAATGCGACACGCGCGCCGTCGGGGCGAAGACCAGACGATAGCCCTTCTGCGCCAGTCGAAAGCTGAATTCCTGGTCTTCACAAATGCGCAAGGCCGTATCAAAGCCGTGATTCTCGATAAACACTGCGCGGCGATAGGCGGCGGAATAGGTGTCGATGAAGTCAATCTGCGCCTGACCAGTCATCCGATCGTAGCGGTCTTCGTATTCGGCCTGCACAAAACGAGGGATCAGACGCGTCTGTGACGTGATGTAAGCGCCCTTGACGCCGATGACCTCTGGGTCTTGCATAGGCGCCGTGATACTGGCGATCCACTCCGGCACAGGTGCGCAGTCGGCGTCGGTGAACAGCAGCAGCGGCGCCCGCGCTCGCTCGGCGCCACAATTGCGCGCTGCAGCTGGGCCGCCATTCGCTTGGCGCACCAATGTCAGATTGATGTGCGTATGGCTGGCATGCCACGCCTGCACGACCTCAGCGGTGGCATCGGTGGAGCCATCATCGACGACGATGACTTCATAACAGTCCGGTGTAACCGTTTGCGTCGCCAGTGCATCCAGACAACGCACGATTGTGTGCGCCCCGTTATAGACTGGCACGACGACCGAGTAGGAGGGAGCAGCCTGCGATGCCACGGGTTGACACGTTATCGACATAAGCTCACTAACGGTGTGATGGAATTACTGCGCTGCTGCGGCCAACTCTGCCACCACAAATATGCGATGTGTCGTCGTGTCAGCGGGCCAACCAGTCACCAGCGTCAGTCGGGCGTCTGGCGAAGGGGCGACATACGCTTCAGCCTGTGCGCGCTCCTCCACTGTAGCGCCAAGCAGCGGCAATGGGTTCGAGACTCCAACAACCTGATAGGTAAACTCAACGCCCGCTTCATCCGTCACCAGGATTTCCTGCCCCGGCTCAACTTCGCCTAACGCCAGCGCCGCAAAGACAGCATCCCCTCGCGTCTGATGGCCGGCGATCACCATGTTGCCGGCGCCGCCCGCCCCGGCGCTGTTAATCGCCCAGCCAGCGGCAGCTTCCGGCACCACCCAACGGGTCGTGCGTTGCCCGTCAACTTCCACGATCTCCCACCCCATCGGCGCAACGGCTATCTCCACGCCAAGCGCTGGAATCGCCAGCTTGACGGGAGGAGAAGCCTCTTGCGCCAGCGCTATGTCAGGTGCAACAGTGGTTGGCGTCACCGCCACAGGCGTCTCACTGGCAGCGGGTTCTACTGCCGGCGGCGTCGGCGTTAACGGCTGGCAGGCGGAAATCAGCAGCATGCTCAGCACCATAACGGACGTCATGGCATGGCGAGTCAACCGAAAATGCGTCATCAATTGTCGGGTCCTTTCCAAGCGAAAGCTATCCAAACACCGGGGTTCATCTTCAAGTTTCAGTAAACTGGACGTGAATTGTAATCGCAACAAGGACATCTCGCAAAACGATATGGGCTTTTGTCCAATCTGGCGGTCTGTCGCTACAATGGTTGACGGGGAGGGATGTATCCCGGTGGATGCCCCGGTCTTCAAAATCGGTGGCAGGTGGCGCAGAGCCGGCTGCGGTGGGTTCGACTCCCACACCTTCCCGTGTGCACATTCCTATGTGCGTCATGCGTCACACTCCACTCGCCACACATTGTGCAGCACGCACGATGCACTTCGAAGCGATAACAGATCGATGCCATACCTGGTTGCCGTGATTCTGACCTACAACGAAGCCCACCACATCGCCGCGTGTGTCGCTGCGCTGCGCGATTGGGTGGATGCCGTCGTCGTGTGGGATTCAGGCAGCACGGACGGCACGCAAATGATAGCGGCAGCCACCGGCGCGCTGGTGGTGCAGCGTCCCTTCGACAACTACGCTGCGCAGCGCCAGGCTGCACTCGACAGCATCGCCGCCGAATGGCTCTTTTTCGTAGATGCCGACGAGCGGGCGACGCCAGCCCTGGCTGCCGAGGTGCAGCAGGTGCTGGCGTCATCGAATGCGACAGTGGGATATTGGGCGCCGCGCCGCAACTTCATCGTCGGTCATGAAATGCGCGCAGGCGGCTTTTCACCCGACTATCAACTGCGCCTGTTGCGAAGGTCGGCGGCAAGCTATGACCGCAACCGCCAGGTGCACGAAATTGTCACCTTACGCGGCCCGGCGGGCCGATTGAGCAACCCACTCATCCACTACAACTACCAGAGCTGGGCGCACTTCCACCAGAAACAGCGTGTCTACGCCAGGTACGAAGCGCGCATCCTGGCGGAGCGTGGCATCCATCCGCGCCCGCACAACTTCATCTTGCAGCCGCTGCGCGAATTCTATCGACGTTATGTCACCTTACAGGGCTGGCGCGATGGGTGGCAGGGGCTGAGGATTGCCTTCTGGCTGGCCTGGTATTACGGCTTTCTCCCCTACGTCATTCTTATGAGTCATTCTTCTGGAGAAACCACACTCGGCAGCGTAAAGTAAAAGCGACTCCCGCCGCCGGGCGCTTTTTCAGCGCCAACCACGCCGTGTAGGCGCTCCACAATGCGCTTTACAATCGAAAGCCCCAGGCCATACCCTTTGCGCTCCTCGCTGCGCGGGGTGCGCAGGCGGGGCGTGAAGAGCGGCAGAGCATCATCGGGCACACCCGGCCCGTTATCGATCAACCAGAAGCGCGTCTGCTGTTGGTCGGGGAAGTCAAAGCCGAGCGTCAACACAGGCGGGTCGCCGCCATATTTCAGAGCGTTGACGATGTAGTTATACCAGACCTCTTCCAGCCATGGCCCATATCCGAGCACAGATGGCCATGTATCAGGTAGATGCACAATAGCGTTCCGTTCGGTCAGCATGAACTCAACGCGACTGATCGCCTCCGCCACAATCAACGCCATATCCACCGGCTCGACTTCGATGTGTAGCGTGCCGCGCACACCCGCCAGCAACAATAGCGACTCAATAATGTGATTCATGCGCATGCTGTTGTCGATAATCTGGCGCAGATAGCTGTTGATCTCATCCGGGTGCAGATAATCGAGATTCTCACGTAACATGTCTGCATAACCGGCCACCAGCGAGAGCGGCGTCTTGAGATCGTGCGCCACCGTATGGGCGAAGGCATCGAGTTCTTCGTTGCGCTGGCGCAATTCTTCGGCCTGGCGGTTTAAGTCCTGAAAGAAGCGTGCATTTTCGATGGCAATTGCCGCCGACGCCGCCAGCGTCTCAGCAAGAATCTGGTCAGCATTGGTGAACTCGCCAGTGCGTTTGTTGACCAACTCCAGAACGCCCAGCACACGGTCCGGCGCCCGCAGTGGCACGGCAAGCAAAGTTCGCGTCCGAAACTTCAGTTTTTCGTCGCTGCTCGTCGAAAAACGTGGATCGCCGGTTACATCATTGACCACCACTGTCTCACGATTGGCAAAAGACCAACCGGCGATGCCTTGTCCCGGCGCCAACGGCACATGGTGTGGCTCCACATATTCGCCGTTGGCATAGATGGCAACACAGTCGAGCATTTGCGTGGGACTGAGCAGCCAAACCGAGCTACCTTCGGTGTCCGTAAACTCACAGATGCTGCTGACCAGTTGCGAGGTGATCTGCTCCTCATCGAGTGTGGAAGTGAAAATTTGTGTAGCGCGGTTGAGCAACGCCAGCTTTTGATTCTGTTCGTGCAGGTGACGGACGATCGCCTCGCGCTCTTGCCGCTTGCGATGCTCCTGGATGACGCGTTCGGCGACGCCGGGCAACTGGCTGAGATAATTCGGCTCTGCGCGCTTGATCACGTAGTCGGAAATGCCAAGCCGTAACGCCTCAACCACGATGGCGACATCGTCCTCAGCGGTGACCATGATCGCCGGTGGTCGATTCTCGTTCTCCAGCAACTTGTAGAGAATTTCGAGACCGTTCAATTCAGGGAGTTGATAGTCGAGGACAATCAAATCGTACTGCCGGTGTTGCAGACGCTCCAGCCCCTCTAGCCCCGTGTGCGCCAGCTCAACGACGAACCCCGTCTGCTCCATGCGCTGTTTGAACAGGCGAGCGGCAATAGGATCATCCTCCACATACAACACATGCGGTAAGGACGGTGCGCTAATGCGGTTATCTTGCGGCGTCAACGATAGCGCTGGTGTTGCCATACCTTGTCACTCGAATCAGGTTTTGGGTTGCTTGCTCGAAGGTGTCGTCGTGGCTGATGACAAAAAGCTGGTTGAAGCCGCGCACCGTCATGATCTGCTGCGCCAATGCCTCACGGCGCACACCATCAAGATTGGCGGTTGGTTCATCGAAAAAAGCAACATTGATGTTGCTCATCTCGCGCACAAGCGCCAGCCGAACCGCCAACGCAGCGCTCATCTGCTCACCGCCTGACAACTGCCGGAAGCTGCGCGTGGCGCTGCCCGCCGTCAACGTGACGCCGTAATCTTCGCTCCATGTCAGCACGCGACTGTGGTCGCGCATCAATTCGCCAAAAATTGTGGCGGCGCCTTCGCTCACCTGACGCACCAGCGCCTGTGTGACAAAGGGACCGGCCTGCTTGATCATGGTGCGGATTGCCTCCAACGCGGTTTCCAGTTGCGTCAACCGACGCCGTTCCTGATTGAGCGCCTGATGCTGGCTCTCATCTGCGCGCAGCGCCGCCAGTTGCTGCACATCGCGCGCCTGCGCTTCGTGCATGAGCTGGATGCTGGCCGACAGACTGCCCAATGCCTCACGCATCTTACGATCGTCTAATAATACTTGCTGATAGCTCTCCTGGTCAAACTGCGCAAGCGCGACCTTAAGATTGTGGCGGCTTTGCGTCAAGCGTTGATTGGCGGCTGCCAACGTCTGCTCGACCTCTGTCAGTTCGGCGATTGTCGCCGGCAATGTCGCCGCCAGTTGCTGGTGCATCAACACCGTCTGGTAGGCCGCGCTGTGCGTGCGCAGTTGCTGGGCATTCTCCGCCAGCGCTGCGTCGAGATCGCCCAGCGCAGCCAGCGCCTGATCGAGCGCTGCGATTTGTTGGTGGGCAGCAGCCTGTTGAGTACGTTCACGGTTGAGTTGCGTTTCAAGCTGTGGTCGCTGCGCCGCCTGGGCGCTGGCAACTGCGCTACGGCTCTTTGGATCGCCCAATGCGGCCAGCGCCTGCCGCAGCTCAGCAAGCGCCTCGACCTGCTCCGCCAGCGTCGTGCGCGCAGTCGTGTCGGCGGCGATCTCGGCGTCCACCTCGGCCAGCGTCTGTGCCAACTCGGCGAGTTCACTCTCGCGTGGCAACTGCGCCCATTCACGTTGCAAGCGAGTGCGCTCCGCCTCGCTCGCCGCAATCTCTTGTTGGTACGCGTCAAGGGTGCGTTGCACTTCGACCAGCTGGCGCTGCAACTCCTCATTGCGCACCTGATTGCGCGCCAGCATCTCGGCGCGATGCGCATCCGTAAGCGGCTGCTCGCAGACCGGACAGTGAGGCGCATCGATATTGCGCAACGCCTGGCTCTGCCGTTCGAGCGCCGCACGCTCGGCGCCGATCAGCGTCGCCTGTTCGTGGGCCGCCTCAAGCGCTGCCCGCAACTCCGCCAGCCGCGTGTTCAGCGCCTGGCCTTGCGCTGTGATGATGCGCGCCTGTTCACAACCGGCAACAACAGCGGTGTGGCGGGCGTGAGCTGTCTGACGCCGCGCTACAGCTGCCGCCAGTCGGCGATCCAGCTCAGCAATCTGCGCCTGCGCCCGCTCCAGCGCCGTCACTTGCGCAGTGAGCGCTGCCTGTTCCGCCACCGCTGCGGCCAACTCGCGCACTAACGTTTCGGCGGCAGCCACTTCAGTCAATGCCTGCTCGATCTGTGCGCAACGGTCAAGCGCCAGCGCCAGTTGCTTATCGGCGGCGCTACGCTTTTTCTGCAGCGCCTGGCGTTCTGCGACGCGCACCTGGAGCGCTTCCTGGGTTTGTTGCGCCGCCAGGTAAGCATCATGACCAGCCTGATGTTCGGCAACCGTGGCCACGGCTTGCTCTGCCGCCGCGCGCGCCTGCGCCGCGCGCTGACAACGCTCTGTCAGGTTGCGCACATTCTCTTCCTCACGCGCCACCTGGTGGGTCAATGTATCGACCAGCGCCTTTTGCGCCTCCAACACCTGGAGACGCGCCTGACCCGCCGCCAATGCCGTTTCGAGTTCGGTGCGTTGGACAATGGCGGCGTCTAGTGCGCGCGTGCGCTGGGCGATCTCTTGTTCCAGAAGCGGCAACTGTTCCAGACGGGTCGCCAGCACGGCCAGGTTACGGTCGGTTTCGACGATCTGATCGCGCACGCGACGCAGCGGTTCGCGGAGCTTGTCAACGGCGACGCTGTAATCATCGACCTGCAGCAACGCGTCGAAGATCGGTTTACGCCTGCTGGGCGTCTCGGCGAAGGCGCTGGTTAGCGCACCCTGCGCCACCCC
>DMDA01000110.1:67620-67936 GCA_003451595.1 Chloroflexota bacterium | reverse complement strand
CATCGTCGTACACGATGTAGGCGTTGCTGCCGCCAAAGCGTCGCTCGATGCGATAGGGGCGCTCGTCGTAGGTGCTGATGAAAGTGACGGCGATTGTGCCTGAGCGGGCGCCTTCGCGTACGAATTCCTGCGCGGTGTAGGGCAGCGCATCAAAGAGGGCGTAGCCAATCGCCTCGATGATCGTGCTCTTGCCGGCGCCATTGTGGCCGACAATAGCGTTGACGCCCGGTGCAAAGGTAAACCGGACATGGTCGTAACTTTTGACGTTCTCTAGTTCCAGAGCAACAATCCGCATCACTTCTCCTTATCGTCGCGG
>DMDA01000110.1:59518-67385 GCA_003451595.1 Chloroflexota bacterium | reverse complement strand
GGCGTCAGCCCGCATCGATGGTGCGCAGGTGGCCATCGAGTTCGGCCAGAATAGCCTCCGGCGGCGCCCCGGCCAACGCCATCTGCTTTAGCGCCAGCGCGGCCTGCATCCACTGTGCGCTGTGGTCGGCAAAACGTACATCACGCGCAAAGAGACTGGCCAAGACGCGTTGTTCCAGTTCGGTGCGCGTGGCTGCATTGCCGCTGTCCACAGCAAACTCGGCGCTCTGCAGCAGGCTTTTGACCTGAGCAACCAGCGGCTGAAAGGCAGCGTTGACGACAGCTTCGATGGCGGGGATGTCAAGCGCGCGTCGATCAAAGGGTAAGACGCCGGTTAGATATAGCTCGATCACGGGCGGCATTGTCTCTAGCCCGCCTTTCGCCAGCACGTCGACCGCCAGATCACGCGCCTTGCGCTCCACAAATTCCGTCACCTGCGCCATGAGATCGTCGGGCGACGTCACGTGATCGGTCTTGAAGCTGTACTGCCGGAAACAGCGTCGCGGCGGATTGCCCTGCGCGGCGCTGTGATGCCGACCGTTTTCGAAGCGCCGCTCGGTATCGACCTCAACCATCAGGTAGCCCCGCGGCGACCATGCCGCTTCGGCGATAGAACATGCCTCTGGGCTGCCAGGGTTGTGAATCCAGTGTTCCAAAATGAAGGGCTTGTGAAAATGGCCCAGCGCGACATAATCAACATGGTCGCGCAGCGCCGCCCATTGACGATAGGCGACGCCGCCAGCTTTCTCATCCATCTCGCCCTCGACGCCGGCATGTGTAACAAAGATCGTATACTCGACGCCTGACCTGGGCGTGGCCGCCAGCGCCTCGGCATAGAGGTTGAGGGCGGCGCCGGTGCTGGCGCCGTAATAGCGCAGACCATAGACGCGCACACCAGGCTTTGGTTCGAAGTAGCTGCCCTGCCGCCGCTTTGGATCCCAGGGCTGCAGGTCAAAGACGCCATCCTTTATCTCTGCATCGAGCAAGATGATTAAGTCTTGCAACGCCAGGAACTTCATCCAGCCGATAGTGTCTTCATAATAGGTGCGTTCGTGGTTGCCTTCGACGGCGATGCAGGGAATGCCGGCATCGCGCAGGCGGCGCAACACACGCATCGCCTGATTGAGCGTCAGTGCATCGATGCTGCGCTTGTGAAAGAGGTCGCCGGCCAGGATGACAAAATCCACTGCACCGCTAATCTTGTCATCGAAGGGGAGAATCTGCTTATCTGGGCGCGGGTGATAGACGCCGGTCGCCTTGTCAATAACGGCATTGAAGGCAGCAGCAAAGTCGTTGAAGCGCGTCGTCTGGCCGTATTGCAGATAGCCCAGATGAATGTCGGCGCAATGCAGGAAGCGTGTCTGCATAGTGTAACCTGTGGCCTGAAAAACAAATCGCTTGATGAATCGATTGACGAGTCGATTGATGACGGTCAGTCAGTGTCGGCGGCGTCGGTGGTTTCCGCCAGGCGGCGTCGCATCGTGACCAACGTGCGCTGCGCCGTAAAGCCGCAGCGCGCCAGATAGTCGATAGCGCTGCGATGTTCGGTGGGGACGCTGATGCGGATCGGCCAGCGCGGAAAGCTCTGGAGTCGCCAGAGCGCCCAGTCGATCAGCGGGCGATCATAGATGCCGTATTGCTCGGGGCGCACCCACAGTTGCATGGCATGTTCGCCACGCCAACGCCGTGCATCGAGGATCAACGCAGCCTCAAAACGTGGCGAATCCTGGATCGCACGGCGATAGCTGACGCCGCGCCCGGCCAGGCGCCAAAACCATTCGCCCATGCGATCCTCCAGGGTCGCCTGGAAATCGTCGCGCCGGATCGAACGCCACCATTGGGCATGTGCACCTAGCTGATGATTGACCAGCTCATATAGTGGTCGCCAGTCGGATGCCGAAAAGGGTTTGAGCAGTGGGTGCGGCGTAATCTCACGCACCAGAGGCGCCTGCGGGGCGCGTAAGTCCATCGTAGCGCCGACCACCTCAAAGCCGAGGCTCTCGTAGAGGTGATAGGCGATCGTATTAGCTTCGTAGACCTGAAGCACTGCCCATAGACCGCCGGCGCGCGTAGCGTGATCGAGGGCGACCTCCATCAGCCGCCGCGAGATGCCACGCCCGCGAAAACCTGGTGCTACAGCGACGTTGGCAATCTGCCAGCGCGTGGCATATTTATCGGCGCGTTGTACGGTGATGTTGCCAACGACATGTCCCTGTTCAACCCAGACAAAGCCGTTGAGGATGTCGTTGAACTCGCCCGTGCTCCGGTTCAGCACACCCAGGAAACCGCCCAGATAGCTCATTGTGCGCATCTCGCGCAGCGCCGCCGAGCCACGATCGTCGAGTTCGGTGGCAAAGGCCGTCGCAATCAATTCGGCGACGGCGCGCAGATCGCGACCGATGTCAAAGGGGCGGATGCCGGTCTCCAGCCGCTGGTCGTACTGGTAACCGGGCACGGGAATCACTGTCATGGTCAGAGCGCCACCCGCACCAGCGCCGGGCGCAGCACGCGGCCTTTGAGCATGTAGCCAGCGCGCAGGGTGTCGATAATGTGTCCACTGGCAACGATGTCGCTAGGAGCGCTGGCGATGGCCTCGTGCAGCGTCGGGTCAAACGCTCCCTCCGTCGGGATTGGGGTCAGTCCCTCTTCCTCGACGGCGCTACGCAACTTGCGCTGAATCTGGCGAAAGCCTTCCACCCATGCCGCCTGTGCGTCGACGCCTTCCGGGATATTGGCAAAGGCCAGGTCGAAGTCATCCAGGATGGGCAGCAGCCGCTTGATGATGTGGGCGCTGACACGCTCCATCTCCTCGGCAAGCTGTCGTTCCTGGCGCCGCCGGCTGTTTTGAAACTCTGCCGCCAGCCGTTGCGACTTCTCGGTGATGGTGGCGCACTCCTGGCGCGCCTCCGCCAATTCCGCCTCCAATTGCGCCACTGTTGTCAGCAACTCAGCAACATCGAGCGCCTCAGTTGCGGCGCCGTCATTCTGCGCATCGGTCGCATTGCTTTCACCACCACCGGTGGCGACACCTTCCATTTCAGGTGCTTCCATTTGTCCAACTTTTTCTTCAGCCATAGTCTATTATGTCACATTATCCTGATTGTCTAGTTTAGCGTCACACGTCACACGTTTCCCAACTTCACGCCTGACGAGGAACTCAACTTCCATACATCTCTTCCATCTTCTCACTGACCAAATCGGAGACAAAGCGGACGGCGCCGATCGTGCGTCCGTACCGCATCCGTACGGGACCGATCACGCCGAGCAGCCCGGAGACGCGATCACTGACGCCATAGCGTGAAAGCACCAGGCTCACATCTCGCAGCTCGTCGTAGCGACCATCGCCAGCAATGACAACATGGACTGCGTCGCCAGGCAACCCGGCTGCAATCTGCTCGATCAGCCCTGGCTCCTCCAGGACACGCACGATGCGGCGGGCGTTTTCGCCTTCCGCAAACTCGGGCGCGCTGAGCACTTCCGCCAGGCCATCGCGAAAGACGACGCCGCCCGCATGTTGTTCCAGACGCTGCATCGCCTCGGCAGCCAGCCCTGCCACCTGAGCGGCAAAGGGGGTCAGGCGCGCAGTGGAGGCCGTCACGCCGCTGCTGTCGAGACCGGCAAGCTGGTCGTTCAGCTCATTGCTGATGCGGCTCAACTCCACCTGCTCGATTGGCTGATCGACATCAAGCAACTGCTGCTTGACCGCGCCCTCCTGCAACACCAGCACCAGCAACACCTTGGTGCCCTGAATGTGCACCAGTTCCATGTGCTTGAAGGTGCAGCGAATGGTGCGCGGCGCTGTCGCCACGGCGGCGCTCTGCGCAGTGCGCGCCAATACGGCGGTGCCGGTGCGCAGCCACTGCTCCACCTCCGCCGGTGTGTGATGGAATTGATGACGAATGGCGTTCTTCTCTTCCGGCGTCAGGTCGAGGCTGGCCAGCAGATAATGCACAAAGAAGCGGTAGCCCAGGTCGGTAGGCACGCGTCCTGCGCTGGTGTGCGGGTGCGTAAGCAACCCCATCCGTTCGAGCGCAGCCAGGTCGTTGCGGATCGTCGCCGGGCTAACGCCGAGGTCGTAGCGGCCAACGATGCCCGCGCTGCCCACTGGCTGCGCCGTTTGTACGAATTCCTGAATGACGATCCGCAACACCTCGCGTTGGCGTTCGGAGATCGAGTCGATCGTGAGTTGTTCGTCGTGCATCGTTAATATGCGTTGCGATTGGTGCCAAAAATCGTCTGCAAAACTGTGCGAATCAAAATCGTAAGATCCAGACCAATCGACCAATTCTCAATATACCACAGATCATATTTGGTGCGCTCCACGATGGAGGTGTCGCCGCGCAAACCGTTGACCTGCGCCCAACCTGTCAGACCGGCTTTCTCGCGGTGGCGATCCATGTAACGCGGAATGATCTGGCGGAACTGCTCCACATAGACCGGGCGCTCTGGGCGCGGGCCAACCAGACTCATATCGCCGACAAAGACGTTCACCAGCTGCGGTAGCTCGTCGATGTTAAAGCGCCGCATAAAGGCGCCGAGTTTGGTTTTGCGCGGATCATCAGGCGTCGTCCAGCCTGGCCCATCGGATTCGGCATCCTGGCGCATCGAGCGGAACTTGATGATCTTGAAGGGACGGGCGTCTAGTCCCATCCGCTCTTGTGAATAGAAGACGGGGCCAGGGCTGTCAAGTTTGATCAGCAGTGCGGTCAGCAGCATGAACGGGCTAAGGAAGATCAGCCCCAACCCACTGAAGACGATGTCCATGCCGCGTTTGACGGCGAGCTTCCAGCCTTGCAGCGCCACGTCGCGGATGGTGAGCAGCGGCAATCCGCCGAGATCGCCGATCGTCACTTCACTCGCCATGATCTGGAAGACATCGGGGAAGACGCGGATGCCGACCTTCTCACGTTCACATAAGCTGATGATGTTGACCAGGTCCTGATGACTGCTTTCAGGCAGACCGATGATGACCTCATCCACGGCGTAGCGATCGATCAGCTGTGGCACATCGACCAGCGTGCCGAGGACGGGCGCATCGAGATTAGTCAGCGCCCGCTCACCCTTCCCTGCATCGACCACGCCGACCACCTGATAGCCGAGCTTGGGGTGCGCCTGCATTTTCTGGAGCAGCATCTGCCCGATTTCACCGGCGCCGATCAGCAGCACGCGGTCATCGCCGATGCCACGCGCCTGCGCCTGCCACTGCAACTGCGCATGGACAACGCGGCCGATGGTGTCGTACACAATGGTCAGCGCCGCACCGAATAGAATGAAGGAGCGGTGATATTGAAAGTCACGCGCAAAGAGCGTCAACAACGCCACTGTAAAGAGCATGGCGAGACCATTCTGGAGCGTGATCTTGAACAGCTCGTCGAGATGCGTCCCCGGGCGCCGTCGCTGGTACATGCGCTGGCTGAAATAGATCATCACCAGCACAACGGTATAGAGTCCCGGTAAGAGCAGGAACTCTCGGAATGGTCCGATCACGATTTCGGGGTCGCGCTGCAACAGACGATGCGCTGACCAGAAAGCCAACCAGATGCTGGCCAGATCGACGACGACAAGCGCCAGCATAAAGAAGAACTGGGCGCGCTTCAATACGCCCGGTCGGCTTGTCCGGCGCGTAGTATATTCACTCGGTGTTGCGTGATCGGAAATGCTCTGTTGCATTTACACGCTATCTACATTGATCTGCCCTACTGCTGCGGCGACGGGATGCCGTGCACTGCGACAGTAGCGCCAGAGATGGGCGGCGACATCCAGACCGCCCTTGCCCACGATACCGGCCAGAATTACCTTATCCAGCAGCCAGTTGGCGTCGCGCTGGTAGTGCTTCTGATAGAAGAGCCACATCGCCTCGTAAAAATCGATGCGCGCCTTGGCGCTTTGGCGGCTGGCGGCTTCCTTCACATGCGTGATCTCCACCGCTCCATTGTACCAGACTTCCCAGCCAGCATCCTTGATGCGCTTGGCCCAATCGAGGTCTTCGCCGTACATGAAAAAACGTTCATCGAGCAACCCTGCCGCCAGGATCGCCTCGCGGCGCACCTGCATATATGCGCCGACCACCGAATCGACTGGATGTACAGCCGTTTCGGGCAGGTATTCGAGGTTGTAGGCATTGAAGCGCTGACTGCGTGGGAAGAGCCGGCTCAGGCCAACCATACGGTAGAAGCTGACTTGCGGCGTCGGAAAGCTGCGCCGACACGCCCGATCCAGGCTGCCATCGGGGCGGCGCACGCGCGGCCCCGCCACGCCAATCGCAGGGTGATCGTCCATGAATCGCACCATTTCCGTCAGGGTGTGGGGCGGCACGATCGTATCAGGATTCAGCAACAGGACGTAACGCGGCAGCGCATCGACTGGGCGTGGCGGCCACTGCTCAAAACCCAGGCTGCGCAGCGCCACGTTGTTGCCTGCGCTGTAGCCAATATTAGTAGGATTCACGATCAACTGCGTGTGGGGAAATTCGTCGCGCACCATCGCCGCGCTGTCGTCGCTGCTGGCATTGTCTACAACAATGACCGCAACCGACAGCTTGTCTACACTGGCCTGCAACGAACGCAAGCACTCGCGCAACAAGGCGCATGTATTGTAGTTCAAGATTACAATCGCCAGATCGAGTGGTCGATGATGTAGAACCGACTCAGATGCAGAGGCGACGATGTTTTGCGTCATCAACGTATCTCACCAAACTCCGACCTCATGGCGTCTGTTATTGTAGCACGCCGCCAAAGACGCGACAAAGCCGACTGGATTTGGGTCTACTTCACGTTGGTGGCAAGCGCTTGTGCCGCAATGCCGCCTGTTGGATTGCGCCTTCCACTGTATCGGTGGACCGAAATCCGCGCAGTTTCAGATAGTGCGCCGCCGCCGCCAGCATCACCTGTTCCGGCGCCAGGCCGATCAACTCAGAATGAGTGACGCCGACTCCCTGTTGATGGGCCAGACGCACCACTTCGTCAAAGACCACATGCAGTGGCGTCAGCCCGGTGTCCAGCAGATTCATGCTTACCTGCGCCTGCCCCTCGACCAGAAATCCCTTCGCCTGCACAGCTGGAAGCCCCCCGCTGCTCTCGCGAATCTGTTTCGCTATCGCTTTGGCGACCTCAACGTTGGGCGTGTCCAGAAAGATGTTATATGCAATCAGGAAAGGGCGCGCCCCGACGACGACCGCTCCCGCCGGGCCGATCTGCGCCGGGCCGTAATCTGGCGCTCGCTCCGGCAAGTGAATGCTCGTCAACAACCCCTCGAACTCACCGCGCCGAATATCCGGCAGCCGTTTGCGTTCTGGCCGTGCGGCGGCGGCAGCATATAAATAGACAGGTAGCCCCAGTTCTGCACCGATGCGGCGTCCAAGCGCATGCGCCAGCGTCACGCATTCATCCAGCGTGATCCCGCTGACCGGCACCAGGGGGATCACGTCAGTTGCGCCGATGCGCGGATGTTCCCCGCGATGCTCAAACAGATTGATGGTCTGGGCCGCCAACGCTGTGACGCGGAAGAGTCCTTCCAGCACCGCGTCCGGTTCACCAGCGACGGTGATGACCGTACGGTTGTGGTCGGCGTCACTGCTGACATCGAGCAACAGCACGCCGGGCGCCTGGATCGCATCCACCAGCGCCTGGATCACATCCGCCCGCCGCCCTTCGGAAAAGTTGGGTACACTCTCGATAATCGCCATGCGATTTCACCGCTTTTCTGGTGCTTCTGCTGGCGGTGCAGTCAGCAATCAACGCGACCACTCCGCTACATCTGCGTTACGAACACCTGAATCTGCTGACAGTGGCCTGTGCAAATCGTCCCTCGCCCTGCAATTCAGGTATTATATCTGTCATGACGGAGAACAGCGCACTTTTTGCTGACCA
>DMDA01000110.1:58145-59250 GCA_003451595.1 Chloroflexota bacterium | reverse complement strand
GCGATGCGCAGGGCGCTATCGTCGCCGGCGCGCAGTTATTGCTGCGCCGCGCATATGGCGTCACCCTGGCCTACGCCCCGCGTGGACCACTCGTCGACTGGGCAGATGCTACGCAAAGCGCCGGGTTGATGACGCTGCTGCGCGCAGCGGCGCGCCGGGCTGGCGCCTCCGTGCTCAAAATCGAGCCAGACCTGCCCGATACACCAGCGCATCGCGCGCTGCTCCGCGACGCAGGCTTTGCGCCCAGTCCGCAGACCGTGCAGCCACCCTCCACAATTGTCGTCGATCTGGCGGGCGGCGAGGATGCAGTGCTGGCCGCCATGAAGAGCAAATGGCGTTACAACATCCGCCTGGCGGAGCGCAAGGGCGTCACCGTGCGCGCCATGACGCGCGCTGACCTGCCCACCTTTCACCGGCTCATGCGTGAAACCGGCGCACGCGATGGTTTTGCCGTACACAGTGACGCCTATTTCACCGCAGCTTTTGACTTGCTGACCCCTGCACACGCTATCTTTCTCGTGGCCGAATTTGGCGGCGCGGCGCTAGCCGCCATCGTCGTGGCGCTGGCCGGCAAGACGGCAGTCTATCTCTGGGGCGCCAGCAGCGACCGCGAACGCAGCCGCATGCCCAACCATGCGCTGCAATGGGCCGGCATGCGTTGGGCGCTGTCACAAGGTGCCACGCGCTACGATCTGTGGGGCATCCCCGACGACTTGGGACGATTGGCGCTGGCGCTGGGGCGAGAAACAACGGAAGGCGTTCCCGCCGACGCATTGCCTATCGAGATCGACGCGCTGCCGGGACATGGGCTGTGGGGCGTCTATCGCTTCAAGCAGGGCTTCGGCGGACGCGTGCTGCGCACCGTCGGCGCGTGGGATATGCCCCTTGAGCCGATCGGCGCGCGGCTTTACCACCTTGGCCTCTCCGCCAGACGCTGGCAGGTCGAGACAATGGATGCGTTGCACAAGCAGTCAACTACGGCTGATAACCCAGGCGCAGTGTCCAGAACGCGCAACCAGGTGCAGCCGCAACGGGCGAGAAGGGAGTTGCGCCTGCCCGCCGAGCGTATCAACGATGCCGGGCGCTGGCGTGAGGTGCTGGCGCA
>DMDA01000110.1:56772-57905 GCA_003451595.1 Chloroflexota bacterium | reverse complement strand
GCCACACGATTGGCCTTGCAAAGTGCAGACGGTGTAGCCGCTTTCCAATTCCTGACGCGCCAGCCGATCCCAGCGCTGCCGTTGCGCATTGGCTATGCACCCAAAGGCCCTGCGCTAGATTGGACGAATCTTGACCTGGTTGATGCCACACTGGCGGCCATCGAACTGCATGCCCGACGCAGCGGCTGCCTCTTCGTCAAGATCGACCCGGATATACGCGAAGACACGACAACCGGGCGGCTGGCGCTGCACGCGTTGCAGCGACGCGGCTGGCAATTCAGCGCCGAGCAGATTCAATTCAAGAACACGGCGATCACCGACTTGACCGGCGACGAAGATGCATTGCTGGCGGCGATGAAGAGCAAGTGGCGCTACAACATCCGCCTGGCAGAAAAACGCGGCGTGACCGTGCGACTCGGAGAGGAAAGCGACCTGCCTGCCTTCTACGCGCTCTACGCCGAGACCGGTGCGCGCGATGGTTTTTTGATCCGCCCGGCGGATTATTACCTGACGACCTGGCAGGCCTTTCTACGCGCCCAGACCGAGGCCGGCAACCCGGCTGGCGGTGCACTGCTGCTCGCCGAGCATCCCGATGACCCGCTGCCGGTGGCTGGGATATTCCTGCTGCGCTATGGTGCGACTGCCTGGTACTTTTACGGCGCCAGCAGTGAACGTCATCGCCGCGACATGCCCAACCACCTGCTACAGTGGGAGGCGCTGCGCTGGGCGCGGGCGCAGGGCTGCACCACCTACGACTGGTGGGGGGCGCCAACCGCACTTGACGATCCCAACGACCGCCTGCAAGGGGTCTGGCAATTCAAGCAAGGTTTTGGCGCCGAGTTCCGGCCCAACATCGGTGCGTGGGACTTTGCCGTCTCGTCGGCTGGCTACCACTTGCTGGCACAAGGCATTCCGCTTGCCCAGGCGTTGCTGCGTCGCCTGCGTCGCTAATACCGCACCAGACTGCCGGCCATACCATCCCACACCCAAAAGGCCTGGCCTTCCGGGAGAAATTGCGCAAAGCGTTCGACATCGCCAGGGCCGGCATGCACCCACTCGGGACCAAAGGTTTTGTTGCAGAGCGCGTGCGCCTGACCATAGTCCGTCGCTGCATCTTGCGCAAGGGGTTCAGT
>DMDA01000110.1:3530-56508 GCA_003451595.1 Chloroflexota bacterium | reverse complement strand
GGATCGGCGTTGCCATATCTTCAGGGGCGCCGACGACAAAGGTGGCGACATAGGCGTCGGGGGGCATAGCCACACCAGGTTGCTCTGGGTAGGGCGCCACCTGCAAGAGCCGCACCGTGAAACCGTCGTGTAGAATTGCGGCCGGAGCGAAAAGCACCCCCTGGCTATCCGTAGCGCCGCCGATGACGTAACTCGTCGAACGCTGTCCTGTGCTGGCGACGGTCATCGCGATCTGCACTTCGCCTGCCTGCACGCAGACCGCCAAGCGCGGGCAGCGCGAGTCGGTTGCGACCTCGTCAAAACGCACGCGCAGAACATCCTGACCGATGATGGCGGTGTAGCCTGCGCCAAGCTCAAACGGCTGACCCGGTTCGGCAAAATCGACGCCGGTGGACATGCGTGGGCCGGCTTCGAGCATCAGAGTAACGCGGTAATCTGCTGGAGCAATGGCGCCGCCTGTTGCAGGCGTCGGCGTCACGCGTAACAGGTGGAAGCCAACGCCATCGAAGAGCCGAGACGGGCGCACCGTGCCAGCTGCCGGCGCCACCGCGCCACTTTCATCGGTGTGAGCTGTCAAGGAGATGGTTTGCGATGCGCCGTCATCTTTGCGCCAGCCCAAATCCACCTGCACAACGCCGCCTTCAGGAGCGTCACATGCAGCCGCGACTGCGCAGCGTCCATCGATCACAGCTGCCACGGTAAGCGTGATATTGGCGCCTGTCAGGATCACCTGCTCACCCGGCGCCAGCGTGAAGGGATGATCGACCAACACATGCATGTCGGCGTCAGTGTCAGGATTGGCGGTAGGATCCTTGCTGACCACAAACGTAGCGGCGTACTCGCCGATTGCCACCGGCGTTGCCTGAGTGGGGTAAGGCGTGACAGCGGTAAGGGTGATCAGATAAGGGCCGACCTTGGCCGTGAGGTCGCTGCCGGGTGCAGCAGGCAGCACGGCGCCAGCCTGGTCGGTGTGAGCGACAAAGACGGGATAGGTTGTCGGATGCCCCTCGCGCCACAGCGTCACCTGCACACGCACCGGGCCAGACTCGGCGCATTCAATGCCTACAGGGCAGCGCTTATCTTCCGCCCAGGGTTCCAGCCGGAGCGTGGCGTCCTCGCCAGCAATCGCGATAGCTTGATTGGCGCGCAAAGTGAAAGGTGTATCAAGCGGGGTGGTGCGCCCCTGCGTGATCGGTGGCAGATCGAGCTGGCAAGCAGCGAGAAATGTAGTCAACAGACACAGAACGAATAAGACGTGATAAGACAGACGCATGACACCCTTCCAGAATTTCCCAATGGTGCGTGTGGCTCAGATGAAGCTTTACACGACTGTACGGTAAACTGTACGGTAAACTGTATGGTAAATCGGAAGCGGCGTCAATCAGGTGCAGCTTACGCCAGCCTGACAAATCTAGAAATCGGTTTCTCAGCGTGGTGCGACTTTCATCATTGCAAAGGGTGTGAAAGCTATCGATGCAACGCTCACTAGAGTTCACCATACTTTGCAAACCTCTGCGTTTTCAGCGTCTCCGCGTCAAAGGCTTTCCCCGCACATTCCTGGCCAATCATCATCGCCCCACAAAGGGCAGCCACTGTGCGCGAAGCGGGTTGAAGGCGGTATGACCATCACAAAAGATTGGTGCGCTGATCGCCATCTGGCGCTGATCGTCCAGGTGGTAGGTGGTAGGAAGCGTTTGACACAAGCGTGCGAATCCGGTTATCATGTGGTACGCCGTTTAGGATTCGCAATTCTACAGAGTGCTTGCTATAGCAGTTGCCAGGTCTTGCTTTGCTCCCTGCGCTCCAGACGGTGACGTAGACAGCCAGAATTCATCCAATCCAGTTCTCAGATTTTCAAACCAGTTGACCACGAAAGGACAGTTTGCCATGAACAACAATGGAATCAGCCGCCGGCAATTCCTGCAATGGGGCGCTATGACTGCAGGCGTCGTTGCGTTGGCGGCATGCGCACCATCGGGTGCTCCGGCTTCTGCGCCTGCTGCTGGCAGCGAAGGCGCCGCTGCCCCTGCCGCTGCTCCAAACACCGTCCAGTATTGGTACGCCTGGGGCAACCTCGATCCAGCGATGGCGAAGATCATCGAGACCGAAGAGTTCAAGGCGCATATGGGCGGCGCCACACTTGAGTATAAAGGTTCGGCCAATCAGGATTCGCTATTGACGGCGATTGCTGCGGGCACGCCCCCCGATGGCGGCTCCAACTACTCCTATGTCAACCTCTTCACGCGCGGCGCCACCATCGATGTCAAAGACATGGCGGACGCCAGCACAGTCTTGAAAGCGGACGATATCCTGGAAGGCATCTGGAATAGTGCCTTCTACAAGGGTGGCATGATCGGCGTGCCTGGCATCGAATGCTTCAACTGGTGGGGACTGAATGTCAACATTGACGCCGCCGAAAAGGCCGGCCTCGACACGACCACCTTGCCCAAGACCTGGGACGAGGTGCTGGAGTGGCACAAGGCGATGACCAAGAAGGATGACGCTGGCAACCTGCTCCAGTTTGGTCTTGATCCCTACGACGCCATGGCCAACGAACCAGATTTCCTCGCAGCCTCTTATGGCGTCAAGTGGTTTGACGAAGAGACCGGCAAATTCGACCTCGCCAATCCGCGTATTGCGGAAGGTCTTGACACCTTGGGCGAGTTCATCCGCATTGCCGGCCCCGATCAGTTTGCTGGCATGCGTCAGGTTGAAGGCAACGGCACCTGGGGCGCAGCCTACAACGCCGGCGTGCAAAATATGATTATGGAAGGCTACTGGCATCCAGGCGAGACCCAGATTCAGAAGCCCGAGATTGCGCAATTCAACCGGTCAAGCTGGGCGCCGGTGCCGGCCGACCGCAAGGATGCCAACATCATGGCAACCGGTCTGCACGCTGTGGTCATCTTCAAGGACGCCAAGAATAAGGAAGGCGCGTTCAAGCTGGGCGAGTTCTTCCAGACACCTACTGCGCTCGACATCATCTTCAACGAAGTTGGCTGGATTCATGGCGTCAAATCCTGGCTGACGACGGTGGATAAGAACAAATATCCCGGCCTTGCCTTCTATGTCGATGCCGGTCCGCAGGTGACCGAGTGGACGATTGGCCGCCGCTGCCCGATCAACGACTTCGTGATTACGCAATACACGGAATTGCGTGAGCAGGTCTACCGCAACTTGATGGAGCCACAGGCCGCCGCCGACGAGCTGCAGAAGCGCGCCGAAGCCGAATGGCAGGCGCAAGGTCTGGGCTAAGCGACAGCGTGTACGCAACCTTCCTGGAAGTTGGCAGCTTCCAGGAAGGTTTGTTTGACTTCCTGGAGGTGTTATGGCTGTCGCAACAGCACCGACGCGAGGCATGACCAAAACCGAAAAACGCAATCAGCTCATGGGCTTGTTATTCATTTCCCCCTGGCTGATCGGTTTCTTGCTTTTTGCGCTCTTCCCGCTCATTGCCTCGCTCTACTACAGCATGACCAACTATGACTTTATTCGCGACCCGCAATTCATCGGGCTGGCGAATTATGTCCGGCTCTTCACGACCGATCCGGACTTCTGGACGGTCATGTACAACACGATCTACTATGTCGGCTTTGGTGTGCCGCTGGGCATTGCGGTGGCGTTTCTGATTGCCAATCTGCTCAACAGCGAGATCAAAGGGCGCACTCTCTTTCGCTCCGTCATCTACATCCCTTCGATTGTGCCAGCTGTCTGCACGGCGATGGTGTGGCTCTTTATCCTCAACGTGCAGTACGGCGCCATCAACGGCATCCTCAAAACGATTGGCTGGCAGACGATCCCCTTCCTTTCCAGCCCGGAGTTGGCAAAGCCCTCGCTGATCATGATCTATGTCTGGGCGCAAGGCACGGCAGTCGTGATCTTCCTGGCTGCGCTGCAAGACGTGCCACGCTCCCTCTATGATGCGGCATTGGTGGATGGCGCCAACGCCTGGGCGCGCTTTTGGAATGTGACGGTGCCGATGTGCACCCCAGTGATCCTTTTCAACTTCATCATGGGCATTATCGCTGCCTTCCAGGATTTCACCCTGCCCTTTGTGCTCACCGGCGGCGGCCCCATGAAATCGACGGAGTTCTACGTCGTCAATCTTTACCGCAACGCGTTTGTGCAGTTTAGCATTGGCAAGGCGTCGGCGATGGCGTGGATTCTGTTCCTGATCATCTTGCTGTTCTCGGTGATCCTCTTCCGCACGTCTGCGCGATGGGTGTACTACGGAGGTGAGAAATGACGAGCGCCAGCCAGACCGTCAGCAGCAAGCCGCAGCTCCAGCAACACGCCCGATCAGGCTCCATTTCGACCACCAAGTGGATTTCGCGGTTTGCCATCTATACCATTTTGATCTTGCTCGGCATTACCTGGATCTTCCCGTTGTACTGGATGGTCACCTCCTCGCTCAAGGATGACCCACAGATTTACACGGTGCCGCCCGTGCTGATCCCAAACCCCGTCTACTGGAACAACTTTTACGACGCCTGGACGCGTTTCGACTTCAACCAGGCAGCCTTTAACTCGGTCTTTCTCTACTCCTTACCGGTGACAATCTTCACACTCATCTCGTCGATGATCGTCGCCTATGGCTTTGCCAAGATTCCCTGGCGCGGGCGCGATGCGCTCTTCTGGGTCTGCATCGCTACGATGATGTTGCCCTGGCAGGTGACGATGGTGCCACTCTTCATCATTTTCAAGAACCTGGGTTGGATCAACACCTACTGGCCTTTCGTCGTGCCGTCGCTTTTTGGCAATGCCTACTTCATCTTCCTGCTGCGCCAATTCTTCTTGAGCATCCCTGAAGAATTGTCGGACGCCGCACGCATTGATGGCGCCAGCGAATTCGGCATTCTGTGGCGAATCATTCTGCCGCTGTCAAAGCCAGCAATTGCAGTCGTGCTACTTTTCCGCTTCCTCTGGTCGTGGAACGACTATCTGGGTCCGCTGATCTACATCAACACCGAGGCCATGCAGCCGCTAGCGCTGGCAATCTATCGCATGCGTACGCTGGCGCTCAGCATGGGCACCACAGCCATGGCCTACCCGCACCTGATGGCGGTCAGCACGCTGGTGGCGCTGCCGATCATTCTGATCTTCATCTTCGCCCAGCGCACCTTCATCGAAGGCATCTCTACGACCGGTCTAAAGGGCTAGTCGTTTCCAGTGTAACCTGATGTCGCTGACGCGCTTTGTGGTGCCGCTGCTATTAGCAGGCTGCCTGTGCAGCGCACAGCAAACCCACCTGCCAGCGACGACAGTTGCCCCGCCTTTGCACACGGTTGCAACAACTGTCGTCGCTACGCCGCTGCAGGCATCTGTCGTCTGCAGCGGCGCGTTCGTCACCCATCGCCTCGACTTCACCACTGGCACGCGGTTGCGCGAGATCGGCACCTATATCAGCAACGGCGCCGGTGTGGCCGCTAACGACCTGGACAACGACGGCGACCTCGACCTGGTCTTTGCCAGCGTGGACGGCGAGGGCGAAATCCTCTGGAACGAAGGCAATCTCCAGTTTACAAGCGCGCCGCTCGACGATCGCTTTGCACGTGGCGTCGCCATCGTTGATGCGAACGCCGACGGCTGGAACGACATCGTCTTCACCCATCGAGGTCTGGAGGGCGTCACCTACTGGCGCAACCTGGGTGGCGCGCCTCGCCCCACCTTCGCACGCACACCGCTTCCCGGCGTCGATCACTACGCCTACGCCATGGCCTGGGGCGACGTGGACGGCGACGGCGATCTCGACCTGGTGACGGGTTCCTACGGCGCCGAACTCAAACAGCATGGCATCGACGCGCCAGAGGACGACCCCCAAGCTGGCGTCGTGCTCCATCTGCAAGGCGATGATGCGTGGACTGCCCAGACGCTTGATCCTCACGCCGAGACGCTCTCGATCGCTATCCTGGACGTGACCAACGACAGCCAGCCCGAAATCTGGGCTGCGAATGACTTTGCACTTGACGACAGGCTCTGGCAACGTGACGGCGACGTCTGGCATCAGATTCACCCTTTTGCCCAGACGTCTTACAGCACGATGACGACCGAATGGGGTGACATCGCCAACGACGGACGCCGCGCCCTGTTTACGACTGACATGAACCCCTACGACATTTCGCCGCGCAATCTGGCCGCGTGGATGCCGGTGCTGAACCAGCTCGTGCCCCACAACCGCGCCGACGACGTGCAGGTCATGGCGAACGTGCTGCTGATCGGCGACGGACGCGGCGGTTGGCAAAATCAGGCCACCGCGCGCGGGGTGGACGCAACGGGTTGGAGTTGGGACGCGCGCTTTGGCGACCTTGACCAGGATGGCTACCTCGATTTGTATATTGTCAACGGCATGATCGCCGCCGACCTGTTCGGTCATCTACCCAACGGCGAGCTGGTCGAAGAGAACCAGGCCTATCGCAACCGCGGCAACGGTAGCTTTGACCGGATGCCGCAGTGGCAGCTTGGCGCGACGGCCAGCGGACGCGGCATGATCATGGCCGACATAGACAACGACGGCGACCTCGACATTGTCATCAATAACCTGCGCGGCTTTGCGCAGCTCTACGAGAACCAACTTTGCAGCGGCGCCAATCTCCAGGTAGACTTGACGTGGTCAGGAAGCCAGAACATTCATGCCATCGGCGCACAGCTTGCGCTGCACACGGACAAAGGCATCTTGCGGCGCGATGTGCGCGCGTCAGGTGGCTATCTTTCCGGCGACCCGGTGCGTGTGCATTTCGGCATTCCGGCGGAGGCGCGGCTCGATCGGCTGGAGATTGAGTGGCCCGATGGTAAAGTTTCACTTGTCGATGCGCCGCCACGCAACAACCTGCTAACGGTGACACGCTAGTGCGCCACAGGAATTCACAGCTATGACGCATCAAACCCTTGCCACACCACACGCAATTGACATTCAATCCGCCATCCCACTGCTGCGCCTGCTCAACCCCAAGCAGCATACGCGCATCATGTTGGCGTCGCTGGCGGTTGGGTTGCTCGTCAGCTATCTGGCGGTGGCGATGGGCTGGCTGCCGCTGTGGGGTGCGACGGCGCTAACGTTGATCGTTCTGCTGCCAGCGGGCGTGCTCAAGTGGCGCGACGACCACCGTCGCTATGGCGCGACGCTCATGGGGTTGTCGATCCTGGTGACGGCGCAGGGGCTGCACACGGTCGAGCACCTGGTGCAGTGGGCGCAGTATCACCTTCTTTACCTGACCATGCGCCAATCCAACGGCTTGCTCTCGCCCGCCAACGCCGAGTGGGTGCACTTCACGTGGAACTGGTTGGTGTTGATCGCGGTCGTGGCGCTGATGGTAGGCGGGATGCGCGGGGGCTGGATGTGGTTGCTCTTTGCGGTGGCGTTCTTTCACACCATCGAGCACAGCTACACCTTTATTCGCTATCAGATGATCCTGCGCGAACTGACGGCGATGGACGTGCTCAATGTTACCGCGCAGGGGCTGCCGGGCATTGTCGGGCGTGATGGCTGGCTGGCGCGTAGTGAACTGACGCGCGGCACGTGGATTTGCACCATCCCCGGCCTGACGACAGCGGTGCGGCTCGACGTGCACTTTTGGTGGAACGCCATCGAAATGACCCTGCTGGTGATCGCCGGTCACTTCTATCTGCGCAAGCAGTTCGGCAAGACGGCGTGAAAAGCCCGCACACCGCACGCGCTCCCTCTCCCATTTTGACGCCGGGACGCCGCACTTTCCTGGCGTCCCGGCGTCTCTGCTTCAAAGCTGAATCTTCAGCCGATAAGTCGGTCACCGCGCTGGTGGGCGGTTGGGTGCAATCGGCTGCAACAGTTTGCGGCGCTCCGGCGTCAGGCGGTCGAGCAGCGCCTGTGAATACTCAAAGCCGTAGCGCGTCGAACCCCAACTCACACCATAACGATAGATCGTCACGCGGCGCTCGCCGGTGGGGTTGGTGCGGCTGCTGCCACCGTGCATGATGCCATCCACAAAGAGCAGGGCATCACCTGCCTGAAGATAGGCAGGCACGGCGCCCTCGAGATTATCCATGCGGTCGAGTTTGCTGTAGTCGCCAGCATGCGGATGCGGAAAATTCGATTTGTGGCTGCCAGGGATCACCATCGTCGGTCCGTCGCCAGGGCCAACGTCGGTCAACGCCAGAATGATGTTGACCTGCCCGCAGCGAAAGACGCCGTGCTCATAGACGTACTTGTTGCGTAGCGCAGCCTGGAAGCCGCCAGAGTGCACCGGATGGTGACCGCCCGAACGCCGAATCGAGGCGATGCACTCATCCACAAAAAGCCCCTCTACGTAGGTGCCCTGCTCGCCACAGTAGCGGCGCACGTAGTTGATCCAACTCGGGTGATCCAGCAATTTCTCAAACGGCTCGCCGACCTCGACGCAGTTGTGCAACTCGAAACCGGTGGCGCCGTTGTAGTCACGCCGTTGGGCGTTGCCCCACCATTCGCCATATTCAAGCGGTGGAAAGTTATCGAACGCCGCGTTCAACTCAGCCAGTAGCTCCGGTTCAACCGCGTTCTTCAAGATCAGATAGCCGTTAAGGTCAAACAGAAAATCGTCCAGCGCAGTGGGCATACGTGCTTCCATTGTTGTTCTCCCGTGGTGTGATGAAAGTGTGCTGTGCACTCTCGCTTTTTTGAGATTGTGCAGGCAGTGGTATCATAGCCAAACAATTCAGTATTTTCTAGTCGATTTCTTGCCAAAATTTCCTGATTTCTCAGATCACTTGCGCTGCACATAGTTCGATGCACAAGGTGGCGTAAAAGATGCAGACACATGAACCTGTCGTAACACCAGCCAGCTATGGGTTATCGAGTTGGCGTTGTCTGCCTGAATTGATGGAACTGCCGCATCGCCACACGGAGATCGAGCTGAATCTGCTCCTGGAAGGCGAAATTGTTTACGCGCACCGTGATCGGCTGGTGCGTCTCGCGCCCGGTCAGCTGGCGATCTTCTGGGCTGCGATCCCACATCAACTTGTCGAACGACCGAATGTCTGCGACTTCTGCATCTTCACCGTACCACTGGAGATGTTTCTCGCCTGGAAGTTGCCCGCGCCGCTGGTGCAAGATTTGCTGGCAGGCGAAATGGTGATCGATGCCGAACCCGCCAATGCTCCGCTTGATAGGCTGATGCTGCCGCGCTGGCATGACGAACTCAGCACACGCGCCGAGCCGCTCGTGGTCTTGAAGGAGATGGAGGCGCGGCTATGGCGGTTGGCATGGCAGCACAAGCCCGGCGGCGCCAGCGCCCCACGCGCAGAGTCACACAGTGCTGCAGAACGGATGGCGCACTTTATCGTCGCCCACTACCAGACGCCGCTGACCGTCAACGCCGTGGCAGAAGCGGTCGGGCTGCATCCCAATTACGCTGCAACCGCCTTCAAGCGCACCTTTGGCCTGACCATCTGGGAGTACACGCTGCAATATCGCGTCACACAGGCGCAACGTTTGCTCGTGACGACAGACGCCAGTGTGCTCGATGTGGCGCTGCAAAGCGGCTTCGGCTCCTTGAGTAGCTTCTACGCAGCGTTCCAGCGTTTCACCGGTGCGACGCCCAAAGATGTGCGCCGCACGGTGAAGGGCGCACTGCGCACATCACATCACCGCTTCCACCAAACACCGTGACAAACACCGTGACAAATACCGTGACAAATACCGTGAGGAGAAGAACGACATGGCGATTGATTTCCCACCCGAACGCTGGGCGCAGGTGCGGGAAACGTACCGTCAATGGTGGGCGGGCGAATTGGCGCGCCCGATCATCCCGATCGAGTTGGTGGGGCGCGATCCGGGACGCTCCAGGCCCGACGCGCCGCTGCTCACTCAGGAGACATGCGCTGATTTCTCCTTTTCGCCTGCACAGTTGATTGATCGCATTGACTACGAGTTGTCGTGCAAAGTGTTTCTGGGAGACGCCTTCCCGTGGGTCAACCTGGATGTCTTTGGTCCGGGGGTGGCTGCCGCCTTCATGGGCGCACGGCTCGACAACACGTCGGGCCGCGTCTGGTTCTGGCCCCCGCAGGAAAATCAGCCCATCAGCGACATCCATCTGGAGTACGACCCGCACAACCCCTGGCTCCAACGTGTCCTGGACATCTGCGCGGCGGCGATGGAGCGCTGGCAGGGGCAGGTGTTGGTGGGCATGACCGATCTCGGCGGCAACCTGGACACCGTCGCAACCTTCGTAACGACGCAACGGCTGCTGTTGGAACTCTACGACCACCCAGAGGAAGTCGAGCGACTGATATGGGAAGCGCATTCATGCTGGCATCGCTTCTACGCCGACATCAACGCCATTCTGCAGCCGGTCAACCCTGGCTACAGCGACTGGTCGGGCATCTACAGCGAGCAACCGTGCTACATCCTGCAGTGCGACTTCGCCTACATGATCGGACCGCAGATGTTCGAGCAATTCGTGCTGCCTGAGCTACATGCCTCTTGCCAACGTCTGTCGCGCAGCTTTTATCACCTCGACGGCATCGGCCAACTTCGCCACCTTGACATGCTGTTGAGCATCCCTGAACTTGACGGCGTACAGTGGGTGCCCGGCGATGGCAAACCCGACTGCGCGCACTGGCCGGAGGTCTTTCAGAAGATTCATGCCGCCGGTAAAAAGATACAGGTGTTCAATGGCGGCCTCGCCGCAGTCGCAGCGGTCATCGAACAAGTTGGGTCCGCCAGCGGCATTCAATATCATGTGGAAAGCGCGCCGCTTGCCAGAGAGTCGGAGCTGCGCGCAGCCCTGGCTGCATTCGGCATTGCCTGACAGCGTGACTTGTGATTCAGCCTGCCGACTTGTTGCTGCCCACCTCACTGCGAAAGTGGCGCGGCGCAACGCCGATATGCTGCTTGAAGAGCCGCGAAAAGTAGTAGGCGTCGGCGAAACCCAGGGCATGCGCCACTTCTTTGACCGACAACTGCGTGATCGTCAGCAACGTGCAGGCGTGCTGCATCTTGAGCTGGTTGAAGTAGGCGATCGGTGAGTGACCGGTCTGCTGCTTGAAGAGGTGCGAAAACTGTGACTCCGACAGACCAGCATGCGCCGCCATCTCAGCCAGCGTCAGCGTCGTATGTAGATTTTCGGCGAGGTAGGCGAAGGTCGGCGCCAGGCTGTGAAAGCGACTTGTGCGCATGTTGGGCGAAAAGGCAGCGTTGTTGTAGAAAAGCTCAGCCAGGATGTGCCCGACCAGCTTGGACGCATGGATCAGCTTGGGAAGCACAAAGCCGCCGACAAAGCTGCCGTAGCACTGTTGGAAGAGTCTGACCAGCTCGGCGCCGCAGCGCGGGTCCACCGAAAGCTTGTGTGTGGTGGCGGGCGGCAACTGCGCGTAATAGTCGCCCTCGAGACCGGTGAAGTGCACCCAGTGAATCGACCATGGCTTGTCGATGGATGCGCCGTAAGCGTGCGCAGCGCCTGCCGGCAGCACGACCGCCTCGTGTGCTTCAAGCGCCTGCCGACTCCCCACCACTTCGTACCACCCGGCGCCCTGTACGCAGTAGATCAAGATGTGCTCGGCTGCGCCTTCCGGCCGCTCCACATAATGATAGCGCGCTTCGGGATACCAGCCGATATCTGTCGTCAGCAGCGAGTGCAACAGTGGATGCGCCGCCAGCTGCTGCACCATCGGGCGCGGGATGACATGCAGAATCTGCCCGCGAAAACCCTCCCGTATCCGCAGCGAAAGCGCAAGATCATGATCCACACCCCACTCCTCTATCAGCAGTACAACTCAGCGTCAACGGAAGATACTCCATTCTATCACAGTCTTGTCTATTGAATGAGCAGCGCCCTTCGTGATAAAAAGGACGTGTTGCGTGATTGATTGTGGTGATGCTACCACGCAACACGTGGCACGCAACACGTATCACACAACATGCAACACGTATCACGCATCACGCACCAACCATGACTCACGCATCCTTCCATTCCGAAGCCGGCGTCACTGTAACAGTTGAGCCGGTCACCATCCCTACCTATCCTGTCGGCGCGCCCAACCGCAACCCGATGTTCCTGGAAAAGCGCGTCTACCAGGGCAGCAGCGGCGCCGTCTATCCGCACCCGGTCATCGAGTCGGTGGGCGATGCGAAAGCCGACCGCACCTACACCGGCATCTGGCTAGAGAACCGCTACTTGCGCATCCTGCTGCTGCCAGAGCTGGGCGGGCGCGTGCAGATGGCGTACAACAAGGTCAACGGCCATCATTTCGTCTACTACAACCGCGTGATCAAACCGGCGCTGGTCGGGCTGACCGGACCGTGGATTTCCGGCGGCATCGAATTCAACTGGCCTCAGCATCACCGCCCCAGCACCTTTCTGCCAGTGGAATACACCATTGAGGAGCACGCCGACGGCAGCAAGACGGTCTGGTTCAATGAGATCGAGCGCATGTTCCGCACCAAAGGGCTGGCAGGCTTCCGGCTCTATCCCGACCGCGCCTATCTGGAGATCGATGTGCGCCTCTTCAACCGCACGCCGCTGCCGCAGACCTTCCTGTGGTGGGCAAACCCGGCCGTGCACGTCGATGATAATTACCAGTCGATCTTCCCACCCGATGTCTACGCTGTCATGGATCATGGCAAGCGCGCGGTCTCGACCTTTCCGATCGCCACCGGCGTCTACTACAAGATCGACTACGCACCCGGCACGGACATCTCGCGCTACAAGAACATCCCCGTGCCGACCTCCTACATGGCGTACCACTCGGACTTCGATTTTCTGGGCTACTACGATCACGGGCGACAGGCCGGGATGCTGCACGTCGCCAACCATCATCTCGTGCCCGGCAAGAAGCAATGGACGTGGGGCAACGGCGACTTTGGCCGCGCCTGGGATCGCCAACTCACCGACGAAGACGGGCCGTACATCGAGCTGATGTGCGGCGCCTTCACCGACAACCAGCCCGACTTTAGCTGGCTGATGCCGGGTGAGGAAAAGCACTTCACGCAAGTCTTCATGCCCTTCACCACCATCGGCGGCGTCAAGAATGCCAGCGTCGACGTTGCGCTCAACCTGGAGATCGAGGAAAGCATTGCGCGCTGTGGCGTCTATTGCAGCAGCCCGCGCACGGTGCGCGTCGTGCTGACGGCGGCGGAGGCGACGCTCTACGACCAGCTTCACGACCTTGCGCCAGAGCAGGCGCTGACAACCTCGGTGAAACTGCCTGCCAGCACGTCGCTGCAGACTGTGCGCCTTGCTGTGTTCGACGGGGAGAAATTGCTGCTCGCCTTTTCACCGCTGCCGGAGAGTGTAGTCGAGCCGCCGTCGCCTGCCACGCCCGCGCCGCCGCCCGCCGAGGTCGCCACGAACGAAGAACTCTTCCTGCACGGGTTACATCTCGAACAGTACCGCCACGCCACCTACGCACCCGAAGCCTATTTCAAGGAGGCGCTGCGCCGTGACCCGCGCGACAGCCGCTGTCACAACGCGCTGGGTCGCCTGCTGCTGCGTCGCGGCAAATTCAGCGAGGCTGAACAACACTTCCGCCACGCCATTGCCAGCCTGACGCGGCGCAACCCCAATCCCTATGACGGCGAGCCGTTCTACAATCTCGGCCTTGCGCTGCGCTTTCAAGAACGCTTCGACGCCGCCTACGACGCCTTCTACAAGGCGGTCTGGAACGCCGCCTGGCAGGACGCCGCCTACTTCGAGCTGGCGCGCATTGCCAGTCGCGGCGGTCGCCTCGCGGAGGCGCTTACCCACGTCGAGGAGACGCTGGCGCGCAATGGCCGCCATCACGCCGCCCGCCATCTGCACGTTGCGCTGCTGCGCCGGCTGGAACGCACCAGTGAAGCACAGACAGTGCTCGAAGCCGGTTTGGCGCTCGACCCAATGAATTACGGATTGCACTACGAACGCTTTCTGCTCGAAGGCGGCAATACGTCACAATCCGCACGCGAAGGCGCAAAGCACGCGAAGGAAACCATCTTTCCCTTCGCGCCTTTGCGGCTTCGCGTGAGACAGAGCCTTGAGATCCTGCAGGACAAGGTCTACAACTACATCGAGCTAGCGCTGGACTACACCCATGCCGGGCTGTTCGCCGAGGCAGCGCAGCTTTTGATGGCCGCGCCGCCCGCCGACCCAATGGTCTTCTATTACCTGGGCTGGATTCTCATCCAGGCCGACGATACCGTTGGTGCGGCAGAGGCTTTCGCCCATGGCGCAGAGATGGCGCCAGACTTCTGCTTTCCCAACGAGGTCGAGTGCGTCCTGGCGCTGCAAACTGCCAGCAATTACAATCCGTTGGATGCGCGGGCGCCCTACTACCTGGGCAACTTCTGGTACGCGCACCGCCGCTACGAGGAAGCGATCGACTGCTGGGAGCGTGCCGCCAGCCTCGATCCAACCTTTGCGACCGTGCAGCGCAATCTCGGTCTCGCTTATGTCAACAAGAGCGGCGACCTGGCGCGTGGGCGCGCCTGTTACGAAGCGGCGTTCACCCTCGACCCACACGACGCCCGCATCCTCTTCGAGGCTGACCAGCTCGACAAGAAACTGGGCGTAGCGCCGGAACAGCGATTGGCGCATCTCGCTGCACATGCTGACCTGGTGGCGCAGCGCGACGATCTGACCGTCGAGTATGTCACGCTGCTCAATTTGCTGGGACGACACGCTGAGGCGCTGGAACGGCTGCTAGCACGCACCTTCCACCCCTGGGAAGGCGGTGAGGGCAAGACGACCGGACAGTATGTGATTGCACTGCTTGGGCTGGCGAAAGCGCGTCTCGCCGCTGGCGAACCGGCTGCCGCTATCGAGCTGCTGGAGCGCGCCCGCGTCTACCCGCCCAACCTGGGTGAAGGCAAACTGCACGGCGCACGCGAGAATCACATCGATTACTATCTCGGCTGCGCCTACGCGGATCTGGGCGACAAGGCACGGGCGGCACAGCACTGGCGCGCCGCCACCGCTGGCTCGACCGAACCGGCGGCGGCGCTCTATTACAACGACCAGCCGCCGGAGATGATCTTCTACCAGGCGCTGGCGCATCATCGTCTCGGCGATCACGCTGCGGCCGCAGTGATTGCGCAGAAGCTGGTCGATTACGGCGAAACGCATCTGCACGACGTGGCGACGATGGACTACTTCGCCGTCTCCCTGCCCGACTTCCTGGTCTTCGAGGATGACTTGCAGCGCCGTCACCGGCTACACTGCCTCTTCATGGCCGGGCTTGGCTATCTGGCGCTCGGCAACCTGGCGCAAGCAACAGCGCGCTTCGACGCCGTGCTTGCCGAAGACCCGGCGCATGTGGGGGTGGTGATGCATCGCCCATCGTAGATGCGGCTCGTAGCCGCAGGTCTCGCCAAACAGGGAGATGTGGTTGCATCAAGCAGCAGAAAATCAACGGCGCCCGGCAGTCGCCCCTCACAACTCGCCTCTCGCCCCTTCAACACATAGAGGAGTGTAATTATGAGTATCGACCTTGCCGGCGCGTGGATGCTGGCGCTTGACCCGGAAGATTGCGGCGAACGCCAACGCTGGTACGCGGCTGATCTTCCTGACCCCGCCGGTGTGCTCACCTTGCCTGGCTCGATTCAGGCGCAAGGCTACGGCGACGATATTACGCTCGACACGCCATGGACGGGCACCATCGTCGACCGCTCCTGGTTCGACGACCCGCGCTACGCGCCCTACCGTCAGTCCGGCAACATCAAGGTTCCCTTTTGGCTGCAACCGGAAAAGTGTTATGTCGGCGCAGCCTGGGTGCAGCGCACGGTGACAATTCCCCCCACATGGCAGGGGCGGCGCATTACGCTCACGTTGGAACGTCCACACTGGGAGACGGCAGTCTGGCTCGATGACCAGCCGCTGGGCCGCTGCGACAGCCTGGCAACGGCGCATGTCTACGAGCTGGGCGCGGCGGTGGCGCCGGGCGAGCACCGCCTGACCATCCGCATCAACAACCGTATGATCGTCGACGTTGGTCCCAACGCGCACAGCGTCAGCGACCACACGCAATCAAACTGGAACGGCATCATCGGGCGCATCGAGCTGGCGGCGGAAAGTCCGGTCTGGCTGCGCAATGTGCGCATCTTCCCGGACGTGGCGCGCAAGGCGGCGACGGTCAAGATCGACATCGCCAGCGTGCTCGGCAAGTCAGCGCGCGGCCGGGTGACGGCGTCGGCGCGGCTTGTCAACGGCAAACCATTGCCGCCGGTCAGCGCCGAGATCGGCTTCTCGGCGGCGGGCGGTCTCTCCGGGCTGGAACTGTCGGCGGCGGGCGGGCACGTCGATCTGGAGTACCCGCTCGGCGACGATGCGCAGATGTGGGATGAGTTTTCGCCAGCGTTGTATGAGATGAATGTGGAGCTTGCGCTGCATGTCAAGGGCGAGGGGCGAGTTGCCGGGGGCGAGGAGAGCGCAGCGGATAGCATGGAGATTGTGCGCGACCGGCGCGTGGTGCGCTTTGGACTGCGTGAGGTGGGGACGGCAGGGACGCAGATTACGCTCAACGGACGGCCGATCTTCCTGCGCGGGACGCTGGAATGTTGCATCTTCCCCCGCACCGGCTACCCGCCCACCGATGTCGAAAGCTGGCGGCGCATCATCCGCATCTGCCAGGCGCACGGGCTGAACCACATCCGCTTTCATTCGTGGTGCCCGCCCGCAGCCGCGTTCGACGCCGCCGACGAGCTGGGCTTTTACTATCAGGTCGAGTGCCCGTCGTGGGCGAATCAGGGCGCAGCCATCGGCGAGGGGCGTCCGCTCGACCGTTGGCTTTTTCACGAAGGCTGGCGCATTCAGGACGCCTATGGCAACCATCCTTCTTTTTTGCTGATGGCGTATGGCAATGAACCCGCCGGACGCGACCGTGAATTTCTGGCGGAGTGGGTTACGTATTGGCGCAAGCGCGACCCGCGACGGCTCTACACCAGCGCCGCCGGCTGGCCTATGATCCCGGAAAACGACTATCACAACACGCCTGACCCACGCATCCAGCGCTGGGGCGCCGGGCTGCGTTCGCGCATCAACGCGCTGCCGCCCGAAACCGTGACGGATTATCGCGACTTCGTGGCGCAAGCCGGCGCGCCAGTCGTCAGCCACGAGATCGGCCAGTGGTGCGTCTATCCCAACTTCGACGAAATGGCGAAATACACCGGCGTGCTCAAGCCCAAGAACTTCGAGATTTTCCGTGACTTCCTCGAAGCCAACCACATGGGCGACCAGGCGCGTGATTTTCTGCTGGCGTCGGGCAAATTGCAGGCGCTCTGCTACAAGGAAGAGATCGAGTCGGCGCTGCGCACGCCCGGCTTTGGCGGCTTTCAACTGCTCGACCTGCACGACTTTCCGGGGCAGGGCACGGCGCTCGTCGGCGTGCTCGACCCCTTCTGGGAGGAGAAGGGCTACATCACGGCGGCGGAGTTCAAGCGCTTTTGCAACAGCACCGTGCCGTTGGTGCGGCTGGAAAAACGGTATTGGCGCACCGGCGAAACGTTGCGCGCCGACATCCAGATCGCACACTTTGGGCCGGCGCCGCTCGTCGACGCGCAGGTCGATTGGGCGCTGCGCATGGACGAGCGGATCATCGCCGCCGGTGCACTGCCGCCCTGCACCATCGCCATGAGCAGCCAGGCCATCGTCGGTACGCTGACGTGCGATCTGGCCGCCGCGCCGGCGCGCAAGCACACGCTCATCGTTGGCGTGACCACGGCGGATGGCGTGCGCTATGAGAATGACTGGGACCTCTGGGTCTTCGCCGACAGGCTGACCATGCCTGCTGCGGCAAATGTCTTCATCACCAGCAACCTGGACGCAGCGCTGCGCCAGGCGGAAGCAGGCGGGCGCGCCTTGCTGCTGCTCGACGCAAATCAGGTCAAGACAACAAGCACGCTCGGCTTCTCCAGCGTCTTTTGGAACACGGCTTGGACAAGGGGGCAGCCGCCACACACCCTGGGCATCCTCTGCGACCCGGCGCATCCAGTCTTCGCCGACTTCCCGACTGAATATCACAGCAACTGGCAATGGTGGGAACTGATCCACGGCGCGGCGGCGATGCAGATCGACGCACTGCCGCCCACGCTACGCCCGCTCGTGCAGCCCATCGACACCTGGTTCGCGGCGCGGCGCCTGGCGCTGCTCTTCGAAGCGCGCGTCGGCGGCGGGCGATTGATGGTCTGTTCGATGGATTTGGCGAGCAACCTCGATCAGCGGCTCGTCGCTCGCCAGATGCGCTACAGCCTGCTGCGCTACCTGCAGAGCGAAGCGTTCGAGCCGGCGCAGACGGTGAGCGCAGCGCAGATGGTGGCATGGTTGTCAGGGTCTGATTGCTTGATCGAAGTGTCTACGGTATGATTTGACCATAGGCGGAATCTTGCAGCTTTGAGGAAGGTTGCATCACAATCCGCAGCACGGTGAAGGCGCGCAGCGCCCTGATACAGGTGACAAACGCATGATAATGCACGCTGCGTACGCCAGCCGTCCTCGTCGCCGTCGTGCGGCGGAACCAGGCGAATTGTATGAACCTCTTGCCAATCAAGTGCGATTGGCTGCACTGGAGCAGCTGCCTGCCTATCAAGACTATCTGCGCGATCTGGATGCTGTCCTGCGCAAGCTGCACTTCATACCGCCATCGGCATCGCCTGTTTCGAGGCAGGCAAGGAGTACGAGCACGGCGGAATTAGCGCGCAGGAGATCGTGAGGCCAGTGTTCGACATCGTCCCCAGCGGAAAGACCGAGAGTGCACTGTGACCGCTGAATTGCACCTTCGCGAAAATTCAGGATGACTCATATTGGCAGTAGGTTCATCCGAAAATATGGCTGCTACCAACTCCACCCAATCTGCTCTTCGAGCCAGCCGTGATTCAGATACTCCGGCTCAAACTCGACGCGACCATCGACAGGGCCAGGCAGCGTGACAATCAACTGAAGGTCGCTGCCATCCGCACGCATCCGCCAGAGTCCCCACTTGCCACCACGATTGCTGACAAAGGCCAGATATTCGCCGTTGGGCGAGAAGGCGGGCAGACCATCCTCGGCCGGGTCGTCGGTCAGGCGCGTCACACTGCGATCAACCAGATCGAGGGCGTAGATGTCCCAGTTGCCGTCGGCAAACGCCATATATGCCACCGTGCGATTGTCGGGTGCAGCAGCAGGGGCGCGGAGTGAGTCGGTCACATAAAGCAGCGTGCGCTGCTCGCCAGTGCGGCCGTCCATGCTCCACAACTCCTCGACAGCGCGCTCGGGACGCGTCACGCGGAAGAGGATGCGGCCGTCGTTCATCCAGAAGGGGTCTTCGCCAAAGATGCCGCCGGCGCCCCATTCCCAGGCGACCTTGTGTTGTTCGTCAGTCCAGGCATAGTAGAGCCGGTTCTTGCGATCACCCCATCGATAGGTGGAAAAGGCGACCTTCGAGCGGTCGGGCGAGAAGGAGGGCAGCACATCCTCCAGTTTGTCGGTGATGCGCCAGGGGTTGCTGCCATCTACGTTGGCGACGACGATGCCGCGATCATCGACCTGCCAGCGGCGATAAGCCAACATGGCGCCATCAGCGCTGAGAGCAGGCGAGCTTGCCTCGTAGATGACGCGGCGCAGGTCGCTGCCATCCGCGTTGACCAGCCACACATCGTAGGTCTTGCGGCTCTCATCGAAGACTGGCACGGCCAACTTGCCATAGAGACCAGATGGCAAGGTAACGACAGGCGGCGGCGGCGTAACGATGGCTGGCGTGGCTGCCACGCTCTGCGGCGTAGCGGTCGCCGGTGCGCCAGGCGTCGCCGCCGATAACAGAGGAGCCACTGTAGCGACTGGCAACGCCCCAATCGACGTGTTCATGCGTAGATATGCAGTGGCGATCCAGCCAGACTCCACCACCGCATTGGTCAACGGCGTCAGCACCCAATCGCCGCTGGCGTCACGCGCCAGCACGCTCACGGTGCTGCCGTCGGTCAGTCGCGCCACGATGGGAGCAGTGGTGGATGGCGCCGCCCGCACACGCAGGCGCACGCCGCCGGTGTCCACCGTCGCCGTGACTGTGGTGGTCACTGTGGTGGTCACTGTGGTGGTCAATGGTGTTGCAAGGCTGGTGGTGGGCGTTGGCGTGGGGGTGGCCGTGATGGCGTCCTGCGCCAGGGCGCCGAGTGCAAAGAAAACGGTCGTCAACCAGACGACCAGCAAGATCATCACAAATCGAGTGCGCATTGTCCCATTCTCCTGGTCAGGCAATGGCGCCCGCGCCAGAAGGTTGGACGCCGACGGCATTGCCACCCTTCACTTTACCACATTTCGTCGCCCGGTCTTGACCGTTTTCAGACCGATTGCCTGCGTTACGCCCGGTTGCGGCCGCTACCATCGAGCGTGATGCTCCTCGGCAAAACCGATCAGGCCGTCAACATGTATCCGTTCCCCGTCGTCGGTCTTCACGTAACCGCTGTATCGCCCAAACAACTGGTGCACCGTGCTGGCGATGAGGAACAGATTGGTTCTGGCGACGCGCTCGACAAAGGGCGTGAAGGTCAGGTCGAGCCGCCCATCAGGGGCGGCCACGCGCCAGGGCTGCATGAAGTTCTGTGCGTCATAGCTGAAATCAACCTGGGTCAGCTTGTGGATGCGACCGTTCAGAATGAGCGTATTCTCGGTGGCAGCCGAGGCGTCGCCAAAGCCGAAGCCCAGGTTCATGCCGATCGTTCGTCCATCCGCCAGAAAACCCGACGCGCTCGCCCACACCCAGAAGGAGCGATATTCCCAGACGCCGCGCCCCCAATCCAGATTGCCCAGGCAAGTCGACGGCGCAATCTCCGTACGCTCGTCACCAAGTTGTAGCCAGCCGGTTGCGGGCAGACAGTTGATCTTGCGGTTGTAGTAGAAACGGTTGCCCCGAATCGGGATGACGACAACGGTGGACTCATGCTCAGGCGCCAGGGCAAAGCTGATCTCAGCGCGAAGTGTCTGCCTATTGAAGTCAGGCCAGGTCACGGCGATCTGGCGGGTGTTCGGCGTCACCTGAAAGCGTAGGCACACCTTGCCGTTGTCGTAGCGGCTTTCGCCTTCCATACTGTTACGCGGCAGGCTGATGCCGCCGCCGAGCGGAATCGTTAGCGTCTCCTCGTGATAGCGTCCGGTGGCAAAGTCCACAATGTAGACGAAGGCCTGTCCCGCATAGCCCAGGTCGGCCAGGGTGACGGAGAAATAACGCTCCGGCGTCGTGACGCCATAGTAGTCCCAACGCTTGATGCGCAGCGGCTGTAGGAAACGCAGCAGGCGCGGGTAAAAGGCCGCCTTCTCCAGGTTGCAGTCGAGCAGCGGCGCCCGCGCCCAGCCCACCTGCACCAGTCGGCCTTGTGCGTCGAGCAAGGGCGATGGCGTGACGATTTCGTGTTGTGAACTCATATCGTATCGCGTGCAATCGGCAGCTCCAGCCGATTGCCCTCCCAGTTCTCCTTCATCCACGCATAGCGATAGTCGTCCAGCGGTGGGCGGGCGCGCTCTTCGTCCAGCAACTCGCCGGCCAGATAGTTGAGAAAGTAGACGTTGCTCCCCGGCGCCGCTGCCACCGGATGATAGCCCTGCGTCACCAGCACCAGCTCGCCGCTGCGCACCGGCAGCAGTTCGTCAAAGTCGGCATCGAGCCGGTAGTTGCGGTGAATCGCAAAGCCATCCGCCGGGTCGATGCGGTAGTAGTAGGTCTCCTCCAGGTAAGGCGAGCCGCCAGCGCCGTCATGACAGTGGGGCGGCCAGCCCGACCATGAGCCACCCGGCACATACACCTCGAAGAGAATCAGCCGTTCGGCGGGCAGCGGCGGCGCCAGAATGTGGTTGACCTGCCGCCGCGCTGCGCCGCCGCCGCGAATCTCGCACTTGATCTCCTCCGGGCGGATCAGCCGCACGCCGTATTTGCCGGTGGCCGGCGCGCCGCCGACCGCAAATTCGAAGCCGCGCTCAGCGGTGACCGTTATCGTCTTGCCGGGCGGCGCGTAGAGCAGCGACGGCGGCCCGACGAAGACGCCGCTGCGCTGGAGTGCATAGGTTGCGCCGTCGACAGCCAGAGCGCCAGCGCCCTGTAATGGCACAAGCGCAATCTCCTCGCCGCCGGTGTGCAGCGTATACTGCTCTCCAGCCGCCAGGACAACGACCCGGAAACTCAGATAGTGCCATCCGGCGCGCTGCGGCGTCACCACAATCGTTTCCCCCAGCGCCCCAACCGGTCGAATCAGGTGCTCCATTTCTCCCTCCAACGATAGAAATCTCCCAATCTCTAATCACTCTGGGAGATTGGAGATTCGAGATTAGCCAGGAATGCCTCTACTTCTTCCAGCCGCGGCATGGCGGCGGCGCAACCGTGCCTGGTGACGACCAGTGCGCCGCACGCGTTGCCGATGCGCACACTGGCAGGCCAATCCCAGCCCTGGCTACGCCCAAAGAGCAGACCGCCGGCAAATGCATCACCCGCCCCCACCGTGTTGAGCACCGTCACGGGGAAGCCGGCAACTTCCACCGGCGGCGCGTCGGCAGCGCAGATCGTTGCCCCGCGTGCGCCGCGCTTCAGGATCAACGTATGCTCTGGCGTGGCTGCCAAAAACGCCGGAATGCGACGCTCCAGTTCCGCGACCTGTTCGGATGTCAGCCGCGCCCCGCCGACGAACACACTCTCCGGTGCGTCGCCGAGCAGCGCATAGACCTCTTCTTCGGTGCCAATCACCACGTCGATGAAGGGCAGGAGCCGATTCAGCGCCGCGCGCAGCGCAGCGGGGCCGGCCCATTGATCGGGGCGCAGGTCGAGGTCAAGATAGGTCGCCACACCGGCGGCGGATGCGCGTTGCGCGGCGACGACCGTTGCGTCGGCGCACGCACCGCGGCTGAGCGCCGTGCCAGAGAGCAGCAGCGCGCGCGTCTGTTCGATCGGCGCGGCGGCCACGTCATCGGCGTCGAGCCAGATGTCCGCCGGGTTCTGGCGGTAGAAAACCAGTGGAAAGCGGTCGGGCGGCTGTACGCCGACGATGGCAAGCCCGGTGTGCGCACCGGGTTTGCGCGGAATGTATCGGGTATCGATGCCTTCTTGCACGAGATGCGCCAGGACAAAGTCACCCACCAGATCGGGGCCGACAGCCGTCAGCAGCGCCACGCGCAGCCCCAACCGGCTCGCGGCCACAGCGATGTTGGTCGGCGACCCGCCGATGTGGGCATCGAACCCGGTGATCGCCGTGAACGGTGCACCGATGTCCTGGGAGAAGAGATCCATCCCACAGCGACCCAGGGTGATCAGATCGTACGTCGTTGTCATCAGTGCCATCCTGTCCTCAATGCCGATGAGTTGCGAGGGGCGGGGGCGAGTTGCCACGTGGGTGCACCGTCGCCATGTCGCGCCAGAGATGATGGCAGACAGCAGATGCTCGCAACTCGCAACTCGCCCCTCTCACACAATCGCCGCAACCTCGACCCATCGCCGGGTCGCATGGCTCAGTTTGATGGCGTCCATCACGCGCTGAATGTAGGCGCCGTCGGCGAAGTCGGGGCGCACCGCTTCGCCATGTGCAATCGCCGTCACCCACTGCCGCGCCATCGTTTCCTGTGTGCGGAAGACATCGCGATAGGTGTTGTGCACGGTGTCGCGGCGCGCGCCATTCCAGATGTCGTCAGGCAACGGCAGGTCATGCAGCGCACCCTCGCCGGCACGGGCGCCGTAAAGCCGTTGCTCACTCGCCCAATCGATGCGCGCGTGCAGCGTGCCACGGTCGCCATACAGGTCGAACTCGTGAATCTGTCCAAAGGGCGTGGCTTCGCCGGCGACCGTCGAAGCGTGCAGCATCCCCTGCGCGCCGTTGGCGAAGTGCAGCAGGATCATGGCGTTGTCATCAGCCTGTGGATAAGGCTGCCCGGAGGGGGCAAGCGGCGCCCGCGCGATCAGACGTCCCAACTCTGCGCAGACCGCAGTGATGTCGCCCAGAAACCACCACGCCAGGTAGAGAAAATGCGACGCGATATCACCCAGCGCGCCCGACCCGGAGATGGTTTCGTCGAAGCGCCAGTTGTAGCCGCCAGCCTGCCCAAAGCCGGTGAAGTAACGCAAATTGATGTGGAAGGGACGGCCGAGAAAGCCCTCATCAAGCAGGCGCTTCACGTAGCGATTGACCGGCATGTAGCGATAGGTGAAGGGCGTCATACAGATGGCGTTGACAGCGACGGCGCGGGCCGCCATCGCTGCGGCTTGAGCGTAGTCAAGACCCAGCGGCTTTTCGCACAAAACGTGCAAGCCACGGTCGAGCGCCGCCAGCGTCAACGGGTGATGCAGATCGTTGCGCGTCGCCACGATCACGGCATCGACGGCGCCGCTGTCCAGCAACGCTTCGTAACGCGCAAAGGCGTGGGGCACCGCCCAGCGCTGCGCCAACACGCCGGCATCGCGCCCCGCAATCGCCGCCACGCGCCCGTGAGGATGATACGCCAGCGCAGGCAGGTACATCGAGTCGCTCCACCAGCTGCTGCCGAGGATGCCGACGCGCACGCCTGGCGCATCGGGCGGTGCAGTGCGCGTCACGCCGACACCTTCTCCCACGCTCCGCTTTCCCACGAACGAATCATCGCCTGGTTGGTGCGGGCGGCGGCGTAGGCGGCGGCAAAGCCCGGCTCGATCTGCTTGCCATCCACAATCGACTTGAGGAAGTGATACGCCTCGCTGGTCTTGAGGTCGTCGTAGCCCAGCCCAATCGCCGGGCCGGGGTTGAAGCGTCCGTGCAGCGGGTGGTCGGGACCACCGAAGATGGTCGTGAAGCCATCATGCCCGATCTCGTCGTCGGGCAGATAGACCTGAAGTTCGTTCATGCGCTCGAAGTTCCATTTGACCGCGCCCCGCGTGCCGTACAACTCGAACGCCATTTCACACTTTGGTCCGAAGACGGTGCGCGAGGTCTCCAGCGTACCTTGCACCCCGTTGGCGAACTCCACCAGCGCACCGATGTAGTCCTCATTCTCCACCGGGCCAGTCGGGTCGCCCGGCTGCCCCACCGAAAAGTGCGTGCCGCGCCCAGGCACAGGCAGCGGACGTTGCTTGATGAAGGTGTTGCGCTGGCTGACCAGGCGGTCAACCGGGCCGACCAGAAAGTGCGCCATATCCACCACGTGCGTCATGATGTCGCCCAGCACGCCGTAGCCAGCCTGCTCGAACTTGAAGCGCCAGCTCAACTGACCGTATGGATTGCTGCCGTACATCGAAAAGAAGCGGCCGCGATAGTGGGTCAGCTCGCCCAGCTTGCCAGCCTCGACCAGTGCGCGCGTGTACTGCACCAGCGGCGCCCAGCGGTAGTTGAAGCCGACGCCGGTCATCACGCCGGCTTTCTGCGCCGCTTCAGCCACTTCGATGGTCTCTTCGGGATAGCGCCCGATCGGTTTCTCGCAGAAGACATGCTTGCCCGCTGCAATCGCCGCCAGCGCCATCTCCTTGTGCAGAAAGTTGGGCGAGGCGATGTTGACAACCTGCACATCGGGATGGCTGATGACCGCACGCCAGTCAGTAGTCGCCTCCTCGAAGCCAAACATTTCCTGCGCCTGCTGGGCGCGGGCCGGCAGATCATCGGCGCAGATGACCAGACGCGGGCGAATGCCGCCATCCCAAAAGCGGTCGGGAATGGCGCGATAGCCGCGACTGTGCGCCATGCCCATCCAGCCCATGCCGATCACGCCGATATTCAGTGTTGTGGACATGATTCACCTGTTTGTTGTGTTGATCTTGCATTTGCCCGCGCGCATCCTGAAACCATGACATGAACGGTGCGGCGTTGTCAAAGGGCAACAATCAATTCGAGCAGATTCAGGCAAAGCCATGCATGGTGTCCAAACGACGACAATCCGCCTGATCTGCGTCCGCCGCGTGCTGTGCGAACCTACAATCCGATGCTGCGGATGTAGTCGCGGTTGCGCCGGGCGCTCTCCTTGGGGCTGCCCATGCCTGGCAGCACATCCTGCTCGACCACGATCCAGCCGCTGTAGTTCATGCGCCGAAGTTCCGCCAGGATCGCCGGGAAGTCGACGTCGCCCTTGCCCAGCTCACAGAAGAGACCATGCCCCACCGCAGTGACCGCATCCCAGCCTTCCGCCTTCGCCTGCGCCGCAACCGTTGGGCTGTGATCCTTGAAGTGGACATGCCAGATGCGATCCGCGTGGCGCTTGAGACCGGTGAGCGGGTCGCCGCCGCCATGCGTGTAGTGTCCCGTGTCGAAGCAGAGGCCGAGCACCGCCGGATCGGTCATTGCCAGCAGCCGCGCCGTTTCCTCGGGCGTCTCGATCCAGGTGCCGATGTGATGATGGAAGACGGTGCGCAAGCCGGTTTCACGCTTCACTGCCCAGGCCACGCGATTGGCGCCCTCCGCAAAGACCTGCCACTGTGCTTCGCTCATGCCCATCTCTGGCGTCAGGCGGCCGGCGTTGAGCGTGCGCATCGGGTCCATGTACGGGTCGTTGCCCAGGACAACCAGACATTCTGGCCCCCCCACCAGCGCCAGTTGACGCGCCGTGCGCACGGCGTCGGCTTCGCTGCTAGCGTGCGCCGCCGGGTCATGCAGCTTGACGCTGACCCACGACGCCATTAGCTGGAGCTCGCGCTTAGCCAGCTCGGCGCGCAGTACGTCCGGGTCGGTGGGCATGAAGCCCCAGTCGCCCAGCTCGGTGCCCACATAGCCGGTTTCGTGCATCTCGTCGAGGACCTGGGCATAGCCGCCGCGCTCGCCTTCCACATTCTCGATCACACCCCACGAACAGGGGGCATTGCCAACTTTGATTTTGTTGCCGTTCATCAGACGTTCCTTGGGTAACTTGAAGCCAATCTGGCTCATCTTGTTTTGTGTGCTCAGTTCGTGCGTCCTTCATCGTCCATGAGACCGCTGGCGACACACGCACTCCTGTACTGATGCAGGTCATCAGTACGCTGCATCTGATAGCGCCTGCCGCCATACAGTGCAGAGCGGTGCGCCGCCTCAACAAAGACCTGGGCGTCGAGCACCTCATTCTGCGTCACGGCGAAGGGCGCGCCAGCGACAATGTCGGCGCGGAATTGTTGATGGGCACGACGATAGGCGGCGTCGAAGCGTGGCAGGAATTCTGGATAGCTGCCTTTCAGATAGGTCATCTCAAAGGTCTTTGATGCTGGGTGCAGCGTCCCATCACTTTGCCACAGTTCGACGTGGATCGGGCCGGGATAGCCGGCGAAACGTCCTGTGTGGAGCGTGCCGCGCGTGCCGATGATGTAGGTTTCGTTGTTGTAGCCGGAAGCATGGGTGCGGCTGAGATCGAGGCGTCCGAGCACGTTCGACGCCGTGGTGAACGTAACAAACGCCGTGTCGCCGCCCTCGTCGATCGGGCTGTTGTAGCCTTTCGTCCGGTGCACACTCGCCCACACTTCATTCGGGAATTCGTCGAGCAGGAAGATCGCCTCATCGGCGACGTGGATGCCCATGTCGATGATCAGCCCACGGCTGCTGTAGGTCGGCGGCGGTGGATACTGGTCGCGCAGGATGCAGCGAATTTCGCGGATGTCGCCGATCAGCCCGGATTGTATCAACTGCTTCGTGTGCAGCAGCGCCGGGTCGTAGCGACGCTGCAAGCCAATCTGTAGCTGGCGTGGATCGCGGCCAATCGCCTCGACGAAGGCAAACGCTTCACTCAGGTCGTCGGTGAGTGGCTTTTCCAGGTAGATCGGGATGCGCGCTCGCACAAATGGCAAGGCATGGCGCGCATGATCCTTCGTGTGCGAGGCAATGATCATGGCGTCGATCTTGCCAGCCAATGCCTGCGCCATCGCGGCCGGGTCGTTGAATGTCTGCACAGACGACAGGCCCAGCTCGCGCTGTGCTACGTCGACCGCCGCCTGCACGTCATCACCGATGGCGACGATCTGCTGTCCCTGTTCCTGGACGATGGCGGCGTGCACCTTGCCGATGCGTCCGACGCCGTAGACACCATATCGAAACACTTTGTTCACAGTATACTCTTTTCACTCTGACTATAAGCCAATGCCGTGATGCGCTTGCAGCTAGCCCAGCGTCGCCGCAAAGCCGCCGCGTCATTTGCGCCGATACATCTCCGCCATGATCGGGATGTCCACGTTCACTGGCTGTCCCATTTTGGCGGAAGCGATGCAGGCGTCAGCCACCACCAGGGCCATGTAGCCATCCCACGCTGATGGACCCGCAGCGACGCCAGCCTGCAGCGAATGCACCCAGGCGCGCACCTCGTGGATGTAGGCGGTCTCAAAACGCTGCAACCAATCTTGCTCCACCCACTGCCCGCGCTGGTTATTCGCCCGCACCACCGCGCTCTGCAACGAGTTGGTTTCGACTGCGCCACGTTCGCCGGTCAGTTTGACGTCCACCTCGTAACCGTAGCCAGCTTCCACGTTGCACTCGATGTGACCCACCGCGCCGCTGCGGAAGTGAAGTTGGATCAGCACCAGGCGCGCCGTGTCGGGCCGGTCAGCGCTGTAAGGGACATAGGCTACATGCACGCGGCTCACTTCATCGCCCATCATCCAGCGCGCCGAATGCAAGTCATGCACGGCAGAGTTGACGATTACATCCTCGATGGTGCGCGGGGTGAGCGAGCCGACATTGACATGCACCCCGTGAAAAGCCAGCGCCTTGCCCAATGCGCCGCTGTCGATCATCTGCTTCACCTTGAGATGCGCCGGATCGTACTCGCGCATCAAGCCAACCTGGATCAGCCGCCGTCCGCTGGCAACTTCAGCGTCGACCAGGCGTTTTGCCTCTGCTGCACTCTGCGCCAGCGGCTTTTCACACAGAACTGGCTTGCCCGCATCCAGGCACGCCTGCACAAGCGTCGCATGAAAGCGATCCGGCGCCGCGATCAGCACGGCTTCGACATCCGGATGGCGGATCAGGTCGGAGCCATTCGTGAAGGTGTGGTCAGCGTCGCACATTGCCGCCACCTGTGCGACGCGTGCCGCATCGACATCAGAGAGCGCCACGACGCGCGCAGCGCCAACTTCCTGGGTCAGGTTGCGCACATGGCGTTCGCCCATCCCGCCAACGCCAATCACGCCAATTTGTATCGGTTTCAATTGACTGCTCTACTTTCATTGTGGCGCCAACCTGCCCAAGCCAGCCCCCTTACCGACCTCCAGATTCGCTGTTCATTTTCCTGAAAGCTTTATGGAGATTAACAAAATCACCCGGTAATCAGGATAGCCGCCCTCGGCATACCTGGCCGCCTGCCGACGTAGGTCATCGCCTCCGGCGTGACAGCGCGGCCCAGCGGAAGCGTCCGGCTGGAAGCCGAACCGACGATGACCGCATCTATTGGTTAAATTCCATGAAACTTCCAGGAAAATTGTGAACGATATGACATCACCATCTGGAAATCAATAAAAGCTGGCTCGAGCAAATCGGCGCCGCGATTACACCTGCTCCCAGCCACCGCTTGACCAGGAGCGAATCATTGCCTGCTGGACGCGGGCGACGGCGGCGGCTTCGGCAAAGCCTGGCTCACCCTGTTTGCCCGTCGTCACTGTCTGGAGAAAGTTGTATGCTTCGATTGCTTTCAGATCGTCGTAGCCAAGTCCGGTGCCCCACCCCGGGTTGAAGTGGCCGTGATAGGGATGTGCAGGCCCGCTCAGCAGTGTGGTGTAGCCGTCCTCCGCCGGGTTGGCGTCATTGCGCCACTGGAGTTGCAGCTCGTTCATGCGCTCGAAGCTCCACTTGATCGCGCCTTGCGTGCCGTGAATCTCGAAAGACATGTCGCACTTGGCGCCATTGATGACGCGACATGATTCCAGATAGCCGCGCGCACCGTTGGCAAATCGCACCAGCGCACTGACGTAATCCTCGTTCGTCACCTCGCCTTTGGGACCTTCGGCACCGCCGACGTCGTAGTGTGTGCCAACGCCTGGCTGAGGGATCGGGCGTTCGCGGATGAAGATCTCGCGGTCGCTGGTGAGCGATGCAATCGGGCCGGCGAGCATGTGCGCCATGTCGATCACGTGCGACATCAGGTCGCCGAGCGTGCCCAGCCCCTGCGCCTCATCGAAGCGCCAGGAAAGAAAGCCGTTCGGATTGCTGGCGTAGCCGTTGAGGAAGCGGCCATGATAGTGCGTGATGCGACCGAGTTTGCCTTCTTGCAGCAGCCGTCGCGCATATTGCACGACCGGCGCCCAGCGATAATTGAAACCCACAAAGGTGATCACTCCCGCCGCGCGCGCTGCTTCGTCGCTGAGCAGCGTCTCTTCGGGGAAACGACCGACCGGCTTTTCACAGAGAATATGTTTGCCTGCCGCGGCGGCAGCCCGGTTGATCTCCAAATGCATGCCGTTGGGCGCCGTCACGCTGACCGCCTGCACCGCCGGATCGGCGATTACCTCGCGCCAGTCGGTCGTGTAATGTGCAAAGCCAAAGCGTTCCTGGGCGCTGCGGGCGCGCGCCTCGACCGGGTCGGCGCAGATGATGAGATGAGGCTGAATCTTGCTTGCCGGAAATCGATCGGGGATGGCGCGATAGGCGCGGCTGTGCGCCTCCCCCATCCACCCCATCCCGATCACGCCAATGCCGATGTGATGAGGAGTGTGTGTGTTCATGGATAGAGATCGCCATTTGGTTTCATGGCGCCGTGCAGATGGGCGCCATCGAGCTGCGCCGTCTCCATCTGCGCGTCGAAGAAATTGGCATTGCTGAAGTTCGCATTGCAGAGAATCGCTGCTCGCAGGTCGGCGCCCTTGAAGATAGCTTTGAGCGCGTTGGCGTCGCCAAGATCGGCGCGCAGCAAGATGGCTTCGACAAAATGTGCGTTGCGCAGATTGGCGTCGACCAGCAGCGCCTCCGTCAGATCGGCGCGGTTGACTATCGCGTCGCGCAGATTGGCGCCTGTCAAATTGGCGCGCATCAGTTTTGCCCCCACCAGGTTGGCGCCGATCAAGTTGGCGCCCTCCAGATTAGCGCCTTCCAAATCTGCGCCGCTCAGATTGGCGCGTTCTAGGTTAGCGCCGGAAAGATTGGCGCGCTGCAAGTTGGCGCCGCTCAGGTCAGCTTCGACCAGGTGAGCGCCGCGCAGGTGCGCCGCACTCAGGTCGCAGCCAGAAAGCCAGAGAGGGCCGCCGCGCCGGTTGAGCAGATCATATAGTTGCCAGGCTGTCAGTTCCGCCATGGTGTCTTCTCAACCTTCCCGGCGACTTTCCGGCTCGAACAGGCTCTCCGCCGCTTCCAGCGATTCGGCGAGTTGCTCGTCGATCTGAGCGGCGGCTGCGTCGCGGCGCGCAAATTCGCTCAACTCGTGGCTCAGCGCGTCCAGCTCATCGGCGCCCGACATCATACGCACCATTTCCTCGCGACTTAGTTCATCTTTGGTGAAGGTGCCAAAGGTGCGTCCGCGCTTCAGAATGGTGAAGCGATCGCCGACGGCGTAGGCATGGTGCGGATTGTGAGTGATGAAGATGACGCCCAGCCCGCGTGCGCGCGCCTGCGCAACGTAACGCAGCACCACACCCGCCTGTTTGACGCCCAACGCCGCAGTCGGTTCGTCCAGAATCAGCACTTTGGCGCCAAAGTAGACTGCGCGCGCAATCGCCACTGACTGGCGTTCGCCGCCGGAGAGGGTGCCGACCGGCTGCGACGGATCACGAATGTCGATGCCCATCTTTGCCATTTCGCTGCGCGCAGTCTGGCTGGCGAAGTTGATGTCGAAGCGGCGGAACGGACCCCAGCCTTTGGTCGGCTCCGAACCGAGAAAGAAGTTGCGCGCAATGCTCATCAGCGGGATCATCGCCAGGTCTTGATAAACTGTGGCAATGCCGTGGTCAAGCGCATCACGCGGGGAATTGAAATCAACCTGCTTCCCCTCGACCAGATATTCACCCTGGCTGGGTTTGTGGACGCCTGACAGGATTTTGATGAGCGTCGACTTGCCAGCGCCGTTGTCGCCAAGCAGGCACATGACTTCACTGGCGTTGACAGTCATCGAAACATCGTTAAGCGCGATGACACTGCCGAAGTATTTGGAGATATTGCGTACTTCCAGCAACGGTGTGGTAGCCATAGGTTAGCGCCTCGCTTTCTCCGCGCGGTCGCGGATAAAGTTGTTGACCAGCACGGCGACGATCAACATGGCGCCCAGGAACACCTGGAACCAGTCGGCGTCGATGCCAGCATAGACGATGCCTTGTCGCACCATACCAAAGATCAGTGCGCCCAGCGCAGCGCCGACCGCCGAACCGTAGCCACCCGTCAGCAAATTGCCGCCGATAACAGCCGCAATGATGGCGATGAACTCCTGCTGTGTGCCGCGCAGTGTGTCAGCCGATTTGACAACCGTGAGCTGGATCGTCGCCACCAGCCAAGCCGCCGTCGCCGTCGCCATAAAGAGCGTGATCTTGACGCGGTCCACGGGTACGCCGACATTGCGCGCCGCATCGGCGTTGCCGCCTGCGCTGAAAATCCAGTTGCCAAACTGCGTGCGCATCAGCACCCAGGTCGCCAGCGCCGTGATCGCAATCCACCAGACAATCGAGATTGGAAAGCTGGCGCCGCCAATCGGGATCGAACCGCCAAAGAGCAGACGCAACACATCATAGCCAGGGAGTTGGTCGAGGCTGCCGATCTGTGTGCGTCCTGTAAAGATGCGCGTCAAGGCGATCGTCAGACCGCGCAGGATAAAGAGGCTGCCCAGGGTGATGATAAACGACGGCAGTTTGGTGCGAATAACCATCGTACCGTTGATGAACCCGACCAGCAAAGCGACAAACAATGCAATCAACGCCGCCAGCCAGAGCGGCATGCCAAACACAGAGCCGAGCACGGCAATGGTGGCGCCCGCTGCGCCGATCATCGACCCGATCGATAGGTCGAATTCGCCGCCGATCATCAACAGCGCAATGGCAGCTGCCAGAATGCCCAGATAGGAGGAGACTTCCAGATATGAAGCCGTGCCCTGCAATGTGAGAAAGCCGCGGTTGCCGGCCAGAAATGCAAAGATCAGCCAGACCAGGATTGCGCCGCCCAGCGCCCCTAGCTCCGGTCTTGTCAGCAGACGCTTGAGCGGCCCGGCTTGCACCACCCGCTCGTCGCCCTGCTTGGGGAGCGTGCTACTTGCCATGTCAGGTTCTCTCCATGAATCAGCGATGGGAAAATCTGGAGATTGGGAGATTGGAGATTGGCAAGGCTGCTGCACCCAAAACCCCAATCCTTGCGGCGCGACGCAGTCTCATAATCGCTCAATCACCCTTTCTCCAATCTCCAGTCTCCAATCTCTAACTTACCGTGTGCCTGCCGCCGCCAGGTCGATAACCTGCGCTGCATTCTCCTGCGTCACAAAGCCAGGCCCCGTCATCAACACCGGGTTGGCGATCGTGTTCAGGTTCTCCTTGAAGAGCGTCAGCATGACGATCGGCATGTAGCCCTGCACATACTGCTGCTGGTCGATTGCAAAGAGCATCTGGCCATCGCGCACCGCCGCCAACACCTCAGGGCTGAGGTCGAAGGTCGCCAGCTTGATCTCGCCCATCTTGCCCATCGCCTCCAACGCCGCCATCGCCGGCGCGGCGCCAGTGGGACCGAGCGTCAAGATGCTGTCGACCTCTGGGTCGCCCTGCAGCGCCGCGCTGATGCGCTGCTGCGCCTCGACCGGGTCTGCCAGCTCGACCGCCAGCACCGAAACGCTGCCGCCAGCCGCCGTCATGGCGTCCGTGAAGCCCTGACAGCGCAGGTCAAGCGCCACGTTGCCAACTTCCTGATTCACACAGATCGCCTTCTTGGCGCCCGCTGCGGCCATGCGCTCGCCGCCGCCGAAACCGGCCTCATACTCCGTCTGACCGACATGGTTGAGGATGCCCAGTTCCTTGGCGACATCGCTGCCGGAGTTCATCGAGATGACCGGGATGCCAGCCGCCACCGCTGCGCGAATGCTGTCGCCCAGCGCGTCGGGATCGGGGATCGAGACAACCAGACCATCCGGCTTGCTGGCGACTGCAGCGTCGATCAGTTGCTTCATGGCGACCATGTCGAAGGTCTGCGGCGCCTGATACTCGACCGTGACGCGCATGTCGCGCGCTGCCGCATCGACGCCGTTCTTGACCACCGACCAGAACGGATCGGCGGCTTGTCCATGGCTGACGACGATGAAGCGGTAGGGGCGCATGTCTGCCGCCGCGGGCGCCGATTCCTGCGTTGCCGCCGTCGGCGCTGGCGGCGCTGCACACGCCACGACAATCAGGGCTACGAGCACCATCAAGGTGAGCGCAGCGGCAAATAACTTGGGTTGCTTCATGGTTGATTCTCCTTGTGATGGTTGAAAAAGAAACCGATTATTGACAATGAGCCTGATGGCTCATGATCAACCTTTGGTGGAGATTGGAGATTAAGAGATTGGAGATTAAGGGATTGAAGTGTTACGCCTGCGCCAATCTCCAATCTCCAAGTCTCCAAGTCTCCAAGTCTCCAATCTCCTAAAACTTCCGCTCCCACGACCCCAACCAGCGCTCCACCACGACCTTCGTCTGCGTGAAGAACTCGACGGCGTGCTTGCCCTGGGCGTGGAGCGTGCCGAAGAAGCTGTTCTTCCAGCCGCTGAAGGGGAAGAAAGCCATTGGCGCGGCCACACCGATGTTGATGCCGATGTTGCCGGCGTCGGCTTCGTAGCGGAACTGACGCGCCGCCGCGCCGCTGCTGGTGAAGATGCACGCCATATTGCCGTACTCGCCGCCGTTGACCAGCGCGATGGCTTCCTCGACGGTATCGACGCGCATCACACCCAGCACCGGCCCAAAGATTTCCGTCCTGGCAATCGTGCTGCCGGGCGGCACGTCGGCGATGATCGTCGGTTTCAGGAAGTAGCCATCGCCAAGCCCTGGGTTGCGCCCGTCGAGCACCATCTCGGCGCCTTCATCGATGCCTTTCTGGATCAAGCCTTCGATGCGCGCCTTGCTCTGCGGCGTGATCACCGGCCCCATCTGCACGCCTGGCTGCAAGCCGTTGCCGACGACCAGGCTGCTTGCCGCCTCAGCCAGCGCGGGCACAAAGGTCTGCTCGGCGCCAGCCACCGTCACTGCCAACGACGCAGCCAGACAGCGCTGCCCGGCGTTGCCAAAGGCGCTGTCCGTGACGATACGCGTGGTCAGGCTCACGTCGGCGTCGGGCAAGATGATGAGCGGGTTCTTGGCGCCGCCCTGCGCCTGTACGCGCTTGCCGTTGGCAGACGCACGCGCGTAGACATGCCGCGCCACCGGCGTCGAACCGACAAAGGTCACGGCGGAGATCGCCGGGTGGTCGAGCAGCGCATTCACGGTGTCGGCGCCACCGTTGACGAGGTTGACCACGCCTTTGGGGAAGCCGCACTGTTCGAGCAGGCGGAACGCCTTTTGCATCGTCACCGGGCAGCGCTCCGACGGCTTGACGATGACCGTGTTGCCGCAGGCGACCGCATAGGGCAGATACCAGAAGGGAATCATGCCTGGAAAGTTGAAGGGGCAGATGAGGGCGGCCACACCCACCGGCTGGCGGATCATGTACTCATCGACGCCGCGCGCCACATCCTCGGCGAAGTCGCCCAGCATCAACGTGGGGATGCCGCAGGCCACTTCCACATTTTCGATAGCGCGGCGCATTTCGCCGCGCGCGTCGTCAAGCACCTTGCCGTTCTCCAGCGTGATCGAGCGCGCCAGCTCCTCGAAATTCTCCTCCATCAACGCCTTGAGCTTGAAGAGATACTGAATGCGCGCAGTCGCGGGCGTGCGTCGCCAGGCCGGGAAAGCCGCCAGCGCCAGCCGCGCCGCCTCGTCCACTTCCTCCGCTGGCGACAATGGCACGGTGGCGATCACCTCGTTTGTAGCCGGGTTGGGCACGTTCAGGTAAGTCGTCGCCTTCGATTCGCGCCATTCACCGTTCACATAATTGAATAATTTCTCAGCCATTTTGTTCTCCAAAGAGCAGGTGCGATTTTTCACTGCACGATTTTGTCACCCCATAGCCGATTGCGTTGACCGGGACCCGGCGGCTGCGAGCCGCCGCTACGACATGGAAACCCGATGATCGTAGGGGCGGTTCGCAACCGCCCGTCTTCGCCCATCCAACACACCCTCCAGGTTTGACCGGGACCCGGCGGCTGCGAGCCGCCGCTACGACATGGAAACCCGATGATCGTAGGGGCGGTTCGCAACCGCCCGTCTTCGCCCATCCAACACACCCTCCAGGTTTGACCGGGACCCGGCGGCTGCGAGCCGCCGCTACAGAACAATTCACATTTCCAATCATTCCAGGAAGTAACGCTCCAGCACGCGCTTCTCCTCATATTCTTCCCGCGCCGCGCGCACCGCATCGATCTCGCTCACCTCCGGCACGGCCACGTCCCACCAGCTTTCGTAGCCGGGGACGCCGTGCAGCCGGTCGTTCTTGATCACGATCACGGTGGTGCGGTCAGCAGCTTTGGCGGCTTTGATGGCCGCGACGTAGTCATCGCGCGTCACGCACTCGATGACATTGGCGCCCAGGCTGCGCGCGTTCATGGCGTAATCAATGGAGAGCGGCTGCACCGTATCGCCCGCCGAGTCGCCGACCAACATGCCATCCTTGGGTGCGATGAAGCGCGTGCCGAAGCCATCCAGCCCCAACGAGCGGCTGAGCGACCCGATGCTCTTAAAGCCGCTGTTATCCCACAGCAACACGATCAGCTTGACGCCCAACTGCACCGCCGTCACCAGTTCCGACGAGAGCATCAACCACGTGCCGTCGCCGATGATCACGAAGACCTCGCGTTCCGGCGCCGCCAGCTTGGCGCCCAGCCCGCCGGCGATCTCATAGCCCATGCACGAATAGCCATACTCCAAATGGAAATTCTTGGGGTGCGTCGCCCGCCATAATTTGTGCAGGTCGCCGGGCATCGAGCCGGCCGCGTTGAGCAGGATTGCGTCGGGGCCAGCCAGCTCGTTGATCACCCCGATCAGCTCGCCCTGACTGGGCAGCGGGCTGAGACGGATATCGAAGATGCGCTGCACTTCGGCGTCCCAGGCGTCGTGCAGGCGTTGGGCTTCGGCGCGGTAAGCCGGATCAACCGTGTAGCCAGCCAACAGCTCGCCCAGTTCGGTCAATGTCTCGCGCGCGTCGCCCACCACCGCCAGCCCGTGATGCTTGCCGGCGTCAAATTCGGTGACGTTGATGTTGATGAAGCGCACGTCTGGGTTCTGCCACGCGGTCTTCGACGCGGTCGTAAAGTCGCTGTAGCGCGTGCCGATGCCGATCACCAGGTCGGCCTCTTTGGCGATGCGGTTCGCCGCCAGCGTGCCCGTCGCGCCAATTGCGCCCAGGTTGAGCGGATGATCCCAGCGCAGGCTGCCCTTGCCGGCCATCGTTTCACCGACCGGAATGCCGGTGGCGTCCACAAACTCACCCAGCGTCTCGGTGGCGTCTGCATAGATCACGCCGCCACCCGCCACGATCATCGGCTTCTTTGCTGCGCGGATCAACTCCGCCGCCTTTGCCAGCGTGGCGCGGTCGGCGCGGTTGCGCATGATGTGCCAGACGCGCTTGCGGAAGAAAGCAACCGGATAGTCGTAGGCTTCAGTCTGCACATCCTGCGGCAGCGACAGCGTCACCGCGCCCGTCTCGCTGGGGCTAGTGAGCACGCGCATCGCTTCGGGTAGCGCGGTCAAGAGTTGGTCGGGCCGATTGATGCGATCCCAGTAGCGGCTCACCGGTTTGAAGCAGTCGTTGACCGAAATATCCTGGCTGTGTTCAGATTCGAGCTGCTGCAGCACCGGCGCCACGTTGCGACGGGCGAAGATGTCACCGGGCAAGAGCAAGACCGGCAGCCGGTTGATCGTCGCCGTGGCCGCGCCGGTAATCATATTGGTGGCGCCCGGTCCAATCGAGGAGAGACAGGCGAAAGTCTGCAGGCGATTCTTGACCTTGGCATAAGCGGTCGCCGCGTGCACCGCGCCTTGCTCGTTGCGCACCTGATAGTAGGGAAAATCGGGGTTGCTCAACAGCGCCTCGCCCACACCCGCCACGCAGCCGTGCCCAAAGATGCCAAAACAGCCGGCAAAAAAGGGCGTCTCCACGCCATCCTTTTCTACATATTGGTTTTTGAGAAATCGAATCAATGCCTGCGCCATTGTGAGGCGCACTGTCGTTGGAGTTGTCACGTGTTTCTGCTCCTTGTGTGCGAAGCGAATTTGCCGTTCGGTCAAGCAAGAATCTGGCTGGCGTCCACCGCATAGATCGGCACACGCGGGTCACGGCTTTGGTACGATCCCTTGACCCAGGCGAAGTGCGGGTCATCGACGGCGGCTAAGCTCTGCGCACTGCCCGCCAGCACATTCAGGTAGTAGGTCGTATAGCCGACCGGGCTGGAGACCGGATGATAGCCCTCCGGGATCAGCACCACATCGTCATTGCGCGCGATCACCGCGGCGTCGATGGGATAGCCGGCGCGCTGCAACGGTGAATCAGCGTCGGTGTAGACGCGCTGAATTGCGTAGCCTTCGGGCCGGTCGATCTTGTAGTAATAGGTTTCGTCCAGGTCTGCCTGCAGCAGTTTACCATCGGCGTCGACAACATGCACGTCGTGTTTGTGCGGCGGGTAGCTCGACCAGTTGCCGCCCGGCGTGTAGACTTCGACCACCACCAGCCGTTCGCACGGAAAGCCCGGCGGCATGATCTGGTTGATCTGGCGCGTGGCGTGGTCGCCGCCGCGAATCTCGACGTTCACATCGGCGGGCGTCACCAACACCGGCGCGTGTTCCGCTGTCGAAGCCACCCATGTCACCGCAAATTCACAGTCGGTGACGGCGCGCACGGTGAAGTCGGTCTGCGGCGGCAGGTAAAGCGCATGAGGCAGCCCGGCGAAGACATTGGCGCGGCCCCCCACACCCTGCCATGCGCCCCGGTTCGACTCCACATCCACCACGCCGCCCAGCATGATGATTGCCAGCTCGTTGGCGCCGCTCTGGAACGACCAGGATTTCGCCGCCGCCAATCGCCGCGCCTGAAAGTAGATCGTCTCCCACCCCGCAATCTCCGGCGTCACCGCCACGATGACATCGGGATCAGCCGAGGCGCCAGGATGAACAACAAGATTTTGTGCAGTATATTGTTTCATTGCAGAAAAATTCACAGAATAGAGATTGGAGATTGGAGATTGTGCAATTGACGGTGTGCGTTCCAAATACGAGACCGCCCCTTCAATCTCTAATCTCCAATCTCTAATCTCTTATTCTCCCAATCGCCTATACCCTCAATCTTCCTTCTATTTCACATCCGGGTTTGGCAGCATGAAGTCGCGCATCACGCCCATCAGATCGTGCACGGCGGCGATGAAGGTGCGCAGCGTGCGCACGGTGGCGCCGTAGCCGTCAAACTCGGCGACGCTCATGCCGTCGGGATCGTAGGCGCGGCGGAAGTCGGGAATCTTGCTGTACAGTTCATCGACGATGCGCGCCTCGACCGGGTTCTGCATCCGCTCGACAACGGGAATGTCGGAGGCGTTGATCTTGAGCTGCCATTCGTAAGGGATCGTGAGCACAATGTCGCCGCCGATCAGCTCCGACCAGTGACCAAGGTGGCGGTATGCCGCCGCCAGCAGCCGCGTGCGATAGCCACGTTCCTGCCAGATGCGATAGGCGTTCTTGAAGACAGCAATGCCCGCCCAATCCAGCGCCGCCGGGTCGATGTCGATAGCATCCTTTTTGGCGACCACTTTCATCCAGTCGTCCGTGCGGCCAATCATGATCGTGCAGACCGGGCGCATCTTGCTGATGTCTTTGCCTTCGGCGGCGCGGCGGTTCAAACCGCGCTCGACGGCTTCGGCGACCGCCAGCGCCTGCGGCACGGTGAAGCTGACCGTGGCATTGACGTTGACGCCGTGGTAGGTGGATTCCTCAATCGCCATCACGCCAGCTTGCGTGACAGGCATCTTCACCTGCATGTTGGGCGCCAGGTCGGCGAAGTGGCGCGCCTGGGCGACGATTGCCTCGCAGTTGCGGTAGAACATCGGGTTAGTCTGGATCGAGAGCCGCCCCTTGAGGCCATCGTGGCGCTCGAACGTAGGATAAAGCAGACCGGCGCCATGCACCGCCATCTCCTCGATCAGCTTCCAGGCAACTTCACCCTCCGACCATGTTGGGTTTTCGGCGATGATGGCGCGGATGCGATCTTCCCACAGGTGCATCTCTTTGTTGAGCACGTTGAGCACAATGTTGGGGTTGGTGGTGGCGCCAACTGCCCCATGACCGATGGCATAGGTCAGCTCCTCCACCGAACAGGAGTCATTCCAATAATCAGTTGCCGTGGTTGTCACTGTCTGCAAAAGTGGGCTTGCAGAAGCCATGCTACACCTCCGTGAAATTCGGGCGCGGCAAGGCGCGCGCTCCGAGATCAAGCCAGCGCGCAGATGCGCGCCGACAAAAACGATGGCAGAAACATGCCAATTGCGCCAGGATGACGCGGTTGGTCTTATTGCGTGGAGAATCGGTCGTTGTTATGTACAGCTATGTACGGTTGCATTCGGTTATGCACACGTGTGCATAACGACGACAACAATACCATAGAGCGCCCTGCTTGTCAAGCATGAAAATGGTTTTGAAGTTAAAGCTGATTTCCTTTGCGTGCTTTGCGGCCTCGTGCAAGATTCGGGAAGAGGTTGTCACTGTGGCGGCGCCGTGCTGGCGCGCACCACCAGTTCTGTAGGCAAAATCTGATTCTGCACGGCGCGCCCTTCCAAGAGATCGAGCAGCATCTGCATGGCGATCTCTCCCAGGCGCAGCTTCGGCTGGTGAATGGTGGTGAGGGGCGGCGTCACATAGCGCGCAGTTTCCACATCGTCATAGCCGACAATGCTCAGGTGATCGGGAACGACAACGCCCAATTCGCGGCAGGCCAGGAGGGCGCCTACTGCAATCATGTCATTGTAACAAAAGATGGCGGTCACGCCTGTTGCAAGCAATTCAGGAAGCAGCGCCTGACCCGTGGCGACATCGTCGGCGTGCGACTGATACGGTGAGGGCGGCGCCTTGATCCAGCCAGGATTGATCTCGATGCCGGCAGCGGTGAGCGCATCACAATAGCTGCTCAGGCGACGCGCGTTGGAGGCCATGCGGCTGCTGACGCCCAGATAACCGATGCGCGTGTGTCCCAGGCCAATCAGATGTTCCACAGCCTGGCGCCCGCCGCCATAGTCGTCTGCATCGACAGAATGGAGCTGCGACAACTCGGAGTCCGACGCCGCCTGCTGGTTGATCATGACGGTCGGCATGTTCAGGCGCGCCAGGCGCTCGTAATAAGGACCGCGAATCTGCGAGGTGGAGCTGATCACGCCATCGACGCGGCGACGCTGGAACGTTTCGATAATCTCCATCTCGCGGTCGGGATCGTTGTAGGAGATGCTGAGAAAGACACTGACATTGGCGGCCTGGGCAACATCCTCGATACCGCGCACGACGCGTCCAAGAAAGGGATCAGAGATGGAGGTGATCACCAGACCCACAGTGTTGGTGCGTTGACCTTTCAGGCTCTGCGCGACGGCGTTGGGTGTGTACCCCATTTCCTGCGCCAGTTGTTGGATGCGTTGGCGCACTTCCGGGCTGATCAACTCACTGTTGTGGAGCGCCCGCGACACGGTGGAATGGGAGACGCCCGCAGCAGATGCGATGTCCTGAATCGAGACGGGGCGTGAATTTGGGGCTTTCTCCTGTGTTTGTCCAGTTGCCACATTTGCCTCTGGTATCTGCAACCTCACGAGTCATGCACACGTGTGCAGTATACTGGAGAGGGCTTGTACTGTCAAGCGAATGGCGAAATGCCGCTGCTCACCACGATTTTGTCACCAGCGGCAGGAAGATCGCTGCGCCGGATGCAGGCGTCGTCGCCACGCCGTCGTTTAGCGCCGTCAGCGTCAACACGCCGCCGGGCGCAGCCAGCGTGAAGTCGAAGCCCGGCTCCAGCCCGGTGATGACCACATTCTGCGCCGCGCCGTTGATTGTCGTCGCCTGGATCAACGCCAGTTGATCCCCCTGTTTCGGCGCGTAACCGTTGCCAAAGTGGATCGCCAGATCGCCGGCCAGATTGACCGTACCGCTCACCACCAGCCGATCCTGCAAATCCGCCGTGCCGCCCAGCACGTGCAGGGTGATCACGCCCGTCGGGCTGATGGTCACGTTGCCTTGGATGGTCAACGTGCCCACCTGGTGAGTCGCGTCTGCGATGCGCTCCATCCGGTTGATCTGCACGATGCCCGGCGCGATGCTGCCGCCCTTAAAGGCCACCACCCCGTCCGCAGCGATGAGGATGCCGCTGCCCCGCAGCCGCCCGCCATTGCCGATGCCCACGATCCTGGCTTCCAATTGACCATCCGCGCCCAGGATCACATCCCCCCGCACATTGTTGCCAGAGCCGCCGCACAGGGGCACGCGACCGATGCACATGACGCCGTCTTCGGCGCGCGGCCCCGCCACCACCACCTGCGCAGGCACGGCGCGGAAGAGGCCGTCAATGTTCATCTCCCCCCGGCTGCCCCCGTTGAAGCCCACGGCAAGCTGGCGACAGCGCAGCAACGCACCGTTGGAGACGTTGAGCGTTCCCCGCCCGGCGCGGCCGACGACGCAGTTGCCGTTGTCCGGGTTCTGAGCGGCGGCGCGAACTTCCGGCGCTGGCGCGGGCAGGGGTGCGATCACCGTCGAGCGGCGGTCGCCATCCGCGGCGGCTTCCATGCCGTCCACGAACATGAGCGCGTTGCTCTGCGCGCCGTCAGCCAGGGAGAGCTGCGTCAGGCTCATCGCCCCGCCTGCGCTCACGGTGACCAGGGCGTCGGTCCCGTTCCCCGTCGCCACGAAGAGGCCGCCCCGATCTTGTTCGCCAGAGGTGAAGAGCGCCGTGCGGGTAGCGGTCGTCCCTTCCACGGTGAGAAAGCCGTCGGTCGTCGCGCCGTGGTCGCGCGTCCCCACCGTGGTGGTGACGGCGAGGGCGTGACCGCCGTTGGTCACTTCCAGCCGCCCGATCAGCGCTTCGCCGATGACCAATTCCCGCACCGGCCCCAGCAGCGTGCCCAGATCGAGTTTGCCGCCAGCGTCGGCGGTGTTGTCCACCACGACCCGGCCTGTCCCGTTGCCCAGAGCCAGACCGAGGACGCTGCCACCCACAAAGAGGCGATCCGAGGCGAATCCAGCCACCGCTCCCGCTTCCACCCGCAGCAACGCATCGTGGGTCAGGCCCAGCGCCAGCTCGGGCCAGAGCCAGGCGCCGCCTGCGGTCACCGTGGCCGTAGCCGGGGCAGTAAAGCCCAGGATCGCACCCACCGCGTCATTCGACCCTTCCGGATAGTTCAACGTGGCGCTTTCGATGCGCAGTTCGCCGGGGCCGCTTGCCCCGACAGCAACTGCGGGCGCGGTCACCACCGTAGCCGCGCCGGCGATGGTCAGGAGCGGCCGGTTGCCGGGAGTGAGCGCGCCGACGCCCAGTTGGCTGCCCGCGTTGGGCAGCGTCAGCTCGCCGTTACGGAAGGTGACTTCCCCCTTCTGGATCGACACATCGCCTACTTGATGCGTGCCCAGGTTGACAGCATACTCGGCGGAGAGGTTGAAGCGCACCTCGTCGGCGACGCCGGGCACGACTGCGGGCGTCCAGTTGTCCGCCGCGCCCCAGTCGCCGCCGTTGGGGTTGTTCCATTCGGGCGGCGACTGGGTGGCCAGGGCAATGCCTCTGGCGCCGTCGTCCAGCCCGTAGTTGAAGGCAAAGGCGCGTCCCTCGCCCGCCACCGCCGCCGGACGCGCCACCCAGCCGACGCCGGTCACCGTCTGCCCAAAGAGCGCATCCCCCGGACCCACCACCCGATCGGTATCCAGGCTGGGGCCGCCCAGCAGCACGGTGGCAATGGGATTGGCGTCCAGCGAGACGGAGTAGAGGACGCGCCCCTCCTGGTCGAAGTCGGACAGGAAGATGCCATCCACCGGGCCGTCGGTGTCCTGGATGATGGTCTCGCCGCTGCCGCTGAAGATGACCAACTGTTCGCGGACACGGAAGGTGGCGGGTGCGTTGTAGATCTCCCGCACTGCGGCCACCTGGTTCTGGTTGTTGACCAGAAAGAGGCTGTTTAGCGACAACTCCGTACCGGTTCGGGTGTTGCCGTTGCTAGAGGACGCTCCGCTGGCGAGTGTTCCGGTTGCGCCCCCGGCCAGGTTGATCGACCAGGCGGTGTTCGCTGGCTCTCCGCACGCGCTGCCGTTTGCGGTGCGGGTCCGCACCTCACGGTTGGTTGCGAGCACGTCCTCCCCGTTGGCCGCCGCTCGCTCCACCAGGTCATCGACGCAACCGGCAGAGGAGCGGGTGAAGGTGAAGAGGGACTGGCGGGTCGTACCGTCGGTCAGGCCGTAGTCAGTGGTGGTGTTGGGAAAGGTCCCCGAGGTCAGGGTTGCCAGCCAGCGGCCATCCGTAGTGACCTGCTGAAGGTCATGGTCGAAAGCCTGGTTCTGGGTGGCGGGGTCAATTTCCGTCGAGGGTTGCGCCAGGGTGATGACGCCATTGCGCCAGCGGAAGGCATAACGAAACTGGGGATTCAGGGAGCCGCCTGTTGCGCTCGCCACAAAGACCACGTCGCCGTCGGGCAGGATGGCATAGCGAAACGCCGAGGCGCCGACGTTGCTCAGCGTGCCCAGCCCACCGGGCAGCACCGTGCCTTCGGTCGCCACTTCGGTAACCGTGCCGCCCTGGATATGGAACAAGCCCGTGCGTCCGTTGCGCACACCGGAGACGACGACCGCACCCTCCGGGCCAGCGCGGCCTGCGCTGAGCTGTGTGAAGCCGTTCTGCCCCACCCGCGCCACATCCACGAACGTCCAGCCGTTGTTATGCGTGACCATTGGCGTCCTCTGCGCCTGCACGCGTTGAGGTGCAAGCGCGCCAGATGCCGTCAAACAACATAGAACCAGCAAGGCGGCAGCCATGCTCTGCCGTAGTGTATGTTTGGACACGATTCTCTCCTTTTGACGAATGGCTGAGCGGCTGGCAACGCTGAAGATTGGTCTGCGCAATGATATGTGCAACGCGCCAATTTGCCAATCTGCCCTGCGGCTGGTTAGATGAATCCAAAGGAGAACGCTCATGTCCCAGCCACCAACGTTGTTGACCGCACGCCTGACGCTGCGCCCCTTCACTCTTGATGACGTCGAGCCGCTGCACAAGCTAATCGCCGTGCCGGGCGTCATGCGCTACTTTCCGCGCCCGGAGCCGCCCGACCGCGCGCGTACAGAGCGCATCGTCGCCCATCAGATCGACGAGTGGGCGACGCGCGGCTACGGCTGGTGGGCGGTGACGTGGGCGGCGGATGGCGCGCTGCTGGGCTGGTGTGGGCTGCAATACCTGCCGGACACCGACGAAACCGAGGTCGGCTATTTGCTTGGGCAGGCGTGGTGGGGCAAAGGGATCGCAACCGAGGCCGCGCAGGCGTCGGTTGCGTATGGGTTCGAGCACTTCGATTTTGCTGAGATCATCGGCATCACGCACCCCGACAATGTGGCGTCGCAACGCGTGCTGCAGAAGTGCGGCATGACCTTCACGGCGGCGACGCGCTACTTTGGCATGGACTGCTTCCGCTTTGCGGTGGCGCGACGCCAGGCGTGAAAGGTGGCGGTCAGACCGCTACTACATTTGCCTTGTGTGCGTGGCCAGTTCATTCCTAACCACCGGCTGCCCGCGCCACCAGTGCGTCCGCGTCTGCGCGTGATCGGCACGGACAAACTTGGCCACAGCACGGCGAAACCGGCTGTAGGTGAAGGCCCCCGCCAGACGCACCACGTACCCTTCCAGCTCATCCTCGCGCCAGCGCGGTGTGTAGAGGCTGCGAATATGTTGCTCATCCCACAGCCCAGCGTAGAGGACCGGCACAGTCATCAGGTCAAGCAGCGCCGCCCATTCCACGGTTTCCTCCCACGCCAGGCAGACGTTCTGTTCATTCCACACCGAGAAAACCAGGAAGTAACTCGGCAGGTGCTGGTAGTGGATCGAATGCTTGGCGAAGAGGTTCTCGCCGCAGATACGCCAGCCCGGCGGAATCTTCCAGCCAATCTGGGCATGGAGGTTGGCCACCCAACTGCGCGATGGATGGCGGCTCCAATCGATGGAGCGAGCGTGGAGATAGTCCGTATACATTGTGGTCTGCTCGCCATCCATCTTGGCCGTGACGACAACTTCCTGCCCCTCGAAACGCGTCATCCGCAGTCTATTCGATCAGTGTCTACTTCAGCTGCTGATTCAGGAACTCAACCACCAACTGCAGATTCTCCGGCGTGGCGAACTGCTCGCCGCCGTGCCCCGCGCCGTCGATCAGCATGTAGGTCGCGCGGTCTGCGCCCAGCGCGTCGGCCAGGTTCTGCCCCTGCACCGGCGGCACGTTGCAGTCTGCCGAGCCATGCTGGATGAAGAAGGCGGGATCCGCGTCGTCGATGTAGTTCATGGCGTTGGTCGTCGCCACCACGTCCGGCACGGTCTGGATCGGCGCACCGACCAGCATCGATTCGGGCGAATCAGCGGCATCGTGCGTCTGCGGGCAGCCGGTGTCCGCGAACTGGGCGTCCATCGCCAGGAAATCGATGGGGCCGAACCAGTCCACCACCGCCTGCACGCAGCTTGACTGGTCAGCGTTGCCCAACTCGGCGCCTTCCAGTTCGGCGACGCCGCAGGTCGTGCCCAGCAGCGCGGCCAGGGCGCCGCCGGCCGAAGCGCCCCACGCAGCAAAGTTGTCCGGGTCGAGGTTGTACTCGGCGGCGACTGCGCGCAAATAGCGCAGCGCGGCCTTGGCATCGTTGATCTGCGCCGGCCACAACGCCTCGCCGCTCAGGCGGTAGTTGATGCTGGCAACCGCATAGCCCGCCTCCAGCAGTTGATCGACGCCGGTGAGGCCAGCGCCGTCAGCCTTGTCGCCAAACATGAAGCCGCCGCCGTGGATCATGATCACGACCGGAAAGGGGCCTTCGCCGGTAGTCGGGATGTAGAGGTCGAGCTTCTGGGCCTCCGACTGGTCGGCATAGGCCAGGTCAGCGAAGGTAGGCGGCGCCGACGCAAAGGTGGTGGCGTCGGGCATCACGCCCATCTGACCACCGGGAGGCGGACCAGCATGAGCGCCCGCCGGTGCACCAGCCGGTGCGGCCGCTGCATCCGGCGTTGCGGCGACGGCTCCCTCAGTCGCCGTCGTTGTCGACGTGGATGCCGGCAGGGCGAGCGGGGCGCAGGCGCTGAGGACGCTGCCGAGCAGCAGCACCGCCAGCAGGATGACAAACTGCAACTTGGGGAATGATTGAACACGCATAGTACTTCTGATTCCTTTCACAACAAAGACGACCAACCAAAACTAGAGTAAACCGACGAATTGCCACCAAGTCACTTCGACCAGAATGATGACAACGAACACAACAAGCGTCAGCGGCAGCCCGTAGCGCAGCACCTGCCGGCTGTCGTAGCCGCCCACCTCGCCCTGTCCCAGCAGGATCGTGACATGCTGGAAGGGGAGGAGGTAGTGGATCGACACGGCGGTGTAGATGATCAGCGCCGGGACGAGCGGGTTCATGCCCGTGGCCGCGGCGTACTGCACCATCGGCGGCGCCACGATCGACATGCAGGCGAGCGCGCTGCCTAGCACCATGTGGATCAGCATCGTCGCGCCGCCCACCAGCGCGGCGAAGACGTAAGGGTTCTGCGGCGGCGTGGCGGGCAGCAGGCTGGCGGCCAGCCACTCGGACAGGCCGGTGGCCTTGCCCACCGCGCCGATAGCCAGCGCACCCATCACAAAGAAGATGATCGGCCAGTTGACGCCGGTGCTGATGTCCTTGGCGTCAAGCACATCGCCCACGACGGGCAGGGAAAGCCCCACCACCGCGCCCAGCGCCACCCAGGCCGGGTCGATGTGGTGGAGGAAGTCGGTCGCCCAGAGCGCCAGCGCGGCCAGCACCCAGGCCAGCGTCACCACCTCGCGGCGGGTGATCGGGCCGAGCTTCTGCTGTTCGGCGCGCAGCGCGGCGTGGTCGATGGTGACGGGGCCGCGCTGCGGAAATACCAGCAGGAAGAGACCCAGCATCGCCAGGCTGGCGACGATCCCCGGCACCGCCATGTACTTGATCCAGTCGAGCCAGCCTACCGTGACGCCGCTGAAGCCCACGATGGCGATGTTCAAGGTCGAGTCGCCGGTCAGGAAGATCATTGAGGTGGCGGTCGTGGCGACAAAGACCGACAGCCCCAGCGCGGCAACGTTCGACCGCTCCATCCGCGCCTGCTGGATGATGGCGCCCATCACGGCCATGACCAGCAGCGCGCGCGGGAAGGGATGGGGGATCAGCAGGCTCAGCACCAGCCCCAGCCCGTAGGTCAACACGATGAGGCTGCGGTAGGAGGTGGCGTAACGCAGCATGAAGAAATAGGCCACGCGCTGCGCCAGCCCGGACTTGGTGACCGCGGCGGCCAGCAAAAACGCGGCAATGATCAGCCACATCAGCGGCATGGTCCAGATGTGGAAGACCTGTTCCGGCGTAGCCAGGCCGAGCAGCATGTAGCCGAGCAGCATCAGCAGCGTCGCGTAGGCCGGCGGCGTGACGTTGAATATCCACCAGACCACGGTGAAAAGCGTGACCGCCAGCGCCTCCCGACCGGCCTGGCTGAGGCCAGCGGGCAGCGGCGCCAGCCAGACCAAACCGGCCACCAGCAGCGACACGGCGATGCCGAGCCACCGGCGATCCCAGGCGGGCGGATGAACCAGCGCAGGGCTACACACGGAGGGCTTGATCAAGGAAGGCCAGCACTTTCTGGACATTTTCCGATGTCGTAAATGCCGGGTCTGCATGCCCGGCATTGAGCAGTAGCTCAAAATACACCTTGGGCAATCCCAGGATGACTTGTGCACGCGCCGCAAAATATGCCGATTGTTGGTACGGCACAACGACGTCTATATCGCCATGTTGGATAAAGAAAGGCGGCGCCTGCTCGTGCAGGTAGGTCTCCGGGTTGGCGGCGTGCACCAGGTCGGGAATCTCCGTGATCTGCCGTCCTAGCAGCAGCGATTCCGGCGAGTTGGGACCGCTGTGGGCGAATGCGGGGGGCGGCGCCATGCCCGATTCAGCCAACTGGGCGTCCATCTTCAGAAAATCGGTTGGCCCGAACCAGTCCACCACTGCCTGCACGTGACTGGGCTGGTCGGCGTTGCCCAGCGCCAGGTCTTCCAATGCCGCGACGCCGGCAGAGACGCCGGCCATCAACGCCAGGTAGCCGCCGGCAGAGCCGCCCCACACGGCGATGCGCGTCGAGTCGAAGAGGAAGTTGGCGGCGTTGGCGCGCATCCAGCGGATGGCCGCCTTCACGTCATGCACCAGCGCGGGAAAGGTTGCCTCGCCGCTCATGCGGTAGTTGATCGAGACGACCGCGTAGCCCCGTTCCAGGCCAGCAAGCATGGGCGTAAGCTGCGCGTCGCGCTTGTCGCCACCCATGAACGCGCCGCCGTGGATCGCCACGATCACGGGGAAGGGGCCGGCGCCGTCCGCCGGCCAGTAGATGTCCAGCCGCTGCGCCGGCGAACGGTCGGCGTAGGCGATGTCGAACATCTTGCGCGCGATGTGCGCCGTGTCGGCCTCCGGGATCGGGGCCGGGAAGGCGTAGTGAGAACCGGGCTGAAAGGTGCTCATGCGGCCACCGCCCCTTGCGTCGCCGGCCTGCGGCTCTTGCTCGCCTTATGGTTTTTCTGCCAGGTGTCAAAGCCGACGGCGGCCAGCAGCACCAGCCCCTTGACCACCATTTGGTAGTAGTCGCCCAGGCTGAGCAGTTGCAGCGCGTTGTTGAGCACGCCGATGATCAGCACGCCGGTCAGCAGCCCCAGGATCGTGCCTTCGCCGCCCTTGAAGGAGATGCCGCCCAGCACCGCCGCGGTCATGCAGTCGAACTCCATGCCGGCGCCGGTAGTCACCTGACCGGAGAAGACGCGCGAGAGCAGCAGCAGCGAGGTGATCGCCGAGAAGAAGCCGCAGATCGCAAAGACGAAGACCTTCATGCGCTGGGTGTTGACGCCGGCCAGCCGCGCCGCTTCTTCGTTGCCGCCCAGGGCAAAGATGTAGCGCCCGAAGTAGGTCTTGTTGAGGATGAAGCCGCCGGCCAGCAGCACCAGCCCCATGATCGCCACCGGCACCGGAATCGGCCCGATGTAGCCCTGGCCCAGCCACTTGAAAGATTCGGGCAGGCCGGAGATGCTGTTGCCGCCGGCGGCGATGTAGCCGAGACCCTTGAAGATAGTCATGGTGCCCAGGGTGACGATCAGCGGATGCACCTTGAGCAGGTTGGAGATGTAGCCGTTGGTCGTGCCGAGGAACGTGCCCAGCGCCAGGCAGAAGACGATGACAAGCACCGGCGGCACGCCCATGCGCGCCAGCAGGATGGCCGTCAGCACGTTGGTCAGCGTGATCTGCGCGCCGATGGAGAGGTCCATGCCGCCGGAGATCATCACAAAGGCGATGCCCACGGCGCTGATGGCGGTGAAGGAGACCTGGCGCAGCAGGATGATGAAGTTGTTGGGCGTGGCAAAGTTGGGCGCGATTACGGCAAACAGCCCGATCATCCCTAGCAGCACCAACAAGGTGACGTACTTTTTCAGAAACGCAAAGACATTGCCCTGCAGCTCTGTCGTCATGGTCGTATCAGCATTCATAAACACCCTTCCCATCAACGGTTACCGGCTTTGCATCAGAGTTACCGTTCAGCCAGTTGAAATAGAACGCGGATGACGCGGATTCGGCAGGTCTTCGCGGATTGGATCAGCGCAAATCCGCCCAATCTGCGTCATCCGCGTTCTATTCCGGGCCTCATTTGGCCGCAACCTGAACAGTTACGCGTCAGATTTCAATGCTTCCCCGATGCCAGGTCGAGGATCAGATTTTGGTTGAACTGCGCCCGCGGCACCTCGCCAGCGATGCGCCCTTCGCAGAGCACGAGGATGCGGTCGGCCATGCCGAGCAGTTCTTCCATGTCCGACGAGATCATGATGATGGCGAGACCGTCGTCGGCCAGCGCACACATCAAGTTGTAAATCTCCTGCTTGGCGCCCACGTCGATGCCGCGCGTCGGCTCGTCGAAAATCAGCACCTTCGACTGCGCGGCCAGCGACTTCGCCAGCACCACCTTCTGCTGGTTGCCGCCGCTCAGGTTCTTGACCTGCTGCTCCAGGCTTGGCGTCTTGATGCGCAGCAGGTTGCGAAACTTCTCGGCTAGCGTCGTTTCGCGGCGGCCATCCACCACGGCGTAGCGCGACAACTGGCGCACCTGTGTGAAGGAGATGTTCCACTTGATGTCCATGTCCAGGAAGACGCCCTGGTGTTTGCGGTCTTCGGGGATCAGACCAATGCCCAAGTTGATGGCGTCCTGCGGCGAGCGAATTTGCACCGGCCTGCCCTCCAACAGGATTTCGCCGCTTTCCGCCGGCTCCGCGCCAAAGATGACGCGCGCCAACTCGGTGCGCCCTGCGCCCACCAGCCCCGACAGCCCCAGGATTTCGCCCTTGCGCACGCTGAACGAAATGTCCTCATCGCCGTTGCCGCTCAAGTGCCTGACTTCCAACGCCACCTCACGCGGGGCGACCGTGCGCGCCGGATAGCTTTCCTTCAACTCGCGGCCCACCATCAGGCTGATCAGCTCCTTGCGGTTGGTCGCTGCGGTCGCCCGTGTAGCGATGTAGCGCCCGTCGCGCAGCACGCTCACCTTGTCGGCGATGCGGAAGATCTCCTCCAGCCGGTGGGAGATGTAGAGGATCGTCACCCCGCGCGCCTTGAGCTGACGCACGATCTCGAACATGCTGTCGACCTCGCTCACCGTCAGCGGCGCGGTCGGCTCGTCCATGATCAGGATGCGCACGTTCTTGGAGACGGCCTTGGCGATCTCCACGATCTGCTGCTGCGCGGAGGGTAGGTCGCGCACCAGCGCGTGCGGGTCGATGTCGATGGCGAACTGCTTGAAGACCTCTCGCGCCCGCTGCACCATCACCTTTTTGTCGATCAGAATCCCCCGGCCGGTCTTGTCGCCCAAAAAGATGTTTTCGGCGACCGACAGCGAAGGCGCCAGGTTGAACTCCTGGTAGATGACCTCCACGCCCAAACTGCGCGCCAGGTGAGGGTTCATTTGGGTGTACTGCTGCGCACCGATCTGGATCACGCCTGCGTCGGGTTCGATGGCCCCGGCGATCACCTTGATCAGGGTCGATTTGCCCGCGCCGTTCTCGCCGAGCAGCGCGTGCACCTCCCCCTGGACAAAATCGAGCGAAACCCGGTCAAGCGCCAGCACGCCGGGATACTGCTTGGTGATGTTCTTGAGCGAAAGTGCAATCTGTTCGTCCATCATCCACCGCACAAATTAGGATTGTTCCAGAAGGGGTAAAGTTGACGCAGAGGCGCAGAGGGTCGCAGAGGAACTGCAAAGCCAGCTGCTATGCACTCTCTCGATTTTCTCTTCCCATCTCTGCATCTCAGTGCCTCTGCGTCAAATCATGTTGCTTGACAATTAATGCTCGTAGTATCTTCGCAGTAATTCCCTTTACTGCACGTTCGCCGCGGTGATCGGCGTCAGCGGATCCAGCGTTTCCACGGGGAATTCCTCGCCCATGACCATCTTCTTGACCAGGTTGTAGGTGTCCAGCGCCAGGTTGTCGCTGCCGAAGCGCACGGTGCCGCGAAAGACGCTGTCGCCCGCCTTGATCGCTGCCAGCGCATCGGGCGTGTTGTCAGCGCCGAAGATGGCGAAGGTCGCCGGGTCGATGGTGGACATGGCGGCCACGGTCTGCGCGGCGCCCAGGCCCTGCGCGTCGTTGTAGGCCAGGATGACCTTGATGTTTGGGTGCGCGGTCAGCAGATTTTCCGCCGCAGTGGCGCCGAAGGTGATCGTGGGCGTGCCGCCGACCACACCGGCCACTGTGGCCGCCGGGCAGAGCGTGGAGACCGTCGCCATGCCGTCGGAACGCTGGTTGGCTTCGGGCGTGTCGCGATTCTCGATGATGCCGACTTCAACGCTGCCTTCAGCCGCGTCGGCGTAATTCGCGGCGATGAAATCGCAGGCCATCTGCGCAATCATGGC
>DMDA01000110.1:0-3350 GCA_003451595.1 Chloroflexota bacterium | reverse complement strand
CCTTGGGGTCGATGGCCATGACGATGATGGCATCGACGCCCATCGTGATGAAATTCTCGATCTGGTTGACCTGCTTGGTGGCGTCGCCCTGGGCATCGGCGACAATGACCTCGACGCCGTCCGAGGCAAAGTACTCGGCCACGCTTTTGGTCAGGTTGGAGAGGAACGGATTCGACGCGTCGGGCACGGCATAGCCGACACGCAAGGCAGTGTCAGACGACGCCGCGGCCTCTGCGGGCGCATCGGTTGCCGCGACGGGAGCTTGGGCGGTCGGCGCGGGCGCGCAAGCGGACAGCAGCAAAGCGGCGATCGCGAAGGCGGCAAAGAGCAGGGAAAGGGACTTTTTCATCACACGAATCTCCTCGTTAGGAATGGCTTTGGCTGGGACTCCAACCGTCTGAGTCCTGTGTTCCAGCATAGAGAGTCGCAGGTGGGAAAGCAATTCAGTTTTTGGTACAATGTATTCCAGATCGGAATAGGTCAGCGAGGTACAATGGACATCACACAGATTCAGTACGTACTGACCGTGGCCGCCACCGGCAGTTTCTCCGCTGCGGCCGACGAACTCTACATTTCGCAATCCTCGCTCTCGAAGCAGATCATCGCCCTGGAGAAGGAGTTGGGCGTCGCCCTCTTCGACCGCAGCAGGCGCAAGATCAGCCTGACGCCGGCAGGTGAGAGTTTTCTGCCCCACGCGCAGGCCATCGCCGCCGCGCACCGGGCGCTGCTGGCGGACCTGACGCGCTTCAGGGCCACGCCCACACTGCGCATCGTCGCCATCCCGGTCATTGCGCAGTACGGCATTACCGACCACGTCGCCCACTTTCGCAGTGCACATCCTGACATCGACCTGGTGCTGGAGGAGCGCGAGGCATCGGCGATCCTGCCGGCGCTCGACAACCACCAGTACGACCTGGCCTTTGTGCGCAACAACTATCTCGACACGGCGGCATATGTGACGCGACCGGTGGCGCACGACAAGATGGTCGCGGTGGTGGCGCGCAAGCATCGCCTGGCAGGCCGCGCCGCCCTGGCCCTGGCCGAACTGGCCAACGAGAATCACATCATGTTCGACCGGGGTACGGTCGTGCACGAATTGGCCGTGGATGCGTGTCGCGCGGCCGGCTTCGAACCGCGCATCTTCTACGCCAGCCTGCGCGTGGAGAGTGTGCTCGGCCTGGTGGCGTCAAACGCGGGCGTGGCCCTGATGATGGAGAAGGTGGTTGCGTATCACCGCCACCCGGAGGTGGTGGCGATTCCGCTGCAGGAAGTGATCGAGAGCGACATTGTGCTGGCTGCGCCGCAGGGTCGCAAACTGCCCCACGCGGCGCATCTGTTCATGGACTTTGTGAAGGGATTGCCGCGCCCATCTTGATAAGCAGCGATCAAGAGATGGTGATGACGACGCTCCCCTGTTTGTGGCCGGATTCGACATAGCAATGCGCTTCAGCGGCTGCCTCCAGCAGGAACATGCGATCGACGTGCGCCGTGTACTGGCCTGCTTCGATCAGTCCTTTGAGGAATTCCAGGTCGGCGGGCTTCTCGTCCGAAAATGCGCAAATGACCTTCTTGTCGCCAAACATCTTTGTCCAGATCATCTGTCCCACTGCTTTCATCTTGAAACTGGCCGCGAGATAGACGCCATTGGGTTTCAGCGAATACTTGCAGCTATCAAAGGAGCTCCGTCCCAGAATGTCGAAGATCAGGTCGTAGGTTTCACCAGTCTGCGTGAAGTCCGTGGTAGTGTAATCGATCACCTGGTCGGCGCCGAGGGACTTCACGTACTCCAGCCGCGGGGCGCCGCAAACGCCCGTAACCACTGCCCCGTAGTGCTTCGCCAGTTGCACCGCGGCCGCGCCGATGCTGCCGCTAGCGCCGTTGATCAGCACCCGCTGCCCAGGCTGGAGATTGACATGGCGCAGCAAGGCCAGCGCCGTCAGACCACCGTAGGGGATGACGGCGGCTTCTGCATCACTCAAGTTGCTCGGTTTGAGCGCCACCATCCCATCCTCCGGCATACAAAGATACTCAGCATAGGCGCCCATGCTCGGTCCGCGGTAGCCGAAGACAGCATCACCCGGCTTGAAGCGGGTGACAGCTGCACCGACCACAGCCACTGTGCCGGCGAACTCGCTGCCCAGGATCGGCTGCTTTGGTTTGCGCAGCCCAAAGGCAATGCGGGCAGGAAAGTAGATGAGCGCCGGCATGTTGAACTCGCTGGCGGAGATGTTGCCGAAATTGCGCGCCATCAGGTCGCCAAAATTCACCGACGCCGCCCGCACCCGGATCAGGACCTCGTTTGCCTGGGGTGTTGGTTGCGTCATTTCGGCGAGATGCAGCACCGCAGGCGGCCCATATTCGCTGTATACAATTGCTTTCATCATTCCCTTCCTTGAGTCTTGGGAACTCTTCAGTCCCACCGCCACGCGTACCAGACGGTCAGCACATTGAACGCCAGGCTAACAACAAGCAGAAAACGGTCGTATAAGCCGGGAAAAGTCGGCAACCCGATCAGATTGAAGCCGAACCAGAAGATGGCGACGATGATGTTGACCCAGCGATTGACCGGCTGATCAAGCGTCAGGGTGAGAACAATCATCAGGATCGGCGTGACCATCAAGACCGCGATCCCCAGCCACATCGCCTGCGACACCTGCGTCCCCATGATTTCGCCGGGCTTGAAATCGCCGCTGAAGATGCGCAGCACGTCGCCCAGAAGAAAGACCAGCATCAACGCCACCCAGAGCGCGGTCAGTTTGACTTGAATTGCGTCCATGCTTGATGCCCCTTATCGTTGCTCGCTGTCGTACACGTCGATCACAATCTTGCCGCGCGCGTGCCCTTCGCCGAGATAGCGCAGCGCGTCGGCGGTCTCACTGAGCGGGTAGCGCCGGTCGATTACCGGCTTGAGTTTGCCCGCCGCCACCAGTTCGTTGAGCACGAGCATGTCCGGCGTACTGGCGTGCGCCATGACATTGGTCAGCCGCTTGTCGCCGCCGCGCGAATACCACCACCCCCACAACATCACATCGAAAATCTGCTTCGTCTTGCCGCCCGCCATCACGTAGACGCCGCCGGGCGCCAGCGCACGCTTGTAGGCGGACAAGGGATGGTAGCCGTTCGCCGCAAAGATGAGATCGTACTGCTGGCTGCTCTGCGTGAAGTCCGTCTGAGTGTAGTCAATCACCTGGTCGGCGCCCAGCGCCCGCGCCTGCGCCACGTTGCGCGTGNNCGTTGCTCGCTGTCGTACACGTCGATCACAATCTTGCTGCGCGCGTGCCCCTCGCCGAGATAGCGCAGCGCGTCGGCGGTCTGGTGCAGCGGGTAGCGCCTGTCTCTTATACACATCT
>DMDA01000134.1 GCA_003451595.1 Chloroflexota bacterium | reverse complement strand
CCGTGCATGGAAGGCAGCAACATCGTTGCCGGATCATTTTGTAAATCCTCATAATTCACCGGGCGGCAGCGCTGCACGAATCCGCCCCCATCGTGAAGTACACCCGTATTCCCTAGCAACCTTTACGCGCTGACTGCCGTAGTGTATGATGGCAGAGGCTACGGCGTTCCAGGGTCATGGCCCCCCGACGCTGTGGTGCATCGGTATCTGCCGACACGTGCATGAGAAAAGTCAAAGGGAGATCGACACATGGAAAACAGCGAACAGACGACACCCACCCCAGAACCGGGCGATGCACAGAACAAATCTGCCGACGCCGGCAACGCGACGCAAGAGCTGTTGGACGAACTGGCGGGCCTGGCCAGTCGCCTCACCGATCTGGGTAAGTCCTGGTGGAACAGCGAACAGCGCAAACAACTGGAGACCGACCTGCGCACCGGCGCTGAATCGGTAGTGACAGCCCTGGAGAGTAGTTTCAAGCAGGTGGCGGCGTCGCAGGAAGCGAAGGAGCTACAGGTGAAAGCTGGGGAAGTGACGGAGAAAGTCGCCCACAGCAAGGTTGTCAATGATCTGGCGGCGGCGTTGAAGAGCGGGCTGCAGGCCTTGAGCGCGCAGCTTGACAAAGCTGCGCAAGACCTGGAGGCCAAGAGCGCTGCGCAGGCAAAATCGAGCGAAGAAGCGAATGATCCTGGGACGCAGGATATTCCGATCGATAAGGCGTAAATGGCTGGGAGATTGGGCGATAACGAGATTGGGGGATTGGAGGCTTGTGAGCTTTCACATGCGAAGCGGCTCTCGAAGCCGTAATCTCCCAATCTCTCAACCGCTCAATCTCTCATTTTTAGAAGAACCACTTTGCGAGCACCAGTGCACCTTGCTTCCACGGTACGCGGTGCGAGACGCCAGATTGCCCCTGGAAGTCTGACAAGTGGTCGATGTACCACTGATAATTGCGGATCAGCGCCTGCTTGTTAGAATACTTGGGACGATAGCCCAACACCTTTTCGGCCTTCTCAATCGATACGAATGAATCCTCGGTGACCGTTTCGTAGACCCAGCGGTAGAGCGGTGAAAGGTTCACTTTTTCCAGCGCACGCAGCGCCCAGATAGCCGGCGCCGCCGGAATCGACACGATCTTGCCCCCATGACCGGCGTAATCGAGCACCGCCTGATAGTCCTCTTTGATCGTGGTGAACTCCTTGGCGCCAATGTTGAAGACGTCGTTCACTTGGGAACAAGGCAGCGTAGCGGTGAGGTAGATGGCGTCGCAGAGGTCTTCAACATCGAGCAGTTGGTAGCGATTGTTGCCCGAGCCGAGCACAGGAAAATTCTTGCCATCCTTCGCCCAGTCATAGAGAAGCGCAAAAACGCCCAATCGCTCCGGGCCAACAAAGGATTTGGGACGGATGATCGGGATGCACATCCCCTTCGCGCGGTAAGCCTGACACATCTCCTCGACCAGCACCTTCGCTTCGCCGTAGGGGCCAACACCCTGCATCTTGTCTGTTTCGTAGAGCGGGTGGTGGTCGGGAATGCCATAGACGGCTGTTGAAGAAATATGAATGCAACGTTCGACTTGATGCTCAAAGGCGGACTGTAACACATTGCGGCTGCCGTCGATGTCGGTAGTGTAGATATCCTCTGGGGTGTAGAGCGGCAGCGCCGCCGCCGTGTGGATCACGATGTCCACGCCGGCCATCGCCTGATCGACGATGCTCTTGTCGCGGATGTCGCCTTTGATCTCGGTGATCTGGCTGCGTTCCGGGTAGGCGAAATCAGCGATGTCAAGCGAGACAACCTTGTGGCCGCGCGCCAGCAGATGCCGCGTCAGATTGATACCCAGAAAACCAGCGCCGCCGGTGATCAGGAAGGTCTTGACTTGAGTGGCGGCTGCCGCTACCGTTTCGGGGGCAACCTCAGTCACGGCCTCAGTGGCAGTGTCAATGATGGTAGTCGATGTCATAACGAATTCTTTACACCTCTTTTTGACTAAACGCGCGCGCCTGCCAGCGCGCCAACAAACGCTGTGTCGAGTCGAACGCCAATGCCGACGGCATCTCTGTGACAGAGAACCACGCCGCCGCATCTGCGTCATCGCGAGCAAGCGGTTTGGCAATTGGATCAAGCGGGTAGGCGTGAAATGCCAGGACAATGCCAGGGCTGCGCCCGTCGCCAGCAACCATGGGAAAAATTTCCAACAGCGCGCCGACGGTGATCTCGATGCCTGCCTCTTCCCACACTTCGCGGCGCAGTGCAGCGTCAGGCAGCTCGCCGGCATCCATATAGCCGCCAGGCAATGCCCACAGTCCGCGCCCTGGATTGATCGCCCGCCGAATCAGCAGCACGCGCGCATTGGCTTCGATCAACGCCACGACGGCCACCTTAGGATCAGGAAAGTAAATGAAGCCGCACGCTGGGCAGGTGCGACGCACCTTACCCTCAAATGGACGATCTTCGAGCGCGTGGGCGCAGCGCGGGCAAAACTGGTACAGATGCTGACTCATCGTTCCTCACGTGCTCATGGCACGATCCGGCATTATACGGCGCGAGGGGGCGCGACGCCAAAGTGAGGGGAGATTGGTGCAGACCCACAACAGCTTGCCGCAGGGAGATCGCCGTATTCAGCCTCAGCGACGATCTCCCTGTAGCGACGATCTCCCTGCCGTTGTTCTGCTATCTGCCGTGCACTTGCCGCAGCAGCTCGCCCACGATGACTTCCGCCGGCGCAGGCAAGAGTGCTTCCTGGAAGCCGAGGATGCTTGTTAGCGGCGTCTCCATGATGAAGCCCATCATGTTCATACCAATGTCGTCCTCGTTGCTGCGGTCACCGCCGCCAAACGCCTGCTGCATCTGGGCCATCATCTGTTGGAAGAGCGGCTCGAAGACGGTGCGACCGTGCGGGTCTTCCAGCCACTCACGCACCGTCGATGTGTAGTTGAGCAGGCTGGGCAATGTCTGCGTAGATTGCAGCGTCACCGGCACACTGGCGCGGATGTCCGCCGCCGACGCGCCGATCAGGATGTCGAATTCGCCGGCTTCCGCCACCCATTGCTTGTGCCCCGGATGCCAGAAAGCGAAGGCGCGGAAGTCCAGCGCTAAGGTTACAGTCTTGGTTTCGCCCGGTTGCAATTCGACTTTGGCAAAGCCTTTCAGTTCCTTTTCAGGGCGTGCGAACTGGCAATGGCGATCGTGCACATAAATCTGGACGATCTCCTTGCCCGCCATTGCGCCTGTGTTCGTGACATCCACGCTGACGGTGACGCCATCCACGTCGCGGAAGGTTGGCGCCGAAACGCGGGCGTTGCTGTAGGCAAAGGTCGTGTAGCTGAGGCCATGACCAAAGGGGAAGAGCACCGGCGCCCGCTTCGCATCGTAATAGCGATAGCCGATGAACAGCCCTTCGCCATAGCGCACCTGGCCGTTCTCGCCGGGGAAGTTGATGAACGCTGGCGTGTCCTCCAGATGCAGTGGGAAGGTCTCCGCCAGCTTGCCCGATGGATTCGTCACGCCGTAGAGGATGTCGGCCACAGCGCCGCCGCCGGCCTGTCCCATCAACCACGCTTCCAGCACTGCACCTACGCCGTCGATCCACGCAGTCATCGCCACCGCCGAACTGTTGTGCAGGATGACGACGGTGTGCGGCTGCACCGCGCTGACGGCCTTGATCAGCGCCACCTGCTGGGCGGTCAGGTCGAGATCAGTGCGGTCGTAGCCCTCGGATTCCTTATAGGAGGGCAGCGCTACAAAAATCAAGGCGACATTTGCGCTGCGTGCTGCGGTGACGGCTTCATCGATCAGCGACTGTTGGAATTCTTCCCCAGCGGGATAACCCTCGCTGTAGGTGAGCGTCGCACCGCCTGCGCGCGACTGCAACGCATCGAAGGGCGAATCGACGCGCGTCGGGTTGATGTGCGAACTGCCGCCCCCCTGGAAGTGCGGATACTTGGCCGCCCGCCCGATCACGGCCACGCGCTGCGGGTTTTGCAGCGGCAGGATGCCGTCATTCTTGAGCAGCACCATCCCCTCCGCCGCAATCTGACGCGCCAGTGCGTGATTGGCCTCGACATCAAAGGCTGCACCTTTGGGCGTCTCCGCCGCGCGGAAGGCGATCGTCAGCACGCGGCGCACGGCTTCATCCAGCACCGCCGCGTCGAGTTCACCGGTGTGCACGGCGTCGATCACAGCCTGGGTGCGTCGCGGCTTGGGGCCGGGCATCTCCAGATCGAGACCCGCGCGCAATGCCTTGACGCGATCGTGCACCGCGCCCCAGTCAGAGACGACAAAGCCCTCGAAGCCCCATTCCTGCTTCAGAATCTCTGTGAGCAGCGTGTAGTGCTCGGAACAATATTCGCCGTTGAGCTTATTGTACGCACACATCACCGTCCAGGGTTTGGCGCGCTTGACCGCGCGTTCGAAGGCCGGCAGGTAGATTTCGCGCAGGGTGCGTTCATCGACAACCGCGTCGATGCTGAAACGCTGGTGTTCCTGGTTGTTGGCCGCGAAGTGCTTGAGCGAAGCGCCGACGCCGCCGCTCTGGATGCCTTCGATCAGGCTGGCGGCCAGCTCGCCAGCCAAGTACGGATCTTCGGAAAAGTACTCGAAATTGCGCCCGCACAACGGCGTGCGCTTCATGTTGACGCCTGGCCCAAGCAGCACGCCCACGCCGATGGCATTGGCCTCGCTAGCGAGCGCCTGCCCCATCCTATAGACCAGGTCGGCGTTCCAGGTGGCCGCCAGCAACGCCGCCGTCGGGAAGCAGGTTGCGGGAATGCTCTGCGCACCCAGTGTGTTTACATCTTCCACACGGCGCACGCCATGTGGTCCGTCGGAGACGAAGAGTTCGGGCACGCCCAGCCGCGCCACCGGCGTCGTCGTCCACGGCGTGGCGCCAGTAACCAAGGCGGCCTTTTCCTCCAATGTCATCTGTTGCACAATTGTCGCAATGTCTCGCATAGGTCTACTTCACTTTCGTTTGATTGGAATGGAGAGGTGAATCCCAAGGGGCGAGCATACGTCGCCGCTGACGCTTGTCCAACCTTTATAGCATAGCGCAAAGAACTTTGAATAATCGTCCCACACAGTTTATCCTGGCAATGATCGCGCTTGTCGCTGACTTTGCCCATGTGGGCAGGCGCGCAATTTACCAACTTCTTGTCTATGCTTATTGGCATATGCTGGCGCCCTGGATGTGAGCGCAGGGCGATCATCATCCGCAACGAGGAGGGCGCACCATGACCCATCCATTGGTAGAACAACTACGCTTTGCGCGCAGCGAGCTGTTGCGCGGGTTGGCCGGGTTGACCGATGCTGAGGCGCGACGTCGCTTCCTGCCCATGAATTGCATCAGTTGGAACATCGGCCATCTGGCATGGCAAGAGCAGCGCTACTGGCTGACCATAGCCCAGGGCGTCACACTCAAGCCGGAACTAAACGCCGAGTTCGCCTACGGGCGCCCTGCCAGCACGCCGCCACTGGATACGATCCTGCAAACGTGGCGCGAGGTTACCGCCGCAACCGATGCGTGGCTCAACGTCGTCACCACGACACAGCTGACTGAGACGTTCACTGTGCCGGGGTGGGGCATCACCACCACTTATGGCTCGCTGCTGCTACGCGTGATCGACCACTACTGGTATCACATCGGCGAAAGCATGGCGATTCGCCAGTTGCTTGGGCACACCAACCTGCCGGACTTCGTGGGCGCCATCGACATCGAAGCGCCCTATCGTCCTGAAGCACACGAGTAGCGGTTGTTCGATGGATACGCTTGCGATCACCGATGACCTGGCTGTAGCGCTGGACGAGATCACGTGGGAGGCGGTGCGCGCCCAGGGCGCGGGCGGGCAGAATGTCAACAAAGTCGCCAGCGCCGTGCATTTGCGCTTTGACATCGCCGCCTCGTCGTTGCCAGATGTCTACAAAGCGCGGCTGCTGCGGTTGCGCGACCATCGCATCACACCGGGCGGCCTCATCGTGATCAAGGCGCAACAGGCGCGTAGCCAGGAGCAGAACCGGGCGCTGGCGCTCCAACAACTGGCAGAATTGATCCGCCGCGTCACAGTTGAACGCAAGCAACGGCGCCCGACTCGTCCCACGCGGGCGGCGCAAGAGCAGCGATTGGCGCAGAAAAAGCGGCGCAGCATGAACAAGGCGCTGCGTCGCGGGGCAGACGAAGAATAACGTCGTCCTACCTGAAAATGAGGGCTGTTGTCGAGCATATCCCCGGCAGACAAACTATCAGCTCTGCTCCAGTCCGTAGCGTCCGATTGCTTCGTCGAGGATGCGATTGATCAACCCCTCATAGGTCCAGCCGGCGGCGGCAGCTTCGATGCAGAGATCAGAATACCCAGGATTCAGCCCAGGCAGGGGATTGACTTCGAGGATGTAGGGCTTGTTGTTGTCGTGCATATCCAGGCGAAAGTCGACGCGCGCCACATCCAGGCAGCCAGTGACGCGGAAGACAGCCGCTGTGTACCAGCGTAGCTCTTCGATCAACGTCTCAGGCAGCGGCGCCGGGCAGAGATAGTGAAAATCTTCTGCCAGCTCCACCTTGATGCGGTTGGTGTAGATGCCGGCCTCCTCGATGGGGTATTTGCCCATGTCCACTTCCAACGCCGGGAAGATGTGCAGCCCCTTGAAGATGCGCGGGGCGTTTTCGTCCTCCGGCATGCGGCGTGCGGCGGGTAACGCCAGGTTGCCAACCATTCCCACTGTCACCTCGCGTCCCTCAATAAAGCGCTCGACCAATGCCGGCTGGTCGTAGCGGTCAAAAATGCGCTGAATCTGCGTGCGCAACTGCGCCTCGTCGTGCACGACTGATTCGGGGCTGACGCCCATGCCTGTCCCCTCACGGCTGGGTTTGACAAACATTGGGAACGTGAGCGTTGGATCAAGCGGTTCGGCAATGCGTTCGAAGACCTGGAACGCTGGCGTTGGCAGGTCGTGATAACTCAACACACGCTTGGTCATCGGTTTGTCGAGCGCCAACGCCAGCGTCAATACACGCGAGCCGGTGTAGGGGATGCGCATCATCTCCAGAAGCGCCGGCACCTGCGCCTCGCGTGCGTCGCCAAAGTGCCCCTCACAGATGTTAAAACAGATGTCAGGCTTGAGCTTGTGCAAGTTCTCAACAAGCGTGATGTCCCCTTCCAGAAAAGTCACCTCATGGCCGCGTGTGCGCAGCGCCGCCATGATCGACTCGATCGTCTTCTCCGAATCCAGATCATCCCAGTGATCTGGCGGCATGCCCTCCCAGGTTGGAGCGTTCTTTTTCAAGTTAGCAAGGAGTGCAACACGCATTCGGAATGCCTCTCTCAAAGGTTGGTCGTCGCAAGAATCCCCAGCGAATCGTTGTGCTCATACACGCCCCTTATATGATCACAAAGGCGCCACTGCTGTCAACTATCGCTGCGCATGGTCGGATCCAATGCATCATGCGTTCGACAGGCGACAACGTGGCTTCATGAAGTGTGGCGGCCTCGTCAAGCAGACGCACAATGTCGCTTGCCAGCGCCTCGATGCTCGCCGCCGAAAAGTCCGGCAACCGGTGATCAAAGCTATGCTCGCCGATGAATGTCGTATTCACCGGACAGTGGCTATGCTCCCTACCTGCGCGGCGGCGCGATCTGGAGGTCAAGCAGATGAATCTTGTCGTCAATCTGAACACCTGCAGCGTTGAGCAGAGGCAGACGTTCGCCGGTTTCCTCAGCGTAAAAGCCGACATAGAGCGGGTAGTCGCCGGGCGGTGCAGTGTCTGCGATCGGAACTGTACGGCTGTCAACGACCAACTCGCCGGGGTCCCACTGCGCTGTCAGGTAGCGATCACACACGGGTAAGCCATCTTGTTGGGCGACCATCACGCCATCGCCGTAATAACTCTGGACAAAGACCTTGTACGAACGATCGAGTGGTTGCCTGGCGCGCCAGAAAAGACGCAGGCGGATGGCGTCGCCTGCCCTGAGCTGTTCAGGCTGCTCGATGCTGAAACCTTCCAGCACAATTTGGTTGTCCAGATTTGCCTGGTGGCGCGTCGTCATCGGCGGCTCGACCGCAGGGAAATCGAGCGGCAGATCAGGCGTTGCCATCTGGTCGAAGCGCGGTGCAAAATCTTCCTGGGGCAGATGTTGGCTCGCCTCCGCACCAAGGTGATAGATCGACATGCTGGGATTACCGCCAACCGTCACCACCCCCCATGGCGCAAAGCCGTAACTCTGGATGCGCGCGCTGGTTGCTTCCGGGCGTTCAACCCAAGGTTCGATCGTGTCGATCACGAAGTAATTCTGCGCTGTGGCGAAGCAGCGCTCGGCGCCCCGTGTGTACCAGGACGTGATCAGATCGTCGCGTTGGTTGGTCTCAAAGCTGCCCTGCAATTTCCCTTGTGCATAAAGAACACCGGCCGTCTTCCAGCCATTAACAAGTGGGAAGCCATACAGCGCATCCACCGTATCGAGATTTGCCGGCTGCCAGTAGAAAGCGAGGTGCTCCGCCGGCCAGGTGCGGAGCACCTCTTGGTCCGTGTAGATAAAATAGCGATACACATAGACGCCGAAGATCAGGGAGGCAAGCGCAACGGTCGCCAATCCTGTAACCTGCGCCCGTTGCATTCCGAGTCTTGCTGCGAGCCAATCGTAGCCATGAGCCGCAGCCACTCCGGCAAGCAGCGCCGCAGAGGGGGCGATGGTGTAGACATGGGTACGTGGGAAGGCGACAAGGCAAAGCGCGATCAGCGTGGCAGCACCGAACCACACCCAGGTCATGCGCCAGCCAGATGGCAGGTGCGGCGCCAGCCAAACCGGCGCCAGCAGCAGCATGAAGGGCGCGACGACCAGGCTGGCGTTGCCCACCTGGAAAAGACTGCTGCGCGTGAGCGCCATCCAGGCGACGCCGGCGGCCACCAGCGGCGCAACAAACGATACGGTGGGCCAGCCCTTGCCATGCCAACCACGGCGATAGCTGATGCCCAGCGCGACAAAGATCAGCAGCGCCATGGCGGCAAGATAGTAGACAGCATTGTAGACGCTGCTACGTCGCAGAATGTCCGGCAGATTATTGTAGGGGAAGCCAGCGCCACTAATACGTCGTTCAGCGATATAGGTATAGGTCGCCTGGAAGTGCGGATCGAGTACAAAGGGCGTGTAAAAGAGCGCTAGAACCATGACGCCAAGCCCGACGCCCGGCAGTGCGCTGGCCACAATCTGCCGCCAACGCTGCCGTTCACGCCAGCAGAGAGCGCCAAGCAATATGAACGCCGGAAACACAATCAGCAGCGCATCGTAATGGCTGAGCAGCCCGACCGCAAACAAGAGCGCAGCCAGTGTCAGGTAGCGCGTCAAGGCCTGCGGCGAGCGTTCAAGTCGTTGCAACACCAACAACACCAGAATGCTGCTCAGAACCACGATGCTTTGGAATTGGGCGAAATGCGCAAAGCCGACCAGATAGCCATCGAAGACTAGCAGGAAGGCGGCTGTCCACCCGGCGATCTCGCCAAACATTCGCCGCCCCAGCAGCCACAGCGCGAAGATCGCCGTGACACTGGCCAGGGCAAAAGGCAACCGCGCCGCCGCTTCCGTCATTTGCCCAGCCAGCGAGAACACTGTTGTTGGCAGTAGGATTTCCGCAGGTCCTTTGCGGTGGATAAAGAGAACGTCATCGTACCCCTGGATCACCGCCGCCGCCCGCAACACGACACGCGCTTCATCGGTGAGGAACTCGGCGTAGCCCAGGCTGCCCAGTCGCAGCGCGCCTCCCAGCACCAGTAAGAACAGCCCGCCCACTATCAGCCAGCGCAGATTTCGTTGCACCAGTTGTGCAGGCGAGTGATTTTCAGCACATCGATCACGATTCGCTCGACGCCATTGACGCCAAACCAATGCAAACAGCACAAGAGAAAAGCTGTCGGCGCTAAAAAGAATTTGCCATGCGTACAGTGGGCCGGGCAGATAGCTCAACAGCAACATGCCGATGACGGTGATCGCATAGCCGGCGCCTGTAGCATACAACCAGAACTCCAGCACCTCCGGCGGCGCATCGCTTTGCACGACCAGCCGGAACACGAGCAATGCACCAGGAACCAGCCCGCATATGGTAAGTGCTGCCAGTGCGCGCACTTCAATCGGCCATGCCGACGCAAGAAAGAAATGCGCCAGAACTCCCGAAATAGCGACCAGAAACGGCGTCAACGGAACATTTCGCTTGCTACTGCACATCAGCGCCTATGCACTTTCGGGTGCATGGATGGGCAACACCGCCCTGCTCTGTGAACCTCTGCACCAAAGGCTAGTTTCAAGTCAGGCGACGTGTTCATGGCCACCAAACATGATCTTCGTCTCGCGCTGGTGCGTGTGCTCGAAGCCTTCCGGCTTGATGTTGAGCGCCTGTCCCGCCAATAACCCACTGACGCCTGCTTGCAGATCGGGGACGCCCGCGCGTCGCTGACAGGCAGGACAGGTAGCCGGGTCGTGGCGTGCATATTCCTGTGGCTGGGTGTAAGCGCTCATGTAACCCTCGTAGTTGCGTACGACCACCCGATCCGCTGATTGACTGATCAGGTAATTGGGCATGATCGGAATCTTACCGCCGCCGCCCGGTGCGTCGATGACATAGGTGGGCACAGCGTAGCCAGAGGTGTGCCCGCGTAGCGCCTCCATGATCTCCAGTCCGGTGGCGACCGGCGTGCGGAAATGCCCGGCGCCGTGCACCAGGTCGCACTGATAAATGTAGTAGGGACGCACACGATTCATCACCAGCTTGTGCATTAGCTCCAGCATGATGTTGGGGCAGTCATTGACGCCCGCCAGCAGCACACTCTGGCAACCCAGTGGGATGCCTGCGTCCGCCAGCCGCGCCAGCGCCGCCGATGCCTCGGGCGTGATCTCCTTCGGGTGGTTGAAGTGGACGTTCATCCACAGCGGGTGGAACTGACGCAACATCGTCACCAAGTCGGGCGTGATGCGCTGTGGCAAGAAGACAGGCACACGCGAGCCGATGCGGATGATCTCTACATGTGGGATGGCGCGCAGCCGACGCAGCAAATCTTCGAGCACCTTCTGCGGCAGCGTCAGCGGGTCGCCGCCAGAAAGCAGCACATCGCGCACCTGCGGCGTGCGGCTAATGTAGTCGATCTGGGCGTCATGCGCGGCGCGACTGAAGGTGGCGCTGGGGTCGCCGACGATGCGGCTGCGCGTGCAGTAGCGGCAGTAACTGGCGCACTGCGTCGTCACCAGCATCAGCACGCGGTCGGGATAGCGATGCACAAGCCCTGGCACCGGCGAATGTGCATCCTCGCTCAGCGAATCTTCCATGCCGGCGACGTAGGGGATCAGCTCCGCCGCTGTCGGCATGATCTGTAAACGCACCGGACAACGTGGGTCGTCTGGATCCATCAAACTGGCAAAGTAAGGTGTGACATCGACGCGGAAGTGATCTGGCGCCGAAAGCCCGGCTATCTCGTCGGGCGTCAACCGCATGAAACGAGCGAAGTCTTCGACAGTGTTGAGGCGATGGCTGAGCTGCCAGCGCCAGTCGTTCCATTGTTCGAGGGGAATATCCTGCCATGGTGCAGGTGGGTGCACAGATTGTGCGGCAAGTGTGGCAACGGCAGCAGACATAGAAACTTTCCTTTGGTGCAACCAACGAATTTTTTGCCGTATCGTGCATGGATTGCCACTCAATGTGTATCGCAAGTGATGGCATGCTGCGTCACCACGTTGTGAACGGCAACCTATATGCGACTATGCATTGTGAATCAAGTCGGGCCGCAACGCAATTTTGCGCAACCCAGTGAAAAGTGAGCTTCTCACCGGGTGTGGTTGCAACCGTTGCCCAGGCGCAGTATACTGCACGCCATTCCCATGACTTGTCACAACCCTGTGATCTACATTCATGCACGTTTCGACCGCGCAAGGAGGCGAACGATGAACGGTCTCATGATGAATTGGCAGTTGACGATCGACAAGATTTTGGAGCATGGCAATCGGTTGTATGCGCACAAACAGATTACGACGATGCAACCGGACGGCTCGCTGCATCGCTACACCTACGCCGATCTCTACCGCCGCGCCAAACGTATGGCAAAGGCGTTGGTGACGCTGGGCGTGCAGCCTGGCGACCGCGTTGGCACCTTTGCCTGGAACGACTACCAGCACCTGGAGCTTTATTACGCTATCCCTGGCGCGGCGGCGGTCTGCCACACGCTCAACATTCGCCTCTTCCCCGATCAGCTTGCCTACATCGTCAACCATGCCGAAGACAAGATCGTCTTTGTAGACGGCACGCTGATCCCGCTGTACCAAAAGGTGGCGCCCCATACGCAGGGGGTGCAATATCATGTGCTATTCAATGCCCCGCGCGAGGCGAAGGACGCGCTGCCCAACGCGCTCTTCTACGAAGACCTGATTGACGCCAGCGACGAAGACTTTGCGTGGCGCAGCACCGATGAAAACCTGGCGATGGGGATGTGCTACACCAGCGGCACGACGGGCGAGCCTAAGGGAGCGCTCTACTCACACCGCTCGATGTTCCTGCACACGATGGGAGAGAATGCCGCCAACGCCCTCGGCGTGCGCGAGTCCGATGTAGTTCTGCCCGTCGTGCCGCAATTTCATGCGATGGCGTGGGGGCTGCCTTACGCGTGCATCGCATCGGGCGCTGACATCGTCATGCCGGGGCCACATCTGCGCCCACAGCCGCTCGCCGACCTGATCGCCAACGAGCGCGTCACGATTGCCGCCGGTGTGCCGACGATCTGGAATGGGTTGTATCATGAGCTGAAGCAGAATCCGCGTGACATCTCCTGCGTGCGCGCGCTGGTGGTGGGCGGCTCGGCGATGCCGCGATCACTGATCGAAGGCTATGAAAAGGAGCTGGGCGTCAACGTCCTGCACGCGTGGGGCATGACCGAGATGTCGCCGTTGGGCACCGTCTCCATTCCGCTGAAGGCGCACGCCGCGCTCGACGATGCCGGGCGGTGGGATGTCAAAGCCAAGCAGGGCTACCCGATCCTGGGCGTCGAGCTGCGGATTGTGGACGAGGTTGGCCGCGAGTTGCCCTGGGACGGCAAGACGATGGGCGAGCTTCAGGTGCGCGGGCCGTGGATCATCCGTCAATACTTCAAGCGCGAACCAACGCGCGATTACATGACTGAGGATGGCTGGTTCCGCACGGGCGATGTGGTAACGATGAGTCCCGACGGCTACATGACGATCACCGATCGCACCAAAGACCTGGTCAAGAGCGGCGGTGAGTGGATTTCCACGGTGGAGCTGGAGAACGCCATCATCGGCCACCCCAAGGTGCTGGAAGCCGCCGTGATCGCCATCCCTGACGAGAAGTGGTCAGAGCGCCCAATGGCCTGCGTCGTACGCACGCAAGATGGCTGGGATTTGACAGCGGAGGAGTTGCAGGAATATCTCAGCCAGCGCGTCGCCAAATTCTGGGTGCCGGAGAAGGTCGTCTTCATCGACGAGGTGCCAAAGACAAGCGTTGGCAAATTCGATAAAAAAGTGCTGCGTCGGCAATTCGCCGAAGGGCAATTAGGGTGACGAGGAGATCAGGTGAGCGACAGCCACGTATGTACGTGGCTGTCGCCGTGCAACATGGCTGCACCTTCTGGAATCAGCAGCGTTTACCGCCGCCCGCGGTTGGCAAGCGTCAACGCCATAGCGCCGAGCGCCGCCCCCGCCGCCCCGACCGTCAGCCAGCGCTTGTCAAAGCCGGTGCTCTGCTTGACGCCCTTCGCCATGATCGGGATATCCTGCAACTTGCGCTGCGCCTCAGCCTTCACACTGGCAAAGAGCGCCGGGTCCTGGCGATATTGCTCCGCCAGCGCGCGACGCGCAGCCAGGTCAGCCTCGCTGACATACTTGCCAAAGGAGCGTAGCGGCGCCAGTTTGAAGCCGTGCTTGAGCGACATCTTGTAGATTTCCTTGACGCGCTCCATCGTGATGTTGCGGCCCAGGGTGTAATCCTCGAAGCGCCCATCCATCGCCAGACACGCCGTCTCCGCCAGACAGGCATAGGAGGTCTTGGGCGGCAATCCGATGTCGTAGCCAAAGTCGACATCGCCGGGGATGATCACCTCGCCGCTCTCGATTACCAGAACATCGGGGCGCAGCGCCGCTTCAGCCGGGTTGATGTCCGGCGGGCGCGCCACGTCGCAGATGACGGCGCCCGGTTTGCATTTGGTGACGTCGATGACGCGCTGCCCAAACGCCGACGTTGCTGTGATCACCAGGTCGCAGTCGGAGATCAGGTCGCCGGCGCGCGTGGCGATCGTGACTTCGGCGCCAGGCGTCTCCTCCTGGATGACGCGTTTGAGTTCAAGCAGCTTCTCAGGTTCAATGGAGACAAGCACGACATTCTTGATGGCCTGCGCCACCAGACGTGCACACACCGAGGCAATCGACCCGGTGGCGCCGACGATCATGACCTTGCCTTTGGTGAGGTCAGTGGCGCCCATCAGCTTGACGGCTTGCTTGGCCGCCTCCAGCGTCATGGCAACGGTCAGGCTGTTGCCGCTGGTGATGGCAATGTCCGCCTCGTGGGCGACGGTGATGCCAGCGTCACCGACCACGCTGGTGAACGCGCCCAGCCCCATGATGCGCGCGCCTTTCCGTTCCGCCAGCCGTGCCGCCTGGTTGAGCTGGCGATAGGTAAATGCTGCGTCATGTTTCATCATCATGCGCGGCGTGGCGCCGAGCGTGATTAAGTGCCCCTCGATGCGCTGGCCGGTTGCCGCCGAGACGCCACCCGTGATGCGCGAGACATACATCGGGGGCATGTACGCCGAGACCTCCTCGACCAGATCGTCGGGCAGATACTTCGTCCAGCGGAAGAGCGGGTGCTTGTGGATGAAACCAACATTGAGTGGGTGAATCACGAAGGCAAAACGGTTGATGCCTGCCTCTTCTGGCTGTAAGTAGCGAATCGCTGGCGACCAGTGAATATCGGCCATCAGATCGAGATAGGTGTCCTCGTTGAGCGGTTGGTCGGGCCGGCGACGCAACGCCACCAGCACAGCCTCCACGGTGGCGGCGGACCAGCGCCCCAGGTCGTCGTCGGGGTTGAGCGACGGCATCAGTGTCACCACGATGCTGACGCCGCGACGACGCAGATCATCCAGATCGGCCTGTTCCGCCCACTCCACGACGACGGTCTTGTGTGGCATGCGGTCGGGTGCATAACGGCGAATCGCGCCGATGTCGCCCGCGATGATATCGGCTTTCAGGAATGGCTCCGCTGCGCGTTCATGTCCCGCTGCACCAGGAAGCGGCAATAGCCGGCGGAAGGGTGCATCTTTCAGTTGTTCCAGCGTAGGCGCTGCGGCCTGTTCCAGCGTGCTGCGTGCGCCGACCAATGGCACATCTGGCAGCCCAAAGTAGACGATGGGGTCGGCGTAGCGGATGGCGGTGGTGTGACGCGCCAATGCCTGCACTAGACCGGAGTGGTTGAGACCAGGCGTCATCAGCACGCGCTTTTCCGCAAAGATGCCAGGCTGGGCGCGGTCAGCCAGGATCACGGCCCATCGCTCCAGGCCTGGGCGAATGCCACAACCATCGACGACCGGCGTCTTTTGGGCTGCCGCTGGCAAGGTGGCGCCAATCTCGTGGCTGCGCTGCACGCTACCTAGCGTCAGTTGGGCAGGCAATCCTTCCAGACCGATGGCATCGACTTTGCCATCCAGCTCAGCGATCAGCGCGCGCGCTTTGTCCGCATCACCGTTGCAGCCGCGATGGCGGATTTCGATTTCCTGACCAAGAAAGTGGACGATCTCATCATAGATGGCATCGTCCAGGTGAATGACTGCAATCCGTTTCATACGATATCCCTCTATCTTGATTTCGAAGAAGGGCGTGCTGATTTGCACGCAATAGTTTGCCTTGCTACTGTAGCCGAGTCGCGATGCCATTGGCAGGTGCGCTTGACACCGAAGGTTCATGACGGATGTCCAAAGCCATGCAGGGCGATCTGTGCGCACCCACGCTTCTTGAAAGACAGTGAGAGCGCCTCTTCATGGTAAAATCAGCTGTATACGCATCAACGAACTTTGAGGATGGGAATGCCCACCTTTGGTGAACTGCTCAACCAATACATTGAACGTGCGGGCATCACCGATGCTGAATTGGCGCGCAGCACCGGCGTCCAGCGCCAGACAATCTTTCGATGGAAGGAGGGGCTGACGACCCGCCCGCGCTATCGTGAGGATGTGTTGCGCATTGCGGCCAAGCTGCGCTTGTCGGCTGTCGAACGTGATGCACTCCTGCTAGCCGGCGGCTTTGCTCCTGAAGACCCAACCACAGTGACGACGCGGCTCGTCACGCCGCACGATGAGAACCTGGCGAATGGTGAGAAGCAAGGGGCGCGAGACGAAAGGCATGAGGCGAGCGCACCCCAACACAGCGAGACCCAGTACAGCGAGACGCCACAAGCTGTGAGCGAAGCAACCAGCACACTGCCTCCCACAGCACAGCGGCGCAGCCGGCTGATTGAACGTCCGCAGGTGATGCTGAGCGTAGCCATCGTGCTAATGCTGACGGTTGCCCTAGCCGGAGCGTGGTTGTTGCCAGTCATTTTTCCGCCAGCGCCAACCACAACACCGAGCGCGGCCCACCCGCCGACGCCTGTTCCAACAGCCACGCCAGCCCCTGCGCCGACGCCAACATCGATTGCCGCGCAACCGGGCGAGCGACTGATCGTGATCGCACCCTTTGTCGGCTATACCTCCAGTGACTTGCAGTTCAACGTTGCCGGTCGTATCCGCGAAGCAGTTGAGGAAGAGCTGCGGCGCGCCGAACTCAACGATGTGCGCATCGCGATCTGGCCGGAGCCGATCACGGAACCAGCGCAGGCGGATGCTGTGCTGGCGACGGCGGGTGCAGTGCTGGCGATCTGGGGTGAGTATGACGCCGGTCGCGTACGCGCCGGGCTGAGTGCGCCAACCCTGGATGACACTTACTGGGTCAATCCCGTCGATACGCCGTCGGCGTTGCCGCTAGTTATCAACCAGGAGGTGCCGCGCGATGCGCGCATCTTTGCTCTCTATGCGTTGGGCAGCTACTTCCGCACCATCGATGAGCCAGCCAAAGCGCTGGCTGTCTTCGAACGGGCGTTGGCCCAATCGCCCACTGACGCCACCATGCTCGCGACGTTGCATTTTTACGTAGGTCTGTTGACGCCGCAACTTCACGGATACACGCCTCAGACCCTGACGCGTGCCATCGAACATTACGGCGCGGCGCTGGCGCTGCAGCCAGACTGGGAGAACGCGCGTTACAATCGTGGCACCACCTATCTGGGACGCGCACTGCTCGCACTCGATGAACGCGACGATCTTGACGCCGCTATCGCCGACCTGAGCACGGTGATCGAACGCCGTCCGGCGCGTGTCGATCCGCTGGTCAATCGCGGCATCGCCTACTATCAACGCAACGGCGATGGCGACCTCGAACGGGCGCGCGCGGACTTCGACCGCGTGGTTGCGCAGCAGCCACAAGATTATCGCGGCTATTATCATCGGGCGTTGGTGGAGATTCGCACCGGCGATACGGTGGGTTGGCAGGCTGACCTGGCGCAGGTGCAAGCGGTGGCGCCTACCTACGCACCAGCCAACAACGCGCTCTGTTGGGGATATGGCACTGCTGGCGACCCTACGACCGCGCTTCCCTACTGCGACGCAGCCGTAACAGCCGATACGACCGGCGCCAGCCTCGACAGTCGGGCGATCACGCTGGCGCAGCTCGGCCGTTACGCAGAAGCTGCGGCTGATCTGCGCGCCTATCTCGCTTGGGTGCGAGCAACCTACCCGACACTCTACCCCAAATATCGTGGGCCACAGGTGGAGGGCTGGATCGAGCAGCTCGATCAGCAAGAAAATCCTTTCACGCCAGCGGTGTTGGAAGCGTTGCGCAAGGGGTGACAAGATGGAGTGTCGCGTTGGTTGCGGCGCCTGTTGTATTGCGATCTCGATCAGCACGCCCATTCCGGGCATGCCGAATGGCAAACCAGCCGGTGTGCGCTGTGCACAGTTGAGCGAGGACAATCGCTGCCTTATCTTCGGTCAGCCGACGCGGCCCGCCGCTTGTAATGCGCTGCGTCCGACTGCAGAAATGTGCGGGTCAACGTTTGCCGAAGCAATGGTCTACCTGACCTGGTTGGAAGCGGTGACGAAACCGTGAGCATCACGAGTCACGCATCACGAGTCACGCATCACGAATACTTACAAGGAGGCAAGATGAGCAACGACGCTTTGAGATGGATTGAAACGGAACTGGCGGAACTGACAGCGAAAGGGTTGCGCGCCAACATCCGCACGATTGACTCGCCGATGGCTGGCTGGGTGACCATCGACGGACGCCGCGTCCTCAACTTCTGCGCCAACAACTACCTGGGATTGGCGAATCACCCGCGCCTGCGCGCAGCCGCCACACGCGCCATCGACGCCTATGGCATCGGCCCTGGCGCGGTGCGCACCATCGCCGGCACCACCACGCTGCACCTGGAGTTGGAGCGCAAACTGGCGGAGTTCAAGCGCGCTGAAGCGTGCATCACCTTTCAGAGCGGCTTCACGGCCAATCTCGCCACCGTGCCAGCCTTGACCGGCGAGGGCGACCTGATCTTCTCGGACGAACTCAACCACGCCAGCATCATCGACGCGTGCCGACTCAGCAAGGCGCGCACGATCCGCTACGCCCATAATGATATGGACGACTTGCGCCGCAAACTGGCGGAGCACACAGACTATCGGCGGCGACTGATCGTCAGTGATGGCGTCTTCAGCATGGACGGTGACATCGCGCCACTGGACAGACTCTGCGAGGTGGCGGAAACGCACGGCGCAATCCTGATGGTGGACGATGCGCATGGCGAGGGCGTGCTCGGTCAGGGTGGGCGCGGGATCGTCGATCACTTTGGGTTACACGGTCGCGTCGATATTGAGGTCGGCACACTCAGCAAAGCGTTTGGCGTGGTTGGTGGGCTGGTGGCCGGCAAGCAAGCAGTCATCGACTGGCTGCGTCAGCGTGGGCGTCCCTTCCTCTTTTCCAGCGCCATGACTGCGCCCGACGTGGCCGCCTGCATTGAGGCCGTCAACATTTTACAGGAATCCGACGAACTGGTGACGCGTTTGTGGGAGAATGCGCGCATTCTGCGCGCAGGGATGCAGGCGCTTGGCTTCGACACCGGTCATAGCCAGACGCCCATCGTGCCGCTGATGTTGGGCGAGGCGCCGCTGGCGCAGGAGTTTAGTCGCAAGCTCTTTGAGCGGGGTCTCTTCGCGATGGCAATTGGCTATCCGACGGTGCCAATGGGCAAGGCGCGCATCCGCGTGATGAATTCGGCGGCGCACACCCAGGCGGACCTGGAGCAAGCTCTGGACATCTTTGCGGCGGTCGGTAGAGAATTGAAGGTGATCTGATGCGCAAACGAGTCATCTTTATCACCGGCGCCAGCGGCGAGGTGGGGCAGGCATTGCTGAAGGAACTGGCGCAGCACGCTGAGAATCAGATTTTGACGATGGACCTGCATCCGCTGCCGCCGGAGTTGCGCAGCCTGAGCACGCATGTCGAGGGCGATCTGCTCAACCTGCGCTTGCTGGCGCGGCTCGTGAGCGAATATGAGATCGACGCGATCTACCATTTGGCCGCGCTGCTCTCGACACGCGCCGAGATTCAGCCAGAAGAGGCGCATCAAGTCAATGTCGAGGCGACGCTCCAGCTGCTCAAGATCGCCGCCGAGGAAAGCCAATGGCGCAAACGCTCCGTGCAGTTCATCTTCCCCAGCTCTATCGCCGCGTATGGTTTACCCGACCGTGAGACCAAGGCGCATTTCCAGCGGGTGCGCGAGTTCGAGTGGAATCAGCCGCGCACGATGTATGGCTGCAACAAACTCTACTGCGAACAGCTTGGCTCTTACTTCAGCCGTTACTATCGACAGCTTGCTGCAGAACAGCCGCCGACCATCGACTTTCGCAGTGTGCGCTTTCCAGGCTTGATCAGCGCGTACACGATCCCATCGGGCGGCACCAGCGACTACGCACCAGAGATGTTGCACGCCGCAGCGCAGGGCATCCCCTACGCCTGTTTTGTGCGCGAGGATGCACGCATCCCCTTCATGGTGATGCCCGACGCAGTGCGTGCGCTGCTCCTGCTGGCGCGAGCGCCGCGCGCGCAGCTGACGCGGCAAGTCTACAACGTCACCAGCTTCAGCCTGTCGGCGGCGCAGATTCGCGATCGGGTGCTGGCCGCGTTCCCCGATGCGGTCATCACTTTCCAGCCCGATCTCAAGCGCGAAGCAATCGTCGACTCCTGGCCGGCGGACATCGACGACAGCGCCGCGCGCATGGACTGGAACTGGGCGCCCGAATATGACGCCGATCGCGCGTTTAGCGATTACTTAATCCCCACAATCAAGCAGCGCTACGCACAACTCCAGCTGTGAGGCAGATCATCGTGTGAGCACAATTTCCACCCTGGTGGATGGCACTGCCTGCAGCGCCAGAGATGGAAAAATTCGCCTTCAAACCACACCCAGGCGTCTGCCGGCGTCAATTGCCGCCAGACGCCTGTCCACCCCTAGTTTCCCATAAATCGACTTCACATGAAAGCGTACGGTGTTCACGCTCACGATCAATCGGTCGGCAATCTGTTGATAGGTCAATCCTTCGGCCAGCAAGCGCAGCACATCGAGTTCGCGGTCACTGAGGGGCTCGATGAGATTGGGAGATTGGGGATTGGGAGATTGGGGATTCTTGGGTGAGAGCAATGATGTGTGTGGTTGGATAACTTGTTGCAACTGTGTGATGTAGGCGAGAGATGGTGCGCCGTCGCGCGGCGCTGGGTGAGCGGCAAGCGTTGTGCGCAGGCGTGTGAGCAAGAGGTGCATCGGCGCGCCTGCCTCGACAAAGAGCTGCACGTATCCTTCCGCTTCACCCAGGCGCAGCGCCTGCTGTACATCGTCCAACGCGCCAGCATCGTCACCCTGGGCGTGCTGGATCAGGGCGCGCAGCACCAGCGCCTCTAGCGTCACACCCATCCGGTCGGCGGCCGTGGCGGATCGCAGCACCCTGCCAGCAACCTCATACGCTGCATCCAGTAGATGGGCAGGCAAGGGCGCCGTTTGTTGCACTGCCTGATACAGCAAGAGGCGCGCCCATGCCAGGTGAATGATCTCGAGGTTATGGTTTGTTGGATCATTCAGGGCGACGCCGTACTGCGCCAACACGCGCTGCGCGGTCGCCTCATCGTTACGCGCCAATGCCAGCATCACTTGTTGCGCCACGATCTGCGGCTCCACCCAGGCGGGCATGCCGCGCTGGCGCAACGCCAGCGCCTGCGCCAGGCTGGCCGCAGCGCCATCCAGGTCACCCCCTGCCTGCAAAATGCGCGCATGGATGACGCTGCCATAGGCCAGCGCCGCCGCATGGCCGCCCAACCGCGCGGCTGCCAGTGCCTGTTCGGACAAACGGCGGGCAGCGTCCCAGTCGCCCCAGGCGCACCTTACCTGACTATATACGCCATAAACCACCGCCAGCGCCGGTGAGCGCGCCTCATGACGGAATTCGGCAGCCTCGATCACCTCCTGGCAGAGCGCAGCCGCCGCACGGAGTTGGCCGCGCGCCAGGTAGAGCATCGCCAGGTTGCCGACGATCAACATGGCAGCGACGGTGTTCCCAGCTTCCTGACAAAGCGGCAGCGCGGTGCGATAGCTGGCAATGGCGGCGCCCACATTGTCGGCATAGTTGTGCACCGTGCCTAATGCAAAGTGCGCTGTGCCCAGCACATAGGGATCGGTGAGCGGCGCCAATGCTAGAGCGTCGTCCGCCAGCTTCTGAGCAGTTGTAACATCACCGCGCACCGCCGCCAGCGCCGCGCGCAGCGCCAGCGTCTCGGCGCGGATCGCCGCATCCGCGTCTGTCGCCAGCGCAGCATCGGCGCCTTCGGCGCGCAGCAGGTAAGGTTCGACCTCGTTCAGACGGCCGCGCAACAACAGCGACCAAGCAAAGGCGAGGTTGGCGCGCCGTCCGGCTGGGCGCCATGCGGCAGGCAGACGTTGCAGCCACTGCTCCACCGTGCACACATATCCCTGCTGCACCTGCTGGCGCGCGTGTTGCTCCACGAGGGTCACAGCCTGAGCGTAATCCTGGGCAGCGCAGGCCAGATCGATCGCTTCGGCAGGCTGGCCCTGGGCAGCAAACCAGGCGCTGGCGCGGCGCAGCAGCTCCGCAGCGCGCGCAGGCTGCCGATGCTGAAGCTGCGCCTGCAACAACTCAGCAAAGAGGTGATGATAGCGCCACCAGTGATGAACATCGTCGAGCGGGGTGATAAACAGGTTGGCGGCATAGAGCGCTTCAAGCTGCGCTGCGCTATCGTGACGGTCAAGCAGCGCATCGCAGAGTGGCCCACTCAGTCGCGGTAAGATGGCGGTGTCGAGCAAGAACGTCTGCTGTTCTGCCGGCAGCTGGCTCAGCACCTCCTCGGTCAGATAATTCAAGATGAAGTGTTGGCTGCCGCCAAGATCAGCCAGCGCCGCCGCCTGATTCTCCTGTCGTTGCAGAGAAAGCGCCGCCAGCTGCAGACCAGCCGGCCAGCCCTCGATCCGAGCATCCAACGCTGCGATGACCTCCGTCGACAGCGAGAGTCGCATCACATCCTGCAGAAACTGCGCCGTCTCCGCTGGGGAGAAACGCAATTCGTGGGCGCGCACCTCGACCAGCTCACCTTGTGCGCGCAGCCGCGCCAGCGGCAGCGGCGGGTCCTCACGCGTGGCGATGACCAAATGTAGACATGCTGGACGATGTGCAACCAGCATCTGGACGACATCGATTACGGCGGCGTCTTCTAGCAGATGAAAGTCGTCCAGGATGAGTACAAAGTGCTCTTGTGAACGCACGGCTATCTCGTTGATCAGCATTGCTATCACGGTGGAAGGCGGGGGCGGCGCGGCGCTCTGCAATGCTGCCTGCGCTTCCTGCGCGAGTGTGGCGTCAAGACGTTGAAGCGCGGCCAACAGATAACGCAAAAAGCGGATCGGGTCGTTATCGGCGGCATCCAGCGTGAGCCAGGCGACCGGCGCCTGGCGTTGCGCAACCCAGGCGGCGAGCAACGTGGTCTTGCCATAGCCAGCCGGCGCCGACACCAACATCAGCCCACAGTTGCGCCCGCGCTCCAGTTGATCGAGCAGAGAGGAACGCGCCACCTGCGCAGCGCGCATCTGAGGCACGAAGAACTTGGTCGCCAGCAGCGGTTCACTGGCTACCGGGTGGATGGAAGGCGACGCCATGTTTGTCATGCGTAGATTGTAACCGCGACAAATGGATTGCTACCAGCGCGCCGCACGCTGCAAAATCCTGCGTCTCGTCCAACACCTCGCAAACCAAAACGTGCGGCAGCATCGTTCTATAGGTGATCGTGACAAGTGTAGCCTACTTTGATTGCGGCTCAGATTCCGGCTACAATAAGTAAATTCTGCACGAAGAGGATCGTTGTCCGCATGTTCGCACGTCTTTCGTTACGCGCTGTTTGCCTGCATCGCCCCAATCTTTGCTTCTGGAGTGCATATCTGGTGTTGAACTTTCTGCTTTTCCTGCCGATGGCGCTGCTCGACGCGCAGAGCAGCCTTTGGCCGCCCGCCACCGTCTTCAACAGCGACTGGTGGTTGATGCTCAACCAACTTTTTGTCTGGCGCGCCAATCTGGACCCCTGGCGAATCTCCGTCGAGTTGACGGTGTTGGCGGCGCTGTGGGTGTTGGTGCGACGGTTGCAGCGACGATGGTTTGGCGTACTGATTGCCGTCATCTACAGCCTGATGCTGGCCTACGCCATTTATGAGGCGCTGATCCTATCGGTGTGGCTGCTGGAACCCTCGTTCTACAGCCAGTTCTACCTGGCGCGCGATGGGCTGCCCTTCCTGGCTGAACACGTCAAAGTGGGTTGGCGGGTGCTTCTGCTAGGTGGCGTGGGGGTGACGCTGGGGGTGGCATTGGTTGTCGTCATGATGCGCGTGCTGCTGCACAGCGGTGCTTCACCCCATCTGCGCCCCACGTCGCGTGTGGTGATGGGTGGGCTGGCCGCGCTCTGTGTGACCGCAACCGCACTCTTCCAGCCATACACCGCACGACCAGAGATGGTGACCAGCAGTTTCGGTTTCAAGCTGCAGAAGAATATCGAGACCTCGCTCAAGACCTATCACGACGTGATGGCGTTCGACGACCAGCAGGTGCAGGCAGCCTACAACTACGCGGGCTATCGACTGGCGCGCAAACCCGACATCTATCTGATCTTTGTCGAGTCCTACGGCAGTGTGCTCTACAAGCGCAGCCATTTTCGTCCGCCGTATACTGCTCTGTTAAGTGAACTGGAAACAACGCTGAATGAGGCTGGCTGGCATGCGGTGACGGCGCTGAGCGAATCACCGACGTGGGGTGGCGGCTCCTGGCTCTCCTACACCAGCACGATCCTGGGCATGCGCATCGACAATCATCCGCAATACCTCGAACTGCGCAATCGCTACCAGCTTGGCAAGTACCCTAGCCTGGGCAAATCGCTCCAGGATCAAGGCTACCACTTTGCCTGGGTGTCGTCGCTTGACGAGAACCTCTCTGACCTGGCATGGGCAAAATACACGCGCTTTCTGGGCGTCGACGAGTTGATCCGCAATCAGCAGATGGCATATGTTGGCCCGCGCTACGGTTGGGGCCCGGCGCCGCCCGACCAGTGGGTGCTGCACTGGGCGCATGACTATCTGCAAACAGAAACGGACAAGCCGCTGCTCTTCTTCACAATCACGCAGAATTCACACTATCCCTGGGCGCCGCATCCGACGTTAGTCGAGGACTGGCGCACACTTAACCAGCCGGGGGAGGAGCAGGCGCCTGTCGATCCCGAAACGCTCGACCTGGACACGCGTCGACGCTACTACCTCAATGCAGTGGAGTACCAGCTGCGCATGCTCATGCAATTCATCCAGGACGTAGGCGACGATAACAGCATTTTCATCCTGATCGGCGACCATCAGCCGCCTGCCGTCTCGCGCCGCGACGATGGCTGGTCAACACCGGTGCATATCATCAGCCGCGATCCTGCCTTTGTGGACGCCTTCAGCGCTTATGGCTTCACACCAGGACTGACTGTCACCGACCTGGAGCCGAAGCTACATCACGAGGGTTTCTATTCCATGTTCATGCGCGTGCTGTTGGGGGAATATGGCGCTGACCAGGTGGCGGCGCCCGATTACCTGCCACGTGGCATTGTGCCGGGGCAGGCAGTGCCAAACTGACTCTGTAGGCAGCGATACGGGAATTTGGCGTAATCTGTGAAATCATTGACGCCACACAGTGATCTGCACCAAATCCCTATAGATGATAAAGGAGAACCGCATGTTTCGCACTATCACCCAAATAACTCTTCTATTGTTTTTGCTGACCTTTGTGGCCGCGTGCAGCGGACAGCCCGCAGCCCCGACTGCCACCCCTGCACCACCGACTGAGGCGCCCGCCGTCGATAACGCACCCACTGCCGATAACGCACCCGCCGCTGAGGCGCCCATTGCGGGTCAACGCACCTTTGTGATCGTGCCTGCTGAATCAAAAGCCTCTTACCTGGTGGACGAGGAGTTCTTCGCTGGCGCGCTGGCGAAGCTGGGCATTGCCGCCGGTCTGGCCGATGTGGTCGGCAGCACACAGGAGATCGAGGGACGACTCACGCTCAATCTGGACGACCTGAGCGCGCCCCTGGGTGAGAACACCTTTACCGTGAAGATGAACACCTTCACAACCGACCAGAAAGACCGCGACAAATGGATTCGCGAGAATGGGCCGCGCTTCAATGACTTCCCACTGGCAACCTTTACGGCGACAGCCATCGAGGGCGCGCCAGCGGCATACAACGCCGGTGAAGAAGTCAGCTTCAAGCTCAGTGGCGACCTGACGATCCGCGAGATCACGCGGCCAGTCACCTTCGATGTGACCGCCAGCCTGAGCGGCGACACGCTCACCGGCGTGGCAACCACGCGCCTGAAGATGAGCGACTTCGGCATCGAGCCGCCCAACTTTGCCAACACGTTGACGGTGGCGGATGAGTTTGGCATCGAGGTGCAGATTACGGCAAAGGCAGAGTAAGCATCGATAGCGCGTCCCCACAGCTCGTAGCCACAGCTGCGATCTCGCGCCGGAAGTGTGATGACCGGTGCGAGGTGGCCATGTGCAGCCCCACTGTGGCTACTCTTTCTCCGCCACCCCAGCCATCAGCAGACCCAGCCGCTCGGCTGTCGCCTGCTTGCGTGGCACGATGTCCATGATGCGCCCTTCGTAGATCACTGCGATCCGATCGGCCAGCGCCAGGATTTCATCGAGATCTTCGGAAATGAGCAGGGTGGCGGCGCCCTGCGCCCGCTGCTCCAGCAAACGCTGATGGATGTATTCAGTGGCGCCAATGTCCACCCCGCGCGTGGGCTGGGCAGCAACAAGCACCTTGGGGTTGCGCGACAATTCACGCGCCAGGATCAGCTTTTGGATATTGCCACCAGATAGACTACGCGTCGGCGTATCAATCGATGGCGTGCGAATGTTGAAGGCCGACACCAGTTCGCGCCCGCGTGCGGCAATCGCATTGAAGTTGAGGAAGAGGCCGCGACTGATGGGCGGGTGATCATAGTCTTGCAGCACCAAATTCTGCGCTACGGAGAATTCCTGGACGATGCCGTCGTGCATACGCTCTTCAGGGATATAGGCCAGCCCAGCGTCGGTGCGTTTACCAGGCGGCCACGCGCTGACGTTGCGCCCATCCAATTCAACACTGCCGCCTGCCAGGGGGCGTAAACCTGCAATTACTTCCGCCAGCTCACGCTGACCATTGCCGGAGACGCCCGCCACACCGAGAATCTCACCGGCGTGCACCTCCAACGTGACGTTGCGCAGCGCGGCCTGTCCGGTGACGTTGAGCGCGCTAACGCCCCGCAGCGCCAGTCGCACCACACCCGTCTCCAGCGCTTTGTGCGCTCGCTCCAGCAGCACGTCGCGCCCGACCATCATGCGCGCCAGCATCGCCCGCGTGACGCCTTGATTGGGCACGGTGTCGACCAGCCGCCCGCCGCGCAGTACGCTGATGCGATCACTAATCGCCACAACCTCGCGCAGCTTGTGGCTGATGAAGATCAGCGCGTGGCCGTCCTCCTTCATCTGCTTCAGCGTGACGAAGAGATCATCGGCCTCCTGCGGCGTGAGCACGGCGGTTGGTTCGTCGAGGATGAGCAACGCTGCGCCGCGATAGAGCGCCTTGATGATCTCCACGCGTTGACGTTCACCCACTGCCAACGTCCATACCGGCGCCTTGGGGTTGACATGCAGCCCGTATGCCTGCGAAAGCGCCTGGATACGCGCTTCCACCCTGTCGAGATCGAGCACGGGACCGCGACTCGAAGGCATCCCTAGCGCCACGTTCTCGGCGACGGTCAACTCATCCACAAGCATGAAGTGCTGATGGATCATGCCGATGCCGCGAGCAATGGCGTCGGTGGGCGACTGGATCGTCACCGCCTGGCCATCAATGCGAATCTCGCCAGCGTCGGGATGGTAGAGGCCGTAAAGTTGGCGCATCAACGTGCTTTTGCCAGCGCCATTCTCGCCCAACAGCGCGTGAATCTCGCCCCCCTTCACGTCAAAGGTGACTTGATCGTTTGCCAATACGCCGGGGAAGCGCTTGGTGATCTTGATCATCTCAAGCGAGTTGATTTTGCGGCGCTCGTTGCTCATCGTATCCAGAAGCCTTCGTGAACGGTGCGTGCTTCGTCCTCAAGCAGCGGGCCAATCACCTCGACCGGGCGTACACAGCGAGCAAAAACCTCGCGACAGGGCAACCTCATGGTTTCGTTGTCCGGGTGCGCGCCGTCACTAGTCATGGCGTACAGCTCCTCTTCTCCTAGCCCGTACACCACGCGCCCGATCCCGCTCCAGTGGATGGCGCCAGCGCACATGGCGCATGGCTCGGTGCTGGTGTAAAGCGTGCAGCGTTCCAGCACGGCGCGCTCAAAACGGCGGCACGCCATCCGCACCAGGTTTGTTTCGGCGTGGCCAGTGCAGTCATGCTCGGTGTTGACGGTGTTTTCCGCCTCCAACAGCACTGTCCCGTCTACATCCACCAGGATCGCGCCAAACGGGTGATTGCCCTTGGCGCGCGCCCGCAGGGCTACGGCAATAGCAGTGCGCAAGTGAGTCAGGTGAGTGTCTTGCATCGTGAAGAGAATCGAATAGAGAGATTGAGGGATGATGAGATTGTGGGATTGCATGCTCGCGCGCACTGAACTGAGCGCGGCGCCACTCTCTCAATCTCTTCATCTCCCAATCTCTTGCCTGCTTTTACCGCGGCTCGGCTACGATTGTGATCGATCCATCCGCCAGACCTGCTTCAGCGGCCTTGGCGGCCTCAACAGCGTCTGCGGGTGCGGCGTCACTATAAATCGTGCGGATGCCGCCGTTGGCATAGGTCAACTGGAGCACCTCGCCGCCCAACGTGCCGGCTGCGCGCTTGGCGATAATGTCCTTGAGCAGTTGCTTCCAGTCGTAGATGGCGCTCGCCATCACGGTCTCCGGCGCCGCTGTGCTCTGGTCGGCCTGGACGCCGATCCACGGGATGCCATTCTCCTTCGCCACACCGATCGCGCCGACTACCTGCTGCGATGAGCCGGTCAGTACATCAGCGCCAGCCTTGATGTGCGTGTTGGCGGCTTCAGCGGCCAGAGCCGTATCGCCAAACGAGCCGGTGAAGGAGACATTGACCTTCACCTCAGGATCGGTTGCCTTGACGCCTGCCAGGAAGCCATCGACGTGCAGCTTGGCATCGCCCGCATCAACTGGACCAACGAGACCGATGATCTTGGCCTTCGTGAGCTTTGCAGCCAGCACGCCCGTGACGTAGCCCGCTTGATCGCCGCGCGGTTCATAAGCAAAAATGTTGGTAATGCCCTGATCGGCGCCCGTGCGTGTGCTGGTGCCCCAAGCAAAGCTGACCTCTGGAAAGTCCGGCGCGATCTCCATCAGCGAATCGCCATATTGGGCGCCATGCGCAATGACCAGATCATAGCCATTGGCGGCGTACTCGCGGATCGCCGCCGCAGCGTCCGGCACATTGAACATGTTCTCGCTGTAGGCGATCTCCAGCTTGTCCTCGCCCATCTCTGCCTGTAACTCCTTCAAGCTGGTGTAAATCGACTGACTCCAGGCAATGTCGTTGATCGTGCTCGGCAGAAGCAGCGCCACGCGCACGACATCATCAGCGGCGGCGGGCGCTTCCGCTGCCGGTTGTGCGCCGCCCGCCGGCGCCGCCACTGGCGCCGTGCACGCCGCCAACCACAGACTTACGATCAAAATGAGCACCACTCCCCAAGAAAGTTTGCGCATACGATGTTTCCTCCTCAACAAAATGGACTGAACTGACAAATCAATCAATCGCCCGATCGTGCAATTTCACCTTTGCGATATGAACAGACCGAGGTGAACAGACCGAGGTGAACAGACCGAGCGACCTACTCCCCGCGTTCATACGGTTTGGTCAGCGCTGCCGGCTGGCGAATCTGCTTGACGCCGACCGCCAGCGCCACGATGGTCAGAATATAGGGCAACATTACCGCCAGATCAGGAGGGATCGGTGCGCCGAGCACCTGCATCCATAACTGAAAGGCGCTGACCGTGCTAAAGAGCAGTGCGCCAAGCAACACGCCGATCGGACGCCAGCCACCAAAATAGACCAGCGCCACAGCGATAAAACCAAGCCCATTGGTCATGTTCTCCTGGAAGATATTGAGCAGGCCAACGCTTAGGGACGCGCCCGCCATCCCCGCCAGTGCGCTGCCCAAGATCACGGTGGCATAGCGCACAGCGTTGACGCGCACGCCGAGCGAATCCGCAGCTTCCGGGTTCTGGCCGACAGCGCGCACCTTGAGGCCAAAGGTGGTTCGATAGAGCACGAAGAGACTGATCGGCACCAGGAGATAAGCAATGTAGACCAATACATCATGATCGAAGAAGATCGGCCCCACGATGGGAATCTGGCTCAAGCCTGGTATTTGCCAGACGGGGAAGCCCTGGATACTGATCGGTGAGCCGACGAGCACCTTCAGCAACAGGCTGCTCAATCCCAGGCCAAAAAGTGACAGCCCGATCCCGCTGATGCCCTGCTCCGCCTGCATCGTGACGCTGATGACCGCCATCAGCAGCCCCATCAGCGCGCCGATGAGCAGCGCGGCCAACACGCCCAGCCAGGGGTCCGCACCGAGGAAGACGCCATAGTAAGCAGCAAACGCGCCCATCAACATCACGCCTTCGACGCCGAGGTTGAGGACGCCGGAGCGTTGGCCAAACATCTCGCCGATCGCCGCGTAGAGATACGGCGTCGCCAACCGCACGCCGCTGTGAGCAATCCCGATCAAAGTGGCAGTATTTAGCAGATTATCCATCAGAATGTCGATGCCTGAGTAACTGGTGCGGCGTCACTTTGCAGAGAGGCAGCCGCAGCCTCGCGTCCGGTGCGCCGCCGCGCCCGCCGCACGTAGACTTCGCTCGCCACAACAAACATCACCACCAACCCATTGATGGCCGTAATCAGCGCGCTGGGCACCTGCACGGTGAGTTGCATCTTGTTGGCGCCCACCAGCAGCCCGCCAAAGAGAAACGCAGCGGGAATCGCCCCCAGCGGATGGAGTTTGCCAAAGAGCGCTGCCACAATGCCGCTGAAGCCATAGCCGCCTGACAGCCCCTCCAACATGCGGTGTTGCACGCCTGCCACCTCGACTGCACCCGCCAGCCCAGCAAACGCGCCGCCCAGGATGAGTGATAGCGCAACATAGAAGGGCACCGGCATCCCAGCGTAGCGCGCCGCCGATGGGTTCAACCCGACGGTGCGGATGCGGTAGCCGATGGTCGTGCGCCACAGCAGCAAATAGACAAGCACCGCCAGCACTAATGCCAGGATTATGCCGGCGTGGAGCAGGGTGGGGGGCGCCAGCCGCAGCAGCCACATCGTGCGCGGCAACGCCTCGCTCTGGGCGATGTTGGTGCCAGCCGCAATCTGTTCGGGGTCGAGCATCGGCCCGCGCAGCAAGAAGTTCATCAACTGCAAGGCGATGGCGTTAAGCATCACGGTGCTGAGGATTTCATTGACGTTGAGCCGCGCCTTGAGCACACCGGCAATGGCGCCCCAAGCCGCGCCCGTCAGTGCCCCCACCAGCAGCGTCAATGTCAACAGCAGCCAGCCGGGCAGGTCGCGTAGCCAGAGCGCAAAGGCGGTCGCCGCCAACGCACCGACGATGATCTGTCCCTCGCCGCCAATGTTGATCACACCGCCGCGATAAGAGATGCAGATGCCTAGCGCCACCAACAGCAGCGGTGTCATCTTGGTGAGAGTGGCGGCTAGTGCGCTGACGCTGCCAAAGGCGCCGCCCAACAGCACCCAATAGGCTTCGAAAGGATTGGCGCCCAGGAGCCACAGCAGCACCCCGCCAATCATAAATGCAGCCAGCACCGCCGCAATCGGCAGCGCGATTTCAAGAAACCGTGGCGACCTGAGAAATCGTGCCATGTAGAAGACCACGTACTGGTGGCGGATTCATGCGAATCCAGAGGGATTGGCCTGCGCCGTTCGTTATGAGAAGAATAGCAGATCGAACCTGCTTGCGTCAATTGAGCTTGTAAGCCGCTGTCAGAGGACATCGACGACCTCGCCTTCATTTGCGTCCACATCGTGGGGCGCGCCCTTCCCAAAACTGCGGTTGCTCAATTTGCTGAGATCGGACAAAATAGCTCACCACAGCCCAGGAATATCGCACAAATCACCTGGCGAACGAGCATTGTGTCATGTTTGCGAGGAGTTGCTATGTCTGAGGATGGGAGTCTCTACGAATTCGTGCACATTTCGGAAGTTGCTGCGACGACGCGCGATCTGATGTCGCTGAACCTCAAGCACCGCACCCAGCTCGGCGGTCACAGCCGCGGTGCGCCCGCGCGCGGCGACCAGCGCGTCGAGCAACTGGTGTTGCAACAGGCGCGCGACTTTGTCGGGCGCGCCCGCGAGGGCTTTGTGCTCAGCGTGCGTCAGGCGGACGTGCCAACGAAAGGCGAGTTGCGCTTCCTGATCGAGCGTGTATTGCTCGACTGGGCGGCGCTACGTGAGGAGCTTGGCGTCGAACAGGGTGACGCCTCCGCCGACGAAATGTCCTTCACCGAGATTGTACGCCGCGCGCGTCAGCAACTGCTGGCATTTGGCGTCGCCGCGACGGCGCTCGGTGCCCTGCCACGCACACCCACGGCAGAAGTGACCTTCCCCTACAGCTACGGACAGCCGCCGACCTACGGCGACATTCCCGCCCCCGCCACGCCGGCGGAGATTCTGCATCGTCTGGAAGAAGTGGAGTCAATGCTGTGGAAGCTGATGTCGATGGAGTGGCAGACGCTGCTCAACCATCACTACGGCGCGCTGCGGCGCACCTACGGCTTTTTCGAGGCGAACGCCCGGCTGGCGCAGCAGGAGGCGGAGCGATTTGGCGTCAAACCAGCGAAGCCGGGGTTGCAACTGCTGGCATGAGCCTGTGAGTCAAAAGAGGAGGATGGGCGGCCATGTGTTGCCCCCATCCTCTCGCAGAGCAACTACTCTATTTGTAGCAGGTCAGTGGCAGGATGTCGCCCTGGAACGCCTTAGTCTCGTAACTCCACAGCTCTTTGGTCTTCCAGCGTTCCCACTTCTGCTTGAAAATCCGGTAATAATCGACAAACACGACCAACTTTGTCGTCAGTGGCTTGGTGTCATAGCTGATCTGCACACACGCCTGCATCCCGTCCAGGTTGAGGATGGCGCCAGCTTTGGCGGGCACGGTAGTGTCGAGCAGGCGGGCGGCGAGCTCGCCGCCCGCTTTGAAGAGCGCCAGCCACAGCCCCACGCTCAGCGATGCGCCAGTAGACGCAGTCGGCGTCAGGAACAGTTCGCCGCTCATGTTCAGCGGATTGCACAGCTTGAAGTCATAGCCGTAGCTCAAGCCAAAATGGGCGCTGACCCGAATCGTCACCGAAACGATGATGACCCACGTGATCGGGTAGTCGAACGAATACTCAAACAGCGTCATCGACTTGTCGAAGACCGGCACCGTGTCGGTGAACTGGCACTGAATTTCGAAGAATTCGTCATAGATGACGTTGCCGGCAATCGTCAGATCCCAGTCGAAACGCTGTTTGTCGAGGAGGGGCGTCGTGCTCAGCTTCATCATCAGCAGCTCTTTCTGGAACTGCCAGACCTTACCGACTGCGCGCTGCGTGGCGTGACCGTCGAAGCGCTCCGAATAGGGTGGCGTTGCGACAATCGCTTCACCCGGCAGCGTAATGTGAGCATTTTCGCCGCCCAACTTATAGTCCCAATTCTTTTTGAAGGTGCCGCCCTTCGGCTTCGGCATCGGCGTCTTATAGAGATCGAGGGCGGCGGCGGCATCCTGACCGAGCGGCTTCTTTTGGTCAAGCACACCGAAGATCACCTGCTTGGTCGGCGGCGGCAGTTCCTCTTTGCCCAGGTCAATCCGCAGTGCGCAGATGACGGCAATAAACGGATTGACAACCGGTTTTCCCCATTGTATCGTAAGGACGCACGCCGCTGACGTGCGCCCTTTCCTGGTTTGTTGATTCACAACAGCGTAGCATTCAAGGAGAAAACCGATGTGGAATGAGTTCAAGCAATTCATCAGCCGCGGCAACGTGCTCGATCTGGCCGTGGCGGTGGTCATGGGTACGGCGTTCAGCGCCATCGTCAACTCGCTGGTCAACGACGTCATCATGCCGATCGTCGGCGTGATCCTGGGCGGTCTCGACTTCACCGGGCTGGCGATCCAGGTGAACGAAGCGTCGATTCTCTACGGCAACTTCATCCAGGCGATCATCAACTTCCTGATCATTGCCGCCTCGATGTTCTTTGTCGTCAAGGGCGCCAACTCGTTGATGAAGAAAAAAGAGGAGGCGCCCGCCCCGCCGCCCGCGCCCTCGGCCGAGGAGAAGCTGCTCGCGGAGATTCGCGACCTGCTCAAACAGCGGTAATCGGCGCACCTATCCAAACAGCCCAAGCTGCTCAGCGTCCGGGCGTTTTTCCGGCGTGAAGGCAGTACGTTGCTGCAGCGCAAGCAGCGCCGCCTCGATCTCGCCGACGAAGCGCGACGGCGCGTGGTCCAGCCGCTTGCCAAAGAGCGTGCGGCGCCGGGCGTAGCTCAGGATCAGCTTCTCACGCGCCCGCGTCATGCCTACATAGAAGAGGCGACGTTCTTCCTCGATGTCCGGCAGCTCGCCGTGGCGGGCATATGGCAGCAGTCCTTCCTCGCAGCCGGCGATGAAAACCACCGGAAACTCCAGCCCCTTTGCCGCGTGCAGCGTCATCAATGTGACGCGGTCGGCGCGCGGGTCGTAGCTGTCCGCTTCGCGTTCGAGCAGCGCCTGCTCCAGAAACTCGCGGCGGCGGTCGCCGAAGGGCTGCGCACGCTGGATCATGCGCGTGCGCAGTTCCGCCTCGACGCCGAGATAGTCGCACACCTGCGCCAGCAGATCGGCGACCGGCGCGGCGGCGCGCAGTCCCTGCCAGAACGCCGCCAGCTTCTCGACACGGCTGCGTTGGCGCGCAGGCAGTTCCGCCGCCAGCCACATCATCGCCGCCGCCAGCTCGCGCTCCGTCGCCAGCAGTTCCACGATGCGCGCCGCACCCGCCGTGGCGTCGCTCACACCGGCGTCAGCCAACACCTGCGCCAGGTGCAGCGCGCCGCGCGGATTCTCCAGCAGCCATAGCCACGCCAGCACCCGCCGCGCTGCCTTGCCGACCCAGAACGACGACTGCCCCACCACCTGATAGGGAATGCCGGAACGCTCGAACGCCTCGACCAACGGCGTCGCCTGCGCGCCTAGTCGGTAGAGCACGGCGAAGTCGCCAAAGCCGCGCGCAGCGGGCGGCAGACCGTCGGTGCGCCCTGAATCGAGCGAGAAATAGCTGGTGCCGCCCACCATCTGCTCGATCTGGTGGACGATGGTCTCGGCTTCGGCTTTCTCGGTCGGCGCCGGGTGCACGTCGAGCCGCACCGCCTCGGCAAAACTTGCCAGCAGCGGCAGCGCGTCGCGACCGGCGTTGTGGGCGATCACCTGCTGTGCGGCGTCGAGGATGGCGCGCTGCGAGCGGTAGTTGCGCGTCAGTTGGACGCGCACTGCGCCCGGATAGTCCGCCAGGAAGTCCAGGAAGTAGCGGTGATCAGCGCCGCGAAAGCCATAGATCGCCTGATCCGGGTCGCCGATGACGCACAGGTTGGCGCCACCCGCCGTCAGCCGTCGCAGCAGCCACACCTGCGCCGCGTTGACATCCTGATACTCATCGACCGAAATCCAACGATAGCGCCGATGCACGGCTGTGGCGACATTCGGTGCACACTCAAGCAGATCGACCGCCCGCACGATCAGGTCATCAAAATCGACGGCGTTGGCGCGCTGCAACGCAGCCTGATACGCGTCAAAGACCGCGGCAAACTCCGCTGCCGGCATCGAACGTTGATGTTTGGCAGCCTCGATCGCATCCAGCGCAGCATCACGCGTGCGTGCGTCGAGGTCCGGTGCAATCTGCTCGAGCACAAGCCGCCGCTCTTCGTCGCTCAAGATCGCAAAATTCGATTCGAGTCCGGCAGCGGCGGCGTGGGCGGAGAGCAATTGTGCGCCGAATGCGTGAAATGTCTTGACGGTGACGCGCGCCGCCTCCTCCGCGCCCAGCAGCGCTGCCAGCCGCTCGCGCATCTCCTGCGCCGCCTTGTTGGTGAAGGTGATCGCCAGCACGCTCTCCGGCGCCACACCGCGGTCACGGATCAGATGTGCAATCCGCACGGTGAGCGTGCGCGTCTTGCCTGTGCCCGGCCCGGCGGCGACGATCAGCGGCGCGTCGGTGCAGAGGACGGCGGCGAGTTGTTCGGGGTTGAGGGCTTGGGAGATGAGGAGAGCGGGAGATTGGGAAACTGGAGATTGGGAGATTGGAGATTGGGAGATTGGAGATTGGGAGATTGGAGATTGGAGATTGGGGAT